>NZ_BAEH01000046.1 GCF_000241305.1 Gordonia effusa NBRC 100432
ACCCGGAATCGGGTAGTCGACGAGGTCGGGATCGCAGTTGGTGTCCAGGATAGCGATGACCGGGATGTTCAGCTTGCGTGCCTCACCAACAGCAATGTGCTCCTTGTTGGTGTCGACAACCCAAATTGCGGATGGCACCTTGGCCATATCGCGGATACCACCGAGTGTCCGCTCAAGCTTGTTCTTCTCGCGGGTCAGCATCAAGATTTCCTTCTTGGTGCGTCCCTCGAAGCCACCGGTCTGCTCCATGGTCTCGAGTTCTTTCATGCGCTGCAGGCGCTTGTGAACGGTCGAGAAGTTGGTGAGCATGCCACCGAGCCAGCGCTGGTTGACATACGGCATCCCGACGCGCGTCGCCTCGGCCGCGATCGACTCCTGGGCCTGCTTCTTGGTGCCGACGAAGAGGACGGTGCCACCGTGGGCGACAGTCTCCTTGACGAACTCGTAGGCCTTGTCGATGTAGGTCAGCGTCTGCTGCAAATCGATGATGTAGATGCCGTTGCGGTCGGTGAAGATGAATCGCTTCATCTTCGGGTTCCATCGGCGGGTCTGGTGACCGAAGTGTGCGCCGCTATCCAGCAGCTGTTTCATTGTTACGACAGCCATGTCGAAACACGTCCTTGTTGTTGCAGTTGTCATCGACGACGGGTTGCCGTCGATCCTGGCGCCCGCACCGGTAGAACCCAGATGACTGGGACTGCCCACACGGTGGTCGTAAACTTCCTATCGCAGGCGCGCGAAGTCACCCCGCCGAAGGCGAAGTGCATCGGTTAGCCTACGCCGCCGCGCGAGCTGGGCAAAATCGCCGGTCAGCGCACCGCGTATGCTCGTGCGAATGTGGATCGGCTGGATCGAATTCGACGTCTTGTTGGGGGACGTCCACTCACTCAAAGAAAAGCGTTCGGCTATCCGGCCGATCATCGCGGAAATCAAGCGTAAGTTCAGCGTCTCGGCCGCCGAGGTGGACAACCACGACCTTCATCGTCGGGCAGCGATCGGGGCCAGTGTGGTGGGGCCGGATCGTCGGCATGTCTCCGACGTCCTGGATTCGATCGAGCATCTGGTGGCCCGCCGTCCGGAAATCGAAGTCAATTCAGCGCGACGCCGGGTACTGGCGTCGGACGACTTCTGAGGCCCGGCGGCTGAAGTCTGCGGCGCCAAGGCTCCCCGAGGGATGCCTCCCCTCGCCTGACGTCAGATTGCAGACTCCAGCGTGCTAACTGCCGCCCGAGACCTGCAACGCCAACTCCCCCGAGGGGCATCTCCCCTCGCCCGACGTCAGATCGCAGTTTCCAGCCAGTTGCAAAGTCGCTGGATCCATCCGCCCCTACCGTGCGTCTAATAGAGATGACGCCTCTCTTCCGCTGGTCAAGTTTGTGTCTATGCCTCGCTTTCGTCAGCGCGGTAGCCCCGACCTTGGCCGACGCCGCACCACGCGGCTACGGGTGGCCACTGTCGCCCCGACCACGGGTGGTCACGCCCTACGATCCGCCCGACCAGCGGTGGCAATCCGGGCATCGAGGGGTCGACCTCGCCGCATCAGCGGGCTCATCGGTTCTCGCCGCGGGCAGCGGCACGGTGTCGTTCGCCGGTGATGTCGGCGGTAAACCCGTCGTGTCGATCAGGCACGCCGACGGCTTACTAACCACCTACGAGCCTGTCGACGCAATCGTGTCGAAGGGGCAGACCGTAACCCGAGGGCAGGTAATCGGCACCGTGACCTCCGGACACGCCGGCTGCCCGACGACGACCTGTCTGCACTGGGGCGCTCGGCGCGGATCAGGGTCGAGTGCCGTTTACCTCAACCCGCTGGCGTTAGTCGACGCGGTCCGTGTTCGGCTCAAACCCGTTGGCACAGTGGCCAATTGACCGCTGCGCGCAGCAGCGGTCAATTGACTGCTGCGCGCAGCAGCGGTCAATTGACTGCTGCGCGCAGCAACGGACGGTCTACTCCGGCACCCGGACCGTCGAAGTGCCACCATTCACCGCTATATGGCGCGAGGCCGCCGGCCTGCATCGCCGTTCGCAGTCGAGCGCGGTTCCCAACGGCGCTCGCGCTCACTCCGGCCGTCGCATAGGCGTGTGCACGGGCACTAAAGTCGTCGAATCCGGTACCCATGTCGAGCCGACGTCCATCGCGGGTCGCCAGGGTGACATCCACCGACCTCCCCGACTCGTGACTGCGCGCGTAATTCGTCGGCTTGGCGACCCAATTGGCGTCTGGCACAACCTGATACATGCGCACCTGCGCAGAATGCGGCCGATAGCAATCCCAGAAGACGAGACGATTGCCGGTTACGCGAAGTCTTGATGCCGCAACTCGTAGGCCATTCGCCATCGATCGATGTACCAGGCAGCGCGCATTGGTCGGATACAGCCGCTGTTTGACGAAATTCGCCGACGTCGCATAACGCAGATCCACGATGGCGTCGGGGACGACACTGCGGACATCGAGCAAACCCTCTGATGCGGCGGTCGGTGACACGGGCGCAACAGGTTCGGCATGGGCTGGTGCGGCAACCGCGCCAATCGCGGCAATCGCGGCAAGGACGGTGAACGTTAGGACCAGTCGGCGCAGCATGGCGTCAAGCGTAACTGCCATCACGCTCGCGGATGCGCTTGCTGGTGTACTTTGCGCAGACGTTCCACGCTGACATGCGTATAGAGCTGTGTGGTGGCGAGGGACGAATGCCCCAGCAGCTCTTGCACAACGCGAAGATCGGCGCCGCCTTCGAGCAAATGCGTTGCGGCGCTGTGCCGTAGGCCGTGCGGACCCATGTGTGGACCACCGGCGCGCTCGACGGCGTCAGTCACGACGGTTCGGGCCATCCGCTGGTCGAGTCGTCCGCCCCGCGCCCCCAGCAGCAAGGCCTGCCCCGAGCGATCGTTGGCCAACGCCGACCTCCCGCGAGTTACCCAGTCGTTCAAAGCTTTTCGCGCCGGCTCGCCGAACGGCACAGTTCGCTCCTTGTCTCCCTTGCCGATAACACGCAGGACCATTCGGTCCACGTCGACATCGCGCAGATCGAGCCCGCACAACTCCCCCACCCGAATACCACTGGCGTACAACAGCTCTACGATCACGCGGTCACGTATGGCGATGGGATCACCGACATCGCGCACGCCCTCTTCGACATCCGTTCGTGTCGACGACATCACCGCACTCGCCTGATCCGGCGCGAGGACCGGTGGAAGCGTGCGCCGACCTTTCGGTGCTACGAGACGTTGCGCCGGATCGACATCGAATACGCCTTCGCGGGTAGCCCACGAGCAGAAGGTTCGCGCCGACGACACCTGCCGGCTGATCGACGCACGCGCTGCGCCGCGTCGCGTGCTTTCGGCGAGCCACGCACGCAACAACGCGAGATCGATACCGTTGACGTCGACTCCCCGAGCGCCTGCGAACGAGACGAGCGCGCGCACATCACCGACATACGCGCGGATCGTGTGATCACTATGCGCCTTCTCCCACCGCAGGTAGTCGGTGTAGTCGGCGATCAGGCTGTGCTCGCGGGACGTCGAATCAGGCACCCAACCAGCAAACTCCGACGCCACCGCGCGAGCAAGCGCGACACTCGGTCCGTGATCAGATCGGAACGACGATGATCAGGCCGACGCTTCTTCGGCAGCGCGCAGGTCCGCCTTCCACGTCCGAAAACCTTCTTCGGTCCGACCGCGTCGCCAATATCCGGAAATCGACGCATTTTTCGCCCCGACGCCGCGCTCTTTCCGGATGTAGCCGCGCAGATTGTGCATGACGGCCTGCGCCTCTCCGTGGATAAAGACTTGCGGCTCGCCGTCGAGCCATTCGGCGTCTCGCACCGCTGCGATCAGCGGAGCGTTATCACCGGCGACATCGTCGGCTACCTCGCCCGCACCACCGCCGCGATGCACCCACGTGATCTCAGCGCCCGCGGGCGCGATCAGATCCAGTTCGTCGTCGACGCCGGCGACTTCGATGAATACTTTCGCGATTGCGTTGTCCGGCAACGCTTCCAATGCCGCGGCCACCGCCGGCAACCCCGCTTCATCGGCGGCCAGCAGATGCCACGGCGCGTCGGATCGAGGGCGATATCCACTGCCCGGCCCGAAGAAGTCGACAGATTCACCCGGTTGCACCGACGCCGCCCACGGTCCGGCGATCCCCTCATCGCCATGTACGACGAAATCAATCGCGATCTCTCGGTTGTCGCGGTCGTACTTGCGGACGGTGTAGGTCCGCAGAACTGGCTGCTGTTCCGGCGCGAATTCGTCGCGCAGGGTGCGTGGGGACGCATCCGCGGGCACCTCGACGCCAGGCGGCGCGAAGATCAGTTTGACGTACATGTCGGTATCCCAGGTCGCGCCGTCGTCGCTCAATTCGGCCGGAATGAAGTCGTCGAATCCGCTGCCGCCGAGGAATACCCGAACCATATGCGAGCCGATCTTTTCGCTTCGCAGGACGGTCATCGTGTTCTTACGTCGGGCCATTGCTGGCCTCCTTTCGGAGCAATCACTTCACTAATTACAAGCCCCATCCACGGTACACGGCAGAATTTAGGTGAGCCTAAGTCGAGGACTCCCGTCGCCATCCCATCCGGAGTGAATTATCATCAATTCGCATTTTCCTATCACAATTTTCGGGGGATCGATTGGAATCACACACCGCCAGGACCGGCCGAGACCGCCTGCACGGCATCGACGCCGCACGCGCGATAGCTATCTTCGGCATGTTCGCCGTCCATATCTTCTCGTTCGGCGATGTCCGGTGGAGCGACCCACATACGTATCCCGCACTCATCATCGGCCATTCGGCACCGACGTTCGTGATGATCGCCGGCATATCCATCGCGCTGTTCACCGGTGGCGTCACCCCGGTAACCGGCGACGAGTTGGTTCACGCTCGTCACACATTGCTCGTGCGAGCCTGTCTGATCGCCCTACTCGGCGGAATACTGCAGATGATCGGGTCGCCGGTCCTGATCATTCTGCTCGTCTACGGCTTCCTGTTCGCCGCATCGATCCCGTTGATCTCGGTCTCACCGCGACGACTATTGAGGGCGGCGCTCATCATCGCGGTCGTGATGCCCATAGCGATGCCCCTTCTCCATGCTGTCGTCGGAGCATGGGGCGCGCCGTACTACGTCCTGCCGGAAATCCTGTTCAACGGCGGATACCCGTTGCTCACATGGTCCTGCTATTTCCTCGTCGGGTTAGGCCTTGGCCGACTTGACCTTTCGGCTCGACAGATGGCGAACACACTCATTATTCGAGGCGCGGCAATCGCCTCGGTCGCTTACCTATCCGTCGCGGCGCTCGTGCCGATCCGCAACGCCCTGGACCCAGCGGGGACGGCACCAACGCCGAACGAGTTCCTTGCCCCATTCGAACGTCCGGGTGAGGGATTCCTCTGGACGCCGGCCAACCTCACGGGGCTAATCGCCGGGGATCCGCATTCGTCAACCCCCTTCGACCTATTCGGTTCGACCGGAATCAGCCTGGTCCTGATTGGTCTGTGCCTCAAGGTCTTTCACAGCCCCGGTGTGTTGAGTTGGCCGTTGCGCGCAGTCGGCAGAATGCCACTGACGATCTACATCGCACACGTCATCGCCCTGTCGGTCCTAACGCCCAAGTCGCACGCGGCCCCTGGGCAGGATCCGCAATGGTCTGATTTTTCGATCTGGGTCGCGTTCATGGCGATTTCCCTAGTGGGCGCCGCCTGGTGGCTCAGTTATCACCGCCGCGGTCCAGTCGAAGGCTGGATCGCAAACATCGCCCTCAGGAGCGCGGGGCCGCCGAAACGCGACCTCGTTCAGGATCCGTGACGTAGCGGCTACCGCCGGAAGTATCCGCCGATCGTCGACAGCGTGTCGTTTATCGAGCGCGGCACCACCTGCATATGGTTGGCGCCCGGGTAGGGCACCAGCGACACCTGAGCGCCGCCGACCTTCATCTCGGCTGCCAGCGCTGCGGTGACGGGATAGAACACGGTCTCATCGCTTCTTCCCTGCTCGATGCGAACCGGTGTAGTCCAGCCCGATGTCGGGACCGCCATGTAGTCGCGCAGAGCGGCAGCGACCGTCGGGTTCGCGAGTGACTTGGCGAAGAGCGAACCCAATGGCCGATTCGCGAATAGCGGCGACAAATCGAAAACGCACATCGACTTGACCCGCTGCGCCAACGCTCGCCCGGCCGGCGTCAGATAGTCGAGGATCCGCAAGTCCGGCCGGGCCACATCGAGGCCGTTGATGCCGTAAAGTCCAAGCCCGCCAAAGCCGTTGAGCGCACTGTTGGCCGGAATGTAGGGACCGAAAGCGGTAAACATCAACTCGATATGTGATGCCGGCGCGAGTGCGACCGTTCCACGCAAATTGAGGTCCGGCGCATAGCTTCGAGCCAGCCAGGCACCCCACAATGCCGCATGTCCGCCCTGCGAATGACCAAGGGACACCCAGTCTTTGGAGATCGCCGTGTCGCTGCGACGAGCCGCACGAACCATATCTAATACGGAATGTCCTTCTGATCGCCCGCCAAGATATTCCGCCTTGCTGCCGCCGCCGAGGCCGATGTAGTCCGTTGCGACGACGACGTAACCCGCTTTGAGCGCTGCTCCGATGGTCGGCTCAAGGCGATCTCGTTGCGCCCCCACAGACCGGCTGGGCGCACATTTCTCGGTGATACCGCTGGTGCCGTGTGCCCACGAAACCACCTTCCAGCCACCTGCTGGCGCCTTTCCCCGCGGGTAATAGACCGCTCCGAAGGAGCGGGCCGGGCGACCATTCTGGTCACGCGTCTCGTAGAGAATCCGCTGGCCTCGGGCCGCCTCGGCGGGGAGTTCCACGCGCGAGAGCGCCTCGGTGCTGATCACCGAGCCAGCTGAAGCCGCATTCGCGGGCGGCGCGACAAACAGCGTCGCACACACGGCAACCATCAATGCACCGAAAATTCCCCAGAACCGTCGCATAGGTGCGACGCTACTACGCCAACTTCCACCCGCCTTCGCTCGCCACCACCACGCCCGCAACATCCATCGCGGCCAGCGCAGATCGCACTACTGCCAGATCGATTCCCGCGGAGTAGGCAATCTGATCGACCGTCGTCGCCCCGCGCCGCGGAATAGCGTCGTGCACCTGCCTTTGTATCGGCGTCAGTCCATCCGTTGATCGGCTAGGGCTTTCGTTAGAACCACCCGCACCGTCTGGTCTGACCAACGACATCACCTCCGATGCAGTAGTCACCAACGTCGCCAAGCCGTCGGCAATCATGCTGTGGCAGCCGACTGACATCGCCGACGTCACCGGCCCGGGCACCGCCCCCAGCGGCCGGCCCAACTTACGCGCCCACGCCGCGGTGTTCGCCGCTCCGCTCCGACGTCCCGCTTCAACAACGACAACCGCCGACGACAGCGCCGCCACCAGTCGGTTGCGAGTCAGGAACCGATGCTTGGCGGCCGTTGTGCCAGGCGGATATTCGCTGATAACCACACCCGACGCCGCGATCTGTGCCAGCAGACGTGCGTGTCCGGCCGGATAGTCACGGTCGATGCCGCAGGCCAACACCGCGGCGGTAAGTCCGCCGGACGCCAGGACCGAGCGATGGGCCACGCCGTCAATCCCGTATGCCGCGCCGGACACTATCGGGCTTCCGTCCGCGGCAATTCCCGCCGCCAGGGACGCCGCCACGTACTCGCCATAACTACTCGCCGCACGCGAACCCACCAGCGCGACAGCACAATCCGCGGCGACGGTCAGTGTCGGCGACCCGCGCACCCACAACGCCAACGGCGGTCCGCCACGGTCCGCGGTATCCGCCTGCGCGAGAGCCATCAGAGACCACCCCGGCCACTCGTCGTCAGCCGGAGTAACCAAGCGCGCACCCACGCGGGACGCCGCGTCGAGATCGCTTATCGCCGAATCAATTTCGTATCGTGCCCGCGTGTTTGTCAGCAGACCGCCGTAGCCAGGCGGCACCACACGCCGACGTACCGCCTGCGCGGCGTCGATCGCGCCAATCTCCTCCGTGAGCGTACGCAGCGGGCCACACGGCGGCTCAGCAACTCGCGCCAAATACGCCCACGCCCGTTGCTCTTCGCTGTACGCGCTCATCGATACCCTCCCCGGTCGCGAAACAACAATGCCTGTGCCACATCGTCTTCGGTTGGCTGGTCACCGCCGCGCAAATCGGTGAGGGTCCAGGCGAGTCTTACCGCGCGGTCGGCACCACGGGCGGTCACCCGACCATCGCGCAGAAACAGTTCCACAGGATGTAAGACTTTGGGCGGCAGCCGAAATCGTTGGCGCAGTACCGAACCGGGAACCTCTCCGTTGGTCAGCCAACCAAATTCTGCCCATCGGTGCGCCGCTGCGGCGCGGGCCTCGACGACCCGGGTCCGGACCGCCGCGCTGGACTCGCCGGTCGCGGTCATCAGAGCCATATTCCCCGGCGGCTCCATCCGAAGCCGGATATCGACTCGATCCATCAGTGGCCCCGACATCTTCCCGAGGTAGCGTCGACGACTGATCGCCGAACATATGCAATCGACGTCGTGGGCTGGCGCACAGGCACATGGATTCGCGGCGAGTACCAATTGGAACCGCGACGGATAGTTGGCTTCGCCATCACGCCGCGCCACGCGAACTTCGCCCTCCTCAATCGGTTGGCGCAGGGAATCAAGAACTTTCGCGCCCATCTCGGCGCACTCGTCGAGAAACAACACGCCGCGATGTGCTCGCGATACAGCTCCCGGCGCGGCCATTCCAGTGCCACCGCCGAGCAGCGCGGTGATCGACGTCGAATGATGTGGGGCGATGAACGGCGGCTCGGTGATCAACGGATTCTTCGCCGGCAGAGTGCCGGCAATCGAGTGAATCGCAGTAACCTCCAACGATTCTTCGGTCCCCAGCGAAGGCAAAATGCCCGGCAATCGTCGCGCCAGCATCGTCTTTCCGATACCCGGTGGGCCCGTCATCATCAAGTGATGTGCTCCGGCGGCGGCGATCTCCAACGCGTAGCGTGCCTCCGACTGGCCCACGACATCGGCAAGGTCGGGCACCGGCGTCGGGTCGGGCGGCTCGGCGTCGGCGATAGTGTCCAGCGCCCGATCCCCCGCGAGCCAGGCCAGAACGTCGGAAAGGAAGTCGGCGCCTCCCACCTCGATATCCGAAATCAGAACGGCCTCAGCGACATTCGCGCGGGGCACCACCACCCGCGAGTATCCGGCACGACGCGCTTCAATCACCGACGGCAATACTCCGCGGACTGGCCGAACCCGACCGTCAAGTGCTAGTTCGCCGACAAACGCTGTCGACGCCAGTTTCGCTTCGTCAATCTCACCACCGGCAGCGATGATGGCCAAGGCCATCGCAAGGTCGAATCGTGACCCCGACTTCGGCAGATCAGCGGGAAACAGCATGATGGTGATCTTCTGATCAGGCACCTTATGCCCGGAATTGGTTACCGCCGCCCGGATACGCTCGCGTGACTCACGAATGCCGCCGTCGACATTGCCGCCAACAGTCACTCCCGGCAGTCCCTGTCCAACGTTCGCCTGCACCTCAACGACAGTCGCCGAGAACGCGTTGAGACCTATCGCGTACGACCTTCCGAGTGCCATCTCGCCGCCTATGCGTAGACGCCACGATGGTGTCGGATCTCAACTGGATGGCCATCCGGTGGTGCGGACAGATTCAGTTGCACCGCAACAACATCGAACCTGATCGACCGCCAATGCCGATCCTGGGCGGCCAACCACATGCGGGTCAACTTCCGCATCCGAGCCAACTTCGCCGCGGTGACCGCGTGGGCGGCGTCGCTGAACTTATCGGTAGATCGAGTCTTCACTTCGACGATGATCAAGTCGCAGCCGTCGGCCGCAATGATATCCAGCTCACCGTATCGATTGCGCCAGTTGCGTTCCAGCACAGTCCATCCCAGCTTCTGGCAATGGATAGCCGCAATGTCCTCGCCGCGCTGACCGACCGTTGACCGCCGGTTCGACGCGGGTACTTGGTTTCTCCCCATGACGCACACATTGACACCGCGGGCCGTCAGCCAGAAGAGTCATCGACGCCTCCCGTCAGGCTTCTGTGTACAACCTTCGACCTGTGGAAAATGCCGGGCAGCAATCCCCTACGACGCGGGCAAGTCCACTCCGAACACCGCCCGATACAAGTCCACGCCGTAACTCGTCTCCATCGGTCCAGAACTGACCAAGTGAAATGGCCGTGACTCGTCATCACACCGCTGTGCGCGGATGAAATGACCTTTGCCCGCGTCGTAGAAGCGTCGTGCCAACTCATACATATGTGTGACGTAACAGAGCTGATGCCCCGAATCGATAAGCGCCTCGACAATCTGAGCGGCTAATCCGGTCGCTTCGTGTTCGTTAGTCGACGCGAACGACTCATCGAGCAGGATCAGTGCGCCCGGCGCAAGGCGGTCGATGATCCGACTCATCCGCTCCAACTCCTCGTCGAGGTGCCCCTTGGTCATCGACGGATCTTCGGCATGAGTGAAATGCGTGTGTACTCCGGATCGGACTCCTGCTGCGAATTCCGTTGCGGCAATGGGCAATCCGGCCTGCATCATCATCTGCGCCACCCCAATGCTGCGCAGAAAAGTCGATTTTCCACCCTGATTGGCACCGGTGATCATCAATAGCGCCGCTCCGCCGGTATCGGCGTCATTGCCAACCAACGGCCCGCCGCGACGTAGTGCGAACCCCGCGTCGTACAGTCCACGACAGCGCCATTTCATGGAACCGCGCGGCTCTGGGACCGGCCAGCACATCGCGCCGCCCAACTCCAGCAAGGTGTGCTGTAACCGAACCGCCCCCAGATGAAATCCGAGTTCCCACTGCACGGTGGCGAAGAAACGCTCGAGGTTATCCGCGGCATCGGCCAACGTTGCCGCCACTTCGTGTAGACCTCGGCCTCGCACGTCGCCGAGGAGTTCACTCGCGGTCGGATCGTGTCGATCGACTCGGAATCCGTATCCGCGATCGGTAGAAACCAAGTCGCTGATCGCTTTTCGATGGGGTTGACGCACCAGATAACCTGTCGGTGCGTTACCCCGCCCCAGACCGGCACTGATCAACGCCCCTTGAGTGAACTCCAAATCGTCGAGATGACGTCGGACAGCGGCGAGATAGTCACGGTCGAAGGTGTCCGCAAGATACGCACAGAATGCGCTGAAGGGCGGCGACGTGAATTTCTCCCGATGGTCGCGCATGAGCGCGGTCAGTTGCGCTAACCTACGGGACAGTAATTCGACCGCCGACCGCGAGCGATACATAAAACGCTCAGGCGAGGTACGACCGATCGAGATTCGTACATGCTTGCGCAGGTCCTCCCCGGCCGCGACCGCAATGGCATACGCGCTCTGGACCGTAGCGAGATTCGATGCCGCGTCGGCGACGCCCTGCTGCCGGTAGACGATCGAATCCACACTCGCCGCCGCGTCGAATAGGGACACCGTCGCAACCTTGCACAGATACGGGTCGTCGCCACCCATAGCCGCGATAATCGGAGACAAACCAAGATCGGCCATCACCTCGTGCGCACCGTCGGGAGCTCGGGCGGCGACATCGCAGTCGCGGTCGGGGTACATCAGCCGGACTCTCACGGTCTACAGCGTTCGGTCACGTCTGAATAGGTCAGACGGTACTTCGCCGCAATAGCGGTGGCGTATGCGGTTCCCGGGGCACTGCGTCGCTCTACCCGAAATGTGCGCCGTGCGGGGTCGGCGCGATCAACCGCACTGACCATGCTCACCACGCCGTCGGCGGACTGTTCCAGCGATCCGACGGCGCTCACGTAGACGCAGACGCCACATCGCTCACGGAGTCTGCTCAACACAGCTTGGCCAAGTGCCCGTGCGTCTTTCAGCGACGTCGAGGCAAAGGTGTCGTTCAAAATCACCACCGAGTGTTCATCACCAGATTCGAGAATCTGCTCCATGCGCATCAATTCGTCCGCTAGTCGGCCACGGTCATCGATCGCGTTCTGCGCACGCTCGAAATGAGTGAAGATCCTTCCCACCGGCCGCACCCGAACACGTCGAGCGGACACCGGAACTCCTACGGCCGCGAAGTGATGAATCTGCCCGATCATGCGCGCGAAGGTCGACTTGCCAGCCTGATTCGGCCCGGACACGATGGCCGCCCACTCCGGTGGATCGAGATGAAAGCTGTTACTTACCAACGAATCTGACGACCCCGCGGAGCGGACCTGCGCCAGCAGCAACGCGACGTCGTATGCGTCGGAAATCCATGTCGAGGCCGTGTCTTCGACAATCTCCGGGTAACAGAAGATGGTATCTCGTCGGGTACTCCGCTCAGAAAGCTGCGCCATGAAAGCCCGGTAGCAGGTGTAGAACGACAGCTCGGATTCGGCCACGGCGATACGCCGGTCGACTAGTGAACGCGTCGTCGCGCGGAAGCGCTCGAGTTCGGCGAATTCGTCGGGGAAAAGCTTGCCAACGCCGGCAAGTATCCGCGATTCGACCGCGTTGAGATCAGCCGGTCGGCCTTCGCCGGCCGCGATATCGGGTCGAGCGAAGCGCGCTGAGAACGGGTCCGGCGTCGAGTCGGTAAGGAACCGACCGAGAATCTGTCGCGTCAAGATATTGAAGTCGCGCTCGTCGCGATGGTGCCGGATGGTCACATGATCGCCGGTCACCAGCAGGCAAAATCGTATGCGCTCCAACGCTTCTCGCATCCGCGCGGCGTCTTCCTTCATCTGTGCGTGGTTGCCCTGACCGACGTGCACACTGAGTCTTGCCGTCAACTCACTCAGCGGGGCCGACTGGGGTTGTGCCGCAATAAGTCCCGCGACAAATCGTTGCACCACGTCGAGATAGCTTTCGGCTGCGGCCAGATGCCAGCCAATCGCCTCAAACCTGTTGTGTACCTTATCCGCAAGTGCCATGAGCCGCCGGGTTTCACCCATCTCGCTGATGAAACGTTCGATCACCCACACTAATCGCTGGTTGGCGTCGAGGTCACGAAAAATACTGTGCCGCAACGCTATTGACGCGGGGCTGACCGGGGTGCAGAAATATGACCGGAGTGCGGTATCGGCGGCGATCGCGGAGATGACCGGTTCCAGGTTGAGATCGTCGAAATACGGCTGAGTCTGTACGAGGGGCTCAGCGATCCCCGCGTATAGGAGGCTGGGAAATGGCCCATCGGTCACGCGACCAGCGAGATCTGGCCCCGCGACCGCAGCTACGTCGACCATAATCACCCGCTCCAGTCCCGGTGGCTACCGGGAGTTCGACCTCAGTGAAATCCCAACGCTACGCCTGGACAACGCAGCGCGCAGGTCGATGTACTGGCCGCAATCAGTTGTCCGGTAACCTCAGTTCTGGCTTTTCCAGCTCTTCGACGTTGACGTCCTTGAATGTGACTACCCGAACTTGCTTCACGAACCGTGCCGGCCGGTACATATCCCAGACCCAGGCATCGCTCATCCGGAGCTCGAAATAGACCTCACCGTCGGCGTTGCGCGGTATCAACTCGACCGAATTCGCCAGGTAGAAGCGCCGTTCGGTCTCCACAACGTAGGTAAACTGTCCGACGATGTCCTTGTACTCACGATAAAGCGAGAGTTCCATCTCGGTTTCGTACTTTTCGAGGTCCTCAGCGCTCATTCTCACATCTCCCGTCGCATAGCTCGCCCTACCCTACTTCGGAGTCGCGGCGGCTCGCGCAGCGACATTCCGGTACGACATCCGGTGCTCCGCGCAGGGCCCGAGACGATCAAGACTGTCCATGTGCAGGCCCGTGCTGTACCCCTTATGCACCGCGAAGGAGTATCCGGGAAAGTCGTCATCCATGGCCTTCATGATTCGATCGCGAGTCACCTTGGCGATGATACTGGCGCCGGCGATGCAGGCGGCCGCGCCGTCGCCGCCGATGACAGCCAACGACGGTGCGGTGAGACCCGGAACGGTGAACCCGTCGGACAAGACGTATCCCGGGGTAACGTCAAGCCCGCTGATCGCTCGTCGCATCCCCTCGATATTCGCGACATGGATACCAATACGGTCAATCTCAGCCGCCGGGATAACCACGGCGCTGTAGGCAAGCGCGTACTTCGTCACCGAGCGATACAGCGCCTCACGCGTCTTCTCGGACAGCTTCTTGGAGTCATCAAGATCAGCCAACGACGCCAACTGCGTCGGCTTGAGAACACACGCCGCGACGACCAACGGGCCGGCACAGGCCCCGCGGCCCGCTTCGTCGACACCGGCCACCGGCCCTAATCCGTTGCGGTGCAAGGCGAATTCGAAGGTACGCAGGCTCGCCGCACGGCGTACCGGAGATCTCGGCGGCCACCGGTCGGCGCGACTGACGGTTCGCGACATTCCGCTGCTCATTGCTGCGGATTGATCGAGCCGACACCGCCCATCCGCGAGAACGGGAAGATGATGGTGCGCACCTTGCCGCGGATATCCGATACGGGCACCGAACCGCCGGTCAGGAAGTCTTGATCAGGTGTCGCCGGATCGTCGGTCATATGAAAGCGCGAGTCCGACGAATTGCTGCGATTGTCACCCATGACCCACACCGCGCCGTCGGGAATCTTGTACGGCCCGAAGTCGGGGCCGAGGCAGCTACCCAAACCGGGGTTCTGCAAATTCATATCGATATACGGCTCGCGCAGAGCCTTGCCGTCGACTTTCACTCCGACGCCCTCGGCATTACGGCAGGAGACCGTCTGGCCGCCAACGGCGATGACTCGCTTGACGTAGTCGTTCTCGTCCGGTGGCGCAAACCCGAACCAGGACAAGACATCTTGGAACTTGTGGACGACAGCGTTCGACGATCGGGTGGACAGGTACGGCTCATTCCACGAGTCAGGGACCTTGAACACCACAACATCGCCCGGCTGCGGATCACCGAACCGGTAGGCCAGTTTGTCGGTGATGATGCGATCGTTGGAGCACCCAGTGCAACCGTGCAGGGTGGACTCCATCGACTCGGACGGAATCACATACTGCCGACCTACGAACGTGGTCAGCACAAACATGACGACGAGCACCGCACTGACGATGACTACCGTTTCCCGAAGGAACGTGCTCCCCTTGCTCCGGCCCTTGCCCTTGCCGTCAGCGGCGTCGTCTTTTGTGTGCCACGGTTTCGCGGTCGAGTCTGAGGAGTCTTCGGCGCGAGCATCCTCGCTGTCAGCAACACCCCGGGCGAGCGGATCGCTTGCCTCGGGGTGTGTGCCGTCGGATGAATGCTTGCCGTGTGAATTAGCCACGACGCCAGCGTAGTCGGGTCAGCGCTTCTCTTTGATCTTGGCTGCCTTGCCGCGCAGGTCGCGGACGTAGTACAGCTTCGCGCGACGCACGTCACCGCGGGTGAGCACCTCAATCTTGGCAATGTTGGGGCTGTGCACCGGGAAGGTACGCTCAACGCCGACGCCGAAGGAAACCTTGCGGACGGTGAACGTCTCGCGGATACCGCCGCCTTGGCGACGAATCACGACGCCCTTGAACACCTGGACACGCTCCTTGGAGCCCTCGATCACCTTGACATGTACGTCGAGGGTATCGCCAGCGGCGAAGGCCGGAATGTCGTCGCGGAGCGACTGCTTGTCGAGAAAGTCGAGAGTGTTCATTGCGGTATTGGTCCTGTTCTGGCGTTTGCGTGAGTAGAGGAACCTGGCGTTCCCGCTCTGCGATGCAGTGGGCGTCGACCGGTTCGTGCTCCGATTCAGTGCGCAACCCAGGCGGCACACCATAGAGTGTGCGGCTCCGAGCAACCCGTCTATTGTGCCAGAAACCCCGGCCGAGGCGAAATCGGCCGCGGGATGCCTATTCCGCGACTTTCACCTGGTGAGCAGTCAGTGTTTCTCGCACCGATTCCGGTGGCGGAGTAGTCCAGGCGATGGCTACCAGTCGCGCCCCCGATTGTGCACCTAGACCGAGTAAGGCGAGTTCGGGAGCGCCCCCACGCCCGACGAACCATTCACTACCGGAGACGGTAATGCCGGGACGCAGATAGTCGTGGTCGTCGCTGGTCGCGGTTGCGATCAGCTCCCCGCCCGCCTCGGTCACCAGAAGACCGACAGCCATCCGCACGGCGATTTCAGCGGGCAGCCGCTGGGCCAGTTCGCCGGCGCGACGTCGGATCTCAGTTGTATTCACCGGTGCAGATTCGCGCCGCGCGCGACGGCGTGAGACGTCGAGCGCCCGCGCGCCGTCGGTGGCACCAAGCCCGCCGAGCAGACCAGAGGGAGCCGCGGCGCTCGCGCCAGGGTTACTCAGTTGATCGATATGCCGTCGTCCCACGTCGTCGACTTTCGCGCGATAATCCTCACCCGCAGCCGCTAGGGCCAAGCGCCCGGCTGCTGCTGGCTCCACCAATGCCGGTTCCGCCCCGAGCGCGGCAAACACTCGACCGCGAGCGTGATCGGTATCCACTCGCGCCGCGATGGTTCGCATCTCGTCCCGCGTCATCGACGCCGCATCGGCATGGGCATCTGACGCATCTGCGACGATGCCCAGCGATCGCACCGCGTCGCCGATGACGTGGCAACCGGCAAGTGTGCCGCCGCGCTCGACCATCGCGTCAGTAGCTCGTCCCCGCGAGAACACCATCGATGGCGCAATCCGATCCGCCGCAGCCGCGAGGTGCTGTGCGTCGAGACGTAGTGCTGTGGCGAACAGTCGCAGCCCCGCGACGTCAACTGTCGGCCACACGCCCGGACATAATGTGTCGACAATCGTCGGCGGCAGGTCATCTTCGGCGACCGTTGGCGAATCCATCGGCGCACCAAGGGTTTTCCACGAATGTGACGGCCCAGGGTGCGCCGCTATCGGCGGGTGATACTCGCCGTCGGCCGCAGCGATTCGCCGGCCCGAGGTCGCGACGTTCCGGGTGTATTCGCCCAGCTTCCCGACGCATGATCGCAACGTGGCGACCAGAGTATCGATTAGCGTCGCCATGCCCGCCCGCCCGGCAACGAGACCGTCGATGATGGACGTCCCGTCGCGGCCGATAGCCGCGACACCGTCGGCGAGCACGGAAACGTCATCGCGAAGCGCGGCGGCCCGATCGGCCACCGATTGCCATTCGGTCGCATCGTGAACAACCATCGGATTCGCCGACATCATCACCCCTCCTGAGCACCTGAATAGTCGCTCAAGGATTGGACGGTGGCGGCGATCGTTTGGTTCCGTATCGTGGCAATTTTCTTGTCTGCGAGCCCGACCAGACTCACGATCTCGGCCGCGAGCTGGTCAGCGCGATAGCGGCGAAGTGCCGCAGGCTCGATGCGCAGCTCGGTCAGCAACCCACGGGCGTTGATATGTACCGACACCAGTTGGTCGCGGCTAGTCGCGTCGGCGGTCAGACACTGCACTGCCTGAGCAATTCGATCTAGTTCAGCCCGCTGACGCGACAATTCCGCGCGCAATCGTTGTCCATCCAACGTCGCTCCCCCTTGACCTCTTCGGGAAACAGTGCCACGCCTTGCGGACTCACGCCCAAGATATGCGCAAAAAGTCTGCGTTACAACAGATTTCGCTGACGATCGGTTGCGGATACCGACGATAGAGCGCT
The DNA here is from genome assembly GCF_000241305.1 of Gordonia effusa NBRC 100432. Classification (GTDB taxonomy): domain Bacteria; phylum Actinomycetota; class Actinomycetes; order Mycobacteriales; family Mycobacteriaceae; genus Gordonia; species Gordonia effusa. The sequence goes on from NZ_BAEH01000046.1 coordinate 17,552, forward strand.
CTTGAATTCCAGTGATCTCGTACGCGTGGCGGCAAGTTGGCAACGTCGGCTCGCCGCGTCTCGATACACCGCGCCTCGCAAGCTCGACGCGGCACTCGACGATCCGGCGTAAAATCTCTGCGCTACAACAGATCTGGCCGGCGTTCGGTGGTACGCGCCACCGACTGCTCGCGGCGCCATTGCGCCACCTTCGCGTGATCACCGCTGAGCAGGACGGGCGGCACCGACAGGCCGCGCCAGGTTTCCGGACGCGTATAGGACGGACCTTCGAGGAGACCGTCGGAGAACGAGTCCTCCTGATGTGATGCCGGATTGCCCAGCACTCCGGGAATCAGTCGGACCGTAGCTTCAACCATCGCGAGTACCGCGACCTCGCCGCCGATCAACACGAAGTCACCGATGGAAACTTCTTCGACGCGTACCCGCCGCGCGGCATCGTCGACGACGCGCTGGTCGATGCCCTCGTACCGCCCGCATGCGAAAACGAGATGCGATTCATTACTCCACCGCTGCGCTGTAGCTTGGGTAAAGGGAACGCCCGCCGGCGTGGGAACGACTAGCAACGCATCGTCGGGGCATACGTCGTCCAGGCACGGTCCCCACACGTCGGGTTTCATCACCATCCCCGGGCCGCCGCCATAGGGCGAATCGTCGACGCTACGGTGCACATCGGAGGTCCACTCACGCAGATCATGAACCGAAACGTCTACCAGTCCGCGATCAATTGCCTTGCCCAACAACGCAACTCGCAACGGTTCCAGATACTCCGGAAAGATAGAGACGACGTCAATCGTGAACATCTACGTCACCATTGCTCGGGATTGAGCAGACCGTCGGGAGGATCGATGACGATCCGTGCGGTCGAAACTTCGGGAACTATCTCGGCGACGAAGGGAATCAGAATCTCCCTGCCATCGGTGGCGCGCACCGAAAGCAAATCCGATGCGCCCAGATGCAAAACCGATTCCACGGCGCCAACGTTGGCGCCGTCGACAGTCACGACGTCAACGCCTTCGAGTTCGTGATCGTAGAACTCGTCTGGATCATCACCCGACGACACATCCGTGGTGTCGATCAGGAACAGCACGCCGCGCATAGCGTCGGCAGAATCTCGGTCGGCGATTTCGTTCAACGACAGCAGCAGCCGCCCGGAATGATTCCGGGCGGCTGTCACCGTATACGTCTGCTCGCCGCCACCACGCGGTGCGCGACCGCGAAGCTTTGTCCCCGGCGCGAATCGGGTGTCCGGATCATCGGTCCGGACGTCAACGACCATCTCGCCACGTATGCCGTGGGATTTCACCACACGTCCGACGACGAGATCCACCTGGCAGGCCTCTAAAAGCTCAGCGATCAGTGTCGACGATGTCGACACGGACGCCACGACCGCCGATGCCGCCCACCAGGGTGCGCAGCGCGGTAGCGGTGCGGCCATTGCGGCCGATCACCTTGCCGAGATCATCGGGGTGCACATGTACCTCGACCATTCGGCCGCGACGTCCGGTGATCATCTCAACGCGGACGTCGTCGGGGTTGGAAACGATGCCGCGAACGAGGTGTTCGACGGCATCAGCGACGACAGCACTCACGCGTCGCCCTTGTCACCCTCGGCGGCCTCTGCGGCAGGCTCGTCGGCCTTGGCTTCGTCGGCGGCCTCGTCCTTCTTGGCGGCCTTCTTCTTCTTTTCGGTGGTCGCAGCGGCGACCGGCTCGTTGTCGGCGGCGGCCAGCGCAGCGTTGAACAGGTCGAGCTTGCTTGCCTTGGGCTCCTTGACCTTCAGCGTGCCCTCGGCGCCGGGCAGGCCCTTGAACTTCTGCCAGTCACCGGTCACCTTGAGGATCGCGGCGACAGGCTCGGTCGGTTGTGCACCGACACCCAGCCAGTACTGCGCGCGCTCGGAATCGACCTCGATGAGGCTCGGCTCTTCCTTCGGGTGGTACTTGCCGATGGTCTCGATGGCGCGACCGTTGCGACGGGTACGCGAGTCGGCGACGACGATGCGGTACTGCGGATTACGGATCTTGCCCAGACGAGTGAGCTTAATTTTTACAGCCATATTTCCTCTTTGGTCACGGCGCAATTCAGCGACGCCGCCAGCTGGCGGGCCCGGTTTTGCGTTACTTGTGGTGTGACCGTCGGGCGGCACGTAACCGCAACCGACGAACCAGCAGGTAATTGTGCCAGACCGAGCGTCAGAAACCTAAATGCGATGGGTTGATGTGTGGTTACCCCACCCCACGCGGGGTAACCACACTAACGTTGACGCCGACTTCAACTGCGGTCATGGAATCGACGGCCCGGGCGCACCTCGTGGTTCCCCCCAAAGACTCCGCACCCGGCCCCGCAACGCTGAGGAGTGATATTACCACCGTGTTGTGGTGCCGCCAATAGGAATATTCACGCGCGAAGATTCTGTCAATACAGCCGACTACCAGGTAACACTTCCCCTTCCCAAGACGGCCAGTTCGTGTTCCGGCATCCGTTCAGGCCAGGACCTCGCCCGAACTTACGACTGCGGTCGGCCGACGCAGAGCCGACGGATCGACAATCGGATTAGCATCGAGTACTAAGAAATCCGCGCGATCTCCATCGTCGAGCAATCCAGCACCCAGCCAACGCCGTGGCGCGACGCTCGCCTGCCACAATGCCTCGCGCATCCCGAACCCCAGCGCCGTCATCGCCTCGACCTCATCGACGATCCGGCCGTGCCCGACAAAACCGCCGGCGTCGGTGCCCGCGTACATCTGTACCCCGGCCTCACGCGCCGCACCGAAGATGTCGCGCGCACCCGTGTATAGCGCGCGCATATTTGCCTGATAGGTCGGAAACCGGTCGGCACCGTCGGCGATAGACGGGAAGTTCTCCACCTGAATCATGGTGGGCACCAATGCAATCGACTCTTCCACCAATCGATCGATGTGGTCGGGACGCAGACCGGTGCCATGTTCGATGCAGTCGACGCCGGCGTCGATCAGATCGTCGAGCGCCGCGGTCCCGAACACATGCGCGGTGATCCTGGCGCCAGCGTCGTGGGCGGCGGCTACCGCTGCGGATAACTGCGACGACGTCCACAACGGTGCCAAATCGCCGACGTCGCGGTCGATCCAGTCCCCGACGATCTTGACCCAACCATCACCGGCTGCCGCTTGACGGGCGACCTCGGCGGCCAACTCATTGGGATCATCCAAGTCGACGCCATAGTCGCGCAGATACCGTTTGGGGCGTGCGATATGTTTTCCAGATCGAATAAACCTGGGGCACAACGGATCCGAGTCGAGGGGATGAGTATCCAGTGGCGAGCCGACCTCGCGGATCAGTAGCGTGCCCGCCTTGGCGTCGAGGTAGGCCGATGCCCGGGCCTGCTCGATAGTGACCCCGAGCCCCGGCGCGATACCGACATGATTGTGGGCATCGACCAGTCCGGGAATTAACCAGGCATCGTCTGCGACGGTAACTGCGTCGGCGACTGATTCGCGAGAGATGACACCCTCGTGAACCCACAACTCGAGCGGTTCATCGGTGAACGGATCACGCCCGCGGTAGTGGCGCACGCTAGTGTCGGTGACGGTCATCGATCTCAACCTCCGGCCAAAAGTGTTGCGCTACTTCTTCTTCGGCGCGAACTTCGACACGTCGAGGTCGTTGAGGTCAATCCCCTGCAGGCCGGGTGGCAATTCGTCGAGGCCGGCGGGCATATTCGACAGATCCGGGAAACCCGCGGGCATGCCCGGCATTCCCGGGAAACCACCGCGCGCCTTTGGCGGCGTTGGGCCGCGATTCTTTCCGCGCCCCTTCTTACCTTTGCCCTTGTTTTTCCGGTTTGACTTGCGATTGACGCCGCCCATGCCCATCCGCCCGGACATCTGCGCCATCATCTTGCGGGCCTCGAAGAACCGATCGACAAGCTGGTTGACATCGGTGACCGTGACACCCGAACCGTTGGCGATACGCATCCGGCGCGAGGCGTTGATTATCTTCGGGTTGGCCCGCTCAGCGGGAGTCATACCCCGAATAATCGCCTGGACTCGATCGAGTTGGCTGTCATCGACAGCAGCCAGGGCATCCTTCATCTGACCGGCACCGGGCAGCATGCCGAGGATATTGCCGATCGGACCCATCTTCCGGATCATCAGCATTTGTTCGAGGAAGTCTTCCAAAGTGAGGTCGCCGCCGACGATCTTCTGCGCGGCTTCCTCGGCTTGCTGTGCGTCCCAATGGGTTTCAGCCTGCTCGATGAGCGAAAGCACGTCACCCATACCGAGGATCCGGCTGGCCATCCGGTCGGGGTGGAAGACGTCGAAGTCATCGAGCTTCTCGCCCGACGACGCGAACATGATGGGCTGTCCGGTGACTTCGCGCACCGAGAGAGCCGCACCGCCGCGCGCATCACCGTCGAGTTTGGTCAGCACCACGCCGGTGAATCCCACGCCGCTTTGGAATGCCTCGGCAGTGGTCACCGCGTCCTGACCGATCATCGCGTCGACGACGAACAGCACTTCATCCGGCTCAGTCGCGGCACGAATGTCAGACGCCTGACGCATCAACTCGTCGTCGAGGCCAAGTCGCCCGGCGGTGTCGATCACGACCACGTCGCGCTGATCAGCCCGAGCCTGCTCGACGCCCGCGCGTGCGACGGCGACTGGATCGCCGGAACTGACCCCCAGCGCTCCCTCGCCGCCGACGCTGGTCCCCGGATGCGGAGCGAACACCGGAACGCCAGCGCGCTCGCCGACGATCTGTAGCTGCGAAACCGCTCCCGGACGCTGGAGATCACACGCGACCAGGAGCGGCGTGTGGCCCTGCTTGATCAACCAATTGCCAAGTTTTCCGGCCAGAGTCGTCTTACCGGCACCTTGCAGACCGGCCAGCATGATGACCGTCGGCGGTGTTTTAGCCAACGAAATACGTCGGGTCTCGCCGCCGAGAATGCCGACGAGTTCTTCGTTGACGATCTTGACGACCTGCTGGGCGGGATTGAGCGCGCCGGAAACTTCCGCCCCTTTCGCGCGCTCCTTGATCTTGGCGATGAAGGTGCGTACAACCGGCAGCGCGACATCAGCTTCGAGGAGTGCCAGCCGGATCTCCCGGCAGGTCCGGTCGATGTCGGCGTCGGAGAGGCGCCCCTTGCCCCGCAGATCAGAAAGTACGCCGGTCAAGCGGTCGGACAGCGAATCAAACATTCCCCTAGGCTACGTGAGCGCTTGGTCCGCGGTGCCGTCAGTGTCGCTCTGTGGTCTCCTGATCGGGAGCCGATGGAACCGACAGTGGCGTGGTAGCCGCGATCACGTCCTTCTCGATCCGCTCTTTGGCGGCATCGGCTCCGCCGGTCAGTCGTAACCCGAAGGTGTCCACCACCGTGCCGCCCAAGGTGATTGCCTTGGCCCACACCACTTCCCCACCTCGCCGCTCGATAATCGCGGTCACCTTGCACAACAATCCGACCGCATCGGCGGCGCGCAATTCCATCACGACGACGTCGGAGTGCGGCTCCGACCAGGTCACCCGTGACGGTGCGACGCCGAATAGCGCCGGTAGGCCCTCAGTTTTGTCGACACCAGCCCGACTTGCTTCTTCGGCCGCCGCTCGCTCGGCGAGCCGGGCCGCGACGTCGGTTTTACCCTGCACAGCCGAAATCAATTGCTGGCGCAGCACGACGTCCTGGGGCGGCTCGCCGAACCGCGGCACCACCCGGAAGGTATTTATCGCGCTGCCGGCATGCCCAGCGATTGTCGCGGCCAGCACCCGCAACCCACTCAGTGCCAGCACGCCTGCCATCCTCGACAGCAAGCCCAACCCATCCGGCGCAACCATCGTCACTAGGTAGGTATGCGGACCATCGGGAGCCTGCACGAGGGTGACCGCGAAACCTCCGGTTTCGGCAAGGTGCCGCTGTTCCGCCGTCAGTTCCGCTGGCTCCATCGACGTCTCGCCTTCGATCAGCGCACCGGTCCGTCGGACTAGTTCGGCGATGAGCGATGCCTTCCAGTCGCCCCATACGCCGGGGCCGGTGGCGCGCGAATCCGCCTCGGCGAGTACCGACAGAAGTTCGAGGAGTTGGCGATCGTGTCCGAGCTTGTAGGCAACCTCGGCCGCGGTTGCCGGATCGGCGAGGTCGCGACGTGTCGCGATCTGCGGGAGTAGCAGGTGATGCCGGACTATCGCGGCTAACGTTTCCGTGTCCTGCGGCCACAACCCCATCCGCTGGCCGATGGCGACTGCGAGCTCAGCACCAACGACACTATGGTCTGCTTCGCGGCCCTTGCCGAGATCGTGGATGAGCGCACCGAGCAACAGCAAATCCGGTCGCGATACCCGTGTGGTCATGGTCGCCGCGTACGCGACGGTCTCCACCAGATGGCGATCGACAGTCCACGTGTGGATGGCATCGCGCGGCGGGAGATCACGTACCGCGCCCCATTCGGGCAATAGGCGTCCCCACAGCCCGGTGCGATCGAGCGCTTCGATCGGCCCCAGAATCCGATGGCCGGTGGACAAGAGTCCCAATAGGTCTTCTCGTGCTTCGGCCGACCATGGTGCGCGTAACTCCGGAGCGAAGTCAGCGAGCCGCCCCAAGGTCGATGCGCGGATCGGCAGACCGGTGCGCGCCGACGCCGAGGCGACGCGCAGCACCAAGCCGGGGTCGCGACTAGGAATAGCGTTGCGCGCCAATACGATTTCGCCGTGATGTTCGACGACACCCTCATCGAGGGGACGCCTGATCGGCGTCCGCCGCAGCGCTGCGAGGCTACGTCGGGGCACCGCATTCGACGCCGTGCGGATGCCGACTTCGAGGGAATAGGTGATGGTTCGCGACGCGTCACTGATGACCCGCGATAGGTCGAATCGATCGCCAACACGTAGCGCGGCACCGATCTCGTCGGCATCCTGTGCCCGTACCTGCTCGCGGGCGCGCCCGGCTATCCGGTGTAACTCGGTACGAATGTCGAGGAGGCGCGCATACGCCAATTGCGGTGCGGCGCCCGGAGAATCGGCCCGCAGCGAGCCCATGCCGTCGGTTAGCTGACCAAGCGCGAGTGCCGAGAGAAGCTGCACATCCCGGAGTCCACCGCGACCGTTTTTCAGATCAGGTTCGGTGCGGTGCGCGATGTCACCCGCGCGTTGCCAACGCCCCTGAGCGTGGGCGATCACTTCGGGCAGTCGGCGTCTGATCTCGGTCCGCCACTGTTGACGGGTGCCACCGATGAGCAACGACGACAGATCTTCGTCGCCGACGATGTGCCGCGCTTCGGTCATGCCGAGTGCGGCACTGACGTCTTCACGAGCCACGGCCAACGCCTGCGGCACGGTGCGAACACTGTGGTCGAGACCAATGTTGGCGTCCCACAACGGATACCAGAGCCCGTCGGCCACCTCGGCGACCCGATCGGGATTCATGTCGTCGTGCAGGAGGATCAGATCGAGATCCGAATACGGCACGACTTCCCGGCGACCGAGGCCACCGACGGCGACGATCGCGAATCCACTGCGTTCAGTTATTCCGAGTTCGGTTGCCTTGGCGGCCAACCAGAACTCGTAGAGATCGCCGAGCGCCCGCCGCACTCCGGGAGCATCGAGCTTGCCACTCGCGTTGCGCTCCAACAGATTACGGCGGGCGATCGTCAGATCCTTCGCCGAGCCGATTGGGGATGTAGTCACCGAAGTTGCCCTCTCGGCTCGAAGAATGTTGTTGTCTTACAGCGCCTCTGCTCCACGCTCGCCGGTACGCACGCGCACCACCGAGTCAACCGGAGAGACCCAGACCTTGCCGTCGCCAATCTTGCCGGTGCGCGCGGCTTCGACGATGACGTCGACTACCCGGTCCACAGCGGCGTCATCGACGACGACCTCGACTCGCACCTTCGGCACGAAGTCCACCGAGTATTCCGCGCCGCGGTATACCTCGGTGTGGCCTTTCTGCCTTCCATAGCCTTGGACTTCGCTGACCGTCATGCCGACAATGCCGGCCTGCTCCAATCCAGCTTTGACGTCCTCCAGGGTGAACGGTTTGACGATTGCGGTGATGAGCTTCATGAGTTAGTTAGTCCTCTCCACACGATTCAGCGTAGTCAGTAGCCGGATAGGTGATGCGCTAGGCATATTCGTACGCGGTTTCCGCGTGTTCGGACTCATCGATGCCCTGGGCTTCCTCGTCAGAGCTGACGCGCCAGCCAAGCGGCTTGAGTGCGAGTGCGATGACCGCGGTAAGCACGCCGGTAAACACCAGCGCGAACAGTGCGATGACGACCTGGACCGCGAGTTGTTTGAGATCGTGGCCGTAGAACAGGCCGGTCTCCTTGGCGAACAGTCCGATGGCGACTGTTCCCCAGAGTCCCGCGACCAAGTGCACACCGACGACATCGAGCGAGTCGTCGTAGCCCAGCTTGGACTTGAGTCCGACGGCCAAGGCCGCGAGGACGCCGGCGATAACACCCAGTCCCAACGATCCGACCGGAGTCAACGCACCACATGCAGGAGTGATTGCAACCAGGCCGGCGACAACACCGGACGCCGCGCCCACGCTGGTGGGATGACGATCGCGGATCCATTCCACCGCCAGCCAGCCGATCATCGCGGCTGCCGTCGCGGCCGTCGTGTTGATCCACACCAGACCGGCGGTAGCGTCGGCCGCCAGCTCCGAGCCAGCGTTAAACCCGAACCAGCCGAACCACAGCAGCGCCGCACCCAGCATGACGAATGGGATGTTGTGCGGACGGAATGCGGTCTTACCGAAGCCAAGTCGCTTGCCGATGATCAGTACCAGCACCAGCCCGGCCATACCGGCATTGATGTGGACCACGGTTCCGCCGGCGAAGTCGATCGGAGCGACCTTAGCGGCGCCATCCTCGGACCCGAACATCCACGAAGCGAATCCATGTTCGGCCTTGGACATGATGCCGCCGCCCCAGACCATGTGTGACAGCGGGAAGTAGACGATGGTCGCCCACAACACGGTGAAGACCAGCCAGGTGGAGAATTTCACTCGCTCGGCGATTGCGCCCGAGATCAGCGCGACCGTGATCACCGCGAAGGTGAGCTGGAAGGCCAGGAACACCGTCGACGGGATGGTAAGCCCGCCGGTGACAACGTGGGTCGCTCCGCCGACCTCGGTAGTTTCGGTCAGTTGGTCAGAACCGAAGAGCGAGAACGGATTTGCGAAGATCCCCCAAATGTCGTCCTCGCCGGTTATCCCGTTGCTGAAGGACATCGAAAAGCCCCACAGTACGTAGACGACGCTGATGGTGGCGATGGCCCCGAAGGACATCATCATCATATTCAGCACGGATTTGCCTCGCGATAAACCGCCATAGAAAAACGCGAGAGCAGGCGTCATTAGCAGAACCAATGCCGCACTCATGATTATCCAGGCAGTATCGCCGGAGTCTGGCACGCCAAATGATTCGGGCGGCAAAGCCAGCACAGTTTGAGCCACATCCACGGTCGGAAACCTCCTTGAGCGACGCACCGGACGGGGGTCGGTGCTTGCTCAAAAGACTGTCGTCGTGGAGTTTCGGTGGTGGTGCACCCGCGTTTCTGCCGTGTGAACCAATTGCCGATTTTTGTTGCGCGCAGGTAACGCCGCAGAGACGTCGGTCTCACATCATCGATTCGCTGGCCGCCCGCAGAAACGCTTTGACGTGCGAACTAAAGGAGAGCGTCGACGAAGGCCCCCGGTTCGAACGGGGCGAGATCGTCGGCGCCTTCACCGAGTCCGACCAGTTTCACCGGAACGCCAAGTTCTTCTTGGACGTGGAAGACGATGCCGCCCTTCGCCGTTCCGTCAAGTTTGGTCAGCACAACGCCCGTGATGTCGACGACCTCGGCGAACACCCGTGCTTGGACCAATCCGTTCTGCCCGACAGTGGCGTCGAGGACCAATAGCACCTCGTCGACTTTGGCCTTCTTCTCCACGACGCGCTTGACCTTGTCGAGTTCGTCCATGAGACCGGTCTTGGTGTGCAGGCGTCCGGCGGTGTCGATCATTACGACGTCGACTCCGCGATCGATACCGGTGGCGACCGCGTCGAAGGCTACCGATGCGGGATCGGCCTGCTCCTTACCGCGCACGATGTCGGCACCCACGCGTTCACCCCAGGTCTGCAGCTGGTCGGCCGCAGCCGCTCGGAACGTATCAGCCGCGCCGAGTAGAACTCGGCGCCCGTCGGCGACCAGCACTCGCGCCAGCTTGCCGGTGGTCGTGGTCTTGCCGGTGCCGTTCACCCCGACGACCAGGATGACCGACGGATGATCGTCGTGCGGGAGCGCACGTACCGACCGATCCAGGTCGGGATGCAGTTGTTCGACGAGTACGCGCCGCAAGAGCGCGCGGGCGTCGTCGGCGCTGCGGACACTATTCGCGGCCAATTCGGTCCGTAGTTTCTCGACGACAGCCATCGTCGACGCGGTTCCAAGATCAGCCATCAGCAGCGTGTCCTCGATTTCCTCCCAGGAGTCCTCGTCGAGATCGCCGCCGCCGAGCAGACCGAGCACACCTTTACCGATCGCACCCTGCGACCGCGACAACCGACCGCGCAGCCGGGAAAGACGTCCGGCGGTCGGCTCGATTTCATCAAGCTGCGGCTCTGGTTCGGTGGTGACCGGCGCGGCGACGGTCTCTGGTTCGACCGCGGGCTCGTGGTCTGGAACCGCAGGCTCCTCGACAGCGGGTTCTTCGGCTGCGGGCTCTTCTGCGACCGGTTCAGCGACTGCTGGCTCGGAATCCTCGATCGGCTCGTCGACTGTGGGCACCGCAGCGGCCGGTTCCTCGACTACCGACTCATCGGTGACGGGTTCTTCGACAACGGGTTCTTCGACAGTCGGCGATTCAGCAACCGGCTCGTCAGCAACGGGCGCTTCGACCACCGGTTCAGGCAGCGGCTTTTCGATAACCTTGGGCGGCTCGGGAGTGGTCGGCTTGGCCGGCGGCTCGGCGACCGCTGTTCCGGGCCCCTGGCTGAAGCTGAAACCGGTGTTGGTTTCATACCCGCCGGACTTGTCGAGCTGAGCTGTGGCGTCATCGCCGACGGCGGGAGTCGTGTTGTCGGACAACGAGATTCGACGACGTCGCGACAGCACCAGGCCAAGCGTGACCAGGGCGATCAACACAACGACGGCGACCACGATGCCGATGATGAGGTAGCTGTTCATAGAACAATCCTCGCTGATTCGCGATCGCCCGCGCTCGGCAGGGGCACTTGACCGCGCGGGCGCGGTTACTCGGTGACCGGTACCGCGAGGTCGACGCCGCGTAGGCGCTGCGAGATCACCGTTGTGATCCCGTCGCCGCGCATACTCACGCCATACAGTGCGTCAGCCACTTGCATCGTCGGCTTCTGGTGGGTGATGACTATCAACTGCGACTTTTCGCGCAGCTGCTCGAACAGGGTGATCAGACGTCGCAAGTTGGTGTCGTCGAGCGCCGCCTCCACCTCGTCCATAACGTAGAACGGAGATGGGCGGGCGCGGAAGATTGCCACGAGCATGGCCACCGCGGTGAGTGACTTCTCGCCACCGGACAGCAATGACAGTCGCTTGACCTTCTTACCCGGCGGCCTCGCTTCAACTTCGATGCCGGTGGTCAGCATGTCGCTCGGATTGGTGAGTAGCAGACGCCCCTCACCACCGGGGAACAGTGTCGCGAACACCTGGGTGAATTCGCGCTCGACGTCGGCGTAGGCATCGGTGAACACCTGAAGAATCCGGGCATCAACATCTTCGACGACGGCGAGTAGATCGGCGCGTGCCGCTTTGACGTCTTCGAGCTGCGCGGACAGGAAGTTGTACCGCTCCTCTAGCGCCGCGAACTCTTCGAGGGCGAGCGGGTTGACCTTGCCGAGCGTATTGAGGTCCTTCTGCGCCTTCTTCGCGCGTGCCTCTTGCGTCGGCCGGTCGTATGGCATCGGTGCCGGCGCTACAACGAGTTCGCCTCGTGCCTTGGCGTCCTCGTATTCGCTGATCTCCAGCGCCGATGGGGGCATCGGCACATCCGGTCCGTACTCGGCGACCAGATCGTCGGGGGCGATCGCATACGACTCGAGAATCTGCTCCTCGAGTTGTTCGATGCGCAACGCCGCTTGCGCCTTCGCGACCTCGTCGCGGTGCACGGTGTCGCGGAGTGCATCAAGCTGGGCGGTCAGCGACGACACCTTTTCCTTGACGAGATTAAGTGCCTCGGTGCGCTCGACGCGGATCTGTTCGAGTCGATCACGGGTGGCCTGTGCGTCGGCAACCGCAGCGGCGAGACGATTGGCAACCTGCTCCCCGGAGGTCGCTACGGCGGATGCGACGGCAGCTCCTTGTCGTCGTGCTTCGTCGGCCCGACGCGCCCGCTCCCGTGACTCACGCTCATTGCGGGCGGCTCGGCGCAGTGAATCAGCCTTGCCCCGGACCGACGCCAACCGTTCTTCGGCGGTGCGTAGCGTCAGCCGTGATTCCATCTCTGTGCCGCGTGCGATGGCAACGGCCGCAGCCGCTGCTTCGCGATCCACCGTGCCGGGCAGTTCGACCGCATCGGGATCGTCGGCGACTGCCTGCGCCATCAGTACGTCTTCCTCAGCGGTCGCGATCTTCGCGATGGTCTCGGCGTGACCCTCAGATGCGTTGTCGCGCTGGCGATTTAATCGTGCCGCTTCGTCTTCGGCCGCACGAACGTCGTGGCCGAGGCGAGCAAGTTGTTCGTAGGCGGCACCGAGGGTGGAGTCCGACTCGTGCAGCGCCGCGAGCGCTTCTTCGGCGGCATCGACCCGCTGCTCCTGCTCGACAAGCGCGCCAGCCAGTGCAGCGCGAATTTCTTCGACGCGATGGCGAGCCTCGGCGAGTTCGGTTGTGGCAGTGTCGATTGCGGATTGCACTTCGAGAGTGGACTGTCGGTGCGACGAACCACCATCGACAGTCGCTGCTCCGACTCGATCTCCGTCGCGAGTAACCGCGAGGACGTCGGGGTGTGCGGCGACAACAGCTAGTGCGTCGTCGGCGGTTTCGACGACCGCCACCGAGCCGAGCAGCACGTCGACGGCACCGACAACCGAATCCGGGCAGGTGACGAGGTCAGTCGCCCAACGGCCACCGGCCGCGAGTGAAGGACGCGTGCGCTCGCGGACCGGCAGCCCTCCGACGATTAAGGCAGCCCGGCCACCGTCGCCTTCTTTGAGGGCTGCCAATGCGCGGACCGCGGCCAGCGCGTCGACAGTGGCGATCGCGTCGACCGCAGGACCTAGCGCACTAGCGATCGCTGTCTCGAAACCCGTTGTAACAGTCAGCAATTCGGATAGGGGCGCCACCAGTCCGGAGGCACCGTTCTCCATTAGCCAGGCGCCGCCGTCGCCGCGCTCCAACCCGACGGCCAGGGCTTCGATACGAGCGGTGAGCGACGCGACACGCTGTTCGGTTTCGCGCTCCTGCGCCTGCAGGGTGGCGACTCGCTCATTCGCGCTCTCCAGAGCGCTGACCGAGCGTTCGTGGTGCTCGTCGAGGCCTTGCTCAGAACTCTCGAACTCGCTGACGCGGGCGGTCACCGCCTCCATCTCCAGTGAAGCGGCAGCGGCGCGATCTCGCGCGGCGGCGATAGCGGTCGTCAGTCGATCCACTTCCGCGCCAACGGAATCGGCCCTGGTGCGCAGCGTCGTCAGTTGCCCTTCCAAGCGCGCCAAGCCTTCTCGGCGGTCGGCGACCGCGGCGATCGCCGCGCTATGTGCGCGCTCGGCGTCTACCGCCGCCGATTCTCGTTCTGTCAGTTCGAGTTTCGCGCTTTCGAGAACCTCCATGGCCATTTCGACCGCTGCCGCCAATTCGGCTTCGTGTAGCGCCGCCTCGTCGGCTTGGCTGTCCAGAACTTCGGGATCGGTGCCGGACTGACGGGCGCTCGACTCGCTCAGATAGCGACTACGATCAGCGGCGATGCGGATGGTCGCATCGACGCGTTCGGCCAACGCCGACAACCGAAACCAGCCCTGGCTGGCAGCGGTTGCGGCGGGAATGACCTGCTGTAGATGTGTCTCGTGTTCGGTAAGTTCCTGGGTGAACGCATCGAGGTGGGCGGCTACCTCATCCTGTTGCGCACGGAGCATGTCCTCTTCGGCGGTCTGCTCGGCCATCTCGCTGCGGCGCGTCACCAGATCGTCGGCGGCCAGCCGGAGCTTGGCGTCGCGCAGATCCGCCTGGACGGTCTGAGCTCGACGAGCGACCTCGGCCTGGCGACCGAGCGGCTTGAGCTGGCGTCGCAGTTCGGTGGTGAGGTCGGTCAGGCGGGCCAGGTTGGCCTGCATACCGTCGAGTTTGCGGACCGCCTTTTCTTTGCGTTTGCGGTGTTTGAGCACACCGGCTGCCTCTTCGATGAAGGCCCGGCGATCCTCGGGTCGCGATTCGAGAATCGCCGCCAGACGCCCCTGCCCGACGATGACGTGCATTTCGCGGCCGATACCCGAGTCGCTGAGCAACTCCTGCACATCCATCAAGCGGCAGGAATTGCCATTGATCTCGTATTCGCCCGCACCGTCACGGAACATGCGACGAGTAACCGATACCTCGGAGTATTCGATCGGCAACGCGCCGTCCGAGTTGTCGATGGTGAGAGTGACCTCAGCGCGGCCCAACGGCGGGCGGCCCGACGTTCCGGCGAAGATGACGTCTTCCATCTTTCCGCCGCGCAGCGCTTTGGCCCCTTGCTCCCCCATCACCCAGGTCAACGCGTCGACGACATTGGATTTACCCGAGCCGTTCGGACCCACCACGGCCGTGATCCCGGGTTCGAAGCGCAGCGTCGTCGACGACGCAAACGACTTGAACCCTTTCAGGGTCAGGCTTTTGAGGTGCACGACCGTACAGATTACCCGTTGGCCCTGATCGCCCCGGACCAAGGCGCGGCATCGGGCAGGTGCGCTGGAGGCTCGCCCGCGAGCCTATTTCTCGACGAAGCCGGTCAAATCGCCGCGGACATCATCGAAGCGTTCGATCACCGCATCGACACGTCCGGGTGTGTTGCCCGATCGCAGGGCGGCCAGGAGTGCGTCGACCGATTCGCGCGCGCCCTCGGCGACGACGAGAACCCGACCGTCGCGTTGGTTGGCCGCATAGCCGACCAGTCCCAGTTCGAGCGCTCGCGAGCGGGTCCACCAGCGGAATCCGACGCTCTGCACATGTCCGTGGACGAAGGCCGTCATCCGAATATGCGACGCCGACATAATGGCTAGTCCGTTTCGATGGCGAGAGTGACTTCGGTTCCGGCTTTCAACGTACGGCCGACGGTGCAGACGCGGTCGACGGCACGTTCGACCACTACGAGTAACCGTTCGACGGCCTCGGCGTCGAGTTCAGACATATCGACTTGCAGGATCTCGTCGAGGCGAGGATAGAGCTCGTTTTCCCGGTCGGCCGCGCCGCTGACGCGAACCGTGGCGTCGTAGTCGTCGCCAAGGCGACGCGAAAGCGGACGATCCGACGACATACCAGTACAAGCCGCAAGTGCGATCTTCAGAAGTTCGCCCGGGGTGAAGACGCCCTCGACATCTTCCGATCCGATCAAGACCTCCGCGCCGCGCGAGCTCTGACCCGTGTAGCGGCGAGTTCCGGTGCGCTGCACCCACAATTCCGTCATAGGACTATTCAACACGGAGGGGTGAGGATTGTTCCACGGAGGATCGCGGCAGACTCCGATCGAAATACCCGGACTCCCCGTTGACGTTCACGTAGAGCGCATCAAACGAGTACCAGCCTGATCGAGGTGTTCTGCACCATCCCGGGATGAATACAAACGCTTGGTACCTACCCACCGCTCCGGGACGCCGTCAAAACCCGACGACATCTTCGCTCCCAGGCCTCCCCCTCGGAGAGTACGGCGAATCCAATTGCGAGGGTGAGCCTCAGACCACAATGTTTGGAGCGGGTAGGTTGGCTACGTCCGACATCCCGACGCGGCGAGAGGAGTGATCATGACCGAACCCCAACGTCATCACACTCTGGCAGCGCCGACCTATTGGCTGACAATCGCGCTCCCGGTCGTCCTATTGCTCGGGCCGACAGTGTGGCGCGCGTCCGACGCCGCACCGCATGCGCTTCTTCCCGCGATATGCATCGCAGTTGTGGGCACCGCAATCGTCGTCGGCGTCGGAGCGTCGTCGCCCGAGCGGGCCCGATACATCACATGGCTCATACGTCCTCCCGTCTTCGCGCCGCCGAAACCACCTGGCCCACGTAGCGAACCGCTACACGCTCAGCTCGATGCTTTCATCCGGGGCCCTCGTGCGCCCCGAGCCCCGACGTCGCAGTTCGTCGCCGCCTGACCCCGCTCCGTGCAGGGTCGGGTGCTCTCGTTGCCCCGATGAACTCGACCTGTTCGGAGTCTCTTTCATGCTGCACATCAGCTCTGCCCGGCGTGCGCTGGGCGATCATGTTCTCTTCAACAATCTCTCGCTCGACCTCGATGCCGGACGCTTCGGCGTCGTGGTCGGTCCGAACGGCGTAGGCAAGTCGACGCTGCTGCGATGCATCGCGGGCGACGGTCCGCTGGACGCGGGCACGATCACCGTCGACGGTCTGCGTCCCGACGACGCCGACCCCGCGTTCCGAGCGGCGGTCGCTGCGGAACTCGGTGACGACGCGGTCTTCACCGACTTGTCCGTCGGCGAGCATCTGCGGCTACTCACCGCCGCACACCGGATGTCGCCACCGCGCACCGACGACCGTATCGCAGACGTCCTCGCCGACGCCGGTCTCGGCGACCTCGCGGACCGATTCCCGCACACACTGTCCACCGGTCAGCGACAGCGGTTCGCGCTCGTGGCGGCGTTCTGGCGACCGGCACAGCTGGTGATATTCGATGAGCCCGAACGTGGGCTCGACGCCGCCGGGCAGGACTGGGTGGCGAGCTGCATCGCGCGCGCCACCGACCGGGGAGCCGCCGTTCTGGCAGCGACTCACAGTCCGATGCTGGCCGAGGCGGCCGACGTCGTCGTGGACCTGAGCCTGCAGGCCGGAGATGCGCGGTGAGCGGCGAGGACCGGTATCTGCTCGGACTGTCCCTCACCTATCTCGTCTTCTATTACGGCGGGGTGGTTCGGCCGTCGGTACTGGGGCGAGTGGTGTCGCTGGACGTCGCCGGTACGGGCGCCGCTGTCGTCGTGCTGGCGGCGGCCGGGCTCCTCGCGGCCTGCGGCGTCGGGTATGCGCTCCGGCTGTGGGGGCCGGTGCGGATCGACCGCGCAACCGCCCGGTGGCGCGCGAGCGGTCCGTCGCCCCGGAGTCCGTTGATCCGCACGGCACTGTCCCGGGCGGTCGCAGCGGCGGTGCTGTCGATGGCGACGATTGCGGGCGCGCTCGTCGCCGTCGCGCCCGATAGGTGGCCGGTCGTCGTCGTAGCGTGCGCTCTGGGGACGGTCGGAGCGATCGCGATCCCCATTGGAGCGCAATCGGTCCGATCGATGCGACGGCGCGGAATCGCAGTGTGGAACCGTCGTTCGCTTGCCGAGGCGGCGATACCGTCGCGCCTGCAT
The DNA here is from genome assembly GCF_000241305.1 of Gordonia effusa NBRC 100432. Lineage (GTDB taxonomy): Bacteria > Actinomycetota > Actinomycetes > Mycobacteriales > Mycobacteriaceae > Gordonia > Gordonia effusa. The sequence continues at coordinate 35,035 of NZ_BAEH01000046.1, forward strand.
CGCGCGGAGATCGCACCCGCGGACGGACTCGTCGCAAGCCTGACTCTGGGGGCGTCGACGATGGACACCACGTGGTTCGGCGGCGCCCGCACGCAGCTGTGGTCGGCGCGTCACGCGATCGCGCGATCGCGGCGGCTGACCGGTGGTGTGCTCGGTGCGGCGACCGCGGGGTGGTCGACGCTTGCGGCGGCCGACGTCACGCGTCTGGGCAGGCATCCGGCAGCGTTGCTGCGTTGGGCGGGGTGGATCGGCGTCGGAGTGCTGACCGGCACCTCGTTCACGTTCGCAGCGGGTGGTTCACTGATCGTCGCCGTCGCAGCATACTGCGCTGGTCTCGCGGTGTCCGACGGTCTCTGTCGACTAGCCGAGTCGTCCGCTCTGCGATGCGCGCTAGGTCGCAGTGACCGGTTTCTGACATCGGCGCACGCGGTTGTACCCGCGACAGCCGTGGCGATCGCGAGCGTGATCGTCGGTTCCGCCTGGTCGGTCTCGTGGCTCGGTGTCGCAGTGCTGACGATCGGCGTCACGGGCGCCGTGTTGCGTCGGGCCACGCGTCCGCCCGTCATCTACGACGGCGTACTGGTGATCGATCCATTCTTCGGGCTGTCGTTCTCACCGGGCATGGCTCGCCAGTTGATACGTGGTCCGGTCGCTCTCGTACTCACGTCAGCGGTGCTCGCGATGACCTGAGGTGCGAGCGGGAGCAGACCCATTTGGAACGCGTAGGGGAAAGCGCTAGCGAGTCAACTAGCTACCGACGCCGAGGGACAGTCTGGCAGCGCGGGCAGTAGAACGAACTTCGGTTCATGAACTGCTCGCGGACGATCAGTGTGCCACACCGCCGACACGGCTCGCCTTCTCGCCCATACGCATCCAGGCTCCGGTCGAAATACCCCGACTGCCCGTTCACATTCACGTACAGCTCGTCGAACGACGTTCCCCCGACGTCGATCGCCTCGGCCATCACGTTGATCACATGCCCGACGAGTTCGTCGAGTTTGGCGCGGCTGATCTTGTCGGTCGCTCTCCTGCCGTGCAGTTTCGCCCGCCATAGCGACTCGTCGGCGTAGATATTGCCGACCCCAGAGATCAGAGTCTGATCGAGCAACGCCCGTTTGATCTCGGTATGGCGCCGGGAAATGTTGCGCAGCAATGCTTTTCGGTCGAACAACGGATCGAAGGGGTCGGGTGCGATGTGCGCGATACTGGCCGGCACCGCGTCGCCGACACCCGCGGTGATGTCTCGATCGTAGTCATCGAGGTGCCAGCCGCCGAAAGTCCGCTGATCGATGAAGCGCAATTCGCCGGCCGCCGGATCACCGTCCAGCTGCAGACGTACTCGCAGGTGCTTCGGGTCGTCGGTGCCGCCTGCGGAAACCAATAATTGACCGCTCATCCCCAAGTGAATCACTGCGGCAACCGCGTCGTCGGGCCCGACCGCGTCAAGCCACAGGTACTTGCCCCGACGTCGGGCAGCGGTAAATGTCTTGCCGCGCAATCGAGTTGCGAAGTCGACCGGCCCGCTCACGTGCCGACGAATGGCTCGCGGATGAAATACCTCGACGTCGGTTACCGTGCGACCAACCACGTGGTCCTGCACTCCGCGCCGAATAGTTTCGACTTCGGGAAGTTCAGGCATCGACGCACTCAGCGGTCAACAACCCGACGATCATTTCTGGGCGTCCCGATCGCTGATCTGTTGCCACGCCGCTTCGGCCGCGTGTTGCTCAGCTTCTTTCTTCGTGCGACCGACGCCGCGGCCCAGCCCCTGTCCACCGACCACCGCTAGTGCGGTGAATTCCTTGTCATGGTCGGGGCCCGACGAGGTTATCTGATACTGCGGTGGTCCGAGCGACTTCTCGGCGGCAAGTTCTTGCAGCGAGGTCTTCCAGTCGAGTCCCGCCCCGAGTGCTCCGGCCCGACGAACGACGTCGTCGAAAAGGCCGACGATCACTCGCTTGGCTTCGTCTATACCGTGATCGAGAAAGATTGCGCCAAAAAGGGATTCGAGGCCGTCGGCGAGAATCGAGTCTTTGTCGCGGCCGCCGGTCATCTCCTCGCCTTTGCCGAGGTACAGGTGCCGTCCTAGACCTCCGGGCCCCAACCCGCGGGCGATACTCGCCAAAGCATGACCATTGACGACACTGGCGCGAATCTTCGCCAACTCACCCTCGGGCCGATCCGGGAAGTCCACATAGAGCTTCTCGGTGATAACGACGCCCAGAACCGAGTCGCCGAGGAACTCTAACCGTTCATTGGTCGGCAAGCCGCCATGCTCGTAGGCGTATGAGCGATGGGTTAGCGCCAACCTCATCAAGTCATCCGACAGCGTCGCCCCGACTGCGGCCAACAATGCGACGGTATCGCGCCCCTGTGCCGTCACGCGGTTTTCCTCAACGCCCGTCACGGGTGCTCCCGCCTCAATTCTCTGGTGTTTTTAGATCGGACAACTTGTCGGCCAGGCCCGCCCAGCGCGGGTCGATGATGTCGTGGCCGTGTCCGGGTTCCGCGGTAGCCAGCCGGACACCACACTCGGGACACAGTCCCGCACAATCGTCCGAACACAAGGGCGAGAGCGGCAACTCCAGACCGACGGCGTCGATCACCGCCTGTTCGACGTCGATTCGATCGTCGTCGATTCGCGATACTTCGTCGGCGTCGGTGGTCTGCACCGTCTCACTGTCGGGATACGCGAACAGCTCGGTAAGGAAAACATTGACCGTGCCTTCGACGGCCTCCAGGCAACGCGAACACTGCCCCTCGGTGTCGCCACTGACGGTGCCAGTAACCAGCACACCCTCCGACACCGACTCCAACCTGAGGTCGAGATCGATCTCACTTTCGGCGGGAATGCCGATCATCTGCGCCCCGATCCGGTCCGGCGAGGACACGGTGCGGTGCACTTCGCTCATGCTGCCGGGTCGACGTCCGAGCGAGCGGATGTCGATCGTGAAGCAACCCTTGTTGGGGTAAACGGTGTGATCAGCCACGAAGGAGAGGATACGCGCCGCGATCAACCCGCGAGTACAGAGCGCTCCGGATCCTCGCGTCGAACATCGTCGTCCACGCTGCGGGGGTACTCGACGTAGTCGTGCATGCCGGCGCCGGTTCGCAACTGGTGGCGACCGCGGTTCACCGACCGCAGGGTCCCGGTCAGCACTTCCTCGAAGTCCGCGAGTTTCTCGTCGACGTAGACATCACAATCGCCGCGCAGGCGGTCAGCCTCAGCGTGCGCCGCGTCGATGATCCGGTCTGCCTCGGACTTCGATGCCACGACGACCTCGGACTCCGAAACCAGACGCTGCTGTTCGGCGATGCCGTCGGCGACCGACTTGTCGTAAGTGTTGTTGGCCGAATCAATGGTGCGTGCCGCTTCGGCACGTGCCCGTCCGGTAACCGCCTCGAACTCGCGCGCAGCCGACTGACTGAGGCGCCGAGCCTCTTCAGTGGCGTCGTCGACAAGCGACTTGCCATGTGCGCCAGCCTCATCGACCATACGGTCGGCCTGAGCCTTCGCATCTGCCAGGATGCGATCGGCCTCTGCGCGTGCATGGGCGACCATGTCGGTCGACTCAGCCTCGGCGGTGGTGATCGTCTTGTCAGCATGGTCACGCGCATTGCCGATCATCGAGTCACGTTGATCGAGAACGTCCTGCGCGTCATCGAGTTCGCCGGGGATGGAGTCCTTGATGTCGTCAAGTAACTCCAGCACATCACCTCGCGGAACGACGCAGCCTGCCGTCATCGGCACACTTCGCGCCTCCTCGACGATCGCGACGAGTTCGTCCAAAGCTTCAAATACGCGGTACACGGCTACCCCAATCTGGCGGTGTGATTGATGGGCCCATTGTGCCTAATGTGACTAATGTGATTTGGGAGGCGCCTGGGGTCGGCGTGTCGTGTGTTGCGTCTGCGTAGTCAGACCTGACGCTCGCCGGTCACCTTTGCCGACAGACGCGCGAAGATCTCCGCCGATAGGAATGGCTCGACGTCGCCGCCAAGTTTGGCCACTTCTTTAACGAGCGAACTCGATACATGCGAGAACTTCGGATCGGTGAGCATGAACATTGTCTCGACGTCGGCGAGGTCGCGATTCATCTGCGCCATCGGCACCTCATAGGCGAAATCCGTCTCCGACCTCAGACCTTTGACGATGGTGTCGATCGACTCCTGACGGAGATAATCCACTAACAAACCGGTCCATTGGTCAACGCGAACATTGGGCAGATCGGCACAGTCCTGCGCAATCAATTCCAACCGCTCGGCCACGCCAAACATCCCCTGCTTATTGGGATTCACCACGACCGTAACCACTACTTCGGCGAACCTCGATGCCGCGCGTTCCACGACATATCGGTGACCGAGGGTAAAGGGATCAAACGAACCGGGCACGACTGCTTTGCTCATGGCGATCAACCTACCGCCAGCTACCGCATCACTGCGCCCGCCGCTCGGGTTCAGATCCCGTCGCTACGCTCGCCCGCCGCATTTCCCGTCGCTACGCTCGCCCGGCCAGTTCTACGCGCGTATCTCCATAGATTTTGATCACTAGCGATTCCAGTCCTTCCGGCCAGACCGTCACTGCTGACCGCTTGCCACGCTCCAAGACCACCAATCCCTCTTCGCTGATCGACGTGGCCAAGTGCAACAGCACCTTTGCCAACTCGTCGTCATCAATCGCGTACGGAGGATCAGCCAGAACAAGGTCGAAACTGCGGCGCGACCCAGCGAGAAAGTCCGTGACCCGGCGAGCATCGACCGTCGCGCGGTCACCCACACCGCATACCCCGATATTCGCGCGGATCGCCGCTGCTGCCTTCCGATCGGACTCGACGAACACCGCGTGTTCGGCACCTCTCGAGATCGCCTCCAAACCGAGCGCCCCCGATCCCGCGTACAGGTCGAGTACCGACGCTCCATCTAGGTCCATTCGGACGTCCAGCATTGAAAACAGCGCCTCGCGGACACGGTCCGAAGTGGGTCGGGTCTGCTCGCCGCTCACTGTTAGCCTGCGGCCACCAAGACTTCCGGCAATAATTCTCGTCATTTGGACGCCAGTATCCCATTTGCAGCCGTGGCTGCGGGTCCTGCATGGCGGCGGCCGTGTTGGTAACGACACAAAATGTGACCTACTTCACATTCAATGCCTGAGCAGTGCGGAACATGAGTTCCCGCGAACCGATTAGGTAACGAGGATGACATCGCTGGGACTCATTGTTACGTTCGAAGAACATATGAGGCCGTTCCCCAAAAGCGCGACCCCAGATTCAGAATCCACGGTTGTTTACCGACAGCCGCGGGTGGTCGATGGTTCCCGAATCCATCAAATCGCCGAAGACAGCAAGGTTCTCGACACCAATACCCCGTACGCCTACGTGCTGTGGTGCCACGACTTTGCCGAGACCTCGGTGGTGGCCGAAATCGATGGCCGCACAGTCGGATTCGTCACCGGATACCTCCGACCGACCGAGCCGTCCACGGTGATGGTCTGGCAGGTCGCCGTTGATGAACAAGCTCGTGGCAAACGAGTCGCAGCGGGCTTACTACACAGCCTGCTAGACGCTGTCGCGCCTCGTGGCGTGCACACGCTCACGACAACGATCAGCCCGGATAATGAAGCGTCCCAACGACTTTTCGCTTCGGTGGCTAAGGCACGCGGAATGAGCTTCACTCGCGATCCCCTATTTTCGGCATCGGATTTCACCCTTGGTGACGCCCCCGCCGATCATCAGCCCGAGGATCTCTACACCCTCGCGCCGTAGCTCACCGCGCCGTTCTCGACACCACCCACGTTCACAGCCAGCCAGTCATAGATACGAAACGAATGAGAAAGCAGAATACGGAGTAAGCAGATGAACCTACTTGACACTATGGTCGACGAGTCGATCTTCACCAAACACGAGTCCGAGGTACGCAGCTACTGCCGAAACTGGCCGACGGTGTTTAATCGCGCCAGCGGCGCGTGGCTAACCGACGTGCACGGCCATAACTATCTCGACTTCTTCGCTGGCGCAGGCGCGTTGAACTACGGGCACAACAATCCGATCCTCAAAGAAGCGCTGATCGAGTACATCGCCGACGACGGAATCACACACGGTCTCGACATGTCGACGTCGGCCAAAGGCGACTTCCTGCAAACCTTCAATGACCTGATCCTTGCGCCGCGCGGTCTCGACTACAAAGTGCAATTCCCCGGTCCGACCGGAACCAATGCGGTGGAATCGGCTCTGAAACTTGCCCGCAAGGTCACCGGTCGCGAGTCGATCATCAGTTTTACCAACGCTTTTCATGGCATGACCCTCGGCTCACTGTCGGTGACCGGTAACTCGATGAAACGAGCGGGCGCGGGCATTCCCCTGGTGCATGCCACTCCGATGCCATTCGATAACTACTTCGGCGGCGTCATGGAGGACTTCGCCTGGTTCGAGCGAGTCCTCGACGATTCCGGCAGCGGTTTGAATCGGCCAGCAGCGGTGATCGTCGAGACGGTGCAGGGTGAGGGCGGCGTGAATGTCGCACGCGCGGAATGGCTTCAGGCACTAGCCGACCTCTGCAAGCGGCGCGACATTCTGCTCATCGTCGACGATGTGCAGATGGGCTGTGGGCGAACCGGCTCCTTCTTCTCGTTCGAAGAGGCAGGCATCGTTCCCGACATCGTCACAATGTCCAAATCCATTGGCGGATACGGTCTTCCATTGGCACTCACCTTGATCCGGCCCGAGCTAGATGTTTGGGCCCCGGGCGAGCACAACGGGACTTTCCGCGGTAACAACCCCGCATTCGTTACGGCCGCAACCGCTTTACGCACCTATTGGTCGGATGACAAGCTGTCCCAAGAAGTGGCGGCCAAAGGCGATCGCATTGCCTCAGCTTTCGCCGAGCTGAGCGAGCAATACGAGGGGCTTCGTCATCGGGGTCGCGGCATGGTTCAAGGTCTTGTGTTCGACGAACCCTCCGACGCCGGCAAAGTTTGCACTGCTGCGTTTGGGGCTGGACTGTTGGCCGAGACGTCGGGTCCGACTGATGCGGTGGTCAAACTGTTGCCCCCGTTGACAATTGGCACCGATGACCTCGACGCGGGCCTCGCGATTCTTTCCGGTGCGGTTCGCGAGGTGCGCTCATGATCGTGCGTACCACCGAAGAGATCACCGGCACCGACCGCGACGTCGCGGATCCCAAGGGCAATTGGGTCTCCAAGCGCATTGTTCTGGGCGGTGACGGCGTCGGCTTTTCGTTCCACGAGACCACCATCGCCGCCGGTTCGGTCAACGAATTCCACTATGCCAATCACATCGAGGCCGTCTGGCTTGTCGAAGGCGAGGGAACGCTGACCGATCGTGAGACGGGTGAAGAGTATCCGCTGGCAGCCGGAACGATGTACCTGCTGAACGGGCACGAGCGACACACTGTCGTCGCAAAGACACAGTTGCGCATGCTGTGCGTGTTTAACCCCCCGGTGGTCGGCACCGAGGTGCACGACGAGAACGGCGTCTACCCGCTCGTTTCCGTGCCAGCACCCGAGTCGTCGGGCAAACATCGCGCGGGCGCGGAGACGTAGGGGCGGCGCGAACACGCGAGCATCCCCGACTGTCGAGTGCCGAGGCGAACTCGTAGTCACCGCCGATCAGCGAATGCCCACACAGGCACACAACCACCGCCGATCAGCGAATGCCCACACAGGCACACAACCACCCGCCGATCGTCGAGTGCCGAGGCGAGCTTGCGAGCATCGGTGTATCGAGACGTGGCGAGCCGAGGTCGACAACCCAGCAACGTCGAGCGGCCGGTTTGGGAACAGCACCTCACGACGCCTCGATACACCGCGCCTCGCAAGCTCGGAGCGGCACTCGACGATCAAACGGGGCGTCAGCACTGAATTCGACGATAGAACGAAGCGAGCTTCGACATATGTAGAGATCGCGCGCCCCCGTCTCCCGCGCAACACGGCGTACCCTTTAAAGCGTGCGTACGCGGTTGCAGCTCGGTGAACAAGCCGTACCGACACAGCCCGACGCCGATCTGGCGTCGCTGGTCGCTCGCATTGCCGAGGTGATCGGCACCGGCCGGGTCGTCGCACTCACCGGAGCAGGCATTTCCACACCATCGGGAATCCCGGACTACCGCAGCCCCAATGCTCCGCCGCGCAGACCGATGACCATCGAGCAGTTCATGTCCTCGCCAGATTTTCGACGACACTACTGGGCGCGCAACCATCTCGGCTGGCGGCATATGGATGCGGCCAAACCCAATGACGCACATCGCGCGCTGACGGAGTTGCAACGAACGGGCCGATTGGTGGGTGTGATCACTCAGAACGTCGACATGCTTCATCTGAAGGCCGGAACGCGAAATGTCGTCGAACTCCACGGCTGCTACGGCAGGGTTCGTTGCATGACTTGCACCTGGCGGACGACACGGCACCGACTTGCTGAGCGACTTGAAGTCCTGAACGCCGATTTCGCCACCGGCATCGCGGGACAGGGCGCCATCGAAGTAGCTCCGGATGCCGACGCCGTAGTCTCTGACACCGCCGGGTTCGTAATGATCGACTGCCCAGGGTGTGGCGGCATCCTCAAACCGGACATCACGTATTTTGGCGAGAATGCTCCCAAAACCACAGTCCAACAAGCGTTTTCACTCCTAGATTCCGCTGACTCCATTCTCGTCGCGGGATCGTCGCTGACGGTGCAATCGGGACTTCGATTCGTCCGGCAGGCGCACCGAGAGGGCAAGTCGGTGATCATCGTGAATCGCGGAGCGACGCGAGGTGACGAATTCGCGACGCTGAAGGCGGATCACTTCTGCGAAGAAGTGCTACCGCGGCTATGTCGCAAGTTGAGTTGACGACGTCGGCTCACCGCGTCTCGATACACCGATGCTCGCAAGCTCACATCGGCACTCGACGATCTAATTAGGGTGCGCCACAACGTACCGACCACATCGGCACTCGATAATCCAATTGGGTTGCGCTGCAACGTTGCCCGATATTCAGCTTGACGGCCCAATTAGGTTGCGCCACAACGTTACCCGCCACGCCAGCTCGCCGATCCAACTGAGCTGCGCTACATCCATATCCGACGTCACCCCGACCGGTCGTCGAGTGCCGCGACGAGCTTGCGAGGCGCGGTGTATCGAGACGTCGCAAGATGACGCTCCCAACCCAGCCACTAAGACGACAAATCAGTGCACCAGGACCAGGTCGTCGGCGTGTACAACTGGGCGTCGCAGATCGGCCGACAGTTCCGACGTCGAGCGTCCGAGCATCGTCGCTACGTCATCTGCGCCGTAGGACACCACCCCCCTGGCCCGGATTACTCCATGTCTATCGACCAGTTCGACCACGTCGCCATCGTAAAAACGGCCCGACGTCGCGACCAGACCCGCTGCCAACAACGACCGACGACGCGAAACTGCCTGTACCGCACCGTCATCGAGCATCAGTCGGCCCGACGTTTCCGCCGCGTGACGCACCCAGAACTTGCGCGCCGACAATCGCTCGGGACGCCCGGCAAACGCTGTGCCGACCGACGCGTCGGCAAGGGCTCGATCGGCTTCGGCGGCAGCCGCCAACAGAACCGGTACCCCCGAGTCAGCCGCGAGTCGTGCTGCAGCGAGTTTGGATGCCATACCGCCGGTTCCCAACGCACCACCGGCTCCGGCGATGACGCCGTCCAAATCCTCGGGACCGGACACTTCCTTGACCAGCCGAGCCGGCGGCTGTCCGTCGATCACGCGTCGCGGATCGCCGTCGTACAGGCCGTCGACGTCGGACAGCAGTACCAGCGCATCCGCGCCGGCCAGATGCGCCACCAGCGCCGCGAGGCGGTCATTGTCGCCGAAGCGAATCTCGTTGGTTGCCACGGTGTCGTTCTCGTTGACCACAGCCACGGCGTGCAGGCTTCGCAGACGATCGAGCGTCCGTTGAGCATTCGCGTGATGGGCACGATTGGAGATATCGTCGGCGGTTAGCAGTACCTGCCCGACGGTTCGGCCATAGCGGGCGAACGATGTTCCCCAGGCATTGGCCAGGGCCAACTGCCCGACACTCGCGGCGGCTTGCTTGGTGGCCAGATCGGTGGGTCGCCTCTTCAATCCGAGTGGAGCGATACCCGCACCGATCGCACCCGAGGACACCACGATTACGTCTGTCCCCGCCCGCATCCGAGTCTCCAGAGCGTCAGCAAGCCGATCGAGTCGCGTGGTGTCCAGTCCGTCGCGCAGATCGGTCAACGCCGACGACCCGATTTTGACGACGATGCTGCGTGCCGACGAAATGAACGTGCGTACCGGCGAGGTGGTCACTCCAGTTCGCCATGTCGCTCGGCACGTCGCAGCCGACGTTGCTCCTTGCGTTCCTCGGCGCCCATCCGATCACTGCGATCGAGTCGAATGTCGGTGCCACGACCCGTCACCGGGACATCGTCGCCCATCGGAGTCATCGGTTCCCAATCGAACGTCACCGCACCGATAGTGACAGGTGCTCCCGGTTGAGCGCCCTGCTTCACCAGGGCGTCCTCAACGCCGAGTCGGTTGAGTCGATCGGCCAGATAGCCGACAGCTTCGTCGTTGTCGAACGCGGTCTGGGCTATCCAGCGTTCCGGACGTGTGCCGCGCACGATGAAGCCGCCGGGCTCGTTAGGATCGGGGGTGACGGTGAAACCGGTTTCGTCGACGGCCTTCGGGCGAATAACGGCGCGTCGGGCCACTGCCTTGGGATGCGCCCGCCGGTATTCTCCGACCATCTTCGCGAGCGCAAAGGTTAACTCGCGCAGCCCTTCCCGAGAAACCGCCGAGATCCGAAAGATGGGCCAGCCGTATTTGGCGAGTTCCGGCTCGACTATATCGGCGAGTTCGGCGCCTTCGGGGACGTCTATCTTGTTGAGGATGATGATGCGTGGCCGATCGGCCAGATCGCCGAGTCCATGGTCGGCGTCGAGAGCAGGCTGATAAGCCGCGAGTTCTGCCTCCAGCGCGGCAATGTCGGAGATCGGATCGCGATCGGATTCCAGTGTCGCGCAGTCGACTACGTGAGCCAACACCGCGCATCGCTCCAAATGCCGCAAGAAGTCGAGTCCCAGACCGCGGCCGGTCGACGCTCCCGGTATCAGCCCGGGAACGTCAGCGATGGTGAACACGTCTCCCGCGGACTGTACGACGCCCAGATTGGGCGCCAGAGTGGTGAATGGGTAGTCGGCGATTTTGGGTTTGGCGGCCGAAAGTACCGATACCAGTGAGGATTTGCCCGCCGATGGGAATCCGACCAGACCGACGTCGGCAACCGACTTGAGTTCTAAGACCAGGTCACGCTCTTGCCCCTCTTCGCCGAGCAACGCGAAACCTGGTGCCTTGCGGGCTTTCGACGCCAATTTGGCGTTCCCGAGTCCACCGCGGCCACCTTCGGCAGCGTCGAAAGTTGTTCCGGCACCGACCAAGTCAGCAAGAATCGTGCCGTCGGCGTCGAGAACGACGGTGCCGTCGGGCACCTTCAGTATCAGGTCCTCCCCCATCGCGCCGTCCCGGTTATCGCCTTGGCCGGGCGTCCCGTTTCCGGCTCGTGCGTGTGGGCGGAAATGGAAATCGAGCAGTGTATGCACCTGCGGGTCGACGACAAGTTGAACGTTGCCACCGTTGCCGCCATTGCCGCCGTCGGGTCCACCCAGCGGCTTGAACTTCTCGCGGTGGACCGAGGAACAACCGTGTCCACCGTTACCCGCGGACACGTGAATGGTTACCCGGTCGACGAACCGCGACATCTGGGCTACCTCTTTCGATTGGCTGATGAAAAGCAAACAGGGCGGGTCAGGATCGCTTGGATCCTACCCGCCCTGTTCGCAGAGCTTATTGCAGAACTTCGTGCAGCGGATCCGCTTATACCGACGCGGTCTCCGGGACGATGTTCACGGTCTTGCGACCACGCTTGCTGCCGAACTCAACGGCACCAGCCGCGAGCGCGAACAAGGTGTCGTCGCCGCCACGGCCGACGTTGACGCCGGGGTGGAAATGTGTGCCGCGCTGGCGGACGAGGATCTCACCCGCGTTGACCTGCTGGCCACCGAAACGCTTCACACCGAGTCGCTGAGCATTCGAGTCGCGACCGTTGCGCGAGCTGGATGCACCCTTCTTATGTGCCATGTCTCTGGTCTCCCTTACTTGATTCCGGTGACCTTCAGGACCGTCAGCTTTTGACGGTGGCCCTGGCGCTTGTGGTAGCCGGTCTTGTTCTTGAACTTGTGGATGCGGATCTTGGGGCCTTTGACGTGCTCGACCACCTCGGTGGTGACCGAGCGCTTGGCCAACGCATCGGCGTCGGTCGTCAGGTCAGAACCGTCGACAACAAGCGCAACCGGCAGATCCACCGTCGCGCCCGGTTCGCTGTCGATCTTCTCGACCTTTACAGTGTCGCCTGCAGCGACCTTGTACTGCTTACCGCCGGTCTTGACGATCGCGTACGTTGCCATCGGAGCGTTCCTCTTAACGTCGTTGCTACTTCTTAGGTACTACATCTACTGGTATTGCGACGATGCCGACCGAACAAGGCCGCACTCAACTCGCATCCACGAAGGACGACCAGATCAGTGAATCATCGTCATTGCCTCAAACCTCTACGGCCCACCTCAGGCTCATGGCACAGCATGGACCGATCGCGGGAGGCGACTTATCAAGATTACGGGAGTGTGACCTTTTGGGTCAAACTGACGCACCTCGGGCCGCGTGAGGTCAGTCACCCGTGGGTGGGCCAGCCGCCCGACCTGCGCTTCGCCGGCGTGGCCGACGCTGCGGAACCGTCACCGTCGTCGGAGCTTCTTGCAGGGGCCCAGACGTGGTCACCGCTGGTGTCTGCACGGCCACGGCAGGCTCGTCGTCGCTGATCACGATAGTCTCCGACGCCCCGGTTGACGCCGCGGGACGTCGCGCTGCCCGACGTCGCTTAGGCCGCACCGGCCCGGTGGGAACGGTGTCCTCGATCACGGAGTCGACAGGTGCGACGTCTGCGGATTTGGCGGGTTCGGTGGCCGGAGCAGCTACCTCGACCGCACCCGGATCGGCGCTTGCACTGCCGGCGTCGTCGCTGATCACTTCGATGTCGTCGTCGGCAGAGTCGATGAGCTCAGCCTGATCGTCGTGATCATGCGCGTGCGCGGCCATCGCCCGGAACATCGGATGCTCACCGGCCGGATGGTGCGCGGCAGGCGCTGGACTGGGGCTGCTCGTCTCTGGCGCGGCGGTTTCGCCTTTACGCCCCTTGCGGCGCGAGCGCTTTGACGAGCCCCCATCGCTCCGCGAGCCGGTGTCATCGGTCGGGCGGACTTCAACGGGATTCGCGTGCACGATGACGCCGCGGCCTCCGCACGCGGTGCACGTCGTCGAGAACGCTTCGAGCAGTCCAGTTCCCAACCGCTTACGTGTCATCTGCACCAGGCCGAGCGAGGTCACCTCGGAGACCTGGTGTCGAGTTCGGTCACGCGCCAACGCCTCGGTCAGACGACGAAGTACCAGGTCACGGTTGGACTCGAGAACCATGTCGATGAAGTCGACGATGATCATGCCGCCGATATCGCGCAAACGCATCTGCCGCACGATTTCCTCAGCGGCCTCCAGGTTGTTGCGCGTCACGGTTTCTTCGAGGTTGCCGCCCGAACCGGTGAATTTTCCGGTGTTGACGTCGACGACGGTCATCGCCTCGGTGTGCTCGATGATCAGGGTGCCACCCGACGGCAGCCATACCTTGCGGTCGAGCGCCTTAGCCAACTGTTCGTCGATGCGGTGCACGACAAAAGAATCGGGAGCATCTGGACCGGTCTTTTCGAACTTCTCGACACGCTCCATCAGGTCGGGGGCGACATCGGAGATGTAGCGCTCGACCAGGTTCCATGCCTTGGGACCTTCTACGACCAACTTGCGGAAGTCTTCGTTGAATAGATCGCGAACCACGCGAACCAGCAGGTCAGGCTCTTCGTAGAGGGCCTTGGTGCCGTTACCCTTCTTGCTCTCGACTGCCTCCGAGATCGAGTTCCACTGCGCTTCGAGGCGCTCGATATCGGCACCGAGTTCTTCGGCGCTGACACCTTCGGACGCGGTGCGGATGATTACGCCAGCATCGTCGGGTACGAGTTTGCCCAGAATCGATCGCAGCCGCTTACGTTCGGTATCCGGGAGTTTGCGGCTGATACCGGTCGACGATCCACCCGGTACGTAGACCAAGTAGCGTCCCGCGAGCGAAATCTGGGTGGTCAGTCGGGCACCCTTATGACCAACTGGATCCTTGCTGACCTGCACTAATACGCTGTCGCCCGGCTTGAGCGCCTGCTCGATCTTGCGCGAGCCGCCGTCGAGTCCGGCGGCATCCCAGTTCACCTCACCGGCGTAGAGCACGCCGTTACGACCGCGACCGATGTCAACGAACGCCGCTTCCATACCGGGAAGCACGTTCTGTACGCGGCCCAGGTAGATATTGCCGACCATCGACGACGATGTCTCGGTAGTGACGAAGTGTTCGACCAGAACGCCGTCTTCGAGAACCGCGACCTGGGTGTAGTCCTCACTCGCACCCTGGTGGTCGGCGCCCAGTGGCCCACGCTCGCGGACGACCATGACGCGGTCGACGGCCTCGCGGCGGGCCAGGAACTCCGATTCACTCAGAATCGGCGGTCGACGGCGACCGGCGTCACGACCGTCCCGGCGGCGCTGCCGCTTGGCTTCCAGGCGCGTCGAACCGGAAATGCCCTGAACCTCGTCGCGTGCCCGCTTGCTCCGCGGTTCGCGTTCGTGGACAACGGTATTCGGCGGATCGTCGGGTGAGGCCTCATCGGAATCGTCGGTGCCACCTTTGCGGCGACGGCGGCGACGCCGACGCTTCGACGTCGGCTCGTTGGCGTCGTCCTCGGCATCGCCCGACTCTGACTCGGCGTTTTCGTCCGATGCGCCCGCGGCCTCATCAGCTGGAGTCGATGCTGCGTCAGTCGACTTGGCATCGGAATCACTTGTCTCAGAATCATTTTCGCCATCCGCGGCCTGCTCGCCGCGGCCCCGGCCGCGCCCACGCCGACCACGTCGACGTCGGCGATTACGGTTGCCGTCAGCGGAGTCGTCGTCGGAGCCGTTGGCGTCCTCACCAGCTTCAGAAGTCTCGTCCGTGCCCGCGGATTCCGGCGACTCAACGTCGGATTGGGCAGCGTCGGAGGCGACATTCGCGGCGTCAGCGTCGGTTGCGGTTTCGTCGGTGGAGACCTTCGAAGGTTTCGCCGGTGCGTACTGCCCCGGCTCTGGCGGGAGGAAGAGCGGTGCTACCGAAAACGGCGCCGGCTCGGGAGTCTCAGCCGCTGCCAGTAGCGGCGCGTGGCGCTGCGCCTCGGCCGCGGAGAAGAGTGAGGGCGTTTCCTCCGACTCGACCACGTCGGCGTCCACTTCGATGGTCGGCGCACTCGCTTGTGCATCTGCGGGCTCGACGCTTTGCGACGATGCCTCGGCGACCTCGCTGGTCTCGTCGGATGCCGGCTCAGGGTCGCCGACGCGGGAACGAACCGCGTTCGCGGCGTCGCGATCGATGCTCGACTGGGGACTGCGCGCCGCGTGCCCGAGTTCGGCAAGATGCTCGAGGACGGTGCGGCTGGTCAGTCCCAACGCTCGAGCGAGCGCGTGAACGCGCAACTTAGCTGGAAAATCCTCTGCCGAGTCTGACGCAGCGTTCGCGTCAGCCGGCGACCCATTATCGGTCACGTTGTCTCCTCGCGCCCCCGGGCGCGTCGCTGCTGGTAGAGCAGTTCTGACGCGGCCACGCGAGGGCTGCCTATGTGTGGTTGTCCGGTCAGTTATTGACCGGTTAAGTGGTCTTCGCGTCTTGTCGTCGTGTTCGCCAGAGGTTACTGGCCTCTCACACGGCTGACGCCTTGCTGGTGACGATGCGTCCGGACGTCGCGAAAATACGTTCAGTCTCGGGCCGCCCGCGCGCTGAGTCTAGATAGAACCCGCGGCGGTGGGGCTGCCACCGGTTGCCGAAGCCAACTTAGGTACCGACTCACCCACGTTGCGTGCGAGCTAGATGTCGACAACGGCCAAGCAAGTATCCCACACCACAGAGGTTTCAAGAATTCAGGTCGGCGAAATCGCCTCTGACAATTCCCTGAACTCGGTTATGCGCGCTGGTCAGGCGCCCAGGTTCGGAAACCAGAGCGCAATCTCACGCGCCGCCGACTCCGGCGAGTCTGAGCCGTGAACCAGGTTGTTCTGCGTTTCCAACGCGAAGTCACCGCGAACTGTTCCCGGTGTGGCCTTTTCTACCGGGTCGGTGCCACCGGCGATCTGACGCCATGCCGCGATGGCGCGTGGTCCTTCGACCACGGCGGCAACGAGTGGGCCGGAGGTGATGAACTCGATCAACGATCCATAGAACGGCTTACCGTCATGCTCGGCGTAGTGGCCGGCAGCCACTTCCGCGGTCGCGGTACGCAGATCGAGCGCGACGATCTTGAGGTCTTTCGCTTCGATGCGGCGGATGATCTCCCCGACGAGGCCACGGGCGACGGCGTCGGGCTTGGCTAGTACGAGGGTGCGTTCGGTCACGATGAGCATGGTAGCGGTGGCACATCCGGCCCTCGACGCCGGCATATCGCCGAAGCTTCGTCCACACTCCTGACGGTTATCCCCAGACCTGGACCCACACCCGAATTGACGTCGTCTGAACGCGGCCTCGGGCGTAATATTCGCCGCATGATCACGTCCGAATCAGATAGTCGATTCACCCAGATCTACAGCGATATCAACGAGATCTACGGACAATTGAGCCAGCACACCACGACGCTGGACCAGCACACTGAGAAGCTGGACCAGCATACGAAAATCCTGGACCAGCACACGAAGATACTTGACGAGCATACGAAGATACTCAACGAGCACAGTGCGATACTCGCGCTGCACACAGCGAAATTTGAGGAGATCGATCGCCGGTTCGCACAAATCGACGCCCGCTTCGACCAAATCGATCAGCGGTTCGAGCAAGTCGAGGCCCGGTTCAAGCACATCGATACGAAGCTTGAGAAACTCGATTCCAAACTCGATCTCATCCTGGAGCACGTTGGTGGCCGGAGTTGACGCTGACCGAAACTACTCGTCGATAGGCTCTTGCCCGAATAGTTCGCCGCGCTCCATCCGCCGCTCGACGTCTCTCTTGATGTACGCGATGTAGACCCACACACAGCCGAACACCACGCCCACCACGGCGATTGACCAATGGAACAGTCCGCCCGCAATCGTCACCACCTGCAGTGCCAGATCGAATCGCAGTGCCCACGGCCTGCCCTGCAGCCCTGAGCCCAGAATCATCACCAGACTTAGCCCAAGCAGAAAAGTCAACGACCACGGTCCGAGGCCGGGGCCTACCTTCGCGACGATCGGAAGCGCGAGCAGCACGATGATCACCTCGAGGATCAACGTGCCGGCCATCACGCCGCGTAAACCCTTCCACGGATCATTGGTCGGCTCGGTGAATCTCTGTTTACCCGGCGACGATGAACTCATGCGGGATCCTTCCCAAACAATGTCCGCGCGGCCCCCGCAGTCATAACCGAACCGGTGATCACCACTCCGGCGCCCGCAACGGGCGATCCGTCGTCTGCCTCTTCGGCCCACGCGATGGCCACCTCGACGGCGTCGGGCAGAAACGGTTCGACCCGCACCCGCTCTTCGCCGAACACCCGATTCGCGATGTCGGCGAGGGTGTCGGTATCCAATGCCCGCGGCGACCCATTGTTGGTAAGCACCACGCCGTCAAACACCGGCTCCAGCGCCGCAAGCACACCCTCGACATCTTTGTCGCCCAAAACTCCCACCACCCCGACGATCCGTCGGAAATCGAATTCATCGGTGAGCGCCTGAGCTAATGCCTGGGATCCATGTGGGTTATGCGCGGCGTCCAGGTATACCGTCGGCGCGCTGCGAACTCGCTCCAGCCGACCCGGAGCGGTCACCGCCGCGAAACCGGCCCGCACCGCCTCAGCATCCAATTGGCGGTCCGCGCCAGCTCCGAAGAATGCTTCGACCGCAGCCAGTGCGACCACCGCGTTGGACGCCTGATGCGCGCCATGCAGCGGCAGAAAGACCTCGGGGTATTCGCCACCCAAGCCCTGCAATCGCAGCAGCTGACCTCCGACCGCGGTCTTCGACTCCAGCACTGCGAACTCCGAATTCTGGCGCGCCACAATGGTTTCCGCATCAACCGTGGCACGGAGCAATACGTCCAACGCTTCCGGTGATGACTGCTGGGCAATGATTGTGACCGGATCGACGGGGACCAGTGCCTCCGAATCACCCTTCTTGATGATGCCTGCCTTCTCCCCCGCGATCGCGGTAAGCGTGTCGCCGAGGTAATCCGCGTGGTCCATCGCGATGGGCGTGATGACGGCAACTGCCGCATCGATGACATTCGTCGCGTCCCAGCGGCCGCCCATTCCCGTCTCGACGACAGCGACATCGACCGGCGCCTCCGCGAAGGCGGCATAGGCCATCGCGGTGAGAACCTCGAACTTACTCATCCGCGGACCACCCGCGGCGATAGACGAGTCGTCGACCATGGTGATGAACGGTTCGAGTTCACGATAGGTATCGACGTAACCACGTGGCGAGATCGGTTGTCCGTCAACCGAAATACGCTCGGTCGCCAATTGCAGATGCGGGCTGGTGATCCGCCCGGTCCGACGATGCAGAGCGGTCAACAGAGCATCGATCATCCGAGTCACCGACGTTTTGCCGTTAGTACCGGCGATGTGGATCGATGGATAGTTGCGCTGCGGCGACCCGAGCAGATCGAGAAGCGCGTTAATCCGCGTTAACGAGGGCTCGATCTTGGTCTCCGGCCAACGCGTATCTAATTCGGCCTCGACGACGGCAAGATCTTCGAGATCCTCTGGCGTAGGCGACGCAGACGCCGTCATCCCAGCGAATCCAGCTTGGCAGTCAACCGTTCGATCTCCTCCTGTGCGAGTTTCTGCCGCGCCCTAATCTTGTCGACAACATGATCGGGCGCCTTCGAGAGGAATTGCTCGTTGCCCAGTTTCCCCGACGTCTGCGCGAGTTCTTTTTCGGCGACAGCGAGATCCTTTGCCGCACGACGTTTTTCAGCCTCAACGTCAACGCTGCCGGATGTGTCGATGCGCACCACGACGGTAGTCGACGACAGTCGCACCTCGATCGTCGCCGTCGCGGTGAAGCCATCGCCCGCCGTGTCCAACTTCGCCAACGAATCGATGTAGGCGCGTGATTGCCCCAGCCCCGCCGCGTCGGTGCCCTCTAGCTCGGCGGAAACGCGCTGATTCGGCGCCAATCCCTGATCGCTACGGAACCGGCGGACCTCGGTGATCAGCTTCTGCAGATCCTCGATATGGGTGCGTGCGACAGCATCGACAGTTGCTCCAGCTGCCTGCGGCCACGGCGCCACAACCACCGATTCGCCGCCGGTCAATGCCTTCCACAGCGTTTCGGTAACGAACGGGATGACCGGCGACAAGGCACGCAAGAGCGGATCGAGAACATTGCCGAGGACGAGCGCCGTCGCATCGGCGCGAGCCTGATCACCCGAATTGATCTGCACCTTGGCAAGTTCGAGATACCAGTCGCAGACCTCGTCCCATGCGAAGTGGTAAAGCGCCTCGCAAGCCTTCGAGAATTCATAAGACTCAAAGCCCGAATCCGCTTCTGCCAGAACCTCATCGAGCCGATCGAGAATCCAGCGATCGGCAACGGTCAACTGATCTCGGGGCGGAAGATCCCCGACTTTCGCCCCGTTCATCAACGCGAACTTGGTAGCGTTGAACAGTTTCGTCGCGAAGTTTCGGGACGACGATGCGTGGTCCTCACCAACGGAGATATCGCTGCCAGGGTTGGCGCCGCGCGCCAGAGTAAAGCGCAATGCGTCGGCGCCGAAACGCTCAACCCAATCGAGCGGATCGATACCGTTGCCCTTCGACTTACTCATTTTGCGGCCGTGTTCGTCGCGCACCAGCCCGTGTAGGAATAGGCTGCCAAACGGCACCTTGGCTTCTCGATCAGCAAGTCCGGCAACATCTTTGGCACCAACGTAGGTGCCAAACATCATCATCCGGGCGACCCAGAAGAAGAGAATGTCGTAACCGGTCACCAAGACCGATGTCGGATAGAACTTCTGCAGGTCCGCGGTATCGGTTGGCCAGCCGAGTGTCGAGAACGGCCATAGACCCGACGAAAACCAGGTGTCGAGGACGTCGGTCTCCTGCGTGTATCCCTCGGGCGGCGCCTCTCCGGGTGCCGGGCAAACCACTTCACCGTCCGGCCCGTACCAGATCGGGATCCGATGCCCCCACCAGAGCTGGCGCGAGATACACCAGTCATGCATATCGTCGACCCAACCGAACCAGCGCGATTCCATCGATGTCGGATGAATCACGGTGTCGCCGTTACGAACCGCGTCCCCCGCGCTCTTGGCCAGCGGCTCGACATTGACCCACCACTGCATCGATAACCGCGGTTCGATCGGTTCGCCGGTCCGCTCTGAGTGGCCGACGCTATGTAGGTACGGCCGGACTTCCTTGACGATCCGTCCCTGTTCCGCCAAAGCCTCGCGGACCTTGACGCGAGCTTCGAAGCGGTCCATCCCGTCGAATTGCGTTCCGGTGTCGGTGATTACACCGGTCTCGTCCATGATGGTCGGCATCGCCAGACCGTGTCGCTGACCGATCGCGAAGTCGTTGGGGTCGTGGGCCGGCGTGATTTTCACTGCGCCCGAACCGAATTCGGGGTCGACATAGTCGTCGACGACAACCGGCACCTTGCGATCAAGGAATGGGTGTTCGAACTCGACGCCCACCAGATCACGGTATCGCTCATCGTCGGGATGGACGGCAATCGCGGTGTCGCCCAACATCGTTTCCATTCGAGTGGTGGCGACGACGATATGGGGCTCGTCATCACTCATCGCCCCGTACCGGAAGCTGACCAGTTCGCCCTCGACGTCGGCGTAGTTGACCTCGATATCGCTGATCGCGGTGCGCAGGACCGGGGACCAGTTGACTAACCGCTCGGCCTGGTAGATCAGTCCGTCGTCGAACATCTGCTTGAAGACCGTGTGGACGGCCGTGGACAATCCCTCGTCCATGGTGAAACGCTCACGACTCCAGTCGACGCCGTCGCCGAGTTTGCGCATCTGCGATCCGATGGTGCCGCTAATCGCGGCCTTCTCCTGCCACACACGCTCGATGAAGGCTTCTCGGCCCAGATCGTCGCGAGTAACACCCTCGTCGGCTAGTTTGCGCTCGACCATCGTCTGCATCGCGATCGCCGCATGATCCATCCCCGGCAGCCACAGCACCTCATAACCCTGCATGCGGCGCCGACGAGTGAGCGCATCCATCAACACGTGTTCGTAGGCGTGCCCCATGTGGAGCGACCCGTTGACATTCGGTGGTGGAATGACAATGGAAAAGGGCGGCTTGTCACTTGAGGCGTCAGCGGTGAAATACCCCGCATCTACCCAGCTCTGGTACAGCCCATCTTCGTGCTCAGCAGGGATCCAGGACTTGGGGAGCGCTTCGTTGGTCACCGGTCAATTCTAGGGAAAGGCGAATGCCGGTCGAACAGCCCCTCGGCCAGTCGTATCGACAGCAGGCTCCACCCCTTGCCACTTTCAACATATATCGCACCCGGGGGCTTGCCGCAAGGCCCGGGTAATGCTGCAGAATCGCTGGTCGTGGCGACTTACCCGGACTCGCCGCAGACGGAGAATCAATGCCCCAACCTGCACTTGGACCGATAACCAGCACCTTCGATCTGCCGCTTCGGCTAGCGCATAAGGGCGGTTCCGTCCTCATCGCCGACGACGATCGTCATTTCGCCGCGATCGCCGCGTCCCTGCGAACGACCACCGAAACAGTCTCCGACCGACTAGATGCCCAACGCCGCACTCCTACTCGCACTGGCAAGGAGGCTGTCGAGCGCGACAGCGAGATCAGGCAGTTGTCGGCACGGCTCCGCACTCTTCGACGATTCGGCCTGGATCTGTGTCTAGGCCGGATGGTCGGCGTTGACGGCACCGTCACGTATCTCGGACGTACCGGACTCACCTCAAGCACTGGTGATCAACTCCTCCTTGATTGGCGCGCTCCCGCGGCCGCACCATTCTTCGCCGCCACCCATGCCGACCCGCGAGGGTTGTCGAGTCGACGTCGGTACCGATGGAAGCGCTCCGGCGACGATTTCCGGGTCGTCGACTACTGGGACGAGGCATTCTCCGACACCACGGACGAGTCCCTCGCACCCGACGACAATTCCGCCTTCATCGCGACTCTCAACTCGGGTCGCTCACCTCGAATGCGTGATGTCCTGGCCACCATCGCGACCGACCAGGACGCGATCATCCGTGCTGGCTCGCCCGGCTGTCTCGTCGTCGACGGCGGCCCCGGGACCGGCAAGACCGTCGTCGCGTTGCACCGCGCGGCGTACCTGCTGTACTCAGACCCACGGGTTTCCGCGCGGCGAGGCGGGGTTCTGGTCGTCGGACCGCATAACCCGTACCTGGCGTACGTAGCAGATGTACTGCCCGACCTCGGCGCCGAGGGGGCCGCGCTGTGCACACTGCGCGACTTGGTACCAGAGGGCGCCGACGCCGTCGAGGAGCCGGATCCTACAGTGGCACAATTGAAGTCATCCGCTTCGTGGATGGACGCCATCGAAAAGGCGGTCGGCTTCTACGAGGACCCACCGAGTGCGCCGGTCACTGTTGAAAGCGATTGGGGCGATGTCGTGGTCACTACGGCCGATTGGGTACAAGCCTTCGACGCTCCGCAAACTGGGACTCCGCATAACGAAGCGCGGGAAGACATTTGGCAAGAGTTAATCGACATCGCCACCGACAGATATCCCGGCATCCCTGGCCAAGAGTTGGTGGCGGCGCTCCGCTCGAGTGTCGAACTCGTCGCAGCACTCAACCGCGGTTGGCCGATGCTCAACGCTACCGACATCGTCGGTGACCTATGGACGGTGCCCGCCTACCTCAGGATGTGCGCCCCGTGGCTAAGCGTCCACGACCGAGAAATGCTGCGGCAGAACGAAGTGAAGACCTGGTCCTCCAGCGATTTGCCGCTACTCGACGCGGCGCGACGTCGGCTCGGCGATCGCGACGCCGTCGCACACGGTCGGCGGCGAGCAGCCGCGGCTGCCGCCGAGATGCGACGCAAGGCGGATGTGGTCGCGGAAATGGTTGCGGCCGAAGGTGACCGGGAGAGTCTACTGACCCAATTTGTCCGCGGCGGTTTGAGCGAGGCCCTGGTGGACGAGGACTCGCTGCCGCAGCACGCGATCGATCGTTTCTCGGAAACGTTCGCACACGTGGTCGTGGACGAGGCGCAGGAACTCACCGATGCCGAGTGGCAGATGCTTCGAGCGCGCTGTCCATCGGGCAGCTTCACCGTTGTCGGGGACCGCGCGCAGGCACGGGCGGGCTTCACCGAGTCCTGGACGGAGCGATTGAGCCGCAACGGTCTACGCGGCGTCGACGTCGCACACCTGCGAGTTAACTACCGCACCCCGCAGGAGGCGATGGATGCCGCTGAACCGGTGATCCGGTCGGCGATTCCCGATGCCAACGTCCCGACGTCGATCCGCAGCAACGGTATCCCGGTGACATACGGCAGTCGGGCCGACCTCGATGCGGTGCTGACCAGCTGGCTCGACACCAATGACGACGGGATCGCATGTGTCATAGGCGATTCCGAATTCGAGGCGTCCGATCGGGTATCTTCGCTGACCCCGCAGACCGCGAAGGGACTGGAATTCGACTTGGTCGTATTGGTGGAGGCGGATGTTCCCGCGAATGTCACCGCCGCCGGGAGCGAAGCGAGCGGGGCGAATGTCACCGCCGCCGGGAGCGAAGCGAGCGGGGCATATGTAACCGCCGCGGTCGACCGGTACGTCGCGATGACCAGAACTACTCAGCAACTCGTGATTCTGCGCTGAGCCGCGGCCATCGCAAACCCCACAGAAGCGGACATCCCCAGCACCTTTTGGCGCTGGGGATGTCCGCGTGTATGGGGTTTGCGATCTAGCTAGGTCTACGCACTCTTGTCGCGGCGTTCGTTACGTCGATTCTTGCGCGGCACGATGGTCGGCAGAACATTGTCGCGCACCGTTTCACCCGTGACGACAACTTTTTCGACGTCGTCGCGGCTGGGGATGTCGTACATCACCGGAAGTAGCACTTCTTCCATGATGGCGCGCAGACCTCGCGCACCGGTACCACGGTGGATCGCCTGGTCAGCGACGGCTTCCAGGGCCTCGTCGGTGAATTCCAGCTCGACGTTGTCCATGTCGAACAGCTTCGTGTACTGCTTCACGAGCGCGTTCTTAGGCTCCGACAGGATATTGACGAGCGATTCCTTGTCGAGGTTGGTCACCGACGCCACCATCGGCAGACGGCCGATGAACTCCGGTATCAGACCGAACTTGATCAGGTCTTCCGGCATCACTTCCGCGAAGTGATCACTGGTATCGACCTCGTCCTTGGTAGAGACTTCATTGCCAAAGCCGATGCCGCGCTTACCAATTCGGTCGGAGACGATCTTCTCCAACCCGGCGAACGCGCCAGCGACGATGAACAGCACGTTGGTGGTATCGATCTGGATGAACTCCTGGTGCGGATGCTTGCGTCCACCCTGCGGTGGTACGGACGCCTGCGTGCCCTCCAAGATCTTCAGCAGCGCCTGCTGCACGCCCTCACCGGAGACGTCACGGGTGATCGATGGATTCTCGCTCTTGCGGGCGATCTTGTCGACCTCGTCGATGTAGATAATGCCGGTCTCGGCGCGCTTCACGTCGTAGTCGGCGGCCTGGATCAACTTGAGCAGGATGTTCTCGACATCCTCACCGACGTAGCCGGCCTCGGTGAGTGCCGTGGCGTCCGCGATCGCGAACGGAACGTTGAGCATCTTGGCCAGAGTCTGCGCGAGGTAGGTCTTTCCGCATCCGGTGGGACCGAGCATCAAGATATTCGACTTCATGAGCTCGACTACCTCGCCAGTCCGAGCATCCTTCTTGTCGCCCGCCTGGATCCGCTTGTAGTGGTTATAAACCGCGACGGCCAGAGTCCGCTTGGCGGTGTCCTGCCCGATCACGTACTTATTCAAAAACTCGCGAATCTCAGCGGGCTTCGGGAGTTCATCGAGTTTAACTTCGCCGTTCTCGGCAAGTTCTTCCTCGATGATCTCGTTACACAGGTCGATGCACTCATCGCAGATGTACACGCCGGGTCCGGCGATCAACTTTTTGACCTGCTTTTGACTCTTTCCACAGAAAGAGCACTTCAAGAGGTCGCCACCGTCTCCGATTCGTGCCATCGCCCTTTGTACCTGCTTCCAAGAACTCGGTTGCGACATCATGCGCCGCCACCATCGTGTCGTGGTGTACCTCGACGGTACCCCTACTTACTGCCGATCTTCGATCGTAAAGCTATTTGCCCCGGAGTGTCGGGCCGACGCGCACATCTTCGCACTTGTTCGCCGGATGCGTTGCGACGAACCTACTTCTTCAGGGACTTCTTGCGATATTCGAAAACCTCGTCGATGATCCCGTATTCCTTGGCCTGCTCGGCGGTGAGGATGTTGTCGCGGTCGGTGTCCTTGCGGATCTTGTCGGCCGGCTGACCGGTGTGACTGGACAGGATCTCATCGAGGCGGTTACGGATCCGCTCGATCTCCGCGGCCTGGATCTCCAAGTCGGAGACCTGTCCCTGATACGCGCCACCGGTACGCGGCTGGTGGATCAGAATCGTGGCATTCGGTAGCGCGGCACGTTTGCCCGGCGTGCCACCGGCCAGCAGGATCGCGGCCGCGGATGCCGCTTCGCCGAGGCATACGGTCACGATGTCGCAATGCACGTACTGCATGGTGTCGTAGATCGCGAGCATATCCGGCACGCTGCCGCCGGGTGAGTTGATGTACATGGTGATGTCGCGGTCGGGATCCTGCGACTCCAACACCAACAGTTGCGCCATCACGTCGTTGGCGACCGTCTGGTCGATCGGTGTACCCACGAACACGATGCGCTCTTCGAAGAGCTTCGCGTACGGGTCGTATTGCCGTTGACCGTTGGGAGTGTGCTCGATGAACTGCGGCAGGATGTAACGGGCTTCGATGCTCTGCATGAATCGGGTGGAATCGGCGATTCCCGCAGCGACGGCGTCGACGGTGCTCTGTGTCATGTGGTCTATTCCTTCTCTAGGCACTGCCGTGGTCAGTTGGAACCGAGTCGGGACACGACGTGATCAACCAGGCCGTAGTCCTTGGCCTCGTCGGCCCGGAACCACTTGTCGCGGTCGGCGTCGGCCTCGATCTTCTCCAGCGGCTGGCCGGTGTGCTCGGCGTTGAGCCGGTTCATTTCCTTCTTGGTCAGCGCGAACTGCTCAGCCTGGATCGCGATGTCGGCGGCGGTACCGCCGATGCCGGCCGACGGCTGGTGCATCATCACCCGCGCATGCGGCAGAGCGTGACGCTTCCCCTTGGTGCCCGCGGTCAACAGGAACTGACCCATCGAGGCAGCCATGCCCATCGCGTAGGTCGCGATGTCACATTCGGCGAGCTGCATGGTGTCGAAGATCGCCATACCCGCGGTCACCGATCCGCCCGGCGAGTTGATGTAGAGGCTGATGTCTTTGGTCGGATCTTCGGCAGCGAGCAACAAGATCTGCGCGCACAGACGGTTGGCGATATCGTCATCGACCTGCGTGCCGAGGAAGATGATGCGTTCGCGCAGCAGTCGTTCGAACACCGAATCGGTCAAGTTCAGTCCGGCAACTCCCGAACTCATGGTCAGCTGTGAATCGCTCACAAAGTCCTACCTTCGACTACTTGATGGATATCTACTCGGCATATGCGACGCGGATGCGTAGCGCCGAGGTATTGCGTCGTTGTCACCGAGGTTAACCAATCCCTCGGACGAAACCCTCCCGAAGACACCGCTATTCGCTCACAGCAGAACGGCGGCCATCGGCCTCGAACAAACACACCGCCGCCCCGACACGCGCCAGGATGAGGCGCGGTGGGACGGCGGCGTAGAGGTTGTCCGGCCAGACCTACTCGTCGTCGGCCGCTGTCTCGTCTTCGAACGGACCGAAGAATTCCTTCGTATCGACGGCGGTGCCGTTGCTGTCGGTGACGGTCACATCGCGAACGATCTCGGCGAGTGCCTTGCCTCGGCGAGCGTCGGCGTAGACGGCACCGATCTGTCCGGCCTGCTGCAACTGGCCGATGAATTCCTGCGGCGCCATGTTGTAGCGCTGCGCCTGGAAGATGATCTGCTGCGTCAGCTCGTCCTGGCTGACCTCGGTCTCGCCCTTCTCAGCGACGGCGTCGAGCAGCAGCTGGGTACGTACGGACTTCTCGGCCGACTCCCGAGCCTCGGTCTCGAACTTCTCACGACTGGTGCCCTGCGCCTCAAGTAGCTGCGCGAAAAGGTCTTCGTCGTGTCCGATGCTGTGCAGCACCTGTTCAAGCTGTCCTTCGACCTCGGCGTCGACGACCTTCTCCGGCAACGGGAACGGTGCCTTCTCGGTCAGCTGCTCGAGAACGGCATCGCGAATCGCATTGGCCTGCTCGGTCTTCTTCGACTGCTCGACACGCTTGGCCAGATCGGCCTTGAGCTCGTCGACGGTGTCGAATTCGCTTGCCATCTGGGCGAATTCATCGTCGACGTCGGGTAGGTCACGGACCTTGATCGAGTTGACCTTGACGGTCACCTGAGCTTCTTGCCCCGCGTGATCGCCAGCGACGAGCGTGGTCGTGAATTCCTTGGTCTCACCGTTGGAGAGGCCGATGATCGCTTCGTCCAAGCCATCGATGAGTTCGCCGTTGCCGACCTCATGTGACAGACCCTCGGTCGATGCCTCTTCGACCTTCTCGCCATCGACGGTCGCATCGAGATCGATGGACACGAAGTCACCGTTCTCAGCGGGACGGTCGACGCCGTTGAGGGTGCCGAAGCGGGCGCGCAAGCCGTCGAGCTGCTCGGCGACCGCGTCATCGTCGACCTCGATCGCGTCGACGGTGACAGCCAGCGTCGAGTAGTCGGGCAATTCGATCTCGGGCCGGACATCGACCTCGGCGGTGAAGGTGATGGACTCGCCGTATTTGAGCTCGGCCAGGTCGATATCGGGCTGCCCGAGGGCGTTGATGTCTGCTTCGGTGACAGCTTCGGTGTACTTAACCGGCAGTGCCTCGTTGACGACCTGCGCGAGCACCGAGTCGCGACCGACGCGCGCTTCGATCAATTTGGCCGGAGCTTTACCCGGACGGAACCCTGGGATGCGAATCTGCTGAGCGAGGGACGCGTAGGCCCGCTCGAAGTCTCCGGAAAGTTCCTCGAAGGGAACTTCCACATTCAGCTTTACTCGGGTCGGGCTCAGCTGCTCGACAGTGCTTTTCACGCCTCTGGACTCCTTGGCTTCGACTTCTCACGTGCTACTCGATCGCCGTCGCCTGGACCGGCGACACGAACTGTCGGGATGACAGGATTTGAACCTGCGACCCTCCGCTCCCAAAGCGGATGCGCTACCAAGCTGCGCCACATCCCGGTCGGTTCCCCCCTCGCTAATCAATCACTCGCGACACACAACGCGTCGTCGGAGTCGAAACGAGAACCAACCGCACATAGTACGGTGCCGACTGCCGGTTTCCACAATCGGAGGGGCGATTTCTCAATCCGGTTCGGCACGTTGTAAGGTTCTGTTCCGCACGCGGAGCCTGGCGATCCCAGACGCCGCATGCTCGCGGGTGTAGCTCAATGGTAGAGCCCTAGTCTTCCAAACTAGCTACGCGGGTTCGATTCCCGTCACCCGCTCCACAGGTCAGAGGGCATTTTAGCCTTCTGACCTTTTTCTTTGCCTGAATCTTGCATCCTTGGTGCATCCTTCGTGTCTCCGTAGACAAGTTCGGCCCCGGCCAGCGTTGCACCGCTGATCGAGGCCTAGATCACAACATCGGAGACAATCGCTGTGACCTTGCCTTCCACAATATCGGCATGCGCTTTTGCCGCATTCGTATACCTAGTCCCCCTCACCGCGCTCTACATCGCCGTCTCGAACGGCTGGTGCGCCGCATGAGCCGTCTCGTACTCACCAAAACCGGATTACAACGAGTCAAGTTCGCAACAAGTTGCTCTAGCACTGCAGCGCTGGCCCAGTTGATCGGTGTCAGACAGTCCGATTTGTGGCGGGTCATCAGCCAGGTCGAGCAGCCAAAGGGCAGCCTGGTCGCCGCGATTCTGACGGCCTCGTGTGTGCCGTTCGATGAAGTGTTCGCCGTAGTCCCGACATAGTTTCCGCCCCGAGCGCGCTTTCATGGTTGACCATGAAAGGCCTGCTCAAGGCCCGATTGGCTTACTCCGGGGTTCGAGTCCCTGGCGGGCACTAAGCGCGCGTAACCGATTCCCAACAACGCGCTCGGTCGTTCTGCTCTGCCCGACCGCAAAACCAGTAGACGGTACCTAGCCCAGTCTCATGCGGTGCCCGTGAGCCACGACGACATGCTGTGATCGAGTTTGCCGACGTGCCATGAATCAACCTGCTGTCGTTGACGGTGGGCTATGAGTCGTGGTTCTACGCGGTAAGTGCTTGGTCCGTGGGTCGATTCCGGCGATGGGGTTCAATGCTTGGCCACCCGTAGGGTGTCGAAGCCTCGTATGTTTGCAGCGTGAACAGGTCAACGGCAACGTCGATAGCTTTTGAATTTCACATGACCCCAGGCTGGTCAAGTCTTGGCGTCATGCTGGTCGGCCTCTTGAGTCTTGGTGGCACAGTCTGGTACAACCGGAAGTCCTTACAGGCAATTGACGCCCGTCGAGTCTCCGACATAAGCGAGGATCGCAACAGGCAGATCCGGGAACTTGGAGTCCAGATTTTGAGCGAGACGTACGAGTACAGCGTGCGCTCAATGATCCTGGCGAGTTGGGTGGAACGCTGCATCAGTCAGCAGTCTGATAGAAGCGCGGTCCTTAAGGAAAATCTAAAGCTCCGCAATGAACGAATACATCCCATCGAACGTCGTATCGTCTCAGCCGCACAATCACTGATGCTGCTAGACACTGGCGGCCCGGCGTCGTCGCATGCTGGCACTCTCCTAGTACTCGCCGCCGAGAGTATGAGATATGCCGCAGACGCCCACGATGCAGTTGCGCTTGGCAAGATCGCGAGCGGATACCAAGCGTCAGCTGAGTTGGTGTCCGAGCACTCGGCGAAGCTATGGAATTGCTTGAAAGACGAATACGCTCCGAAATCCAGTTAGGAACGACCTAGAGCGCCCGCCAAATCCGTATTCGGGTTGCCGACCGGGTGTGGCCCGTATTCGTGGCTCATTGGACACTCCGGCGGTTGTGATGCTCGCGCACGGCCCGGCCTTGAGGACGAGCTAGTACTGATGATCTGGTTGAAAACAGCACGCCAATGCGCACCATGGTGGCACTCTTTCCCAATGACATGCCGCGTGCGCCACTGCCCTGAACAAGCCGTCACAGCAATTGATTTGGACCCCAACAAAATCGGTGGCCACTTCAGTTATCCCATGCAACCCCCAGTCTGCCAACGACATTTCGATGAGTTGTCCGATCCCGCAACACAGTGGGCGTGCGACGACTTTTCGGGGAACGGCCCTGAGGTGCTGATTGGCGAGACACTGAGCGAGCTGAACGAGTGGTACATAACCGGGAACGCCAGGATATCCATCGGTGGTACCTACCGACGTCAAAGCGCTGACCTTCCAGATCTCAAGCACATTGAACTGGCAACCAGGCAGGTCGGCACCGACAAAGATGGCAAAGTCGAGTTCCACGCAACGCGGGAAAACCTTGCCAAACTAGCCCATCTTCTTCAGGGCCATGCGGGCAATTGATACGCGAAAAGCGCCCCGCTGCAACCACATTCGGTTGCGCGGGGCGCTCTCGTTATTCTGCTATGCGCTTGCGGTGCCGATCTTCACCACACCACCAGCACGCAATACTGACACGCCGAACCGGCCCTCAGTGCGCACACGGACAAGGTTCTGACCGAAGTCATCACCCTTAGTGCCCCAAGCAACCCGGATACCGTGCGTGTCGGTGTCCACACGAACCGACGACTGATCGAGCAAAACACCGGTCTTCGTGGGCAGCCCCGTCGACACAACCACCGGCACACCATGCAGGCGTTGCGCAGCGCGGTCCACGGCAACGTTGCCTAGATCGAACGTGCCTGACCCACTCGCGCGCTGAAGGCTGATCGCCTCCCATGCCTCAGGCCGCAACACGAACACGTGCGGGGCGAAGCCCGATGATTCGAGCTTGGTAATCGCCTTGCGTGTCGTCGTGATGGGGTCGACGGCATAGGTTTCGTCCACAATTCCGTTGGTGTTGAGGATGCCCTGAAGATTTGGTTCTGTCCCGGAGCCGTTGAGCACCTGCGCTTCAAGGGCTTGACTCAGTCCGAACAGCATTTCGGCTTCAACAAACGCGGCTAGCTCGGCGTTGTCGAGTAGGTCGTAGGTCGATAGGCCGTCGCTGATATGGGCAACGACTTCCAGTTTCGCGTCTACGCTCTCAACACCGAACGTCGATTTGGCTTTGTCGCCGCTGACCCACGGTGCCGCGTTGAGGTTGCGTGCAGTCTGTCGCAGGTAGCGGTACTTCGGGCTGTCATGCTGCTTGACCGGCAGCAAGTCGAGAAACGACGTGGGAATACGCTGCATCTCAATCGGTGAGCGATCTTCGAGCGGTACCCCGACCGCGCTTGACCCAGCGGAAACCAACGACTTGATACCGACACCGCCCAGCATTGCCTGCGACAAGGTGCCTGCGGTGGCGCGTGCTTTGCGGCCCGTAAACGACAGGAACTTTTGGCTGCTCAGCGTCGCCTTCTCGGCTTCGTCTGGTTTGGCAGGTTCGCCACCGAGCGCGGCCACTGCCTCAATGAGCGCTTTCGATTCGAGCGCCGCCGCCGCCTTCGCGTCGAACTCCTTCACGGCGTCGATCAGTCCGGCAAGTTCTGCGCGCCCCTCCGGCGTAATCTCGCCCGATTTCACCTGTGCGGCCAGTTCGTCGGCCTTGGCTTTGGCATCGACGCGCTGGTCGGCGTTCTTGATTTCCACGGTCATGTGTTCCCCTCCGAGATGTTGACCGGCAGGTCCGGCCTTCACGTTGTTGATCGACGTCGCACGATTCGCGCCGATCGGAACCACTGAAACCTCAAGCAACTCAAGGTCTTTCAGCAGTAGGTGATCTGATTTCTGCTCACTGTCGCGGGTCACGTACCCGATCGACATTTCACCGATGCGGCCCGCCGCGAGCATTCGATGTGTCTGCGCCGCCTTGGGCGAATCCATATCGAGTTGGCAGGTCACTTTCAGGCCGTGGTCGTCCTCGACAGCGTTGACGACGTGCCCGATGCACATTTCCGGGTCATCGGTGCGATGCCCGTAGAACACCGGAATGTGGCCCTTGCGCGCCCATTCGGCGATCGTGCGAGCGAACGCGCCGCGCTGAACTATGTCGCCATAACTGTCCAGGTTGCCGAAGGCTGACGCGTACCCCTCGAACGTGCCGGTCTTACTGTCGGCGGTCTTGATCTGGGCGTCATTTTGCTTCGTCAGCATGCGATTCCCCCGAGTTTCCTTGTGTGGCAGCCATATTCAACGGGACGCGCAACGTGTCCCCGCCTGGCAATGCGGGCAGATTGAGTCGTGCTCGTACCTCGTTGACGGTCATGTATCCCGATACAAGCGCCGATGCGAGTTGTTCGGATTGTTCGGTGAACGATCCTTCGAGTTTTTCGCGTATGTTGAACTCCGCGTATAGATTTGAGTCGCGGAACCGTGCCACCAAGTCAGCATTGAGGCGTGCCTCAATCTGGGCGATGATCGGCCCGAGCGTGTCTCCGTACAGTCCTTTGCGGAACTCGACCACGTTTGAGTAGTTGGCGTTATCGAGCAGCCCGAGCATTGTCGGGTTGACGTGATAGACACTCGCCACTGTGGTCAGCGCGAGTTTCGAGCCTTCCACGTAGTCTTCGTCCTTGGCGGAGAAGCCAATTCGTTTGAGTTCCATGCCGTCTTCGAGCACTGGCACGCCGCCAACCTTGTTGCCGTTGCCGGTGTAGGCAGCTCGCCACCCGGCAAGGAATCGCTTGCGACCTGCATTCGACCACACGGGCGCGTCCTTAGGACGCGTCAGATATGAGCCGATGCGTCCGCCGTTTTCCCATAACTGTTGACGGAAGGTCTGCGCGTGAATCTGTTCTGCTAGAACGCTTTTCAACGCCTCAACTGGGCTAGCGCCGATGCGGGTATCGGCTGGGTTCCACCCGTGCAGTTCGATGACGTCAGATGTCGGGACAGTGATCCTGTGCTCAGAATCGGCGTCGGGAGCGAGCACATAGGCCCCAACCGCGAAAGGGGTGGACCCTTCAGTGTCGACAATCCAGCGTTCGGGGATGACCCGAAGTTGCGTGGGTTGCCCCGAGTCGTCGGGTATGACCCAGATCAGCACCCGGTCGAACAACGCCAACGCTGCCACAGTCTTGAACACGAAGTCGTAGCCCGTGTCTTGCTCATTTGGTGCGGCGAGCAATTTCGGCAGCGGGTGATCGCGGACCCGCTCCCGTCCACCATCCGCGCTACGCCTGTAGGTGTGCAGGCCGAGTTGTGCCACATTGCGCGCGAGGAATGTCACCACTGTGCGCAAGTACGGCTGTTCACGCCACAACTGCTCCGGCGATTTGCCAAGAACCGACACCGCTTCAGTTACCAATGGTTCGTCATCCACTGGTAACGCGCCTTGACGGCCCCGACTCACCTTCCCCAGCCAGCCGCGAGCCACTAGGCAATCACCCCCGTAGCGACCGCCTGAACCTCGACGTCGGCAAGATCGCGCCGGGCCAGCAATTCCCGCCGAACCTCGAAGGCGTCACCCGAGTGCCGCGCTGCCATTTCAGCAATCAGCTCAGAAGCGAGCGCATGAATTAGCGATTCCACACCGCCGAACCGCTCGAATGCTTCCGTGATGACCCGCGCCCATCCACGCGAGTCGCAATCATGGACGGACCGCGCGGCATCAATCGCCGCTAGAACGTCCTTGGGCGTCCGTTTCACCGTCGCCAAGGCAATCACCTTACCTAGATAGAGAAAACCCGCCAGCGTGGACGCCAGCGGGTCAGAATTGGTTGTCAGTCTTTAGTTGTGGGCGAGTATCGAACAGATGTTCGTGGGCCTCGCCTGACACGTGTGCACGCGCGCGATGGGCCTACACGGCTGGGGGGGAGAGGACCACTGCCGTAGGGTGTGGGCCGCTGATCTGCGGTTCTAGTGATCTATGCGCCCCCCCGCCAGACTTTCTAGCGGCGCCGCTAAAAAGGGCTGGTCACGTCTCAACATGTCAATCGGGTCTGGGTTTCGACCAGATGAACAGGTGACCGAGTTGTCCGCGTGCGGCGTCTCGCTGCTGCGCACTCGCTGTGAGCTGCTGTTGCCGTTTACGCCGCCCGATATGGGCTGGTGTTGCCGCATAACCATTGAATCCACTCTTAGGCATCTCACCACCCACTTTCATATGTTCGACGTTCAGGTTCAGCGCGCGCCGGTTCATCAGCAATGATCTTGCGGAGTAGAGCCGCTGGCCTGCGTGCTCTCGGTATCGCCCTGCGCAGATCGCCAACTGCTAACCGTTTGGTGACGGCCTGTTGCCAGTCGTCGGCGTTCAGTCCCGCGTTGCTGAACCATTCGGGCATTGCCCCGGCTGCGACCTCAGGTGATCCACCAACCTCTTCATACAGCCGCGCTGCTCCTAGCTTCATCGGCTTGTCATCGGGTGCCGCTTTCGGCGACTCAGGTTCGGGCGCTGCTGCTAGTTCTAATGGGTCTAGTTCTGGTGGGTATAGTTTGGGCGGGTGTTTACCCGCTACCGTGGCGGGCGTTTTCGGGGTAGGGGTAGCGGGCGTTTTTCGGGTAGGGGTAGCGGGTAAATCAGTCAACTTGTACAGCGTTGAAGTCGGCACCACATGACGATCAGATTGCACAAATGATCGGTCAGACGGGTCGTCGGCGCTACACCAGCGTTTGCGCATGGTGATGACCCCGGCGGATTCGAGCGCCTGCAAGTGCCGGTCAACGTCATCGGCGTTGCGGTACCCGCATTCCTTCGCGAGTGTCCTTCGAGACGGCCAGCATTCGCCGGTCTCGTTATCAGCGTGCCGCGAAAGGACTGCGTAGAGACCAAGGTGGTTCAGCTTCAGTTCGCGCGTTTCAACCTTTCCAAGTACCGCTGACGGCACGCGTGCGTAGGTCACCAGAACTTCACCACCGCTCCCAGGTCAGGCATATAGACCCCGCCCTCATAGTTGTCTATTGGCTCAATCAGGCCGACCTTTTCGAGTTGGTCAAGGTGATTGAGCGTCGCCCGCACACTCATCCCGCCGCACTCGATCCCGATTGCCCGCGCGGCAGCGCGACGTGCACGTTTCTGTCGGCTAGTCATCTGTTCGCGGTCCGTTCTTCATGCTCTTCGAGAAAGTCACTGATCGCATCACGCAACCGGTACATGCTGGCGATACGGCCAGAATGAAGTGTCGTTCGACGCCCACTACTAGCGACCGCGATTACCCGTTGCATGCGCGAGTCGCCGAGTGACGGCTCAACCACATAGTCAGCCACAAGTTGCCTTCCGGTTAGTTTGGTTCCTACTGCCACGCGGTCGGCCCTTGCCAACTCGTGACCGCTCAGCCATCAGCGCGGCGAAACGATCGAGTTCGTCGGTGCTGAACAGGCGTTGTCGGCACCGCGGCTGCCGAACATGCGGTAACCCCTCGCGCGCCCACTGATCAATTGTTTTCGGAGTGCGGCCGGCAAAATCGGCGGCATGATCCCGGATGAGATACATCGGATTCCTTAGTCATTTCGCGCGTAGAGCGCATCCTCAAGTTGTTCAGCCTTCTCGGCGGCAGCCCGCATTGCAGCGCGTGCGGCGATCTTCTGCGAGGCGGCGTCGGCTTTACGTTGTCGTCCGGCTGCGATCGCCTCGGACCGCTCAGCGGACGTGTATTGCCGTCCACGCCCAGGCCCAGCAACACGAACTTGATCGCGTTTACGCCTTTGCGCATCACGTAACGCGGCCCGCAATGGACCTTTGGCGTAGTAGATGCGCCGGTACCCATCTGGCGTGACTACTTGGTAGGCCAGCACAGTTCCGCGTTTCCGCCAATCCCACAGCGTGGTTTTGCCGCGCCCAACGAATCGTTGTGCCGCCTTTTCTGGGAGGCATTCGCGTCCATTGATCCGAATTGACCTGTAGTCGTAGTCGTGCAATTGACCTCCCGTGATGTGACATTAGGGAGAATGCCGCCAGGGTGTTCAGTGCGCGTTTACGACCAGCCGCCGTACCTGGTCGTAAAATCAGCGACAGTTGCCAACCGGGGCCATAAACCTGTCCAACTCCCGCGAATCGACCCGAATTAGGCGCGGTCCCGCTCGACGCGCGCTCAACCGTCCGGCAGCAATCCACCGGCGAACCGTCTTCGAACTCACGCCTAACAACTGCGCAGCCTGGTCAATAGAAAGATATGTCGTCACGTGTAGCCCATCAAAGATAAACCTATTGCAGCACAACAGGTTTGAAACGGATTGAACACTTCGATTGCGAGCCAACTCGCGAGCTACGCCGTGCGGGCAGATCGACGCCTAACTGCGCTCGATACCCTGCGTGTCATCATGGGTACTCGAATGTCCATTCGAGCGCAAGTGGCAAGTCAAGCACATCAACGCGATAACCGAACGACACGCAACGAGCCGCAAAGATACGTAAAGAACGCAAAGGCTGGGGTGACCAAGGTCACTCTCCTGCCAACTCTGACAGCCGCGTTGCAATCGCCGCATCACGCGCAGCACTACTGTGCTGGTATCGCATACTCATCGCCGGAGTCGAGTGCCCCAAACGGTCCATCAAATCACGGGTTGTAGCCCCCGCCTGCGCCGCAAGAGTCGCGCCCGTATGCCGCAAGTCGTGCACCCGCAAATCACCACGGCCAACACTCGCCGCCGACTTTTTGAAGGCCAAAGTGAACGCCCGCTGGGTCAACCGCGCACCGCCCCGGCGGGTCGAGAACATAAAGGAGTCCGGCCCGTTGTTCACCCGCTCACGCATGTGTTTAGCCAGCTCCGCCCCCACGTGGGGCGGAATCGCCACATCACGAATCCCGGCATCAGACTTCGGTTCTCCGACGACGATCGCACCATCAACCCGTGATGCCGCCCGACGAACCTTCACTGCCACCGGTACACCATCTGCGCGTTCAATATCCTTGCGCCGTAATTCAATTAGCTCACCGAACCGCAGCCCGCACCATGCTAGAACCAACGTAGCCGCCCGATACTCGACCGGCATATCGTCCACAACTGCCCGCAATTCCGCAGCCGTCAAAACTTCTAACTCGCGCCGCTGTGCCAGCTTCCCGGCCCCCTCAACCCTCACCGGATTCTCATCAATCAACTTGTCCCCCACCGCCGTGCCGAAGATCGTCCGCAGTAGCCGGTAGGCGTGACTATTGCCCGTTGGGGTGTTCGAGTTCAATCCGGCCCACCAAGTTCGCACCAGCGCAGGCGTGATATCTGCCAGCCGTTCATCGCCGAACGTGGGAAGAATCCGGGTGTCTAGTGCATTGCGATACAAACGCCGCGTTGTAGGCGCAAGGTCGCGTTCACGCACCCACTGGTCGGCGTAGTTCCGAACTGTCGTCTGCGCGTTTCGGTACTGCGCCTCCCGGTCCGCAGGTGGCTTCCACCCTCCCAATTCGATCAAACGGCGCTCATTCGCCAGCCAACCTTCAGCGTCCATCTTCGCGTCGTATACCCGCAGCGCGTAATAGCGCTCACCGTTGTGCAGATAGGAGGCCTGGTGTCCACCATTCCGCATGACACGAATGGTCCCCCATGTACGACGTTGACGTTTCGATCTAGCCATCGTGCAACCTTAGCGCAACCTCGACACGTCATATTGCGGGTATTTGCCTGGCCTTATGTCCACATGTAGGGTGCAAGTTGTCCGGCTCAAGTGAAGCTATACCAGCTGGTCAATAACTTAATAGCCCAAGTCTATGGAGCGCGCCTTCCAAACTAGCTACGCGGGTTCGATTCCCGTCACCCGCTCCACAGGTCAGCCGACCAAAACAGATCCACCTCGTCTACCTGGATTCACCTGCCTAAATTGGCGAGGTGAATCCGAGCAAACGAGGTGGATTTCTCACTTCATAGCTTTTTAACGGCCCGCACCTTTCCCCCGTCACTCGGAATCATTGTCACGTTGCGATGGTGTGGTTTTTCGCCCGGACGGTCGTGGGTCTCCAGGTCGACGCGACGCAGGATCTCGGTCACGACGATTCGCAATTCGGCCATGGCGAGCGCGGCCCCCAGACAACGACGGTTGCCTCCGCCGAATGGCATCAGCGTCTGCGGCGATGGCTTGGTCTCCCGGAACCGCTCGACGTCGAAGGCGAATGGCCGCGGATAAATCTCGTCGCGATGATGCAACAACAGAATGCTCACTAGCGCGACGGTGCCGGCATCAACATGATGACCGCCAAAGTCCCAGGGCACCAACATCTCTCGCGCCACCATCGGCACCACGGGCCGACTACGCATCGATTCGTTGACCAATGCCTCGACCGCGTCCTCGCCGTCTCCCGCGCGTACCTCATCGCGGACTTTCAGGTACTGGTCTCGATGCCGAGTCAACCGCTCGAAGGTCCAGGCAACGCTATTCGACGTAGTCTCATGTCCGGCGAGCACCAGGGTCATCAGCTCGTCACGGATCTCGTCGTCGGACAGCGCGCCGCCCGACTCATCCCGCGCATCGAGCAACACCGAAAGAATATCGTTGCCGCCCAAGCTGTTTCGACGTTCGGCGATGACTCGATAGACCGCTCGGTCAACCGGCTTGAGTGCCCATCTGGTAAAGCCGATCGGCTCGGGGTTGCGAGCGTTGATCAGCTGCGCGACGGTGGCCGCTGGCCACGTGGAACGACGCAGTAACCGGATAATCTCGGCTCTAAGGGCACGCTCGGCCGGCGTCGGAGCGCGCTGATCGCCGATTCCGAATACCGCCGCCATGATCACATCGAGCGTGATCTGTTGTCCCAGATCAGCCAGCTCGATGACCTCGCCGACTTTCCAGGTGTCGATAGCCCGTGTCGTGGCTCGAGCGATGTCCTCTCGATAACTCGCCACCGACTTCCCATGAAAATGCGGCATAAGAAGTGCTCGTTGACGTTTATGCCGCGCGCCGATCGAGGTGAGCACCGACTCGGAACCGAGGATCGGGCGCAGCGGGGACATTCGCGTTGCCGACGGGGCGATCGACGGGTCCGCGACCATTAACGACTTGATATGCCCCGGATCGCTAAGTACGACGGTTCGGCCGGCCCCGCCGATCAGCTCATAGCGCAGTAGCGGCGTATTCGCGGCATCCGCGAATAACGTGTCACCTTGCCTCAGAACTAGTCGCAGTGACTCTCGAATCGAATGCGGTGACACTTTCACCACCGGATGCGTATCAGTGGTCGGCAGGTCACCGATCGGCCCCGCCGTTGACTGCCCAACGACAATCCCGCTAAGCGCGTCCGGATCGCCGAGATGCCAACGTTCTCCGGTCAACCCCGTCCGCATGATCGTTGATGTCATCAGTTCCCTCCCAGTGCCGATATCCACCGGCCTCGACGTCGATGTACAGGCCGATCACGGATCGCGTCCCGCCTGTTCATCGCGGCACGAGTTTCCCTCGCCTGCCAATTGAGCCCGGATCCATCGTGCATCAGATACAGGCTCGCCACCAGTAAAACGATTGCCATCACCGTGATCTCCATGACTAAACGCTAATCCGCGAAGTCGCGCTGGTCAGTGGCCCCGGGACGGAACTATCCGCCCGACTTCGGGCGGATGTGGTGTCCTCCCCGAGTAGGATTCGCCGACGCGGTAAGAGCGATAAAATGCGCTGGTGCATTGGCTGCTGATGCGAACCCGTCGGACCCTGGCCCTGCTGGGCTACGAGTACCCGCCGTCGTATCTGCTGATTGCGTGGGCCGGGTATGCGCTGACCGTCGTGACCGCTGCGGCGGACCGTATCGTTCGCGGACTGGACGGCAACCAGTGGTTGGGCGTCGTTGCCGCGACGTGCGCGGGTCTTGCGCCGTTGACCGGCGTCTGCCACACGCGACGAATCTGGAAACCGATGCTCACCGTCATGACAGCCGTGACAGTCGGGTTGTTTTGGATAGTCCCGGTGCAGGCCGACGCCGCTGCGCTGCTACTAGTCATTTCGGTGACCATGTCGTCCGCGGTGGCTCGGCCCAGCGAGAACATCTTCGATGTCGTGGCGCTTCTTTCGGTGCTGGGTGCCGGAGTGGCCATCGACCGTGTCGAGCAAGGATGGCTCATCGCCGCGATGATCTGTTTCGGGGTGGCGGTCGGCAGGCTACTTCAGGCGCAGTTGCTGCTCCTACGGCGTGAGCGGCAGGCACGTGCGTCGCAGGCCGTCCTCGACCGCGCCGGGATGGCACGCGAAATTCACGACGTCGTGGCGCACTCACTGAGCATCGTGCTGCTCAATGTCACCGGTGCGCGACGCGCGTTGCAGCAGGATGCCGACACCGAGGAGGCTTTGGCGGCATTGAAAGATGCCGAGGCGCAAGGCCGTACCGCCATGACTGACGTCCGACGCACCATCGAACTGCTGCGGACCGAGGGCGAGTCCGAATTCGCCCAACCCGGCGTCGATGACCTACCGGCCCTAGTAGACACGTTTCAACGAGCGGGAACGTCGGTGGCATACAACGCACTGCCCTTGCCCCAAGAGCTCAGCAGCGCAACGGAATTGGCGATCTATCGCATTGCGCAAGAATCGCTGTCGAACGCGAGCCGACACGCACCGGGCGCACCGATAGAAGTGACCATTGCGCCCGCTCACGCCGGCGTGCTGGTGGTGGTGCTTAACGACATTTCCGAAGACACTCGACGGCGCGCAGGCGGATCTGGGCTCAGCGGCATGCGCTCGCGAGCCGAACTCCTCGGCGGGTACTTGACGGTGGGACGACACAGCAATCAGTGGCGGGTCGAGGCATTCATTCCGGTTCCGGAGTCGTGCCCGGATGACGGCTACGGTGACGTGATGACCAAACGCGACAACACGCACGCGGCGACCGATGGCTGAGGACCTCATTCGCACTCTGCTTGTCGATGACCAGGAACTCGTGCGGTCGGGACTTCGGCGCATCCTTCGGCGCAAAGACGGCTTCGACGTCATCGGCGAGTGCGGCGATGGTGACGAGGTACTCGACGCGGTCGCCTCCTATCGGCCCGACGTCGTTGTAATGGACTTGCGGATGAAGCGGGTCAGCGGGATGGACGCGACGCGGAAACTCCGGGAAACACAGTCACCTCCACCGGTCCTCGCTCTTACGACATTCCGCGACGACGCGCTCCTCTCGGAAGCACTGCGCGCTGGCGCAGCCGGTTTCGTATTGAAAGACTCGTCGGCCGAAGAACTGATCCGCGCGGTGCGGCTGGTGGCTGCCGGTGAAGCTGTCCTCGACCCCGCGGTTACCGCCCGCGTACTCGACACCTACCGCGCCGCGGACTCGAATAATGACGCCAAGGGCACTCCGACTCCCGCGCTCTCGCGCCTCACCGCGCGGGAAAGGACGGTGCTCACCGCCCTTGGACGCGGCCTATCCAACGACGAGATCGCCGCTGAACTGGTTATTTCGGTGGTAACGGTCAAGAGTCACATAAGTAGCATCTTCGCCAAATTGGACGTGCGAGACCGTGCGGGTGCCATCGTCTTCGCCTTCGACAACGGTTTGGTCACTCCCAGAGCGCATTGACTCCAATAAAGAATATGTGGCTTGCCTCACATTCCGATAAGGCGTCGGGCCGCTACCCAGCACAAACCGAAAGTCGGCTGGATTCACTCTGACAAATCACCTTCAACACTTTGGCTCATCGGCAACAGTTGTGTAACGATGGAACAGCGCATTTGTGGGGAAAGGCGCCGGCCTCCGCTCGCGGGGCCCGACTTTGCAAACGAAACGTAAGGGTTCGACTCAGTGCTGACTACTAAGCGTTCAGGACGTACGCGCCTGTTCACACGACTTCTGACCACCATTATCGGTGTTCTCGCCGTGATGGCATCGCTGCCCGCACTGGCCAGCGCCGCGCCGGTCACCATCATCCCGGGCCTTCCCCCGATCGAGATCCCCGGTGCTCCGACCACTCCGAAGCCAAAGCCAAAGCCGAAGGCTCCGAAGACCACGACTCCGACCACACCAGCTGCCCCGGCGATTCCGAATGTGAAGACGTCGACCGGCTGGATCGCCCTCGCCCAGGACTCGACCCATCAGATCACCTGGTGGCACAACGGCGAGGTCGTCAAGACCATGCCGATCTCGATGGGCACCAACGACCACCCGACTCCGAACGGTGTGTACTACACCGACGAGAAGTACCGGGATATGTACATGGATTCGTCGACCTACGGCGTGCCGATCGACTCGCCAGAGGGCTACCGCACCTACGTCGAGTACGCGACTCGCATGTCCAGCGACGGTATCTTCATCCATGCCGCCCCTTGGTCGGTTGCTCAGCAGGGCAAGAGCAACGCGAGCCACGGCTGCATCAACATCTCCACGGCCAATGGCAAGTGGGTATACGACACCATCCCGCGTAACACCCCGATCGTCGTTCGCGGCACCGTCGGCGGCAAATACGACGGAAACTGATTCGTAGAATCACCGCGTCAAGGGCCGGACTTCCCGAGGGGGAGGTCCGGCCCTTGACGTATTGCCGGTACCGATTGGAGGCCCGCTATGCCCAACAACCACTATCACCACCTGGCCTTCGGCGACCGGGCTCTCGCGCGGCAGCAAAGCAACGGTAGTTTCGTCGCCTACGGCGCGGAGACATCTCGAGCCGACGACGGACCCGAGCCACTGGATCAGCGCGCGGTCAACCTGTTGACCGAATCGTTCCAGTTCCACCTGGCAACCGTCACCCCGCACGGCTGGCCGTACGTTCAATATCGCAGTGGCCCGCCGGGATTCATCCACCACCTCGGCGGGAACCGCATCGGCTTCGCCGACCATCGCGGCAACGCACAGTATGTGTCGGTCGGCAATATCGAAACCAGTGGTCGGGTCGCCATGTTCGTCGCCGACTATCCCCGACGACGTCGGGTGAAGCTGTTCGGGCACGCCCGGGTCATCGACGCCGCTGACAACCCGCAGTTGCTCGATGACCTTCGGCGGGTCGGCGACTTACGAATCAGCGCACACTGTGAGCGCTCGATCATCATCGACGTCGAGGCGCTCGATTGGAATTGTTCGCGCAGCATGGTTCCGCAGTACACGCAGGAGTACGTCAGCGAGTTGACGTCGGGCTATGTCACCGCGATCGACGACCTGCGCGA
The DNA here is from genome assembly GCF_000241305.1 of Gordonia effusa NBRC 100432. Taxonomy (GTDB): domain Bacteria; phylum Actinomycetota; class Actinomycetes; order Mycobacteriales; family Mycobacteriaceae; genus Gordonia; species Gordonia effusa. Next base: position 78,508 of record NZ_BAEH01000046.1, read on the forward strand.
CGAGGTAGCCGAGTTGCGCCGTCAACTCACGCGGCATGAGCCGTCGGATTGACAATGGGAGTCTGCGTCGGCGCGGTGAACGTCGCCTCAACTTGCATCCAGCGCGCCAATATTTCACATCCGGTCGCCTCGCATTCGGTGAGCGAACTCGAACGATAGGGCTCGGCCGCATAGGACGTATGCCGACCGCCACGGCTATTGCGCAGAGCCAGTCCACGCCAACTGAGCACGGACGGGAGGTAGCCGGAGACTTCCCGCACTGCCACCGCCAGTCGGCCGATGTCGCGACGCCACTGAGCCGGCGACACCGCCGTTCGCGTCGAATTCTGAAATCTGTTGCTACGCAATACTTCCCACACCGATAACAGCCAGCCGCGGATCGCACGCACACTGGTGAAGCCCAGCTGGCCGGTCAGGTCGGCAACATCGCGAATCAACGAATCGGCGCTGGCATTACAGATCATGTCGTCGGCCGCTCCCACCCAATAGGCAGGCACGGCATCGACCCGACCCAACGACTCATCCCCCGCTCCGGCCACCCCGAATCCATCACAGCCATCGACCACACCGACAGGCTGATGTGGGTCAGCGACGAGCCCCGCCCCGACGATCCGGCCAAGGGCCGCCGGTTCGGTTTCGCTAAGCCAAGCGATAAGACGTCGAACCACCACGGCGCCTTGCGAATAGCCGAGCAACATCACCGGTCCGGAAACCGCTTCGAAGGCACTTGCAAGATTCGCGCAACCAATTCGCACACTGTCGTCGTATGCCATGCCGGAGAACTGCGTCGCGGGGCCATAGCTCGCCGGATAGGGCACCCAGATCGGGCTAAAGCGGCTGTCGAGATTAGCCGTTACTCGCTCCAGCATCCCGGAAACGTCGGTGCGAGTATCGCCGACCCACGACTCACCGGTGCCGCCGACGACGAGCACACTGATCTGCGGAACTGAAGTCACCCCACGATTGTTGCCGCGAAAGTTGAGAACTGCGCGCACCGCTGCTGAGAACAGTGTGTGGATCGCGATGGCGGTTGTCCAAGAGCCCCTGTCAGGGGTGTCAAAGATCACGACCGATAGCGCCTCGGCTTGCGCGATCGCTGCCGGCGAATTGTATTGCTGGGGAGAGCCTTTGAGCGACTAAGCGGCCGAATCAGGCGCATCTAGGCCCCTGACCACGGCAAACGTACCCAAGATCACATTGAAAGCCACCGTGGGAGCGAGGATATTGGATAGTGCAAGTCGTCCCACATACAAGGTAGTGATTCCGCAATGTTCGCCCGCATTCGTTCCATCTTCAGCGCTTCGCAAGAAGTTCAGCTCTACAACCGCATCCAGCAGGTGCCGAGTCGCAATCAGCGCGACGAGTTGCTGGTGATGGCGCAGCGCGCTCACATTCTCTGAAAGACGCTGTAGCTCAATAGCTTTCAGCGCAACGGATCGCTAGGTCTGGCAGCCGGGGCACCAGAACAGGTTTCGGCCGTCGAGGGTCGACGTCCGCACCTCAGTCCCGCAGATTCGGCACTTCTCCCCCGCTCGCCGATAAACATAGGTGCGCGGACGATCCACCGCATACGACGGCGCACCATGATCATGTTCGGCGCGTACCACGTGCATCTTGCCGCGTCGGACGCCAATTGGCATGAGTCTCAACAAATCACGCCATATGCCGTCAAACTCGCCACGGGAGATCTGTTTGCCTTCACGCAGCGGATCGATGCCCGCGCGGAACAACACCTCGGCCCGATAGACATTCCCGATGCCGGCGATCACCTTCTGATCCATCAGCAGGGCGCCGATCGGCCGGGCCGACCGCGAGATCGCTTCATAAGCCAGTGACGGGTCGGCGTCGGCTCGCAGCGGATCGGGGCCGAGCCGCGCCACTAGGGCATCGAGCTCATCCGGGGCAATCAGCGCACATTGGTTGGGTCCACGCAGATCGATACCGACCTGTGCCCCGACGACGCGCATCCGCACCTGACCGACGGGCTCGGCCATCGGTGTGGTCCCTTCGGTGAAAGCGCCGTACAGCCCGAGATGGATATGGACCAGGCGCTCATCGGCACGCGAGCGGCCGGCGCCGACCGGCCGATAGGACTGCACCAGGTGTTTGCCCCACGCTTGAGCACGCGCGAACACCATGCCGTCAAGAATCGCCGCCTCGGTGGCGAAACGTCCCTGCGGACTGCTGACCGCGACCACCTGTCCACCCAGGAGACGCTGCTGTCGCCGGGCCAGCCGGTGCAGCGTATGCCCCTCGGGCATCTACTCCGGCAGCGCCGGTGCGACGCCGGTGCGCTCGTATTCGGCCAGGATGTCGATACGGCGCTGATGCCGAGGCTCTTGTGACCACGGCGTCGACAGGAAGGCATCGACGATGGCCAACGCTTCCTCTTTGCTGTGCATCCGCCCGCCAATGCCGATGAGTTGCGCGTTGTTGTGCTGGCGCGCCAACTGCGCGGTCTCGACACTCCACGCCAGCGCGCATCGCGCGCCGGGAACCTTGTTGGCAGCGATCTGCTCACCATTTCCGCTGCCGCCCAACACAATTCCCAAACTTCCGGGATCTGCGACGGTGCGCTGCGCGGCTGCGACGCAGAACGCGGGGTAGTCGTCGAGCGCATCGTATTCAAGGGCTCCGCAATCGACTACGTCGTGACCGCCAGACGCCAGATGTTCGGCGATCTGATTCTTCAATTCGAAACCGGCATGGTCGGCACCTAGATAGACACGCATGGCGCCACTATAGATTGGACGCGTGGACCCACAATCTTCGCTCCCCCATGAGACCGCCCCGGCATCGGATGACGACGCGGCCCCATCCCCCAGCGCAGCCGAACTGACGGTCACACCGATCCCTTCGGTCCCCGGTGTCGTGCCCGGCACGGCCGGGTCGCCGACTGCCGCAACCGCCGAGCCGCCCCAGGTGCCCGGCTACACACCGCAGTGGCTGCCGCCGACCAAATATTCGGGACCCCCTAAGCGGCATCCGTGGGAGATTCCAACCCTCGTTACATTTATCGTGCTGACCGGGCTGTTCTACGTATTCGCCATCCTGCTGGTCATGCTGGGCAATCTCAGTGAGCTGTTCCTTACCGCGTTGCTTCTGCCCCTCCTGTACGTCTTCATCCGTGGCACCACGTATGCGCAGATGCGGGTCAACGGTGTCCAGATGACGCCAACGCAGTTTCCGGAGGGCTATCACATGGTCGTCGACGCCGCTGCACGTTACGGCCTTGAGTACGTGCCGGATGCGTACGTCGTCACCGGCAACGGCGCGATCAACGCGTTCGCGTCGGGACACGGGTTCCGGCGATTCATTGTCGTCTACTCAGACCTCTTCGAGATCGGCGGCCAAGCGCGTAGCCCCGAAGCACTCCGGTTCATCATCGGCCACGAGGTGGGACATATCGCCGCCGGCCACACGTCCTATTGGCGACAGTTGACCACCGGCCTGCTCATGCAGGTACCGATCATCGGCTCACTTCTCTCGCGTGCCCAGGAGTACACCGCCGACAACCACGGCTATTACACCCAGCCATCGGGCGCACCGGGTGCCATCGGCGTGCTGGCCGCGGGAAAGTACATGCTCTCCGGTGTTGACTTCGACGAGTTCGCCGACCGCGCAAGTCGGGAGAAGGGATTCTTCGTCTTCATCGTCAACGCGATGTCGTCGCATCCGGTCCTCACCTGGCGTGCTGCGGCCTTGCGCGACCGCACTCGCGCGGGTGCGATGCTGTGGCGACCCGGCACCCTCAAGCGTGGCATCGGCAACGGCAATGCGATGCCGGTACTCCCGACGCCGCACCCGGCATCCCAACCGTGGGGGGCATTGCCAAACGGCCTGGAATCACAAACCAAGCCGTAGACCCCCGACGCCGGTCCAATTCGCAAACCCCACACGAGCGGACGTTCCCGACCCTGATTTGGTGTCGGGAACGTCCGCTCGTGTGGGGTTTGCGGAAAAGACGGTCAGTCGAAAGCCGGGTCCTCGGTTCGAGTTCGCTTGAGTTCGAAGAAATGCGGGTTGGCCGCTACCGCGACAACCCCGTCCCAGAGCGTCCCCGCATCCTCACCACGCGGAATGCGCGAGAGCACCGGGCCGAAGAACGCGGCGCCATTGACGTGGATGGTTGGTGTCCCGACGTCGGGGCCGACCTTGTCCATCCCCTCGTGGTGACTGGTGCGGATAGCGGCGTCGAACTCCTCGGAATCGGCAGCCTTCGCCAACGACGCGTCGAGACCGAGTTCGGCAAGAGCTCCAGCGATCACGTCATCGAAGTCCTTGTTGCCCTCATTGTGGATCCGGGTGCCCAGCGCGGCGTAGAGCGGCGCCAGGATCTCATCGCCCTTCTGCGCGGCAGCCGCGGCCAAAACACGTACTGGCCGCATGGCGGGTTTGAGGATCTCCCGGTATTCGTCCGGCAGGTCGCGGCCCTCGTTGAGCACCGACAGACTCATGATGTGGAAGTTCACGTCGATCTCACGGACCTGCTCGGCCTCGAGGATCCAGCGCGAGGTAATCCAGCACCACGGACACAACGGATCGAACCAGAAGTCGACGCGATTCTTCTTATCGGACACAAGATTCCCTTCGATGACGGACACGACGTACGAATCAACCCGCGTTGCCCCGGCAAACATTCCCGGCCAACGCTCCGATCACTCCTGCTTCGGGCCGATCCACACCTGTTGCGCGTTGACGAATTCGTGAATACCCGCCTTACCCAATTCTCGACCGTATCCCGAGCGCTTCACACCGCCGCTGGGCAACCGCGGATCGGTTTTGACAATCCCGTTCACCGCCACCTGACCGGCGACGATCTCACGCGCCATCGCCTCCCCTCGCTCCGACGACGTCCACACACTGGCGGCCAGTCCGTAGGGCGTGGCGTTGGCGAGATCCACCGCGTGGTCGGCATCGACGGCGACGAGCACGGCGGCTACCGGACCAAAGGTTTCCTCCGAACACGCCGCCATCCCCAGCCGCACGTCGGTCAACAACGTCACGGGATAGAAATACCCTGCGCCCGTTGGCATTTCGCCACCGAGAAGGCATTGCGCGCCGGCAGCCACCGAGTCGGTTACCTGACGATGGAGATTGTCCCGCAGGTCAGCGCGGGCAATCGGGCCGACCTGCGTTGCCTCGTCCCGTGGATCGCCGACGACCAGCGCGGCCAGCCGCTCTCGCAATAACTCGACGAACTCGTCGTGGACCGCGCGCTCGACGATGATCCGCTTGGCGGCAATACACGACTGCCCGGCATTGATGATTCGCGACAACGCAACGACGTCCGCCGCGGCGACCAGGTCGGCATCGGCAAGAACGATGCACGGATCGGAACCGCCCAGTTCGAGCACCGAGGGTTTGATCTCGCTGGCCGCCATCGCGGCGACCGCCGCGCCGCCCCGGTCGGAACCGGTGAACGACACCGCACGTATCCGCGGATCACGAATCGCACGTTCGACGTCTTCGGTTGCCGCCGGCAACGACGCGAAAACACCGTCGGGTGCACCTACCTCGCGAAACACCCGGTCGATGGCCGCCGCGCAACCCGGCACATGCGGATCATGTTTCATCACCGCGGTGTTGCCGGCCATCAGCGCGGGTGCGCAGAAGCGAAATGCCAACCAGTACGGCGCATTCCACGGCAATACGCCAAGTACCGGGCCGAGCGGCAGATACTGCACATAGCTGCGGGTGGCATCGGATGCGATGACCTCGTCAGCGAGATAGTCCGCGCCATGGTCGGCATAGTGCTCGGCGGCCCACGCCGCCTTGATCACCTCGGCACGTGCCTCCGTGATCGGTTTGCCCATCTCCTCGGTCATCAGGATCGCGTGGTCCTCGACGTCGGCGCGCAGCCGTGCGGCGACGGCCCGCAAGACCCCGGCGCGTTCGGCGAATGACTTGCGGCCCCACTCCGTGTAGGCGTGCTCGGCGCGAGCGATCACCGCATCGATTTCGGCGGACGCCGCAGCGGGGACTTCGCGGACGACTTCACCCGACGTCGGGTCGGTTGCTATCAATACGCTCACAGCGCCTCCTCGGTGTCGTGGTCGGTCAGCGTCGGGGAAACCGGAGTGAGTACGGCACCGCTCTCGTGGACCGTGAAATCCTCGTCGAGCGTGAAGAATGATTCGCATCCATCCTCGGTGACCCGAATCGTGTCCGAGATGCCGACGGTCTTATCCCCGTCGACACCCCACATCCACGGAATAACGTGGAATGTCATCCCCGGTTCCAACGCATTGAAGTCGCCCGGATTCAGGCTGAGAATGTATCCCTCGTCCCAGGACGGCGGGAATGCGATGCCGATGGAGTAACCCGATCGGGTGACCAACCGAGCCTGCACGTTGTTATCCGAAATAACCCGGCGCACAATGGAATCCGCGTCGGATACGGTAAGCCCTGGCCGCATCACCGATTTCAGCTCGGCCAGTGCCAGCTTCATCCGTTCCTGCGCCTGCCACATCGAATCGGATAGCTCGCCGTTGACCGCCGTACGCATCATCGCGGTGTGGTAGCGCCGGTAACAACCACCGACTTCGAGGAAGACATGCTCTCCCGGTTCGATGGTGCGGCCCTCCCAGGTCGCGTGACCGATCATGCTCCGTGGCCCGGAGGCGACATACGGCATCACCGCGGGGAATTCTCCACCCGCCCGAAACATCGCGGCGCTGATCTCCGCCGCGACTTCGTTCTCGGTGCTGCCCGGCACCGCGGCCGCTAGACCGGCAGCCATGCCAGCCTCGGTCGCGGCCGCGGCTTTTCGCATCACCTCGATCTCGACGTCTGATTTTCGTGCGCGGCCCGCTTCGACGATGCCGAAGCAGTCCATCAGCACACCGTGCGAGAAGGACGTGTGCACCCGATCCTGTTGGTAAGCGGGGAAGAAGTAGCTATTGCGTTCGTAGCCAACACGTTTGGTGCCCAAGCCCGATTGATTGAGCGTCAAGACCAACTCCTGGATGGCATCACCGGTGTCCGGGTAGGGCCGTGTCCGCTCCACCCAGGTACGTGCGATCGCGTTGGATTCCTCCATCGCACGCGTGATCATCACCGGCTCATCGTCGAGCGGCACGACCAGCGCCTGGAAGAACGAGTAGCCGGTGGTCTGATAGTCGGTGAGATACATCAGATTCTCGGGATCGGTGATGACCACCGCGTCTAAGCCCCGCTTCTCCATCCGATCACGCAATTCGCCCAGTCGGCGTTCGTATTCGGCGATCGGGAACGTCATGTCATCGCGGGCTCTCATTTGGCGGCCTCCGTGATCGCGGCGGACAGGATGTCGAGACCGGCAGTCAGGTCATCGTCGGGAATGGTCAGTGGCGGAATCAGTTTGAGAACGCGACCACCGGTGCCACACGGTCCGATCAACAGGCCGTTGTCGAAGGCCAGCGCCTGGACCCGTTTGGCCAACTCACCGTCGCCGACGTCGAGCGCCTGCATCATGCCTCGGCCGCGCACTTCCCAGTCGCGGTCAGAATGTTCGGCGGCCAGGGTGGAGAGGACCTGTGCCATCGCATCACCCTTGGCGGCAACTTCGGACATCAGCGTGTCATCACGGAAGTAGTCGAGCGCGACGCCACCGGCGACCAGTGAAAGTCCTTGTCCGCGAAAGGTTCCGGTATGCGCGCCGGGTGCCCAATGCCGGTCGATGTCGGGCTTGTTGAGGTTCATTCCGATCGGCGTCCCGTAGCCGCCGAGTCCCTTGGCCAGGGTAATGACGTCGGGGTCCAGACCGAATCCGTCGAAACTGAAGTAGCTGCCGGTGCGCCCGCAGCCAGCCTGAATATCGTCGACGATGAACAGCGCCCCAAGGTCGCGGGCCAATGCCTGTACATCGCGCAGCCACTGCGCGCTGGCGACGTTCACGCCGCCCTCGGCCTGCACCGCTTCGACGAGGAACGCGGCTGGCGCGGTTACTCCGCTCGAACCGTCGGCGATGGCGGCGGCGTAATCCGCGAGCGCGGTCTTCCCGCCGGGCGCGGTTTCGTACGGCAATCGCACGACGTCGCGCAGTGGAACACCCGCCCACTTCCGGAATGCCTCATTAGCCGTCGCGGCCAGGGCGCCCAGGGTCATGCCGTGGAATCCGTGACTGAACGCGACAATCTCCCGACGTCCGGTCGCCAGTCGCGCCAGCTTCAGCGCGGCCTCCACCGCATTCGTCCCGGTAGGACCGGTGAATTGCATCCGATGATCCATCCCGCGCGGCTCCAAGATCACGTCGTGGAACTTGGTGATGAACTCGCGTTTGGTCGTGGTGTACATGTCGAGACCGTGTGCGATGCCATCGGCTTCGAGGAAGTCGATCATCGCGCGTTTCATTTTCGGATTGTTGTGTCCGAAGTTGAGCACTCCGGCACCTGCGAAGAAGTCGATATACGACCGCCCCTGTTCGTCGACCTGACGTGCGTTCGACGCGGATTCGAAGACCGTGGGGAAAGCGCGACAGTACGCGCGAACCTCCGACTCCCATTGTTCGAATGCGGTGGTATCCATGCGGGTAGTCCTCCTAACTAATCTTCCTTCGGTGGTTCTCGCATCTTTTGTTCGTGGTTCGGTCAACCGGAGTCGATATGCGGGTCGGGCGCGCCGGCGACGCGGACGAGTACGCGCGCCGCCAGGTCGATCAGGTCGTCGTTGAAGTCGTAACCGGCGCTATGCAGTGGCTCCCTGGTTCCCGCGCCGATGAGTGCGAATGCCCCGGGAATCTCGCGCAGGTAGTAGCTGAAATCTTCCGAAGCCATTACCGGGGCCGCGACGTCGTGACGTGCACAGTCATCGCCGAGTACCAAAGCCAGCGAGTCACGTAACTCCGCGGCCGCAGCTGGATGGTTCACCGTGGCGTCATAGCGCGGCGACGTCTCGACGGTTGCCGTCACGTCATGTGCGGCGGCGATGCCCTGCGCCACCTGGTTGATGAGGTCGAATACCCGATCCCGATCAGCGGTTTCGGCGATTCGTACGCTCCCGGCGAGCTGCGCGACCTCAGGGGTGACCGTGGCGGCCGACTCGGCGATCAGCGAGGTTACTGCCACGACCGCCGCCGTATGTGGTGCGAGCCGGCGAGCGACAACCTGCTGCAACCCAACGGTCACCGCCGCCGCGGCCAATACCGGATCTCGTGTCACCTCCGGCTGCGACGCATGGCCTCCCCGACCGTGTAGCCGTACCTGGAACGTCCCGTTCGCCGACATCACCGCTCCGTCGGGACAGATCGCGCGTCCGACCGCCAGGCCTGGCCAGTTATGCCATCCGAAGACAGTGTCGACGGGCCTGCTTCCCCGTCTTCCGGAAAGACAGCCGTCATTGATCATCTCCCGTGCGCCGTGACCGCCCTCTTCAGCGGGCTGGAAGAGTAATGTCACCGGGCCTGGCAAGTGGTCCTCGTGGAACTTCAACCAGCGGGCCACAGCCAGCAGCGTCGCAGTGTGCCCATCGTGGCCGCAGGCGTGCATTATGCCGTCGATCTCCGACGAATAGGCGACGCCGCTGGATTCGGTGATCGGCATCGCATCGAGGTCGGCCCGCAGGGCGACATGGCGGCCGGTTGCCGACGACGCGAGGTATGCGACGGTGCCGGTTCCAGCGCAGTCCCGGTACGAGATTTCGAGTGCGTCAAGGTGGGCCCGAACAGTGCGTGCGGTGTCGGTCTCCGCCCAGGCCGGTTCCGGGCGGCGGTGCAGGGCATGTCTGACCTTGGTGGCCTCGGCGACTACCTCTGGCCATTCGACGCGCACACCGAACCTCCTCGCTTTTGACGCCCGTCTCTCCCCAACCTAGCGTCGATCGGGCAATCCGGCCCGCCATAGTCACCAGATCGACCATTAGAGTGGCGATGGTGAGCGCACCCAACCTGACCCGAATCCAAGCCGCCGAACGCGCCGAATCGGTCCGCGTCGCCAGCTACCACATCGATCTCGACCTGACCACCGGTACCGAAACGTTCCGCTCGACAACAACGGTCGAATTCTCTGCCAGCGCCGGAGCCTCGACTTTCATCGACCTCGTCGCACCGACGTTGCGGTCGGTCACCCTCAATGGAACGACACTGGCCGTCGACAACTTCGACGAGGAGACGGGCATCGCGCTGCCGGATCTCGCCGAGTCCAATCAGCTAGTCGTCGTTGCCGATTGCGCATATTCCAACACCGGCGAAGGGCTACACCGTTTTGTCGACCCGACCGATAGCGCCGTCTACCTCTACTCTCAGTTCGAGACCGCCGATGCCAAGCGGATGTTCGCCTGCTTCGATCAGCCCGACCTCAAGGCGGTCTTCGACGTCGTGGTGAAGGCGCCAGCGGACTGGCAGGTTATCTCCAATGGCGCGACCGCGTCAGTCACCGACAATGGCGACGAAAGCGCGACGCACGTATTCGCGACCACCGAGTTGTTGAGCACCTATCTGATCGCGTTGATCGCCGGGCCGTATACGAAATGGACCGACTCGTATTCCGACGAACACGGCACCATCGACCTGGGCATCTTCTGCCGGGCGTCCCTGGCCGAACATATGGATGCCGACCGGCTGTTCACCGAGACCAAACAGGGTTTCGCGTTCTACCACAAGAACTTTGGCATCCCCTACGCGTTCGGCAAATACGACCAGTTATTCGTACCCGAGTTCAACGCCGGGGCGATGGAGAACGCGGGTGCGGTGACCTTCCTGGAGGATTACGTCTTCCGGTCGAGGGTCACCAACTACCTGTACGAGCGCCGCGCGGAGACCGTCCTGCATGAGATGGCGCATATGTGGTTCGGCGATCTGGTAACCATGAAGTGGTGGGATGACCTGTGGCTCAACGAATCTTTCGCAACATTCGCGTCGGTACTGTCGCAGGCCGAAGCCACCGAATACAAAAACGCGTGGACCACCTTCGCCAACGTCGAGAAGTCGTGGGCGTACCGCCAGGACCAGTTGCCGTCGACCCATCCGGTGGCCGCCGACATACCCGACATCGCCGCCGTCGAAGTTAACTTCGACGGCATCACCTACGCCAAGGGCGCCTCGGTACTCAAGCAACTGGTCGCCTATGTCGGCCTCGAACCGTTCCTCGCCGGCCTGCGCGACTACTTCGCCGCACACAAGTTCGGTAACGCGACCTTCGCGGATCTCCTTGCCGCACTGGAGAAGTCGTCCGGACGTGACCTGTCCGACTGGGGCACTCAATGGCTCAAGACCACCGGCATCAATGTGATCCGTCCCGATTTCGACGTCGACGCCGACGGCAACTTCACCCGGTTCACCGTCGTCCAGGAGGGTGCCGCGCCCGGTGCCGGCGAGACTCGCGTACACCGGATGAAGATCGGCATTTACGACGATGATGCCGGCTCTGGCGCATTGACGCGGGTGCATTCGGTTGAGCTCGACGTCGAAGGCGAACGCACCGATGCGGCCGACCTGGTCGGCATAAACCGCGGTCAGCTCATCCTGCTCAACGACGACGACCTGACCTACGCTTCGGTCCGCCTCGACCCGGATTCACTGTCGGTTGCGACCGCGCGTATCGGCGATATCGCCGACTCGATGCCACGTACTTTGGTGTGGTCGGCGGCGTGGGAGATGACGCGGCAAGCGCAGATGCGCGCCCGCGATTTCGTTGAACTCGTTGCCCGCGGAATCTCGGCTGAGTCGGAAATCGGTGTGGTGCAACGAGTTCTGCTGCAAGCGACGTCGGCGCTGGAAAGTTACGCCGATCCGTCGTGGGCCTCGGCACACGGTTGGCCGACCTTCGCCGCGCGACTGCTCGAACTCGCCCAGCAGGCCGAGGCCGGTTCCGATCATCAGCTCGCCTTCGTTAACACATTGATCGGCGGCGTACTCGGCGAGCCACAGCTCGCCGTGGTGCAGGCGCTATTCGACGGCGCCGATCCGGCAGACCATGGCCTGTCAGGCCTGACCGTCGACACCGATCTGAAATGGCGGCTACTACGCGCACTCGCCACCGCTGGCGTCGTCGATTCATCAACGGAGACACCAGAACTCACCCCGGTTATCGACGCGACGCTCGCGGCCGACAACACCGCGACCGGTGCACGTCACGCCGCCGCGGCGCGGGCGTCCCGTCCGCTCGCCGCGGCAAAATCAGCCGCCTGGGATTTGGCCATCGACGACGACTCGATCGCGAATATCACCACACGAGCAATCGTCGAGGGGTTCGCCCGGCCCGGTCAGGGCGCGCTGCTGGCGGAGTACCTACCGCGTTACTTTGAGGCCGCGCCGAAGGTCTGGGCCCGCCGTTCGTCGGAGGTCGCCCAGACGGTCGTCATCGGACTGTATCCGCACTGGGTGGTGTCCGACGATGCCCTCGCCGCCGCAGATGCCTTGTTGGACAACGACATTCCGGCGGCATTGCATCGGCTCATCCTGGAAGGCCGCGATAGCGTGGCGCGCGCTCTGCGGGCGCAACACTTCGACGCTCAGTAACCACCCCCATCCGCAAACCCGACCCGCGCGGACATTCCCGACCCAGATCGTGGGTCGGGAATGTCCGCTGGAGTCGGGTTTGCGATGAGGGACGGGGTGCTCAACTCCGCTTCCACCGGTAACGGATCTGCGGCCGGCCCGCGCTGCCGTACTCGGTCACCCTCGACACCGTTTGGTCATCGGCAAGACGTTCCAGGTACCGCCATGCCGTAACCCGCGAACTGCCCAGTGCCGCAGCGACTTCCGACGCGGTAAGACCGGCCTCGCTGTCGCGTACCGTCCGCCCGACGGCATCTTCGGTGGCCGCCGACGCCCCTTTCTTCGCGGTGCGTCGTTCATCGCTCGTGCGTAACTGCGCCAGCGCCCGATCCACGTCTCGCTGGCTCACCGCGTCGCCCCCGACGCCCATCGCCTCGCGATACCGCAAGTACTGCTCGATCTTGTCTTTGAACGCGGCGAAGGTAAACGGTTTAAGCAGGTAGAGCAGCACACCACGCGACATCGCGTCGCGGACCGACGCCAGGTCGCGCTGGGCGGTGATGGCGATGATGTCGGGTATCGGTGTCACACCTGACAAAGCCGATGCCAGATCGACACCGCGCGCGTCGGGCAGACCAAGGTCGAGTAGGACCAGGTCGACCGGCGCGAGTGTGTGCGACGCTTCTGTCGCGATGCGCAATGCACGCTGGGCCGTGGTCGCTTCGGCAATGACGTCAAATCCGCCGATCCGACCGAGATAGGCTCGATGGGCTTGTGCGATCAGCGGATCGTCTTCGACTATCAGCACCCGGATCATTCGCTGTTCCGTTCTACCGCAGGTAGTTTCACTCGCACCACCGACCCGTAACTGTTCTCTGCCTCGATGGTGCCGCCGTGCCGCTGCACCACCCGCGCGACCAATGCGAGCCCTATTCCGCGTCCCGCCCCGTCGCCATCGGGCTTAGTGGAGTAGCCCCGACGCTGGGCTCGGGCAAACATTTCCGGGTCCATCCCCACTCCACTGTCGGCGACGACGATCTCCAGCCCTGACTGATCGCCGGTGATGCTCACCTCAACCCACGGATCGTCCGGGTCGGTCGCGTCGAGGGCATTGTCGACCAGATTGCCGACGACCGTGACCAGCTCCGGTGTGCTGAGTATTTGTGTTGCGGCGTCGGATAATTCCGAATCCTCGGTCACCGTGAGGACGATCCCGCGCTCACCAGCCTGCGCGACTTTACCCAGCAACAAGGCCACCAACGCCGGTTCAGCTACCGAATCGGTGAGTCGATCGATCAGCTGCTGCGACAAATCCAGCGAATCCGTTGCCAGTGCCACCGCGTCGCCTGTTCTCCCCAGTTCCACCAGCGTCACAATCGTGTGCAACCGATTGGCGGATTCGTGCGCCTGCGAACGCAGCGCCTCGGCGAACTTCGTCATCGAATCCAATTCGCCTGTGGTAGCTGCCAATTCGGTGCGATCACGGATCGTGACCACAGCGGAGCCGGGTTTGGTGGGCACCGGCATACGGTTGACGACCAGGACGCGAGCGCCATCGACGTAAAGCCGGTCGGATATCTCTTCGGCCCCGCCGCTGAGGAAATCAGGCAGGTCGGACACGTCGGTGTCGACATCGATAGCGAGTAGACGGCGCGCTTCGTCGTTAATCAGGACCGGACGACCTTTTTCGGTCACAACCAGCCCTTCGCGGACCGCGCGCAGTACCGCGTCGTGGTGTTCATACATATGCCGAAGTTCCTGCGGGGCAAGGCCTCCGGTATCGCGGCTGATCCGGCGGCGGAGAATCCACAAACCGACCAGGGCGCAGATGAGTAACGCACCGGCCAGCGCGGCGATCAACGGGATCTGCGACTGCCAACTGCGGCTGAGACTATCGGTGGTAATCCCCACCGAGACCAGGCCAACAATCGCTCCGGTCCCGGCCCGGATCGGTACCACCGTGCGGATCGACGGTCCCAAGGTTCCGCGATAGGTCTCGGTGAAGATCTCGCCGCGCAGCGGTGCCTCGACGTTGCCGAGATAGTGCCCGCCAATGTACGACGGGTTCGGGTGGGTGTAGCGGATGCCGTCACGGTTCATGATGGTGATGAATCCGACGCCGGTCCGCGCGCGAATACCCTCCGCCATCGGCTGCAGAATCGACGTCGGGTCGTCCGACGCCAGCGCGCGCGCCGTCGACGGCGCTGCCGCGACACTGACCGCCACCGCACTTACCTTCTCGCGGGCCTCGAGTCGACCGTCGGCGCGGGCATCAAGCGTCGCCAACACGCCTGCCGCGAGCACCAGCACCACGACAACCGACAGTGCGATCAGCATCGCTTGACCGGCCAAGCTCGACGGCATCAGCCTGCGCATTCTCACCTCCAACCGGGCATCGGTCTGTATCAAGTCGTGAACGAAATGAAATCAATGGTGACGTGGGTCACCCCTTTCCCCCACAATTCATACTCGTTGATCGTTCCACATCCCGTGGCCGTTCCCGATGCGAAAGAGGCGCCCCATGACCGCACCACCCCCGCCTACCGACGACCAGTCGGCACCGCCAACCGGTAAGAAGCGCGACCGCACCCACTGGCTCTATATCGCCGTGATCATCGCGGTCATCGGCGGTGTGGTGGTTGGCTTGCTGTTCCCCGAATTCGGCAAAGACGTCGGCATTCTGGGCACCCTCTTCGTCAATCTGATCAAGATGATGATCGCGCCGGTGATCTTCTGCACCATCGTGCTGGGGATCGGATCGGTCCGTAAGGCCGCGACCGTCGGCAAGGTCGGCGGCCTCGCCTTCGTCTACTTCCTGGTCATGTCGACGATCGCACTGGCTATCGGGTTGGTCGTCGGCAATCTGATCAAACCCGGTGAGGGACTGAATATTTCGTCGATGTCTGGCAAGGGTGCCGAACTCGCGGAGAAGGCCCACGAGGCCGGTGGCACCTGGGACTTCATCCAGGGCATCATTCCGGAAACGATGATCTCGGCACTGACCGGCGGCAGCGTGCTGCAGGCACTATTCGTCGCGCTGCTTGTCGGCTTCGCGGTGCAGGCGATGGGAAAAACAGGCGAGCCGATTCTAGTCGCGGTGACCTACTTCCAGAAGCTCGTATTCAAGGTACTGACCATGGTTCTGTGGGTCGCTCCGATTGGCGCGTTCGGCGCGATCGCCAGCGTCGTCGGACAGACGGGTTGGGCTGCCGTGCAACAACTTCTGACGCTGATGCTGGCGTTCTACATCACCTGCATCATCTTCGTGTTCGGCGTGTTGGGTGTCATCCTGCGAACCTCGGCCGGTGTGTCGATCTTCAAACTCGCTCGGTACCTGGCTCGCGAATACCTGCTTATCGTGGCGACATCGTCATCGGAGTCCGCACTCCCCCGGCTGATCGCCAAGATGGAACATCTCGGCGTCGAGAAGACCACCGTCGGGGTCGTCGTGCCCACTGGCTACTCGTTCAACCTCGACGGCACCGCCATCTACCTCACAATGGCGTCGATCTTCATCGCCGATGCCATGGGTGATCCGCTGTCGATCGGTGAGCAGGTCGGTTTGTTGGCGTTCATGATCATCGCGTCTAAGGGAGCGGCGGGCGTCAGCGGCGCTGGGCTGGCCACCCTCGCCGGCGGCTTGCAGGCACACCGGCCAGAAATGCTCGATGGCGTTGGCCTTATCGTTGGCATCGACCGCTTCATGTCCGAAGCGCGGGCACTAACCAACTTCTCCGGTAATGCCGTGGCCACGCTGCTCGTTGGCTCATGGACGCACACGATCGACTCGCAGCGCGTCGACGACGTCTTGTCGGGACGACTTCCGTTCGATGAGTCCGACATGGTTGACGACACTCCAATCGAGACACCGAAAACACTGGCCGCCGCCCACTGACGTCCCGACGAAAACTCAGGCCCGGCACCTCGTGGTGCCGGGCCTGAGTTCGGGAAATTCGTGGGTCAGGGTGCGACGGCAGCGGTTGCCATCACTCGCAATGCCGCGATGAGCCCGTCGATGAGTTCACCATTGCGGAACGCGGGCACCGCGGCGGTCACGCCGAGCTGCGCGACGCGATCGTTGACGCGGCCAGCGACGGCACTGCCCGAAACGATGGCGATGTCTTTGCTGTTTGGCGAGACCGCGATGAGCGCGCCGTGAGCCGGCTCAGGCGCGTTGGCCAGCTGCGCACGCGCTCCTGCGACCGGATCGTCGCCGAGGTCGCCGATATAGATCGAGAATCGCACCAGCGCTTTTTCGCTCGCGTCCTTCAACGCGTCGTCGAGGCCGATGAGTTCGTCCTTGCTGAACGGCGGCGTGGTTGGGGCGTCGCCCGGCTGGCGCGCCGCGGAAATGCGGCCACTGTTGGTCACTACCGTGCCCTCGGGCAACGACGACGGGTCTACGGCAACTACCGCGTGATCACCACTTGCCATTTGCTGCTCCTCCGTCCACATCCGTCTCCTCGCCATGGGTGGCCAGTGCCATCGGCGCGATCTCGGTTGCGCTGAACAGCAATGGGGCCTGCGTCCACTGTTCGCCGAGCTTGTACTGCTGTACGGCCGGGTACTTCACGCCGCCCGAGAAGATCATCGAGGCAACACACAGTGCGACGGCCACGAGCACCAAGATGGTGATCGGTAGGCCGATGGGAACAATGAGGTCTTCCATCGTCCACCCTTCGGAGTCGTTATGGGTTCACATCGTCGCGAACGGATGATTGGCACACCGTCTACGACAGAACATCGTAGTTAATCTATCCCAAAGTTCCCAGCACGATGCACGAAGGGTCACTCAGCGTCGAGTCGCCCGGTCGGATCAGGCCGCACCAGCGTCAATATATGGCTCCCATGTTGGGTCGATGTCCTTGACCGAGGCGATTAGCCGCCAATGCCGACCACGCGGGGCGACTGGCTGAACGGCCAGACGCCAACCCAATTCACTCAACAATCGGTCCGCCTTGCGGTGGTTACAACCCGAGCAACAGGCCACGCAGTTGTCCCACGTGTTTCGACCGCCCCGACTGCGCGGAATCACATGATCGATCGTGGTCGCTTTGGCGCCGCAGTATCCGCAACGCGAACTATCGCGGTACATCAGGGCGGCCCGCGTCATCGGGATGACCGCGCGATAGGGCACCCGCACGTAGCTGGTCAGCCGGATCACCGACGGCGTAGGCAGCGAAACCTCGGCCGAATGCAGTCCCCCATCCGCGCCGTAGTCACCATGAATGATCTCGGCGCGTTCGCGCAAAACAAGCACGACGGCACGCCGAATGGTGACGACGGTCAACGGCTCGTAGGTGGCGTTGAGCAGAAGTACCTTCTGCCGCCCCCACGCGCTCCGTTCCCAAGAAGCACTTCGCACGTCTTGTCCTCCACGTTTGCGCAAGTCGGGAAATTCCTGATCCCAAACTGTTGGACGCCAACCATCGAAACACATCTGAGCTCGTCGGGCACGACAATTCTTCGTGTCGTCGCAGGTCGGTTGTGTGAACACCGAGTAGCGAAACTCTCCCGAACCAGCGACGCCCGGCGGAAGTGACACAATGGCCAACGTGAGTCAGCCCAACCCCCAGCCCGCGTCCACGCCGGCCACTTTCTACGAGGAGGTCGGCGGGGCGCCTACTTTTGCCCAGCTCACCGCCCGCTTCTACGAAGAGGTCGCCAAAGACGAGCTCTTGCGACCGTTGTATCCCGAGGAGGATCTGGGCCCAGCCGAACGTCGGCTGCGGATGTTTCTCGAACAGTATTGGGGCGGTCCGCACACATATTCCGACGAACGCGGACATCCACGTCTACGCATGCGTCACGTGCCCTTCCACGTCGGCCCGCTGGAGCGCGACGCCTGGCTGCGGTGCATGCATATCGCGATCGGGTCGATCGATGCTGCAACCCTCGACGACGACCATCGCACCGCGTTGATCAACTACATGGAGATGGCCGCCAACTCACTGGTGAACAGCCCCCTATAGTTGAGTCCCATGAGCAACGTGGTCCCCAGCAAGAACACCGGATCAAGTGACCTTGCTGCCCGAACAACCGACGAAACCTCCCGTATAGCTTCACAATTGGACGACAGCAGCACCTGGTGGCGTAACGCCGTGGTGTACCAGATCTATCCTCGCTCGTTCGCCGACGGCAACGGCGACGGCATAGGCGATCTGGGTGGCGTCATCAATCGATTGGGCTATCTCGAATTGCTCGGCGTCGATGCGATTTGGCTCAGCCCAATCATGACGTCACCGATGGCCGACCACGGCTACGACGTCGCCAACCCACGCGACGTCGACCCGCTGTTCGGCGACCTCGCGACCTTCGACGCACTCGTCGCCGCCGCTCACGATCGCGATATCCGCGTGACGATGGACCTCGTCCCCAACCACACCAGTGATCAGCACCCGTGGTTCGCCGCCGCGCTTGCCGCCGGGCCAGGGTCGCCTGAGCGTGATCGCTACATCTTCCGCGACGGTCTCGGCCCCGACGGCTCGCTGCCCCCGAACAACTGGCCGAGCGTGTTCGGCGGTCCGGCCTGGACCCGCGTCATCGAGTCTGACGGCACCCCGGGACAGTGGTACCTGCATATCTTCGCCCGCGAACAGCCCGATCTGAACTGGGACAACCCCGAGGTATTCGACGATCTGGCGAAAACCCTCCGTTTCTGGCTCAACCGCGGTGTCGACGGTTTCCGCATCGACGTTGCCCATGGCATGGCCAAACCGCAGGGCCTGCCCGACATGGATCTGACCTCGGTCGGCCTCCTGTCCAACGACGACAACGACCTGCGCTTCAACAATTCGGGCGTACACGCGATCCACCGCAAGATCCGCGAAGTGATGGACGACTATCCGGCTGCCGCCAATGTCGGCGAGATCTGGGTCGACGACAACACCGCCTTCGCCGAGTACATCCGCCCAGACGAGTTGCACCTCGGGTTCAATTTCCGTCTCGCCAAGGCAGAATTCGAGATCAATCAGATCCGCGGCGCGATCGACAACGCACTGGAGTCGGTCGCATCGGTCCGCGGCGTTCCCACCTGGACACTGTCCAACCATGACGTCGAGCGGGAGGTCACCCGCTATGCCGAGGGCGGTGATCTGCGCGTCGGTATCGACCGTGCTCGGGCGATGGCATTGGTCGAGTTCGCATTGCCCGGCTCGATCTTCATCTACAACGGTGAGGAACTCGGCCTGCCCAACGTCGACCTGCCCGATGACGTTCTGCAGGACCCGGTTTGGGAACGATCAGGCCACACCGAACGGGGTCGCGACGGCTGCCGAGTGCCGCTGCCGTGGGAAGGCACCGAGCCTCCGTTCGCCTTCAGCAGTTCACCCAACACCTGGCTCCCCATCCCGGCGTCCTGGGCATCGCTCACCGTCGAAGCACAACTGGAGGATGTCGACTCAACTCTGTCGCTATACCGCCGAGCCATCGAATTGCGTTTCGAGAGAAGAGAACTCGATAGCGACGAGATCGAATGGTATGGCGCGCCAGAGGGATGTCTTGCCTTCCGACGCGTCGGCGGGCATCTAGTGTGCGCGCTGAACACCAACGCCCATCCGGTTGCCCTGCCACCCGGCGAGGTGTTGCTGACCAGCGCCCCGCTGATCGACGGACAGCTGGCGCCAAACGCGGCGGCGTGGCTGGCGGGCTAGGTTCGCGGACAGGCCGAAGCTCCTACGGCATCGAGCGCAATATACGGCGTCGGCGAGTGCCGCATTTGACGATCCATGCCGTACTTGCGGTCTGGCGACCGGCCATTACTGTCTCGCTAGGCTCTGCCGAAGCCGCGGGACAACATAGCCTCGCTCGAGATCTCTCCATATCCACCTCACCACGTCGAACCCACGCGACCGAAGCAAGTCCTCTCGGATCTTCTCCTCGACGATGACATCGGACGATTCCTGATCTTCGCGCACTAGTTTGGTGTACTTCTTGATGCCATCGAACTCGCCAATCGTATTGTCGGGCAACAGAAAATCCGTGAAGAATGTCCGCCCGTCGATAAGGAACTTCTGTTGCAGTATCGGCGGCGGCAGATGCGCCAGAATCATCTGGGCCCGACTCCACGACTCACCGACGCTAGCGGACAGGCCACTCGCCAACGGCAGAGCCCTCCGCGCTACCGCAATGCCCCGGCGTCGGCGCCGCTGAAGAATATCCGACATCATTTCGCGATCGGCGCCGAGCCGCAAAGCTGAGTCGAATACCGTCAGGGCCGCTTCGAAATTTCCTTGACAGGCGACATCAACCGCGGTGCGCTCTTTGGTCGTCATCAACACGTCGTCGACAACCACCAACTCGTCATCGTCGAGTGGCCCCGGGGTGCGTGTGACGAAGGGCGCGGATATTGCCGTATGTCGCGAAATTCGTGAAGTGCACCTGTTCAAAATCCGCGTTCAACAGTTCCATACCGTGCACGGCGGCAGCCGATTGATGACTGAGCACCGACGTCGGGCCTCGCGACGCCGGCGTCTCGGACGCGACTAGCCGGTGCCATTCCGCCGGAAACACCGCTGCTCTGGACGGCGCAGATAGATCCCCGGTGCAAGTTTCGAGAGATGCCTCGTCTTCGATGCGGCGCGTTTGAGCTGCGCATCGGTTAGTCCGTACGCCAAAGCCGCCGAGCGGAACACAAAGCCGTGGGCGTCGAATGGAATTTCCGGCATAGAGATTGGACGCACGCCGCCGTGCATTTGGTTCCACCAAATCTCCTACGGCGTCGATCTCAACTTACGGCACGCGCTCGCACCGCAAGTTGAGATCCGTGCCGTAGGAAACTACAGCACCATCACCGAGAACTGATCCGCCCGACGTTGATATACCGAACCGAATCGCGCGTCCAGTCGTACCCAGGTGGCACTCGCACGTACGCGCACGGGTTCGTTCTCCGCTATCGAATCCAGCGACGAGTTATCGGTGATCTCGCGATTGTCACGATCTCGCACAAAGCCCATCGCAGTCAGCGCGAACAACGAACGCAGTTGCACCCCAACTGATTTCGAATTCGGCGCATCGACGCCCACTCCCGGCGACACCTCCAACACCACCTGATCCAGCAGTCCGGTCGCCGGACCGTGCGCGCTCCCCTCGGTCCGTGCCAATACCGCTCCGCGGCGCGACAACTCGACCACGGTACGTACCGGAACATCGTCGACCTGCGCGAACCCCACCGTCGCAGGCAACGCTCCGCGCCAGGCACTATCCATCGAGAACCCCGGATTTATCAGTGCCGCAGCGCTTTCCAGATCACGGCGCAAAGTCGCGGCATCGCAGATGAGGTCGTCGGGCCGAATCGACCCGACGACCGATCGTGTCGCTAAGACCTCGAAGCCGGTCGTTACCCAGAGCCCGATCCGGCCGTCGGTCCGACCTTTGAGTCGTACGACCGCGGCCTCGTCCTGCCGGAGCGCCCGAGCGAGAAAGGCTGCGGCGTCAACTCTTTCGTCGGCATTGATCTCGATGAACCGTTCCGGTCGCGGATCTGACAACTCACTCATCACGCAGGAACTCGCTTAGGTACGACTTCTCCTCGACCGTCATCCGCCTCGGCCGCTGCGTCTCAATGTCGAAGGACACGAGTTGAGTCGATGCCACCACAGCCGGTTTCGACGTCGGATCGCCTCCGCGCGGGCGCACCTCGTAACCGACGAAGAAGTCGACGGCGCGTACCTTCTCGACGTACATGGTGACCTCGATCGGGCCCTCGTCGTGCCGCAACTGTCCCTGGTATTTGACGTGCAGGTCGGCGACTAAGCATCCTTCGCGCATCGACGCGGTGGGCCGCTCGTCGTAAAACAGCCATGGGATCCGCGCCTCCTCTAGCAGAGTGACCATCCGGGCGTGATTGATGTGCTGGAACACATCCATATCCGACCAGCGCACCGGAACTTTCACCACATATCCGCGATCGGTTACCACCCCGTCCTCTAGTTCGTCGGTCGAATCCTGCCCAGCCACAGCGGCCTCCTCTATCAGATCGGGTCGTTACCGGACGGGTGGCTTTCGCCAACGCCGCCTACCTGATCACACTACGGAGTTGTCTGGTGATGACCGACAGGGTAGCCAGGTCGAGCGTTCCCGACGACAGCACCTCGTCAAGTGTTCCGCGCACGCGGGTCAATCGCGACGCGTTCGACAGCTCCCATTCCGCGATCTTCTCGGTCGCCGACTCCGATGGCTCGCCGAGCTCCAGAATCTTCAATGTCAACGACCGGAGCGCGGCGTGCAGATCATCGCGTAATGCCAACCGCGCCAACGAATGCCAACGATCGCCATGTTCGAGATCCGATACCGCGGTCAGCATGCCCTCGATACCGAGATGTTCGAGGATCGCACAGTACAGCTCGCCGACTTCGGTCAGCTCTCGCTCAGCGATATCAGCCGCGTCGATGATGTCCAAGAGCAGGAATCTATGCAGACTGATCGCGACGTCGTCGGCCAATTCTGCTGGTACACCGAGCTTTTGGAATCTCGCCGAGCGAGCGTGCACGTCGTTCGTCGACGACTCGCCCAGCCAGGTGGGCAGCTCGTCCCGCACCCGTTCGATGCGCGCGGAATAGCGCTTGATCTCGGCGGCCATCGCCAGTGGCTGCGGCCGATAGGCGAGCATCCAGCGCGAGCCACGGAAGGCGAGTCTGCGCGAGTACAACAGCATCTCGTCGATCGCGGCAGTCTCGGTGTCACCGGTGGTAATACGCCGCCACAACTCGGGCAGTCCAAATATCTCCGCCGTCACCACGTAGGCCCGCACTCCGTCCGACGTCGACGCGCCGGTGCCCTCCCCCAGGCGGAAGAGATGTGTGGCCCCGGCGAGGTCGACGACGTCGTTGACCAGTGTCGTCGTAATCACTTCACGACGTAGACGATGCCCGAGAATTCCCTCGGAGAACTTCTGCTGCAACGGTTCTGGGAAATAGCGCGACAGCCGGGTGAGGAACACGTCGCTGTCGGGAACGTCGCTGGCAAGCAAGTCTGCTTTAGTGGTGAGTTTCACCTGCGCCATCAACGTCGCCAGCTCCGGGGAGGTTAGGCCCCGGTGCAGTTCCCCAGCGAACCGCTTACGCAACTGCAGCGGCGTCGGCAGCGCTTCCAGTTCGAGATCGACGTCATGGTCGGCAGCAAGGTGTTTTAGCAATCGGGCATGCACATCCACATAGGTGTCGGCGAAGGTGCGGGCAAAGCCGAGTTCGGTGTTCTGGGCGATATTGTCAGCGAGCACCAGCCGCGCCACCTCGTCGGTCATCGACTCCAGCAACGGATTTCGGTTCGCCGCGGCCAATTGCCCACCCGACACTTGGGAATCGAGCAAGATCTTGATATTGACCTCGTGATCGGAGCAATCCACGCCGGCCGAGTTATCCATCGCGTCGGTATTGATCCGGCCGCCGGCCAAGTCGTATTCGATGCGACCACGCTCGGTCACACCAAGGTTGCCGCCCTCGCCGACTACCTTGACACGCAACTGATCTCCATTGACGCGGATAGCATCGTTCGCCTTGTCCCCGACGTCCACGTTCGCCTCGAACGACGCTTTGACATAGGTACCGATGCCGCCGTTCCACAATAGATCGTTGGGCGACAACAGGATCGCGTGGATCAGCTCGGGAGGCGAGAGCTCTTCGACTCCGTCGTCGATGCCCAGCGCCTCTCGCATCTGCGGGGAAATGGCGATCGACTTGAGTTCGCGCGACCAGACGCCTCCCCCACTGCTGATCAGCGCGGTGTCGTAGTCGGCCCACGACGAACGGGGCAGTGCGAACATTCGCTTTCGCTCGGCGAATGACTGTGCCGCAACGGGATTCGG
>NZ_BAEH01000045.1 GCF_000241305.1 Gordonia effusa NBRC 100432
GGGCGCGGAGGGCATCAAGGCCGCTGCGACCGCTAGCCCGCTCTTCGCCAAATACGGCACCGCGATCGACCGTGAATCCGCCTACGAGTTGCTGACCGCAAAGGTCGCACCGCCACCAGCACAGGAAGAGGGGCTCGGAGCATCGGGAGAAGTGGCTCCGCCAGAATCTGCAGCGCCTGCCCCGACCAAAGAAGAGCCCGGCATGATCACCGAAGTTCTGAACAGCCCGGCGATGAAGAGCTTCTTACGATCGGCGGCAAGCGCGGCAGGCCGTGAGATCAGCCGCTCGATCTTCGGTACGGCTAAACGTCGCCGTTAAGCGGTAGCCCAGCGGCTCAGTCGGCCATCTTGCGGTAGAAGGTCCCGACGATCGGCGCCACGATCTTGCGCGGTGAATAGCCGCCGGCCACCGACATCGCCTTGGAGAGAGCTCCGGGGACAACCCGCATCTTGTTGCGTCCCAACGCATCTAGGCTCATCTCGGCGACCTTGTCAGAGGAATGCCAGAGGAAATCCGGCACCGCCGCGTCGACGTTGCTGGCCTCGTCGGCAGTGGGAGTCTCGGTCCGCACCGGCCCCGGCGCGAGCAGGGTTACGTGGACACCTTGATCGGCGACCTCGCCGCGCAGCGATTCACTAAACGTGTTTACGAACGCCTTCGATGCCGCGTATGTCGCGTTATTCGGGATGGGCATATTGCCGGCCGCCGACCCGACCATGAGAATGCCACCGGATCGGCGCGACACCATTCGCGGCAACACGGCAAGCGTGAGGTCGTGGACGGCATTGACGTTGAGACGTGTCTGCGCGCGCTCGTATTCGGCGTCGAGTTCGTACAGCCGGCCGAAGGTCGCGATACCCGCGTTGTTGCACAGAATCGAAATCTCGCGTCCGGCCAGTTCCGCCGACAGGACCTCGACCGCGGCTGGATCAGATAGGTCGACGGCGCGAACTTCGACGGTCACGTCGTATTCATTGCGCAACTCGGTGGCTAGGTCTTCCAAGATTTCGCCACGGCGGGCGACGATGATCAGTGAATACCCGCGCGAGGCGAGAACGCGCGCGAGCGCCATACCGATACCCGACGATGCGCCGGTGACTACTGCTCGACCGTCGACTGACGGAATGGGGACTGCCATTCCGTCAGTCTATGACGCGTCGATGCCGCAGTTTTAGTTGATACTCGCGGCGACCTCGGTGCCCTGCCGGATCGCACGCTTGGCATCGAGTTCGGCGGCCAAGTCGGCTCCACCAATCACGTGGGTGGTTACACCGGCGACGGTCAACGGGTCGACCAGGTCTCGTACTGATTCCTGTCCGGCGCAGATCACCACGTTGTCGACCTCGAGGATTCGCGACGGAGTATCAGGATCATCGAAAGACAGGTGCAGACCGGCGTCGTCGATCTTGTCGTAGCGGGCGCCCGAAATCTGTTCCACGCCTTTCATTTTCACCGTCGCGCGATGTACCCAACCGGTGGTCTTACCGAGGGTCTTGCCCTGACGTCCCGGCTTGCGCTGCACCAGGTAGACGGTGCGGGTCGCGGGCAAGGGGCGCGGCTTGGTCACGAAGCCGGGTTTGGTCAGATCCTCGCTGACGCCCCATTCCTGTTCCCACTCTTTAAGATTCAGAGTTGGCGACTCGTCGACGGTAAGGAATTCGGTGACGTCAAAGCCGATGCCGCCGGCACCGATTACCGCGACCCGCTTACCGATTTCTCGGTGGCCGAGTACCGCATCGGCGTAGGACATCACCATCGGGTGATCGACGCCGTCGATCTTGGGGACGCGTGGGGTCACGCCGGTGGCGACGATCACCTCGTCGAACTTGCCGCCGTCGGTGCCCTCGATCAGCTCCTCGGCGGTGACTCTCTTGTTCAAATGCACTGTGACATTGTTGATTTCGAGCTGGCGGGTGAAGTAGCGGACCGTCTCGTTGAACTCTTCTTTGCCCGGGATGCGTGCGGCGATGGAGAACTGTCCACCGATC
The DNA here is from genome assembly GCF_000241305.1 of Gordonia effusa NBRC 100432. Classification (GTDB taxonomy): domain Bacteria; phylum Actinomycetota; class Actinomycetes; order Mycobacteriales; family Mycobacteriaceae; genus Gordonia; species Gordonia effusa. The sequence goes on from NZ_BAEH01000045.1 coordinate 1,990, forward strand.
TTCTCGCTACCCTCGAATAGTTCGACGCGGTGACCGCGCTGGGCAGTGGAGACCGCCGCGGCCAAGCCGGCCGGGCCCGCGCCGATGACGGCGATGTGCTTGGCTCGTCGAGTCGCGCCGAGGGTCAGTACCGTCTCGCGACCGGCGCGCGCATTGAGCAGGCAGGAGACCTTCTTGCCGACGAAGGCGTGGTCCAGACACGCCTGGTTGCAGCCGATGCATGTGTTGATCTCGTCGCCTCGGCCGGTCATCGCCTTGTTGACGAACTCCGGGTCGGCGAGAAGTGGTCGAGCCATCGACACCGCGTCGACGCGCCCGCGCTCAAGGATTTCCTCGGCGACTTCGGGAGTGTTGATGCGGTTGGAGGCGATCAACGGAATCGACACTTCGTCGCGCAGACGCTCGGTGAATTTCACGAATGCGGCACGCGGCACCGACGTGACGATGGTCGGGATTCCCGCTTCGTGCCAACCGATGTCGGTGTTAATGGCATCGACGCCGAACTCTTCGGCCTTGCGGGCCATCAGTGCGATCTCATCCCAGGTCTGGCCCTTGCGAACGAAGTCGGCGATGGATTGGCGCAAGATGACGGGGAAGTCGCGGGGGACCTGTTTGCGGACCTCTTTGATGATCTCGACGAGGAACCGTTGCCGATTTTCGGTAGAGCCGCCCCACTTGTCGGTGCGGTCATTGGTGTGTGGACAGAGGAATTGGTTGATCAGGTAGCCCTCGCCGCCCATCAACTCGATAGCATCGTAGCCCGACTTTCGGGCGAGTTTGGCGCCCTGCCCGAAGGAGCGGATGACATGCCAAATCATCTGCTCGGTCATCTTGAAATGCTTGAACGGATGGATCGGTGACGGTTCGGAGCCGGCGGCCACCTTGAGCGGGGTGTATCCGTAACGCCCAGCGTGAATCAGCTGGATAGCGATCTTGCCGCCCTCTTTGTGGACCGCTTTGGTCAGTCGGCTGTGTCGATGGACGTCGACCGAGTTGGTCAGCTTACCCGCGAACGGGAGCAGCAGGCCGGTACGTGTTGGGGCGAATCCACCGGTGATGATGAGGCCGACTCCGCCACGTGCGCGCTCGGCGTAGTACGCGGCCAACTTGTCGGTATCCCAGTAGCGGTCTTCGAGGCCGGTATGCATGGACCCCATCACCGCACGGTTTCGTAGCGTGATGCCACCGATTCGCAGTGGCTCGAAGAGTCTGGGGTAGTGGGGGTTTGGTGCGGTCGACATTGCGCTCCTTCGTGAAACGGTGATCGGCCGGGGGCTGTCCGGCGATCGCAGGGTTTAGGTGTCGGTGTGCTGGCGAGTCAGCGCGTCGATGACTTCATCGCACCAATCGATGAAGCCCTCTTCGGCGCGAATTCCGCCGCGCAGCACCAGATATTGGTGCAGTTTGCGGCCGGACAACGCACCCGGATTTGGGTAGTCGTCCTTTTGAAATCTTGTGTAGAGGTCGAGCTGAGCAGAGTGCAGGTCACGCTGATGTCGCATATCGGCGATCGTGTCGTCGATGTTGCCGTGTTCGGCGGCACGGAGCTTTACGCCGAGTTCGTTGCGCAGGTGCTGTACCGGGGTGCGGGTCGCCACCCATTCGCGCAGCGCCTGACGCCCAGCGTCGGACAGCGTGTAGACCTTCTTGTCCGGTCGGCCATCTTGAGCCACCGGTTCAAAACTGACCAGGCCGTCGGAGTGGAGCTTTTTGAGCGTCCGATAGATCTGCTGATGTGTTGCGGACCAGAAATGGCCGATAGAACGTTCGAATTGGCGCCCGAGTTCGTAACCGGTGCCGGGTCGCTCGGCTAGCGACACCATGATCGCGTGTTCGAGAGCCATGTGAACAAGGTAGCAGTGCAACTTCGCACTATGCAACGACGCGCATAGCGGTCGAAGAATCTGTCGAAGATGCGAAACCCCGCCCGGACGTGGGTCCGAGCGGGGGTTTCGACTGAGGGCTAGTGCGCGGGGCCGCGCAGAATCAGCGCCATTCCCAAGTCCACTGACGGCGACGGCGGTCCCACACGCGGCGCCGCTGGCGACGACGCTCCTGGTGACGGGGCGGCTGTCCGGGACGGTAAGGCTGAGGCATCTTCGATCTCCTTGATTGGGATTTTCTGTTGTGCGACAACGTATGTCGAACACAGACGAAGGTAGGTGACCGAATATCGAATGCCCTGCCGCGCCGCTGTCAATCGACTGTCAGCGTGCCGACTGGGTGATTGTCCCAATTGTCCGTGCCCCCTAAACGATCCAAGAATCGACATACCTCCACATCGAGGCTTGACCAGGGGCGACCATGGAAGAACCAGTCACATGTGGGAAATGGAGGGCGATATGCGCCGGATCCAAATTCGTGGAGGTGTGACATGGAAACGGTGCTGAAATTAATCACCCATGGAGTCAGTGGGACGCCGGCCGCCACGATGCTGGGTATCGCGGAACCGAAGGTGCGCAGCATCGAGACCTACGGCGGCAAGTATTCGGGAACTTTCAGTGCATCGAGCGACGATCTGAAGGGGACTGCGCCGCCGGAACGTGTCGGCTATCGCTGGTCGTCGATGACCGCGGGGACGTTGCGGCAGTTGTTGTGGATAACGCTGCTCCCATTTGCGCTGATCAACGTCGCCTGGTGGATGCTGCCGTCGGACGAGGTCGGTCCCGGCCGGATCAAAGTATTGAAAGCTCTGTACCGCGCACTCGGTGTATTTCTTACGGCCATCGTCACTCTGCAGACGATGGTTATCGTTGTTGATTTGGTTTTCGACCAGTACTTACGGCACAGGACAACGCCGGACTGGCTTTCCGATGCCTGGCTCCTCTCGGTAATCGCCATCGCGATAGTTATCGGAGCCGCGTCGCTCTTTCATCGCCTCTCGCAGATCAACACCGACGGTGACGACGTGGACGAACCTTCGGACGTAGGCGTGCCGGCTGCGGATGGCTCGTCATGTGGTTTGGCCCGCGATGAGTTCATGTTTTGCACGGACAGTTCGGCGCCCGCACTGCAGACCGCACATGGGTTGATGGTGTTCGGTGTGGCGACCGCTTACTGCTCTGGATGGCCGTTCGTCGACAGTCAGACCACCCCATGGGACGTGGTTTTAGGTCTCGTCGGTTGGGTCATCGCTGTTGGTGCGGCGCTACTGGCGGCTTTCACCCACAATCCGCGTGGTCGGGGGATAGGCGTCGCGATCAGTGGTGTTTTCGCCGGTTGGGCTGGCTTCGCGTGGGTAGCGGCGAGTGCTTTGGTCTTCATTGCGACCGCGATATGGATATTGCCGACGACGCAGGAGACCAATCGGCTTACCGAGGTGTCGTCGTGGACCGTCCTGGTAGCGGGTGCCGCCTACGGTGTCGTATTGCTTTGCGCCGCAATACTGCTGGGGCTCTGCCAGGGTGGGCCGGCCGTCAATGTTGATGGCTACCGTCCGTGGCTTCGTGGCATGCACAGCGCGTGCGTTGCCACTCTTGCCGGATTGATCGGGTTTACCGCGGGCATCGCGATCAGCATCGTCGTGCAGACAATGCTGACGCCGGCATTCAAGTGGGATTCGGTGTGGAGCGCCAAGGCCTGGGCGACCCTTCTTGTCAACGGCGGCAGCAAGTTTCAGTTGCCCTGGGTGTACGAACCAGTCGCAAGAATGTGGGGGGTGACAGTCGTCGTCGTTGTTCTCGTCGCACTCACTTGGTATCTCACCGCCGCTCGGTGGTCTGTGCGCGATCGGCTGGCGTCGGCGGCGCGTCTGCAAGCGGAAGGTCTGCCAGTTTGGGCTCCTGCCACAGAGGACGAGACTCCGACAGCGATGGATAAGGCGCTTCGGTCGTCATGGAAGCGGGCGGGTGCGAAGCTACTGATCCCCTCGGCGATCCTTCTGGTTGTAGTAGTTGCCGTCCTGACTGGCGTCATCTTTTTGTCTGTGAACTCGATGACTATGCCTAGCTGTCTTGCGAGCCTATTAGACTTGCTCGCCAATATTGGGCAGGTCGCAGTCGTCATCGCATTCGTCACCTTGTGCTGGACCGTTGTGCGTTCGGCCTTTCCGGGAAACGCTGTGGGACGACGCAGTTTGGGTGTCCTCTGGGATCTCGCGTCGTTTTGGCCACGCGAAGCGCATCCGGTGGTTCCACCGAGCTATGCACCTCGAGCGTTGCGCGATATCAGCCGGTACGTGAACTCCCGCGACGTGTCGCGGGTGGTGCTGTGTGGTCACAGTCAAGGCTCGGTCCTTATGTACGCGGCGGCGCACCGAATCTTGGAGTGGACCGAAAAGAAATGTGAGGTATCGCTTTTCACCTACGGATCGCAATTGCGCTGGGCCTACGGGCGGGCCTTCCCGGCTTATCTCAACCTGAATACGCATGTCGAGCTTCTCGACCACATCGATAGTCGCTGGATCAATATGACCAGGTATACCGACTACATCGGGGATAGCGTACTTAGTCGAGAGCAGGCGGATGAGGAGTGGTTCGTGATCGGGACGTTGAACGGCGAACCGTCATGGGTCGGAGCGAATCAAGGACCGCTGATCGTGGGCGAGTCAATTCCGTTCGGCCAGAACGCTTTCGGTCGATACGTGGGAACGGCCAAAGTGAAAACAACCACCCTTCCTATCGAGGTCTGGCTTCTCGATCCGGTGGGTGACCCGTTTGGCGGTGGGCAGGCGCTTCGCAAGCATTCCGGCTACACCTGGAGTGAAGCCGGACCCTCAGATACGAATGCGGTGTGGGAGTGGTGCATTGAGCAATTGTCCAGTGACAATTCTTAGTATTCGGCAACTCGAACATCGGTGTGGCTGAAGTCGTTGCCCACAAAGAGCAGCGGGCGGTTGGTATCGATCGCTAGTGCGTACGAAAAACAATCCCCGAAGTTCAGTTTCGCAGGGTGTCCCGATCCTTTGCCGAATAGCTGATACGCGCGTCGGGCGATTCCGGACTGTTGCTCGGAGAATTCCTCAACGACAATCTCTGACTCGCGAATTAGGGCTTCGACATATCGCGAGACTGTCGGGTTTGGATGCCTGTCGCTGACTAGCAAGGTCTCCAGGTGGGTGGCTGCTGACATGGCAAACGGGCCATCGGACCTCAAAACCCGCGACAGCGCATTGGCCGATGACTCATTGTTGGCCACGGCTATCAGCGCCGACGTGTCCACAATCATGCTGGGAGCCCATTTTCGTCGTAGAGATCGCCTTCCGTCGGTAGCCGATGCGAATCGGTGTCTGCCCAGGCGCGTTGCAAGTCTTGAATGATGGCGTCGATCCGTTGGGCTTTGGCCTGTGCATTTGCCGTATTCGCTGTCTCGTGTTCAGCGAGGAGTCGCTCCAGTGCCAATTCGATGACACTGGTCTGAGTGCGGCCGGTAATCGCGGCGGCCTGTTTTGCCAATGCGCAGACCCGCTCGTTCTTGATATTTAGCCCCATGGGTAGAAGTCTACCTCAACGTCTACCTATCTACCCGGTCATCAACACTGCCCAGTCTGCCAGTCCGATGCACCGTCGGCGTACGTCTCGAACTTCCAGATCGGAACCTGAGTCTTGATCTCGTCAATCACTTTGGCGCACAAGGTAAATGCTTCGGCTCGGTGGGGCGTGGCCACCGCTACGACGACGGCGACGTCGCCGATGCGCAGGTCACCGATCCGATGCTGTGCTGCTACCCGGATATCGCCGGTTCGGTACTTCGCGCAGACGTGCGCCAGAAACTCCGCGGCCCGCGGATGGGCGTCATATCGCAAGGCTGTCACCGAGCGACCGTCGTGATGATCGCGCACGACGCCGGTGAAGGTAACTACCGCGCCGTCCGCGTCGGTGCGTACCGCACCCTCGCAACCGCGCGGGTCTAGCGGTTCGTCGACGATCCCGGGGAGATGGGAAACCATCAGTGACCACCGCCATCGGCAAGGTGGAACAGATGCGAGACAAGGGGATCGAGCACCGCGATACCGTCCTTCACGCCGCCCTTCGATCCCGGCAGATTCACGACCAGCGTACGCCCGGCGAAGCCGGCGAGTCCGCGACTGAGCGACGAGTACGGTGTTGCCGCCCGACCTGTTTCGCGCATGGCCTCGGCGATACCGGGCAAAGTGGTGGTCAGGTGTGGCGCCGTCGCTTCGGGGGTGTGGTCGTCGGAGGTTGGTCCGGTGCCGCCGGTGGTTATCAGCAACGCGGGGTGCTGTGCGAGAGCGTCGCGGATGGCGTCGGCAATGTCGGCATCGGCGGCGACAATAGGGTCACCGACGTCGAATCCTTTGCCCGATAACCACTCTCGAATAACGGGCCCGGTGGCATCGGTTCGTTCCCCGCCTGCGATCCGCGTGGATGACACCACCACCGTCGCGCGTCGTCCCGGATAGACGTCGACCGTGCCGGGAGCAACGGTTCGCGACGGTGCGGTGGCGGGCGTTTCGTCACGACGCCAACATCCGTGTCGTCCACCATCTTTGGCCATCAGCGCGATATCGGTCATCGACGCCGATGGGTCAACCGCTTTGACCATGTCGTGCAGGGTCAGGCCGGTAATGCTGACCGCGGTCAGGGCCTCCATCTCGACGCCGGTACGCCCGGTGGTCGATGCCGTCGCAGTCACCACCACGGCATTGTCAGTGAGTTCGAAGTCCACATTCACTGAGTTCAACGGCAATTGGTGACATAGCGGAATGAGATCCGAGGTGCGCTTGGCTCCCATAATGCCCGCCACGCGAGCGACGGCGAGAACATCACCTTTCGGGGCATCGCCGCTACTGATCAACGAGATCACCTGCGGCGTAGTGCAAAAGATGCCGCGCGCCGTCGCGGTTCTGCTGGTTACGTCCTTGTGCGACACATCGACCATATGCGCGCTGCCGTCGGCGGCGACATGACTGAGTGCGGATTCTCCCGAACCTATGGGGTCAGCGGCCACGTTGGCACCTCCTGGCCCGCGGCCAGATATTCTGCCGCGGAATCGATTTCAATCAAGACGGTGGCGTTCGCGGCCGTCGCGACGAGATGACTGCCGGGTCCGCCGATCACCTCGACAGTTCCGTCCGTCTGCAGTCGCCCACGTAGGAACTGGGCTTTACCCACCACCGACGTGACGTCGGCGGCTAGCCTCGCTGACGTGGGCTCGACCGCCGGGAGGCCACTCGCCGCGCGTAACGCGTTGCGCACCAACACTTCGAACGACACCATGACGCTCACCGGATTGCCCGGCAAACTGATCACTGGCGTGTCTTGCCAAAATGTCAAACCTTGCGGACCGCCGGGCTGCATTGCGATCGGACCAAACCATCCGACACCGGAGAGCAAGTCCCGCACGGGTTCTCGCTCGCCCATCGATACACCGCCGGAGGTCAGCACGACATCAGCTGATGCCGCGGCGGCGGCGAGCTTTTGTTCGAAGTCACCGTCGTCGCCCGCCCGGCCGGTGTAGGTCAGATCAGCTCCATGTGCGGCGCACAGCGCGCTCAGGATCACCGAATTCGATTCGTACACTTGCCCAAAGCCCAACGGATCACCCGGAGCCACCAGCTCACTGCCGGTGGAGATCACCGCGACGCGGGGGCGGCGGAACACCTCGACCGTACCGGTGCCGGTTGCGGCGAGCGCGGCAAGATGGCGCGGCGTGAGTACCGATCCACCGGCAACCACGACCGCTCCCGCCGCAACATCTGCCGCGGTGCGGCGCACGAATGCTCCGACGTCGGGCGCCGAGCGAAAACTTACGGCGCCAGCCTGCTCCCGGGACTGCTCGACCGGAACCACCGCGTCGGCACCCGAGGGGAGTGGGGCGCCGGTCATGATCGCCGCCGCGGCGCCAGAAGGCAATGTGGGCGGCGCGGTGTCACCCGCGTAGACCCGTGCGGCCACCGGCAGCGGTTCATCGACAATGACGTCGGCGGCCCGTACCGCGAAGCCGTCCATCGCCGAATTGTCGAACGCCGGCATCGGAGCTAGCGCACCGACATCGGCGACAACCACTCGTCCGTGTGCGCTGTGCAGCGGAACCAGCTCGCTTCCGCCGAGTCCGCTCAGGGCATGCGCGATCGCGGCGCGGTGTGCGGAAACGTCCCTGCGGCTCACCGTTGCGAGTTTAGGCCCAGGACTACCGGTGATGCTCCAGCGGTGCCTCAACCGTTCGCCAGGTAGCGTTGATCATTATGTCCCTGCAAGACTCCTTCGGGCGTCGAGCACGAGATCTGCGGATTTCGCTGACTCAGGCGTGCACCCTCCGGTGCCGATACTGCATGCCCGCAGAAGGTCTGCCGCTGCTGCCGCGCGAGGAATTACTCTCGATCGACGAGGTCGCTCGTCTGATCGACATCGGCGTCAGCGATCTGGGTATCGACGAAGTGCGGCTGACCGGGGGCGAACCACTGGTGCGACGTGATCTGGAGAAGCTTGTCGCTACGGTGCGTTCCCGCCACGCTGACCTGCCAATTGCCTTGACTACCAATGCGGTTGGGCTTGCCCGCCGTGCACACGACTTGCGAGCCGCGGGTGTCACCCGACTCAATATCTCCCTCGATACCGTCGATGCCGAGCTATTCGCCCAGGTGACCAGACGCGACCGGCTCGCCGACGTTGTCGCCGGAATAGACGCCGCACGTGACGCGGGATTCGCACCGATCAAGGTAAACGCGGTCGCGCTACGATCTACGGTGTCGTCGGCCTCCGAACTACTCAACTGGTGTATCGCCCGCGGACTGGAACTGCGGTTTATCGAAAATATGCCGCTCGACGCCGACGCCACGTGGACGGCATCGGACCTGATCACGGCGGCCGACGTGCTAGAAGAACTGTCGCGCCATCATCGGCTATCACCGATTGGCCGTGTCGATCCGGGTGCACCGGCTGAACGCTGGCTGGTCGACGACGGACCAGCGACCGTGGGCATCATCGCCTCGATGACCCGGCCGTTCTGCCGCACCTGTGATCGCACCCGGATTACTGCCGAAGGCCGAGTGCGGCCATGTCTTTTCTCGGACGACGAGATCGACCTTCGTACGGCCATGCGTAGCGGCGCATCCGATGCCGAGGTCGCCGAACTCTGGCAACGGGTCACCGCGCGGAAATCCGCCGGGCACGCGGCGTTAGGCGTGCTGACCCATCCTCGTCGGACCATGGGGGCTATCGGTGGCTGACGAATCAACGGCAACGCCCCGGCCGATCCCGATCAATGTCAGGTACTTCGCGGCGATCGCCGACGCAACCGGTTGCCGGACCGAAACACTCGACGTCGCGTCCGCGACGGTCGGTGGTCTTCGGACTGCGATCGGCGACCGGCACGGTTCGCGGGCCGGTGATTTGGCCCAGTTGTGCTCGGTTCTGAGCGGTGACGAAATGTTGCGCGACGCCGACGCAGCCGTCGGGGGCGAGGTGGACTTATTACCGCCGTTTGCCGGCGGCTGACAAAACCGCAGGTCACCTATTGTCCGTCGGCGTCTCACGGTGCCGGGGGCGCGGCGGTGAGAACCCGGTTACCCATCGGACACGGCGGGACGCCGTAAAGCAACAAATCATTCCTAACGTCGCTGTGGTCGGCATAGTGCCGTACCTGAAGCTTGGAAAGGCGGAGGTTGATGAGTCGCTCACACACCATCACCGATTGGGACCCCGAAGACGTCGAGGCATGGGAAGCCGGTGGCAAGCAGATCGCCCGGCGCAACCTGATCTGGTCGGTTGCCGCGGAGCATGTCGGCTTCTCGGTGTGGTCGCTGTGGTCAGTGATGGTGCTGTTCATGCCGACCGATGTCTACGGACTGTCGGCTGGCGACAAATTTCTCATCGGCGCAACCGCGACGCTGACCGGAGCGCTATTGCGATTCCCGTACACGATGGCGACCGCCCGCTTCGGCGGTCGCAACTGGACCATTTTCTCGGCTTTTGTGCTGCTGATTCCAGTGACGGCGACCATCCTCATTCTGATCAATCCTGGCCAGCCACTCTGGATGTATTTGCTATGCGCTGCCATGACCGGGCTCGGCGGGGGCAACTTCGCTTCGTCGATGACCAACATCAACGCCTTCTACCCGCAACGGCTCAAAGGGTGGGCACTGGGACTCAACGCCGGCGGCGGCAATCTGGGTGTGCCCGCCGTACAGTTGATCGGCCTACTTGTCATCGCCGTCGCGGGTAACCGCGAGCCGTATTGGGTCTGCGCGCTCTACCTCGTCTTCCTGGTAGTCGCCGGCATTGGTGCCGCGCTGTTTATGGACAACCTCGCGACGCCGAGTGTCGACATGACTGCGATGCGCGCAGCTCTGCGTAATCGCAATACCTGGGTGATCTCGCTGCTCTACATCGGCACTTTCGGTTCGTTCATCGGGTTCTCCTTCGCGTTCGGCCAGGTTCTGCAAATCACCTTCAAGGCCAACGGCCAGTCGGTCGCCGATGCGACGTTGCACGCGGCTCAGATCGCGTTCATCGGCCCGCTGCTCGGGTCGATCGCCCGGGTCTACGGCGGCAAGCTCTCCGATCGAATCGGTGGCGGCAAGGTGACCTTGTGCACCTTTGTGGGTATGGCGCTCTTCGCCGGCGTCTTGATCGCGGCGTCAACCAGCACGGGTTCGGGCGCCGCGAGCGGAGCCGCGATGGCCGGCTACATCGTCGGATTCATCGCACTGTTCCTGTTGTCGGGCACCGGAAATGGCTCGGTCTACAAGATGATTCCGTCGATCTTCGACGCCGCGTCGCGCTCGCTCGACGCCGACGAGGCGACTCGAGCGCATTACTCGCGGTCGATGTCGGGGGCGGTTATCGGAATCGCCGGAGCGATTGGCGGTCTGGGCGGCGTCGGAATCAACCTGGTTCTGCGTCAGTCATATCTCACTCAGGGCACCGCAACCGCGGCGTTCTGGGTTTTCGGAGTCTTCTACGTGATCGCCGCGATCATCACCTGGCGCGTGTACGTTGCCGTGCCGCATATCTCGATCGACGACAAAGTCGCCGAGGAATCGGTCGGCACGGACAAACCCGCTCGTGGGACAATCAAGTCAACGGTGTGAATAAGAGATCGAACGAAAGCGGGTTGATGGGCGGCGGATCAGAGCCCGGTGACGCGACAACCTCCGCAGCGGCGGATCGAAGCGATATTCTGGCTTCGAAGACTCCGCTGGCGGGGTTCACGGTGGCACTTACCGCGGCGCGCCGCGCCGACGAATTCGAAACGTTGTTGCGGCGGCGTGGGGCCTCGGTGGTCTCCGCCGCCGCGATTTCGATGGTTCCACTCGCCGACGACGATCGGCTGCGAGAGATCACCGACGAGTTGATCGCTACGCCACCGGACCTGCTAATCGCCACTACCGGCATCGGCTTTCGCGGTTGGATCGAAGCCGCCGATGGATGGGGGTTGGCCGAATCGTTGCTCGATGCGCTCGGGAGCGGTCGCGTTATTTCCCGTGGTCCCAAGGCGACCGGTGCACTGCGTGCGGCTGGTCTGCGCGAGGAATGGTCGCCGGCATCGGAATCGTCGGTTGAAGTGCTCAGCCATTTGACCGAACAGGATCTGGCCGGCAAACGGGTTGCCGTGCAACTACATGGCGCGACCGACGATTGGGACCCGGTGCCGGGCTTCTTGGCCGACCTCGCCGCGCGAGGGGCCGGGGTGGTCGGTGTGCCCGTCTACCGATGGGAACCGCCAACGGACACAACGGCTTTCGATTCGTTGATCGAGGTGCTCGCACTCGCTCAGGTCGACGCGGTGACGTTCACATCGGCGCCGGCAGTGGCCTCGACGTTGATGCGCGCCGATGAATTGGGACTGCTCGAAGGCGTGCGTCGCGCATTGTCCGGCCCGGTGGTGCCGTACTGTGTTGGACCGGTTACGGCCGGTCCGCTGGCTCGTATTGGTGTGGAAAGCGTTGAGCCGGAACGGATGCGACTCGGCGCTCTCGCCCGTCTGGTCGCCGACGATCTCCCGCGGCGCAGGCCGACGCTGCGGGTAGCCGGTCACGATCTCGGTATACGTGCGTCGGCCGCGGTCATCGACGGCGAGGTCCGGGACCTCTCGCCCTCGGCGCTGTCATTGCTGAAGATGTTGGCGCGCAAGCCCGGAGATGTCTGCTCGCGCGAGGAGCTCTTGGCGGTCCTGCCCGCGGCTGGTGATGACACCCACGCGGTGGAGGCTGCCATCGCACGATTGCGAGCGAGCCTGGGCGCGAAGGAGGTTGTGGCGACAGTGGTGAAGCGAGGGTACCGCTTGGCGGTCGACTGATCTGGTGTGGAGCGTCAAACCAGAACGGCGGCCCGATGCCGCGCGCACACCAGCTTGACCACACTGGGATGCAGTCCGAGTGGTTCGCTGACTACGTCGGCTCCGCTGTCGTAGAGACGATGCTGAAAGAGACCGTCGGCCAACAGATACGACGCTACGGCTACCCGACGTCCGGAGTCCTCACGCACCGATGACACCACTTCGTGAACGGCCGGGTATCCGCCCGAACTCGGCGGCGCGGCGAAGCCGATCCGCACCCTGGATCCGACTAGCGACGACAACAGTGTTGCCGTCGTACGGATCTCACCCTGCGCGCGCGGATCCGATGAACCGGCGGCGGCAAGCACTACCCGGTCACCAGGCCGCCAGCCGGCGTCGATGAGCCGGTCCAGCATGACTCGAGCCAGTTGCGGGGACGGTCCCAGCGCGCCGGTAACGCGCACATCCGGATGTGCCGCGGCCGCAACATGTTCGGGAATATCGACCCGGACGTGATAGCCGCTGGACAGAAACGCGGGAATCAGAGTGACTGAACGACCGCCGAGAGTTGCCAGCACCTCCGATGGAGTCGGCCCCAGTACGTCGACGAATGCGACGCGGACCTCTTCAGTCAGGACTTCCGAAACCTGTTGTGCCAAATCGCCGATCATCGCGACGCCGTGCGGATTGCGGGTTCCGTGTGCCACCAAGAGGGTGGCGGGGGATAGGTCGGTCATGGCAAGACGCCTACGCGCTCTTCGGTGCCAGTCCGGCGACCGCACCCGAGCGCGGCCGGTAGCCGAACCGGATGTCGGGCGTATTCGCGACGAATACCGTCCCGTCGAGTCCGATCCTGGTGGCGTACACCGGAATCGACACACCTTCGGCATCGAGGCACCGGCCGTCGAGCAGGCTGAAGGCCTGCTTCTTCAGCGGCGATTGCACTACTGGAAAGCCGCCCCGGTCGCCGACGATGCCGCGCGAGAGCACCGCTGCCCGACCAATCGGGTCGATGTTGCCGACAGCTTTGATGCTGTCATCGGCTAGCCGAAACAGGGCAACCTGGGCGCCGTCGGGCAGCAGAACCGCTACCCCTCGCAACGGTTCTAAGCGCGATGCCGGGCAGGCCGGCGTCCAGTCGCGGGTCCAGCGGTGTAGATCGAAGTTGATGCTCATGGGTGTCGGGTCCTTCTGTGCGGGAGTCAGTTGTGCGGTGGGGTGACACTCACGGGCGGCCGAATGCGGGCGTACCGATCAGCACCGGTACCTTGCGGCCGTTCTTCTCGCCGAACTCGACGGTCGGGTCCGGAGCACCGGGTGCGTTGACGAAGGAGACGAAGCGAGAAAGTTTCTCGGGATCATCGAGAACGCCCTTCCATTCGCACGCATAGCCGTCGACGTGGCGGGCCATTGCCGCCTCGAAGTCGTCGGCCAGCCCCAAACTGTCGTCCACCACAACCGATTTCAGGTGATCGAGACCGCCCTCGAGGCTTTCCAGCCACGGCGCGGTACGTTGCAGCCGGTCGGCGGTGCGGATGTAGTACATGAGGAACCGGTCGATGTAGCGGACGAGCGTCTCGCCGTCGAGATCCGACGCGAGCAGCAGCGCGTGTTTGGGAGTCATCCCGCCATTGCCGGCAACGTACAGGTTCCACCCCTTTTCCGTTGCGATTACGCCGACATCCTTGCCGCGAGCCTCCGCACATTCGCGTGCGCAGCCCGAGACACCCATCTTGATCTTGTGCGGCGATCGCAGGCCGCGGTAACGCAGTTCGAGGTCGATCGCCATCTGCACCGAATCCTGCTGTCCGTACCGGCACCAGTCGGTTCCCACGCAACTCTTCACCGTGCGCAATGACTTGCCGTACGCCTGCCCGGATTCCATGCCACCGGCTACCAGACGGCCCCAGATCTCGGGCAATTGATCGACGGTCGCACCGAACATATCGATGCGTTGGCCACCGGTGATCTTGGTGTAAAGCCCATAGTCCCGGGCGATTTCACCGATCAGGATGAGATGTTCGGGAGTGATGTCGCCGCCGGGAACGCGGGGGACCACCGAGTAGGTGCCGTTGCGCTGAATATTGGCGAGGAAGTGATCGTTGCTGTCCTGCAGCGACGCCTGCTCGCCGTCGTGGATGTGATCAGAACTCGTCGACGCCAGAATTGAGGCGACCGTCGGTTTGCATAGGTCGCAGCCGGTGCCGGTGCCGAACCGCTCGATCAGGCCGGTGAAGGTGCGAATGCCGCTGGCCTGTACCAGTTCGAAGAGTTCGGCACGCGATTGACTGAAGTGTTCACACAGTGACTTGGAGACTTCGACGCCCTCCGCGGCGAGCAGTTGTGAGAGCAGCGGGACACACGAGCCGCACGATGTTCCGGCGTTGGTACATCCTTTGAGCGCGGCGACATCGCATGCGCCGTTCTCGATCGCCGCACACAGAGTGCCTTTGGAGACGTCGTTGCAGGAGCACACTTGTGCGGCGTCGGGCAGGGCTCCAATGCCGAGTGCGGGAGTATCCGAACTCGACGGGGCGATCAACGACACCGGATCACCGGGAATTGTCGATCCGACCAGCGGGCGAAGGATGCCGTAGGAGCTGGCATCACCGACGAGCACACCGCCGAGCAGGGTCGAAGCGTCATCGGAGAGAACGAGTTTCGCGTACGTACCGTTTATCGGGTCACTGACGACAACGTCGAGGGCGCCCGGGGTGGTGCCGAGCGCATCACCGAAGCTCGCGACATCGACGCCGAGAAGTTTGAGCTTGGTAGACATATCGGCACCCGGAAACACGGCGTCGCCATCGAGTATTTGGTCGACGACGACCTCGGCGGTCGCGTAGCCGGGGCCGACCAGACCGTAGCAGCGTCCTTCGATCGCGGCGACCTCGCCGATGGCGAAGACATCGGGATCGGATGTGCGGCAATTGATGTCGGTCAGGACACCGCCGCGCTCAGCGAGATCGAGGCCAGCGGCCCGAGCCAATTCGTCGCGCGGGCGGACGCCGGCGGAGAACACTAGCAAGGCGGCGTCGATGACCGTTTCGTCCTTGAGAGTGACCTTGAGCCCGTCACCGTCCCGCTCGATCGAGGTGGTGCCCGAGGCCAGTGAGATGTCGATGCCGAGCGCGCCAATCATGCGAGCCAGGTGTTCACCGCCGCCTTCGTCGATCTGCTGAGGCATCAGGCGCGGATTGACCTCCACCACATGGGCTTTCAGTCCAAGACTGCGCAGAGCGTTGGCGGCCTCCAGGCCGAGTAGACCACCGCCGACTACGACGCCGGTCGCTTCGGAGTTGGTCTTGAGAGCCTTTTCGGCGTCGGCGCGGATATCGTCGAGGTCGTCGAGGGTGCGGTAGACGTGGCAGCCCTTGCTGTCGTGGCCGGGTACCGGAGGAACGAAAGCGTATGAGCCAGTGGCCAATACGAGTGTGTCGTAGTCGAATTGCCGACCATCTGCCGTCGTTACTCGGTGGCCGGAGCGGTCGATGTCGGTGACGCGCGCGTCGAGATGCAACTCCACGTTCGCATCGCCCGCGTAGTCGTTACCGGGTAGCGCCAATTGCGAGCGGTCCCACGCGCCGACGTACGAGGAAAGTCCAACGCGGTCGTAAGCGCGGTCGGATTCCTCGGCCAGTACGATGATCCGCCATTGTGAAAGTTCGTCGCGGGTGCGCAGAGCCTCGATGAAGCGGTGGCCGACCATGCCGTGGCCGACAACGACGACGGTGCGCTGTGCGCCAGCGGCGGAGTTGGCGGTGAAATCCTCGGTACTCATGTAAGCAACGGTAGGAAAACGGTGTTGCGGCAAGGTCGCCTCGCGTTGCCTTGTCGTCACGTAGTTCTCACAGCCAACAATCGGCCGCCGTGAGAGTCGCTATCGGAGGTATTCGACCAGGTCATCGTCGTGGGCGCCGGGGGGAATAAGTGCGAATCCCCGAGTCCCAATCAGCGCGTGAAGATGCGCGGTCGGTATTGAGCGTGGCGCCGACCACCGCCCGGTGCCCGTTGGAGTGACCGGGACCATCCGCCAGCCGCCGGGTCGGGCCGCCGCGCCGAGGTGTTCGACCGCGATGAGTTCAGGCTGGCGGGCTACCGCGCCAAGGAGTCTATCGGTGATCGGGCCGACGAGCAGCGTAGCGCCGGCGACGGCCGCGAGTGGGTTTCCGCCGAGGCCGACAACCACCGGCCCAGACGGGACCGCTGCGACCAACAGTGATCCGCCAGGCCGTATGTCGATTCCATCGACGATGATTCTCGCGTCGACGTCATCGAGCGCGGTGCGCAGATAGTCGGCGACTCCTCGGCCGGTCGCGCCGATCAGCACCACTAGGTCGGCGATGTCATTGCTCAGTGCTGCGACGAAAGCCGCGCGACTATCGCTCAGATGTGCGCCCGAATTCACGTGGCATCCGTTGCGTCGCAACATGTTACGGACCGCGTCCGATGCGGTGTCGACGATGGTACCGGGACGTTCGGCGGTGTCAGCGATTTCGTCGCCGGTCGTATGAACGAGGACGCGCAGCGGACCACGCACGTCGACCGTTTCGGTTCCAGCGGAACGGGTCACCGAGATGACGGCGTCATCGACTCGCGTGCCGGCTGGGACGAGAACGTCGCCGGTCGACCATTCCGATCCTTGGCGCCGCGTATCGTCGCGATCGAGAGACGTTGCGACAAGCGTGGTCTCGTCGATGATGACTTCTTCGTCGCGAATGACGCGCTGTGCGCCCGGAGGGAGCATGGCGCCGGTGGCAATACGCACCGCCTGACCGGGCAGCAGTGTTGGATGGATCTCGGTGCCCGCGGAAACATTGGCAGCCAACAGTTTCCACGGTCCCGGGCCGGCGACGGCATAGCCATCCATCGCCGAGGTATCAAATGCGGGGAACGCTTGTGCGGCATGCACGTCGGCGGCGAGCGCCGCACCCAGAGCGTCGGTAGGCGGCATCGAGTGTCCCGGTAGCGGGCTGAGTTCTTGTCGAAGGACCGCGGCGGCGCGCGGTGGGGTGAGCCGCCGGGTGGTGGCCTTAGCGCGGTGGCGTGCGATATCGAGATCGGCGGCGGTGTCGACGTCAGAGACCGCTCGATCATCGAGTGTCACGCCGAGTGTCCCGGCTGGGACTAGTGCGCGCATCGCGGGGCCGGTTGCGCCGGAGAGGGATTCACGGAGCGCGGATGCACTCCACACGCCGACCAGGTATTGCATCCGTCCAGAGGAATCCAGCGCGAACGCGGCCGGAGCGTGCGCCGCGTGGCGGGCGCGCGACAACTTGTCGAGGTCGCGGGCGGATAGGAAGGGCACATCCGCGGCGAGAACTGCGATCTCATCGTCGCCGATGACACATTCGGCGTCGAGTGCCGCCAATCCGGCCGCAACCGCTGGTGCGGGTCCGGAGCCGGGTGGGTCTTCGCGAACCTGGAGGATCGTCGAATCGAGTTCACGCGGTGGCCCCACAACGACGATTCGTTCGGAATCCGAAACCGCGTCGAGGGCGACGTCGAGGAGTGCCCGACCGCCGACGCGCAGGGACGGTTTGTCGACGCCGCCCATACGGTTGCCGCGTCCACCTGCGAGGATGATCGCGAACATCGGGTAGGCCATGTGACAACCGTAATGTGCCGATCGCGGGGTCGGAAGCGCAGGTCAGTAGACATCTCGCACATAGCGCTTCTCGGCCGACAACGCGGATACGAACGAATCGGCGCTGTGCGGCGCCAACCTGCCCTGCTGGGCGACGATTTGGCGCAAGGCGTCGTCGACGTCGCGGGCCATCGCCCCGGCATCTCCACACACGTAGACGTACGCCCCGGCACGTAGCCACTGCCACAGTTCGGCCGCGTGCTCGCGCATCCGATCCTGGACGTAGACCTTCTCGTCTTGATCACGGGAGAAGGCCACATCGAGGCGAGTAAGTAGACCGTCGTCGCGAAGACGGGTCAATTCGTCGCGGTAGTAGAAGTCGGTGGCCTCGCGACGTTCGCCGAAGAACAGCCAGTTCTTTCCGGTCGCTCCCTGCGCCGCGCGGTCGGCGAGGAAGGCTCGAAATGGCGCGATGCCGGTGCCGGGACCGATCATGATTGCCGCCGCGTCGGGGTCGTCCGGCGGACGAAAGTGCTTGTTGGGCTGAACGAAGACTCGCACGGGGGTGTCGCCGGGGGTTGCCCGGTCGGCGAGGAAAGATGAACAGACACCATGCCGGATCACATCACGATCGGGCGTAGTTGCGGTGTAGCGAACTGTCGACATCGTGATCTCGACGGTGTGCGGATCTTCGCGCGGCGTCGACGAAATGGAATACAACCGCGGGGCGAGGGGACGCAGCGCTCGAACCCATTCTTGCGGCGTGGCGCGAATAGACCTGCCGGCCAACACATCTGCACATTGTTTACCCCATGCCCAGTTGGTGACACCGGCTGGTTCGGCCAGCACCTCGTCCAGTTCGGTATCGCCGCTGTCCGCTCGGGCGGAGACGAAATGCAGGAAATCCGGTGTAATGCGGGCGATTTCAAGACGATCAGTCAGCGCCTCCCCGAAGGGAACGATGTCGCCGCCAGATAGTTCGACCGGTTCATTGCCCACCAAGTCGGTGTGTTTGAGCCATTCGGCCACCAGTGCAGGATCATTGCGAGGCCACACACCGAGCGCGTCGCCGACGGAGTAGGTCACGGTATCGGGCGGCAACGTGAACGAGACCTTGCGGACGTCCTTGTCGGAGCCGTCGCCGCTGAGTTTGGCGTTTCCCGACACCGTCGTTGAGAGCGGGTTCTTTCGTGAGTAAGCGACCGGGGTGGCGGCGGCAGCCGGAGTTGTGTCGCGCGGCTCGGTGTTGGGTTCGACGTCGATATGTGCGATGACTCGATCGAGCCAGCCGTGAGCGGACTCTTCGTAGTCGGGCTCGCATGACACTCGCTCGGCGAGACGATGGGCACCCAGATCATGAAGGCGCGCATCGAGTTTGCGTCCGAATCCACAGAAGTCCGCGTAGCTCGAATCACCGAATCCGAGCACCGAGTAGCCGACGCCGTGCAGATCGCCGGGTTCGAGGCCGGCGAGTGCATCCCACAACGCGACACCGTTGTCAGGTGCGTCGCCGTCGCCGGTGGTACTGGTGAGGAATAGGACGTTGCCGCTGAGATCGGCGACGGTGATTTCGTCGGCGCAGCGCAGTCTGACGTCGACCCCGGCAGTGGCGAGGGCGTCGCGAGTCGTCTCCGCGAATTCCTCCGCCGTTCCGGTCTGCGATGCCCAAACAACAGTCGCCGACACCGTCGGAGCGACATCTTCGGTGAGTGATTTTGCGGGAGAACTGGTTTGGTCAGCAATCACCGGTATGCGAGCGAAGAGGCCCGCCAACACACCGTCCAGCCAGGCCCGATTGTCGGTACTGAGCGGTGCCGTTGTCGGCACGACGGGGATGGCGTCGGATGGGGGGAGTGCACGTAACCCGACCAGCATTCCCTCAACGAAAATGGATTCGGCTGCGGCAAATCGTCCTGAAGTTGCGATCGTCGTGGCGAGGACATCGAGCGGTGCCAAGGCGTCAACTCCTGGATGTGAAACGGTGAGAGCGGCAGCGGTGGTCGGCTCGGTACTGCGTGCGGTCGGTGCCGGTTGTACCGATACCGCGCAGGCTTTGAACTCTGGCTGAAGTGAGTCGGCGTCGACGGCGTCGTTGGTCACGGCGTTGATCGCCAGATCGGGACCCTGTGCGTCATTGAAATGCATTGGCGCGAAACAGGTTCCGGGACGGATGTCGGTGCTCACCGCTGCCGGCAGCACGGCGGTGCCACGCCGCGACGCCACTCGAACGTCATCACCGTCGACTATGCCGAGCGGGCCGGCGTCGTCTGGATGGATCTGCAGGAACGACGACGGATTGAGCTTATTGAGCTTCTTCACCTTGCCGGTCTTAGTCATCGTGTGCCATTGGTGGGCGAGGCGTCCGGTGGTCAACGTCAGTGGGAAGTCGTCGTCGGGCAGCTCGGCGCGCGGCAGATAAGGCCGGGGCAGGAATTGAGCCCGGCGGGTCGGCGTCGGAAAGGCAAGGCGCGGAACGTCTCCGTCGTCGGCGACGTAGGTCGATGCGCTGACGCCGTCGTTGATGTAGCGGATCGGATTGCGGTCGGGGCCATCCGGTGCCGCGGGCCACTGCACGGGTCCCTGGCGCAGCCGCACGTAGTCGACACCGCGGATGTCCCAGCCTGTGGTGGGGTTCCAGAATCGCGTGATCTCGTCGAAAACCTCTGCGGCGCTGGAGAAATTGAAACCGTCGGCGAATCCCATCGCCTGGGCGACGCGGCAGATGATGGCCCAGTCGGGTAACGCGTCGCCAGGGGCTGCCAGTGCCGGAGTCGTGAGCGTCAGATTCCGTTCGGAATTGATCATCACCCCTTCGCTTTCGGCCCATAGCGCGGCCGGCAAGGTGATGTCGGCGTACTCGCCCGTTTCGGTTCCGGTGAAGGCGTCCTGCACGATCACTAGCTCGGCGGCCCGCAAGGCGTCAATCACGGTCTGCCGATTGGCTACCGAGGCAACGGGATTTGTGCAGATGATCCATGCGGCCTTGATCTCGCCCACTGCCATCCGCTCGAACATGTCGATAGTGCCGGCCCCGGCATCGGGGCGGATCGTGTCACGTGGCAATTGCCACTGGTCTTCGACGAACGCGCGGTCGGCCGGGTTTAGTGCGGACCGTTGTCCCGGCAACCCGGGGCCCATGTAACCCATCTCGCGACCGCCCATCGCGTTGGGCTGGCCGGTCAGCGAGAACGGTCCCGATCCGGTGCGGCAAATCGCGCCGGTCGCGAGATGAAGATTGCACAGCGCATTGGTCTGCCAGGTGCCGTGGGTCGATTGGTTGAGTCCCATCGTCCACAGGCTCACCCAATTGTCGGCGGTGCCAATCAATTCGGCTGCGGCGACGATGTCGGCGGTGTCGAGACCTGTTATCCCCGCCACCGCATCGAGCGGATAGTCCGCGAGCATCGGGTCCATCGCGTCGAAGCCGTCGGTGAATTCGGCGATGAACTCATCGTCGGTGTGTCCGGCGTCAACTATGAGTTTGAGTAGGCCGTTGAGCAATGCGAGGTCGGTGCCGGGTGCGATGGGCAGGTAGAGATCGGCTTTGGCGGCGGTAGCGGTGCGCCGCGGGTCGACGACGATGAGCTTGGCGCCCTGTTTGACGCGGTCCATCATTCGCAAATACAGGATCGGGTGGCAGTCGGCCATATTCGCGCCGATAACAAAGAAGACATCGGCATGATCGAGGTCGTCGTAGCTGCCGGGCGGTCCGTCGGCGCCGAGGGATTGTTTGTAGCCGGTGCCGGCGCTAGCCATGCATAGCCGCGAATTCGACTCGATCTGGTTGGTGCGCAGATAGCCCTTCGTCAACTTGTTGGACAGGTACTGGGCTTCCAGACTCATCTGGCCGGACACGTAGAGCGCGATCGAGTCTGGGCCGTGCTCGTCGTAGATGCCGCGCAACCGGGCGGCAGCGGTCGAGATAGCGTCGTCGAGCGGTGTAGGCACCGCCTCCTCGGTGCGATCGGAGCGGACCTGTGCGTATGCCTGACGGCCGCCAGCGTTGAGCATGTCGGCGGTTGTCGCGCCTTTGGTGCATAACCGTCCACGGTTGGCTGGATGCGTCGCAGTCCCGACGCTCTTGGTTACCTGGCCGTCGACGACGCGCAGATCCATACCGCAGCCCACGCCGCAGTAGCCGCACACCGTCGCGAAATCCATACCTCGATGGTTCGGGAAACGTGTTTCTCGATGCGCAGCCCTGTGTTACCGGCAGATCAACTCGCGCTCAGTCAGGACGTGGCCGAGACGTGAGGGGAGTGTTCCGGGCCACATGAGCCGGGCGTATGGTGGATCACAACCAAATGCTTGCTTGGTGGTCTGGCCGCGGTCGGTCCCTGATCTGGAGGTTAACTATGCGGGATGCCGTAATCGTCGACGCCGTGCGTACGCCAATTGGAAAGCGTAATGGCGCCCTTGCCGACGTACATCCGGGTGATATGACCGCACACGTGCTCAGCGCCCTACAGCAACGAGTCGGTTTTGAGCCGGCGATGATCGATGACGTCGTCTGGGGTTGCGTGAGCCAGGTCGGCGACCAGGCGGGCAGTATCGGCCGCGTCGGTGTACTTGCCGCCGGCTGGCCCGAATCGGTGCCGGCCACCGTCGTCGACCGCAGGTGTGGATCTGCCCAACAGGCCGTCCATTTCGCGGCCGCCGGAGTGATCGCCGGGCATTACGACTACGTGATCGCCGGCGGCGTCGAATCGATGACTCGGGTGCCGATGGGGTCCGCACGTGGCGACGGAAAGCCATATCCCGCTTCGGTTTTGGACCGCTACGGCGTTGACGGGTTCAATCAAGGACTGGGCGCGGAGCTGATGGCCAAGAAGTGGGCGATGAGTCGTGCGCAGGTTGACGACTACTCTGCGCGGTCGCATGAACGAACAGCTGCGGCAATCGATTCGGGGGCATTCGATGCGCAGTTGGCGCCGTTTGCGGGTGGCCTCGCGCAGGATGAGGGTTTGCGACGCGGCACGACGGCCGAGAAACTAGCCGGATTGCGGACGGCATTCGCCGAAGACGGGGTGATTACCGCGGGCAACTCCTCCCAGATCTCCGATGGTTCGGGTGGGCTGCTGATCACTACCGGTGAACTCGCCGCGCAAAACGGGTGGACGCCGATCGCTCGCATCCACACGGCCGTGCTCGCCGGTGACGACCCGGTCATCATGCTTTCGGCGCCGATCGCGGCAACTGCCAAGGCGCTCAAGCGTTCTGGGCTATCGATCGGCGACGTCGGCGCGTTCGAAGTGAACGAAGCCTTCGCGCCCGTGCCACTTGCCTGGCAGGCCGAAATGGGTGCGAGTGACGATGTGCTCAACCCGCTCGGTGGCGCGATCTCGGTAGGTCACCCGCTGGGCGGATCGGGCGCGATCTTGATGACAAGATTGGTCCATCACATGCGCGACAACGGTATTCGCTATGGGCTGCAGACGATGTGCGAAGCCGGTGGCATGGCCAATGCCACCATTCTCGAACTGCTCTGAGTGGCATCGGCCGACCGTGGTGGGGGCGCGGCGAGTATGAATACGGTGGCCGGGTAAACGTATAGGTATGACGGACACCACACCCGAGCCCACCTCGCCGCTCCTGGTTACGCGTGATGGCGCGATCGAGATCTGGACGCTCAACTCGCCGGAGACGCGCAACGCGATATCGGGTGACGACATGATCGACGCGCTGGTCGCAGGTATCGAGCGAGTCAACCGCGATACGTCGGTGCGGGTCATCGTGTTGACCGGCGCTGGTTCGGCATTCTCGGCGGGCGGCAATGTCAAAGACATGGCAGCGGGCGTCGGCCTATTCGGCGGAGCATCGCACCAGCAGCGTGTCGGTTATCGCGACGGTATTCAGCGCATTCCCCGCGCGTTCTATACGTGCGAAGTCCCGATCGTCGCAGCGGTAAACGGTCCGGCGGTGGGAGCCGGGTGCGACCTATCGCTGATGTGCGATCTGCGCATCGCGTCCACGTCGGCATTCTTTGCCGAGAGCTTCGTCAAGCTGGGCATCATTCCGGGCGACGGCGGCGCCTGGCTGTTGCCGCGGATCGTCGGACCTGCGCGTGCGGCCGAGATGGCTTTGACCGGTGATCGAGTAGACGCGGCGACGGCGTTGGAGTGGGGCATCGTCTCTCGAGTTGTGCCGCCAGACGAATTGCTCTCCGAGGCAACGGAATTGGCTCGTCGAATCGCGGTCAATCCGCCGATCGCGGTGCGGATGGCCAAGAAGCTTCTCCGTGAGGCGCAGCACCAGAGTCTGGACCAACTCTTGGAAATGTCGGCGACGATGCAGGCGATCGCACATCATACCGAGGATCATCGCGAAGCGGTAAGCGCTTTCATCGAGCGTCGTGACGGCAACTACACGGGTAACTAAGATGTCCCTCGTTCCCGGCTATGTACCGGAAAGTGCTGCGCTGGTTGAGCTTCGACGTGAGGTTCGCGAGTTCATTAGCGAGCAATTGGCCGCTGGAGCGTTCACTCCCGGCGTCGACACGTGGCTTCGCGGATGGGATGAGGAATTCACTCGTGCGCTTGCCGGTCGTGGATGGCTGGGCATGACTATTCCAGTCGAGTACGGCGGTCACGGCCGCTCGTTCACCGAACGATTCGTGGTCACCGAGGAACTGCTCGCGGCTGGTGCGCCGGTCGCGGCACATTGGATCGCTGATCGTCAGGCCGCACCGTCGTTGTTGCGGTACGGGACCGAGCCGCAAAAGCGACGGTATCTGCCGGAAATCGCTGCGGGAAAGCTCTTTTGGGCGATCGGTATGAGTGAGCCCGACGCCGGTTCCGACTTGGCTTCGGTGCGGACCCGGGGTATTCGAGCCGACGGTGGGTGGCGGGTGTCGGGCACCAAGGTGTGGACGTCGGGAGCACATCTGGCGCACGCATTCTTTCTGCTCGCGCGCACCGAGCCCGTTGACCCTGCGAATCGGCATGCGGGACTTAGCCAGTTCATCGTTCCGCTCGATAGTGACGGCATCACCATCTCGCCGATTCTGTCGATGGATGGCGCACACCATTTCAACGAGGTACATCTTGATGACGTGTTCGTTCCCGACGACATGGTGCTCGGCACGATCGGCGAGGGGTGGACACAGGTGACGTCGGAGTTGTCTTATGAACGCAGTGGACCTGAACGTTTTCTGTCGACGTACCGGCTGCTCGCCGGGCTGGTTGGCGCCGCGTCGTCGGGGGACGTGCCGCGGCACAGCGACATCGGGTCGCATATCGCCAGACTCGCCGGGCTGCACCGGATGTCGTCGGCGGTGTCGGGCGCGTTGCAGCGCGGTGACTCCGTTTCTTCGGCGGCCGCGGTGGTGAAAGTACTCGGCACGTCGGCGGAGGGCGATATCGCCGAATTGGCGGATCGCATTGTCGGCCGCGACGGGCCCGCCCCGTTACGTGAGCTGGCTGACCACGCAGTGATACAACGCCCCGGATTCACGTTGCGGGGCGGCACAAATGAGGTGCTGCGCGGTGTCATCGCCAAGGAGTTGGGGCTGCGATGAACGACCTGGATCCGGTTTTCGTATCGACGGTGCGCGACGTCTTCGCACGCCTCGCCGCATCGGCGGACCTGTCACCGGTGGACCGATGGCAGCAGCTCGATGACATTGGCCTTGCCCGATTGTTAGCTCCGGCGTCGTCGGGCGGCAGTGAAGCTGGCTGGCGCGAAGTTGCCGTCGTACTGGAAACCGCTGCACGACAATCGGTTACGACTGGAATAGTGGGAAGCGATGTGCTGGCCGGTTGGCTACTGCGGCGTGCCGGTCTTTCCGACGACGCGGTGCTGCGTGGCGCTGGGTTGATCGACGACGCTGGGCGCGAAATCGCGGTCGAGCGGGTAGACGGAGCAGAAAGTGTTGTGACGCTGGCGAAATTGGGCGAAGAGTGGACAGTGAGTGCCGCCCACCAGGGCGACGCGGAGGTCGACGCGCACACCGGCGAGTTATTCATGCTGCGTGGTGCGCTGTGCCGTTCTATTCAGGTCGCCGGTGCACTCGCCGAGATCAACAACATCACTACCGAGCATGTGACGACGCGGACCCAGTTCGGCCGGCCGCTGGCGAAATTCCAGGCCCTGCAACAGGTGTTGGCCGACTCGGCGGCGCAGACCGCACTGACGGCGGCAACCGTCGACGCCGCGGTGGCGACGGCCGATGCCTATGAGGCGGGGGCTACCGCTCTGGAGCGCCTGCGGTTCGACGTCGCGGTTGCCCGTTCTTGCGCGGGTCACGCGGCATCGACGGTTGTTCGTAACGCCCATCAAACTCTCGGCGCGATCGGCACCACGGTTGAGCACCGGCTGCACCGTTACACAATGCCGGCACTGAGTTGGTGTGCGGAGTTCGGCTCGACTCAGCATTGGGATGACGTGGTCGCGCAAGAAGCCGAGCGGGTCGGTGCGGATGGCTTGTGGGAGTTGATCGTTGGTTAGAAGCCGGGCGCTCTAGTTCAGTGCCGGTTAGTTCAGTGCCGTTGTCGTCACCGTCTCGATGGCATCGCGGGACGAATCCTTCAGGTCGACTCCCGAGCGGCCCAGTCGCCGGGCGCCGATGACTAGACTCGCTACGACGCGTGCCGCCTCGGTGTAACCCAGTCCATCGGGCGGATGGATATTCGAGATGCAATTACGTTCCGCGTCACTGCGACCCGGCTGTGGACGGTGTGTCAGATAGATGCCGAGACTGTCGGCGACGGAGAGTCCGGGCCGCTCGCCGATGAGCACAAGCGCCGTCGTCGCGGCCAGTGCGGCAGCGATGTGATCGCCTAGCGCGACTCGAGCCTGAGTGGCGATGACAGGCGGTGCGATGGTGAGATCCGGTGCTAATTCGGTGGTGAGCGCCGCAACCATCGCCGGCCCGTGGGTGCCGACCGCACGAGGTGATAGGCCGTCGGCCAGGATGATTGCGACGTCGTAGCCGGGGGAGTTGGACAGAACGTCGAGATCGGCGGGCTGACGACCGAGATCGGGTCGTCGCAGATATTCGCCGCGACCGGTCGCGAGGCTGGTTACCGATCGCGGGGCGCCGAGATTCAATTCGCTTAGGGCGCTGGTCAATTCATTGATATCGAGGGGGAGATGTACGGCGTCGCGCGCCGCGGCGTGGGCGGCGGCGAACTCGATCACCCGCTCGGTTGGTAGCGAATCACCCGCTCTACCCAAGCCGATTCGAGCTTGAGTAGCGGGTCGGAGTGATGACCAGAAGTCGGGACTCGTCATCGAGTGATCGTTTCAGTCAGCGCCCGCAGCGGCGAGGAGTCGAGGGATAGGTTTCGCAATGCTCCGGTCTCGTCAGTCATGCCTTGCGCGCGTAGCCAGGCATCGAATTCGGGTGCGGGGCGCAGGCCGAGGGTGCGCCGCGCATAGAGCGCGTCGTGGAAAGCCAACGACTGATAGCCGAGCATTACATCGTCGGCGCCGGGCACGGTGATGACGAATGCGACACCGGCCGTACCGAGCAGAGTAAGGAGGGTGTCCATGTCATCTTGGTCGGCTTCGGCGTGATTGGTGTAGCAGACGTCGACGCCCATCGGCAGCCCAAGTAGCTTGCCGCAGAAGTGATCCTCGAGTCCGGCGCGGATGATTTGCTTGCCGTCGTAGAGATATTCGGGGCCGATGAAACCCACTACGGTATTGACCAGCAATGGCTCTAGGTGGCGTGCCAAGCCGTAGGCGCGCGTTTCGAGCGTCTGTTGATCGACGGGTACACCGCCGGTGCCCAGATGAGTGCCGGATGAAAGTGCCGATCCCTGGCCGGTCTCCAGGTACATGACATTGTCGCCGACGGTGCCTCGCTTCAGCGAGCGGCCGGCTTCGTTTGCCTCGTCCAGAAGTGAAACTCCAACGCCGAAAGCGGAATTGGCGCCTTCGGTGCCGGCGATCGACTGGAATACCAGATCGACCGGTGCGCCGGCCTCGATGAGCCCGACCGTCGTGGTCACATGGCTCAGCACGCACGACTGGGTGGGAATCTGGTAGCGGGTACGGATGTCGTCGAGCAGATGCAGGAGGTCCGACGTCGCGCGCGGCGAGTCGGTGGCCGGATTGATGCCAATTACGGCATCGCCGCAGCCGAGTAGTAACCCGTCGAGCGTCGCGGCTGCTATTCCCAGTGGATCGTCGGTCGGATGGTTGGGTTGCAGCCGCGTCGCAAGAGTGCCTGGTTGTCCGATTGTGGTGCGAAATGCGCTGTATACCACTATTGCTCGCGAGACGGCGATGAGATCTTGGTTGCGCATCAATTTACTGACCGCGGCGACCATCTCGGGCGTGAGACCCGGTGACATCGCCGCGAATCGGGCGGCGGCGTCGGGTCGGGTGACGGTCGCGAGTAGGTGATCGCGTAGACCACCGACAGTCAGTGCCGAAAGCGGTGCGAATGCGGTCCGATCGTGGGTGTCGATGATGAGGCGAGTTACCTCGTCGGTCTCGTAGGGCACGACGAGTTCGTCGAGAAAGGCGGTGAGCGGAACATCGGCGAGTGCCCATTGTGCCGCCGCTCGCTCGGCGTCGGACTCTGCCGCACATCCGGCGAGCACATCGCCCGAACGCGCCGGGGTGGCCTTGGCGAGTAGGTCGACCATTGACGAGAACGTGTAGGTGACACCCGCGAGTCTCTGGGTGCGGATCATTCGAGTTCCTTTTCGGCCTCGGCGAGTGCGGCGAACTCCTCATCCGGAGAGTTGGCCACCAGGTGATGCCGACTGTACAGCGCGAAGTACAGCATGAAGACCACGAATGCGCCGAGCGTCCAGAGTGCCGCGGTGGGGGAGACGAGGAAGGTGGCGATGACCGCGACCGCTGCGATGAGCAGGGCGAAGCCGGTGGTGACAATACCGCCGGGCGTGCGGTACGGGCGGGGCATCGATGGCTCGCGAACGCGAAGCACGATGTGGCTGATCATCATGAGCACGTAGGACAGGGCTGCGCCGAAGACAGCCATGTTCAGCAACATCGCGCCTTCGCCGGTGAGTGACAGGATGAAGCCGACCACGCCGGGCACGATGAGAGCCAACGTCGGAGCCTTGCGAGAATTGGTGACCGACAAGCCCTTTGGCAGGTATCCGGCGCGCGACAATGCGAAAGTTTGTCGGGAATAGGCATACATGATGGAGAAGAAGCTGGCGACCAGACCGGCCAGACCGATGTAGTTGACGACTTTGGCGACGCCGGAGTCGCCAAGTGCCTGCACGAGAGGGTCTGCGGCAGTTGATGTTTCGTTGGCGCCGAGGGCTCCGGTCGCAAGCCAGAACACCGCCGCGCCGGTGACGATCAACATCATCATCGCGATGATGATGCCTCGCGGGACGTTTTTCTCGGGTTCACGAGCTTCTTCGGCGGCGAGTGGCACACCCTCGATGGCGAGGAAGAACCAGATGGCGAAGGGAATCGCGGCCCAGATGCCGAGGTAGCCGTGCGGGAGCCAATCGCCGGCCCCGACAGCGTCGGTCGGGGCGATGTTGGTGAGGTTGGACCAGTCGAAATGACCGATGGCGGCGATCGCGAAGATCACCAACCCGACGAGCGCGATGGCGGTAATGACAAACATCGCCTTGAGTGCTTCGCCGGCGCCTGTCAGATGGATGCCGATGAAGATCGCGTAGACCGCCAGGTACACCCACCATCCGTCGGTGATGCCGAAGAGGTTGAGGGATTCCACGTAGCCGCCGATGAAAGTGGCGATGGCTGCCGGGGCGATGGCGTATTCGATGAGAATGGCTGTGCCAGTTGCGAATCCGCCCCACGGACCGAGCGCGCGTCGGGCAAAGGTGTAGCCGCCGCCGGCTGCGGGAAGAGCCGACGACAACTCCGCCATACCGAGCACCATCGCCAAATACATGCCCGCGATGATGATCGCGGCGATCCCCAGGCCGCCAAAGCCGCCTTCGGTTAACCCGTTGTTCCAGCCGGCGTAGTCGCCGGAAATCACATAGCTCACGCCGAGGCCGGCCAGTAGGACCCACCCTGCCGACCCTGATCTCAGTGTGCGTTTGGCCAGGTAGTCGTCGGACTCGACGGTCTCGTCGATACCGCCGCGATGGATCTCGGTCACGGGTCTCCTCGGCTAGGGCGCGTGATGCGCGCGTGGCACGGTGCGATCAGCATCCGTGTCAAGAAAAGCCCGTCGCGGTCACTTGGCTGTGTCGGCCGTGTGACCGGGACGTGTCAGTGGCAGTGATCAGTAGCACTTCGCCAGCCAACTGTGAGTGGAGACACTATTTAGCGGAAGGTTGCATCAACGTTGCACCGGGACGTCCGGCTCTAGCTCCGAATGTTGGTTATGTCCTTAAGTCCGTGTGACGGATCTGAGTTGACTAGCAACCCAATTGGTCTGCGAGATCGTCCATTCCCGTCGCCCGGAAAGCGTCAAGCGGACTTGGAAGCTCCTCCTTGGCTTCGGGACCCCATTCGTATGGGCGCTCGATGTATGCGGTCTGCAGTCCACATGACCGCGCTGCCGCGAGATCGGCGCTATGCGCGGCGACCATCAGTACCTCGTCGGGGCGAACCCGCATGAGCTCGGCGATTCCGAGATAGACCTCGCTGGCAGGTTTGTAGTGGTGCCAGAGGTCGGCGCCGCCGATGAAGTCCCACTCGAATCCGTTGTGCTTCGCCATTTCGGTCAGCAGCGCGACGTTGCCGTTGCTGAGCGCGGTGACGATGAACTTCGACTTGAGCCTGCGGATGCTGTCGGCCGCATCTGGCCAGCCAGGGATCACATGCCAGGCGTGAACGGCGGCGTCGAGTTGTGTTGGGGTTGCTACGACGCCGTACGAATCGCGGAGGAGACGATCCAGCGTTTCGCGGTGGAGTTCGTCGAGCAGTGCCCACTCCCGAACTCCTGACTCGACCTCTGCCAGTGCCGGGGCATACGTTTGTCGCCAATCGCGCGCGAGTTGCGAGCCATCGATCGTCGGGAACTTTTGTGCGAGAACATTACTCACACCGGTGTGCCAATCGGTGACGGTGCCGAATGTATCGAACGCTAAGACCTTGATCATGAAGACACCTCCTGTCGGGTCGTACCGACCCTCACGTTGCCCGTCTGAGCCGCTGCTTGGGTTCCACTCTCAAGTAGCGCAGTATTAGGAGTTCTCTTGTCGGTCGAGGATCTTGGAGCTCCGTCTAGCGTAAGAGTGCCCCCGGCAGGAATCGAACCTGCGACCTAGGGATTAGAAGGCCCTTGCTCTATCCAACTGAGCTACGGAGGCGTGGTACGGCCAGGCGAGTATACGACAACGCGTCGCAGGTGGTTCTCGGCCGGGCTCGGCGAGCCTCTCAGTTAGGCCACACCTACCGCCGAATACAGTGGGGTTCATGACGATCGAGGCACCCGTGCGCGACGCGATGGATTCTCAACGCGGCGTCGTAGGTGCGCTGACCTGGGTACTTGGGTGGGTTGGCGCGATTGTCGCAGTCGCGGTCACCGCGTTATCGGCATCGTCGGCGATTGCCCTGGCAGGCGTTCCCGATCCCGGTCCTATCACCACGTACGGCCTGCCCGCGCTTACCGCGTTAGGACAGCTCAGTGCGTCGATCGCGCTTGGCTCAGCGGTTTTCGCCGCATTCTTCGTCCCGCCGCAGCGGGATGGTCTGCTCGACATCGGCGGTTATCGCGCGGTCAAGATCGCGTCGATGGCCTCGATCATCTGGGCTGTCTGCGCCGTCTTGTTGATTCCGTTGTCGATCTCCAACGTCAGTGGGCAGTCACTGTCGAAGACGCTGCACGTGCACAATTTGATCACCGCCTACGGCCAGGTCGCCGACGCCCGGACTTGGGCCTGGACGGCGGTGCTCGCGGTATTAACCGCGATTGCCGCGCGCGTCACCCTGCGATGGGGATGGGTGTTCGCCGTGCTGATTCTGGCGTCCGCATCGCTGTTGCCGGTCGCTCTCGCCGGGCACTCATCGGCGGGCGGCGATCACGACCTCGGTACTAACAGCCTAATCCTGCACATCGGCGGCGCGGCGGTCTGGATGGGTGGCCTGTTCGCTGTGGCGACCTACGCATTCGCAGGCGGTCATTGGCGCGCGCTCGCCGTCCGACGATTCTCACGAGTCGCGTTCTGGTGCATCATCGTCGTCGGTATCAGCGGTGTCGTGAACGCACTAATCCGCGTACCGGTGGGTGATCTGTTCAGTGATCTATACGGCCGGATCGTCTTGGCGAAAGTGGTTGCGCTGGTGGTCCTCGGTGCATTGGGCGCATGGCACCGACGCCGCACGATCTCATCCCTCGACTCCGACGACGCCGACCCTCGGCGTGGTTTGTTCGTCCGCTTCGCGCTCGTCGAATCTTTAGTTTTCGCAGTCACTTTCGGCATCGCCGCGGGGCTCTCGAAGACACCGCCACCGCCCATCGACACATCCCAGTTGACCCCAGCGGAGACGGTGATCGGCTACCGTATTGACGCTCCGCCGACGTTCGGACGCATCGTCGGCGACTGGCGTTTCGACCTCATCTTTGGCACCGCCGCAATCGTGCTGTGCCTGACATACCTGCGTGGTGTGTACCGGCTTCGGCGACGCGGTGACGCCTGGCCGGTCGGCCGGACGGTCGCATGGGTATTGGGCTGTCTGGCACTGCTATTCGCGTCATCGTCGGGACTAGGGGTATACGGCCCGGCGATGTTCAGCATTCACATGATCGGCCATATGATTTTGTCGATGCTGATTCCAGTTCTGCTGGTATTGGGTGGTCCGGTGACGCTCGCGCTGCGCGCTCTTCCTGTTGCGGGACGCGGCAATCCACCCGGACCGCGTGAATGGATCCAGTCGGCGATCCATAGCAAGTTCGCGAAGATCGCCGCCAATCCGATTGTCGCAGTTGTCCTTTTCGTCGGCAGCTTCTATGTGCTGTATCTCGGCGGTTTGTTCGCGCTCGCGGCGGATTATCACGCAGCGCATCTGGCGATGAACGCGCATTTCCTGATTAGTGGCTATGTCTTCTACTGGCTGGTCATCGGAATCGATCCCGCGCCGCGCCAGTTGTCGCCGATCGCGAAACTAGCAATGGTGCTCGGCACCTTGCCCTTTCACGCCTTCTTCGGTGTCGCGTTGATGATGAGCAGCGACGTAATCGCTGAGAGTTACTATCGCAATTTGAATCTGCCGTGGGCATACAGCCTGTTCGACGATCAGCGCCTCGGTGGCGGAATCGCTTGGGCCGCTGGGGAAATCCCACTAGTCATTGTCATGCTTTCGTTGCTGGTGCAGTGGAGCAGGCAGGATAACAAGCAGGCCAAGCGATTTGACCGTAATGCCGAGCGCGATCACGACGCCGACCTCGATAGCTACAACGAAATGCTTAAGCAGCTCAACCGCAAAGGTTAGTTGCGCCCAGACGTTGACGCAGCGAGCGTGTGAGACCGCGTTCTCTTCCCAGAGAGCTCGGAACCGTACCCTGTTGCGTGGATCGTCGCCACGCGAATCGAGGGCGAATACCTCGGATTCCTCGCCATCGTCCACAGAATGCCGGTTATCCCCAGATGCGCTTGATCGGGGCGTTGCTGAGGCTCTGTTCGTCGGTGGCGCCGGTGATGCTGGACGGACCACGCCGGCGTGGTTGCCAGCAAAACTGTTGTCACAGTGGAGGAGTCGATCAATGTTTGAGACATACACCACCGTCATCGGGACGGTCATTTCAGATCCGCGGCGTCGACGCACCGTGGCGGGCGAGGAGGTCATCTCCTTTCGCGTCGCGTGCAATTCCCGACGCCACGACAAGCAGAACAATGTCTGGTCGGACGGGCCGACGCTGTACCTGACGATCAGTTGCTGGCGGCGACTGATCGCCGGCGTCGGGCTCGCGATTGCCAAAGGGCGCCCGGTGATCGCCCACGGTCAGATCAAGACCAATGAGTACGTCGCGTCGGACGGGACCAAGCGTCAGGATTTGGAAATGTCGGCGGCTTCGGTCGGACTGGATCTAAGTCGTTGCGTGGTGACCTATCGTGGGACGCCGGTCTACGAGCCGTCCGTCCAGCCAGCGCCGGTGGCTGAAGAAAATTCGTCTCCCGCTGCGGTTGTGGGCGCGGGCAGCGCCGATGGACTCGACCAGGGGGCGGCTGCGTGAGCTGATCGGAGAGAGGAGGCTCCGGCGGTTCCAGTTGGGGGCGGCTGAACTCTGCAGCGTGGTCGCCGGCGAGGGGAGTATCCCCTTTGCGTGACGCTTAGTTGCAGAGTTCAGCCGGTATCGCTGGCAACTAGTGCCCGCCGCTGCCTGCCGCCTCGACCGTCGATTCTGACTCGGGAAGATCGGCGTCGTCGGCGAGATGCCGAATCCCGCTGGTAGTGACCTCCAGGACGCGTGCGGTGCCGATGTCGAAGAATAGCCCGGCGATGCGTACCCGACCTTCGGCTCGCGCTCGGCCGACGACCGCGTGCCGCTGCAGCGTCTGCAATCCGATCGCGACGTTGACCATTGCGAGCTGGTCGACTTCGCTAAAGCCTTCGGTGGCCGCGGCTCTGGCGACGGGATGCCCCGCGCGAAATGCCGACAGTGAGGGCTCAGCGTGGCCTAGCCACTCTTGAATAGGTTGCGCGGCAACACTATTGGACAGTAACGCGTTCATCGCTCCACACCCGGAATGTCCGCAGATGATCACCGACGAGACGTTGAGCTCATCAATGGCGAATGCGAGTGCTGAGTCCACCGAGACATCGTTGTCGACCGGAACCAAGTTCCCCACGTTGCGCACCGTGAATAGGTCACCCGGGCCGCTCGCGGTGATCACATTGGGTACCACGCGAGAATCCGAGCAGGTCAGGAAGAACGAGTCCGGATCCTGGCTGTCGGCAAGCCGCGTGAGATGTGGGCGCAGAAGATCGGCGTGATTCGAGTGGAAGTCGTCGACGCCATCCAGCAACGGTCGCAACGCGGGCGGATGGCTTTGCGAGCCAGGCCGATGCCGTCGGTTCCACGGAGCCAGCGCATCGCGCAGATGGTGAGCTGAGGCAGCGCTGCGGCGTGGTGGTTGCGCTTTAGAGGCATCGATGCGCGCCGAACCCAATTCGACGATTTCCACCGTCCCACCGGTTGCGCGGTGCTGCCTCGTCCAATCTTCGATCGCCTCGGAGAACGCGTGGTCGAGATAATCGGCGTCGAGTTCGATGCGTACGGGTGAGCCGGTCGGAATTTCGCCGAATGCCCTGGTGAGGCGCGGCAGCGCGAGGAATGAGCTGGAGCCGGTGATGGAGATGAACCAGCGCGGCTCCGATTCGGTACCGGCGTTCCGGGCATCGACGTTGACCCGAACGATTCGCCACAACAGGATTGCCACCGCGAGCGCCAGACCGATGAGGACGCCTTCGAGGAGATTGAGGAACACGACTGCGGCCACGGTGACTCCGTAGACCCAGAGGTCGCCGGTGCGACGCGCGGTCCTGATATGTGCGAGTTTGACCAATTGGATGCCGATAACGATCAAGAGGCCCGCGAGAGCCGACTTCGGGATCTGCTGCACCAGACCGACGAGCGCCACCGAGAAGACCAAGATCCAGAAGCCATGCAGAATGGCCGACGCGCGGCTTTTCGCGCCACTGGCGACGTTGGTTGAGCTTCGCACGATGACGCCGGTAACCGGGAGGCCACCGATCATCCCGGATACGACGTTGGCCGATCCTTGGCCGATGAGTTCACGATCGAAGTTGCTGCGGGGGCCGGTATGAAGCTTGTCGACCGCGACGGCGGACAGCAGACTCTCAACGCTGGCGATCAACGCGACAGTCAGGATGCCGACGGCAACGCCACCCCATGCGCCCTGCGGCAGCGAGGGGAGTGCGACCGCGTCGAGCAGCGAACCGTCGAGCGTAATGCGCTCAACCGACAGTCCGAATAGTGCGGCAGCAGCCGTTGCGATGACGATCGCGGCCAGCGGCCCGGGAATCCGGCGCACTGACGTCGGCAGGTATTTCCAGCCCAGCAGGATGGCGATGACAGCGGCACCGATCAGGAGATCGTTCACGTGGAGGTTGGCCAGTTGGCTAGGTACGGCGGTGATGTTCTCCCACGCGGTGCTCTGCGAAGTACCGCCAAGCAATACGTGAACCTGCTGCAGGGCGATCGTGATGCCGATACCGGCCAGCATCGCGTGGACCACGACGGGAGCGATGGCTAGTGCGGCGCGGGCAATTCTGCTGAGGCCGAACAGGATCTGCAGGACGCCCGCTGCGACGGTGATGAAACACGTTACCTGCCAACCGAATTGGTCGATCAAGGTCGCCACGACTACGGTCAGCCCAGCGGCCGGGCCGCTGACCTGCAGAGGGGAGCCGCCAATCGCACCGACAACGACGCCGCCGACGATCGCGGCAAGAAGTCCGGCCATGACTGGCGCGCCCGACGCGATCGCGATACCGATCGATAGTGGCAAGGCCACCAGGAAGACGACGATCGACGCTGGTAGGTCGTAGCGAAAGATGCTGCGCAGCGCGCGATTTGGCTCGTTATCTTCTCGCGACGTTCCGGGCTCGGTGTGCCCAGGTGTGTCTTGGTGCGATGATGTGGTCGCCATGGTCCCCTCAAGTGGTCGAATCAGATTGTTGTGCAATGGAGTTCGATCAGGTAGCGGCGACATCCACGACGGATTCGTCGTTGAGGTCGGGAATGACCGCTTTCTTTACCGTAATTGCTTTGCCTTATCTGAACCTGAATCCGCACGCCCACTGTGATGAAGGTCAAGATTTGTACCAATCGGCATTTTCGGCGAGACGCGGATCGACCGTTGACCGGCCGCGCTGGGCTGATGAGGTGCCGATAGAGTAGAGACACCAGCGATCGGGTGCGGCCCTTGTGCGTGCCGCCGGTCAGTACACGCCGTGACACCACAGTTAGGAAGGTCGAATATGGCTGAGTTCATTTACACCATGAAGAAGGTGCGAAAAGCGCACGGCGACAAGGTGATTCTCGACGATGTCACCATGTCCTTCTACCCGGGCGCCAAGATCGGTGTTGTTGGCCCGAACGGCGCGGGTAAGTCATCGATCCTCAAGATCATGGCCGGCATCGACCAGCCGTCTAACGGCGAAGCCTTCCTCGACCCCCAGGCGACCGTCGGCATTTTGCTCCAGGAGCCGCCCCTTAACGAAGAGAAGACGGTCAAGCAGAACGTCGAAGAGGGAATGGGCGAGATCAAGGTCAAACTTGATCGCTATAACGAGGTTGCCGAGTTGATGGCAACTGACTACTCCGACGAACTCATGGAGGAGATGGGCAAGCTCCAGGAGGACCTGGACAACGCCGACGCGTGGGATCTCGACTCCCAACTCGAGCAGGCGATGGACGCGCTTCGCTGTCCGCCCGGTGACTCGCCGGTCACTCATCTGTCCGGTGGCGAGCGCCGCCGAGTCGCGCTATGCAAGCTGCTGCTGCAAAAGCCCGACCTCCTGCTGCTCGACGAGCCCACCAACCACCTCGACGCCGAGTCGGTCCTGTGGCTGGAGCAATTCCTCGCCAGCTACCCCGGTGCGGTCCTGGCTGTCACCCACGACCGGTACTTCCTCGATCACGTCGCCGGCTGGATCTGTGAAGTCGACCGCGGCAAGCTGCACCCCTACGAGGGCAATTACTCGACCTACCTGGAGAAGAAGGCTGAGCGCCTGGAAGTCCAGGGCAAGAAGGACCAGAAGCTGCAGAAGCGGTTGAAGGAAGAACTCGCCTGGGTTCGGTCGGGTGCCAAGGCCCGCCAGACCAAGAACAAGGCTCGCCTGGCCCGCTACGACGAGATGGTCACCGAGGCGGAGAAGACACGCAAGCTCGACTTCGAGGAAATCCAGATTCCTACGCCGCCGCGCCTGGGGGATGTGGTTGTCGAGGTACACAATCTCGACAAGGGCTTCGACGGTCGCGTGCTCATCAAGGATCTGTCATTCACATTGCCGCGCAACGGAATTGTCGGTGTCATCGGACCAAACGGCGTCGGTAAGACGACCCTGTTCAAGACCATCGTCGGTCTGGAAGAACCGGATTCGGGCACGGTGAAGGTCGGCGAGACGGTGAAGCTCAGCTACGTCGATCAGTCGCGCGCCAACATCGATCCCAAGAAGACGGTGTGGGAGGTCGTATCCGATGGACTCGACTACATCGAGGTCGGGCAGAACGAGATGCCCTCGCGCGCATATGTGAGCGCATTCGGCTTCAAGGGACCGGATCAGCAGAAGCGGTCGGAGGTGCTTTCCGGTGGTGAGCGCAACCGCCTGAACCTGGCGCTAACCCTGAAAGAGGGCGGCAACCTGATCCTGCTTGATGAGCCGACTAACGACCTCGACGTCGAAACCCTCGGTTCGTTGGAGAACGCACTCGAACAGTTCCCGGGCTGCGCCGTCGTGATCAGCCACGACCGTTGGTTCCTCGACCGAACCTGTACCCACATTCTCGCGTGGGAAGGCAATGTCGAAGAGGGGCAATGGTTTTGGTTCGAGGGCAACTTCGAGGCCTACGAGGCCAACAAGGTGGAGCGCCTGGGCGCCGATGCCGCGCGTCCGCATCGCGTAACGCACCGGAAGCTGACCCGCGACTAAGTGCTTGGCCGCTGGGCGCGGCTGAAGTCTGCGGTTTGAGGTGCGGTGAGGGGACTTGTCCCTCGCCGGCCGTCGCATCACCGCGGATCATCCAGGCGGGTGCGCAGAATCTTGGCAAAGGCGCGTGCGGCGGCTCCGGGTTCGTCCCGCGTGGCCAGCGATAGACAGGTATGCTCCGACCCGCGGATTCCGACCGTCACCAGTGGCGAGCTGATCATCGACGCGGAGAGGACTACGACTCCCGCACCCTGCGCGGCTAAGACGAGTGCGGCGTCGGGCGAATAGACCTGCACAGCAGGCGTCAACTCGGCTCCTATTGCGGCGCAGGTCTTTTCCAGGGCGGAACGGACGCCGGTGCCCGACGGAAGGGTCAGCACATGGTGATCGACCAACTCCTGCGGCATGATCGACCCTCGCGTCGCCCACGGATGGCCAGCAGGCACCCCGACAGCCAGTGGCTCGTCGACGACGGTGTGCACGTCGAAGGCTTCCGGTAGCGATTCGGTGTGGGCCACCAGCGCAACGTCGAGCGATCCAGAGCCGAGTGCCGCGATGAGGTCTACCGAATTGCCTTCGCTGGCTGTCACGACGACGCCCGGATGAGCCTGACGAAATTCGGCGAACGCGGCGAGGTAGCCCGGGATTGTGCAGCCAATGATCGTTCCGATTCGGACCTCGCCGCGGGCGATGCCGACGAGGTCGTCGGCGACCACGCGAATCCGGTCTACGGCCGCGAGGGCCGTCGCGATATGCGGCACCAGCACGCCCCCTTCCGACGTCAAGGTCGCAGTGCGTGAGCCGCGCTCGAAAAGTCGCAGCCCCAACTCGCGCTCGAGCTTCGCAACCTGGGCAGAAACACCTGGCTGGCTCACATGTATCGCATCGGCCGCGGCGGTGAACGAGCCGCGTCGGCTGACCTCCAGGGCGTATCTGAGCTGATGCAGTTCCATAACCGAAAATGATACCTGTGATCAGAACTAGCTGTTGGACTTATGGTTCGGTGACGTCGACCATGGAGTTATGACAAACACAACCAACACCTTCCGGGCGCCCAGCGAGATCGCCGAACTCTACTTCGCCAGCTGGGCAAACGGGGATCCCGAACCGCTGCGCCCCTACCTTGCCCCCGACGTCACCTTTGACGGCGCATTGGGGTCGACGCGTGGACCCGATGAATTCCTCGACGGGCTGGGCGGAATGTTCGCTGCCACCACGAGCAACGAGGTGCGCCTCCGGCTAGCCGACGACACCGATGTCGTGACGTGGTCCGAACTCCAGATCGCCGACAAACAGCCGATGCAGGTTGCCAACTGGACCCACGTTGAGAACGGCCTGATCACCGCGGTGCGGGTCACCTTCGACCCGCGTCCAATGTTCGACAGATGACAACCGCGCCCTGAGTGACCCGCCGACCCCGCCGCTAAAGATTCGTTACCGACGGGTAATCACTACCATCGCTGCGTAGGATGACCGCTAATGGTCTGTGCTGTCTACACAACGAGGTGATTGGCGGTGTCAGGTTTGACTTCTATTGTGCCACAGGTGATTTCGAAATATTTCTCACCCTTGGTTGATATTTCCGGCGACTCGGCCGGTCAATTGCCGGCCGATGTCGAGCGCGTACGCCGGCATGTCGAGGTTGGCCAGTCGCGAGTGCCGGGTGAACATTTGGTCGCCGTTGACGCACCGGGGGGACCGCTAAGCATCTTCTTGGTGAACGACGACATGCCGTTGTTGGTGGAAGCCGTGCTCGCCACCGTCGAATCACTTGGGCTGACAGTCACTCGCGTGGACCATCCGATACTCAATGTCGTACGCGACTCCGACGGCGACTTGACGGAGGTACTGACGTCAGATTCCGATGAGGGCACTCCCGAATCGTGGATTTCGCTGCTCGTCACACGCGGCGGGACCAACCTTTCGGAAACACAACTCGTCGACGAACTCGACACCGTGGTGCGCCGCGTCGCCGACGTACACCGTGACACTCCACAGATCATCGCCACGCTGGCCGACCTGGCGGACGGCTGTGGCAGCGGTGATGTTCGCGGTGTCGGCGACGATCATGCTGCGCGTACCGAGGCGGCCGCGCTGGTCAATTGGCTTGTCGATGGAAATTTCGTGCCGCTGGGCCACCTGGAAGTGGACGCGGACGGCAACGAGGTGGGAACCGGCTCCGGAATATGGTGCACCGAGGCGGTAGATCACCTGCGCGAGTACACCCGTCGGTGTGCGGCAGAACACGCCGACCAGGAGTTTCCCCAGGTGTCGACGGTCTTCCTGCACACCGGCATTCAACGCTCCAATTATGTGATCCTCGTACGTATTCCGGTGATCGGGTCACAATCAGACGGCGCCGAGACGGCTCTGGCCAGTGGCGAACATCGTTTCGTCGGCATCCTGACGACTTTCGCGCGGCACCAGCCGCTGGTCGACATTCCGGTACTTCGACGTCGCGGCGCGGCGGTACTCGACAAGGCAGGCGTCGACCTGGATTCCTATGTCGGGCACAGCATGGAGGGGCATCTGGAGACCTACCCCCTCGATGAACTGTTCGCGACGCCCGCCGACGAACTGTCGCGTCGGGTAGCGGGACTCTTGGATGCCGTCGCCACGCGCTCGTTGCGTGTATTCGTACGCGCCGATCGTCCAGCGCAGATGGTGTCGGCGATGGTCTACCTCCCGCGTGATCGCTACACGACGGCGCTACGCCTGCGGGTGCAGCAAATCATCGTCGACGAATTCGCCGGCACCGACATGGAATACATCGGTCTGGTGACCCGGTCACCGCTTGCGGCCCTGCAGGTGATGATTCGCGCGAATAGTGACGCCGACCAGGATGTATACGCCACCGGTGAGCCAGCGCAGCGTGACCTACAGGATCGACTCACGGAGGCGGTGCGCACCTGGGACGATCGCGTCGCGGAATTGGTCCCGAGCCGCATCGACCCGGAACCGTGGCTTGCGGGACTGCCGGAAAGTTACAAAGAACAGCGAACGCCAACCGAGGCGATCAAAGACTACGCGCATGTAGTGGGGTTGACGCCCGGAGATATCGCCGTCGAATTGGAGGAACCCGACGCCGAAGACGATCAATGGACGTTCATCCTCTACCTCTGCGGGCAGTCGGCCAGCCTCACCGACATGCTGCCGGTGCTGGGAAGCATGGGTTTCGACGTTGACGATGAATATCCGTATCACATCGTGCGTCCCGATGGTGAGGAGTGTTGGGCATACGAATTCGGCGTGACTCTCGCGCCGGGCGTGACCATCGGCGAACGTAATAGCGACGATGTGCGCCAACGGTTTACCGACGCTTTCGAGGCGATCTGGCGCGGTGACGCCGGCGTTGATCCATTCAACGCACTGGTGCTGCAGTGCGGACTGAATTGGCGCGGCGTGAGCATGTTGCGGGCCTATCATGCCTATCTGCGGCAATGTGGATTCGCCTATGGCGCAGCGTATGTCGCCACCGTGCTCGGTGAACATCCGGCGATCACCGGCTTGCTCGGTGATCTTTTCAAAGCTTCGTTCCGGCCCGGTGAGGCCAATGATGAACTGCGTCAACAGGTTCTGTCCTCGGTGCGTGATGCTTTGCGCGAGGTCATCAGCCTGGACGCCGACCGGGTGATCTCCGCGCTGTTGTCGGTGATGACCGCGACATCGCGCACAAACTTCTATGTCGAAGACGCGCCGGACGATCCCGACGCGCTCGGTCGTGCCCTCGCATTTAAGTTGCGTCCGAGGGAGATTCCACAGACACCGCAGCCGCGGCCCGAGCACGAGATCTTCGTCTACTCGCCGCGCGTTGAGGGGGTGCACCTTCGATTCGGTGCGGTCGCGCGTGGTGGCCTCCGCTGGTCGGACCGACCCGCGGACTTCCGCACCGAAATCCTAGGTCTGGTCAAAGCGCAAGCGGTGAAAAACGCCGTCATCGTGCCGGTTGGCGCGAAAGGTGGATTCGTCGTCAAGCGCCCGCGCGGTGCGGCCCAGGCGCCCGAGGGCGTTGTCTGCTATCGAGAGTTCATCGCCGCGCTATTGTCGGTGACCGACAATATCGATCGACGTACCGGCGACGTACTCCCGGCGCCATCGGTGGTACGGCGCGATGGCGACGATACCTACCTGGTGGTCGCGGCGGACAAGGGAACCGCACGATTCTCCGACACCGCGAATTCTGTTGCCGCCCTTTATGGTTTCTGGTTGGGCGATGCTTTCGCGTCCGGCGGGTCGGCCGGCTATGACCATAAAGCTATGGGCATCACCGCACGCGGGGCATGGGAGTCGGTCAAACGCCATTTCCGGGAGATTGGCGTCGACACCCAGACCCAGGACTTCACCGTGGTGGGTGTCGGGGATATGAGCGGTGACGTCTTCGGCAATGGCATGCTCCTTTCCGAACATATCCGCCTGGTCGCGGCGTTCGACCATCGCCACGTTTTCATCGAT
>NZ_BAEH01000044.1 GCF_000241305.1 Gordonia effusa NBRC 100432
CCGCGATCGACGGCACCGGAACCGCGCTCGAAGGCCTCACCCAACTGACCAGGACGGTCGCCGGCGGCGCCCTCGACGTCTTCGGCATCAACCGCAACCTTGTGCGCAGCGGCTATGTCCAGGTCATCGTCGACGTCCGGGGCACCGGCGCCTCCCAGGGCAAATGGCAGCTTCTGGGCACCCGCGAACAAGAAGACTCCGTTGAGGTCATCGACTGGGCCGCCACGCAGGCCTGGTCGAACGGCAAAGTCGGCCTGGCCGGCTGGTCCTACTCGGCGATCAACTCACTGCAAGCCGCCGACAAACGGCCCCCCGCCCTCGGCGCGGTGTTCGCCATCGAAGGCTGCGACGATATCGTCCGCGACATCTACATCACCGGCGGTATGCCGTCGGCATTCATCCCGGTCTGGCTCTCCGCGGTCAACCTGCTCAAGTGGGTGCCCAATCCCGCGACGCCGGTTCGCGACCTGGTCCGCGGCGACACCGCCCGGTGGCTACGTGACCGCATCAAGTCGCCCGCAACCGAATTACCTTCTCTCGCTTGGGGATTCCTCACCGCACGCGACGAGCGCATCTTCGACGATCCGTATTTCGACGAGCGCGATCCCAAGGTCGATCAGATCGACGTCCCGACGTTCACCGTCGGCGCATGGCACGACCTCTTCGGACACAGCGCCACCAACGTCTACAACCGACTCAAAGTGGCTCCCGGCCGCAAACAGATGATCGTCGGCGACGGCTATCACCTCGACGTCGGCTCCGGCTTCGACGGCAAGTTCGCCCCGCCGCGCCTCGACGTCCTCGAGCGCGCCTGGTTCGACCGCTGGCTCAAAGACACCGACAACGGCGTCGAGCACTACGGCCCGGTGACAATGATGCAGCAGGGCGGTTCGTGGACCTCGGGCGAGAGTTTCCCGCGCCCCGGCGTGAGCACACAGCAGGTGTTCCTCACCTCGGCCACGTCAACCTCGGCGCCACATGCCCATTTCGATGGAACGCTGGATCTCGCTGCGACGCAACGATTCTCATCGCACAGCGTCCGCCCCAACCGGCATAGTTTCCCCTCCCGCGACACCTCCCAGGTCACCGCGGGTGCCACCATCGCGCTTGGCAAATCGTTCAGCGTCGATGCCCGCTCACAAGAACGCGGCGGCCTCACGTTCAGCACCGCACCGCTACCCGAGGCCGTGTCGATCAGCGGCTCGATGAATCTGCACCTCAACGTCGAGACCAGCGGCCATGAAGGACTCTGGGCGGTCACCGTCAACGACGTGGCCCCCGACGGCCGCTCGACCGTCCTGACCAACGGCGCGCTCACGGTATCGAATCGTGCGATCGACGAGACAAAATCGACCTACGACGACAACGGCGTTCTACTGACGGCCTATCACTATCTGACGCGGGAGGCGAAGCTGCCGGTACCCGCGGACCTGCCGGTCGAAATCGATGTCGACCTGGTCCCCACCGATGCCGTCATCGAAGCTGGCCACCGCCTGCGGGTCGACGTCTACGCGACGAGCGCCCCCCGTTATCTGACGGTGGTCCCCGATCTGATTAAAGCTCGCGGCCGCCACCAGCGCTTGGTCCTCGATCCCGATCGACCGAGCTACCTGACGCTGCTGGCGACCGCGCCCCTGGCGTAAGTCGCTATGCAGAGGCAGCCGAGTCGGTCACCGGCTTGGGCACCACGCTCGGCACGACATTCGGCGGCGC
Source organism: Gordonia effusa NBRC 100432 (assembly GCF_000241305.1). Classification (GTDB taxonomy): domain Bacteria; phylum Actinomycetota; class Actinomycetes; order Mycobacteriales; family Mycobacteriaceae; genus Gordonia; species Gordonia effusa. Next base: position 1,714 of record NZ_BAEH01000044.1, read on the forward strand.
GTACCGAGCGGCCTCGGCCTCTTCGCGCGTGGTCTTCACATTGAAGACCAAGTAGAACAGGTACACCGCCAGGGCGATGTAGCCGAACAGACGCGTGCGCGCCGAGAGCAGTGCCGTACCGATCAACGTCTCCAGCGTGCCGTTGACGGTGACAAAACGTTCAGTCTGCTCGGGGAACGCGACGCGTGTGAGCGGCACAAAGAGTTTCGGCACGGCGAAATGCAGTGCACCGGCACCCACCAGGCCGGCGCCACCGATACGGGTCCAGCCTTCAATTCCGCGTCCCTGCTCCGGCTCCGGCGTCTCGACTACGACCGGCGCCTCTGCCGCGGGAACCGGAATATTGCGCCGGCGAATGGACAATAAGGACATATCTCAAGCCTTTCGTCAATGAAGTTGGCGCCGTGGCGCCGTGGTTAGCTCCACACTAACCATGTGACCGCAAACCATGACATGCAAACGCCACAGTTGTCGTCACTTGTGTGTCGATATCGGCCGAGGCCACCGGCCGGACCACGGTCGCAGTAATCGACGTGTACAGCACCGAGAGCAATGCTTCGGCAAGAAAGACCACTTCGACGTCGTCGCGCAGATAGCCGTCGGCAACCCCCGACCGCACATACCCCTCGCATAGCCATAACAACTGCTCCCACAGTGCGAGCAATCCGTTCAACGCGCGGTCGTCAACGCCCGGCGCCCCCAGGATGACGAACTCCAACGCCGCACGATGTTTGGCGGCGTAACCCGCGAGCCGCCGCACGATCGCGGCGAGTCCGATTTGGAACTCGACGGCCGTTCGCGGGCGAGGCCGCTGAAACTCGACCAGTGCCATGAGGTTTCGCGTCTCACGAGCGACCAGTTCGTCGACGACCTCGCGCCGGTTGTCGAAATAGTTGTAGAACGTCCCATGACTGACCCCGGCACGTTCCGCGATCGCCGAGGCGCCGGTCTCCCGATAGCTCTGTGCCGCAAAGCATTCCAGTGCCGCGTCGAGAAGTTCCGAACGTCGCGATTCGGGCCGCGTATGCGCTTCGACGGCGGCGGCGATGCCCGAATCGGCCAATCGACCCGACAGCCGGGCCAGGACAACCGACGGCACCTGTACGTCAGAGGCGAACATTCCTTGCAGGGCAATCGATTTCATCGAGCGCACATATCCTCGTCGATGGCGCGGAGTCGATGTCCCCCGAACTGTGACGACCGCTCCCGGCAGACCAAGCCCTACGATCAATCTCGCGGATAGGCCGCGTTCGGCCTGCGACCGCGCCTGGTTACCATCGTTCGTAACCCGGCCGAGCGACGCCGAAATCTGCGCATTGATCAGCGCGTTGATTCGTAACACTCGCTCCTGCAACGCCTTGTCGACGGCACTGGCCTGAACGGCGAGCAGTTTCACGAGCGCCAGGTCCGATTCGATCAGGTCATACAGCCGGCCGCCGACTGTGCTGGCCTGGTCGATGATGTCGAGGTCGGTCGAATCATCAGACGACTCCGCTGGCAGCAAGGCGGCTACCACCTGCCTGGTCACCGATTCGAAAACATCGTCAAGCAGCTCACGTTTGCTGCCGACATATCGGTAGATGGTCGCCGAGCCAATCCCGGCTGCCCGCGCGATTTGGGCCATTGACGCGTCTTCATACCCCACCGACGACATGACTTCGACTGCGGCAGTGACGATCTCCTCGCGCCGCCGGTCCCAGAGTCCCTGTACCGGCGGACGGCCACGACCCCGTGGCGGTTTTGTATAGCTCCCCGACGCCTGCGCCACAGTCCTGCGACCACCTCTCGAAAGTTGTGTCCTCACCCCAATTGCAGTGGGAAGAATACCGAATAGACCAGGGTCATCACCAGATTCACTCCGATGATCGCCACCGTCGACACCACCACGGTCGCATTTACTCCGTCGGCCACACCTCGCGGACCACCACGCGCTTCCAGTCCCCGCTGACAACCGATAACGGCGATCATAAATCCGAACACTACCGCCTTGAACATCGCCAGCCAGATATCGCGAATCGAGGCGAACGCACCGAATGACTGCCAATAACTGCCCGGACCGACACCCTGCAGGGTAATCGCCAGGTAGAACGCCGCGATCACGCCGACGCCGATAATGAACAGCGCCAACAGGGGCGCGACGATCACCGAGGCGATGATGCGCGGCACCACCAGCCGCTGCACCGGATCGATCCCCATCGTGCGCATGGCGTCGATTTCCTCGCGCACCGTGCGCGCACCCAGGTCGGCTGCGATCGCCGACGCCCCGGCACCGCCGAGCAACATCCCCGACGCCAACGGAGCGGCCTGCTGGATCACCGCGAAGCCGCTACCGGCACCCAGAAGTGACTGCGCGCCAAGCTGATTGATCACGTTGCCGATCTGAATGGTCACGATCACGCCGAACGGGATTGCCATCAGGAACGCCGGAAGCGCGGTAACGCTCACCATGTACCAGGCTTGCACCACGGTCTCTTTGACCTTCAACCGGCCGCGGAGAACATCGATAGCCATCTGTGCGACAGCGGTGACCGCGAGCGCGAAAGTTCGCCCGAGAGTACGCACCGGGCCTACCGCGTTATCCCGCAAATTGTTCAGCAGGATCTCGCGATTGTTCAGCCCGCCCGCAGTCAGGGTGGTCATCGGCTAGCCTCCCGCGGCGGGAGTCGTCGGCGACGGCGCGGTGCTCGGTGCCGGATTGGCTTGGTTGCCACCGGTATTGGCGTTACCCCCGGGATTGAGATTTCCGATCGCCGACGTCGGGTCACCGACCGAAGTAATCATCCAGTCACGCCCCTTATCGAGGGTGACCGCGTACACGGCGGTCGTCGAGCCGCCATTCGGCGTCTGGACGGTCTTGGTGTTCACATCAACCACTGCCTGAACGCGGTACATATTTCCGTTCACCGCAATGGTTTTGGCCACCACCAAATCGGCCGTTGTCTGCATGCGCAGCGGAGTGAGTACCTGCTCCATCGCCTGCCCGATCACGTCGTACTGCTTACGCAAGTCGTCGCTGACGCCCTTCTTCATATTCGCGATCCACGGGGTGAGATCGCGATAGTCGAGTGTCGCCGCCGTTACCGCGTACTGGCCGGCAATAGTCTCGGCGTGCGCGCGTGCGGCGGCATCGGCGCGCAGCGCATCCAGATCGTCGCGGGCGGAGAAGTCCCGGACCGCGAAGACCACCAACCCCACGACCAATACCGCGACGACGACTGCCCCGACCACGCCGGTCAGTAGTCCACTGAGCGAAACCGTAAGTTGCCGTTTAGGTTTCGGCGCGGTCCGCTCCTTGACCGGAGCCGGGTCCTCATCAACGACATCGGTGTCACCGCGGTCTGCCTCGACGCGGTCCGCCTCGTCAACATCGGCCTCGTCCTGCGATACCGGCTTATCGAGATCAATCATGTGTTTCCTTCCATAGGTCTGTGGGTGCGAAAGTCAGTTGGATGCGAAAGTCATTTGGGTGCAGAAGGATTGGATGCAGTGGGATTGGATGCAGAGGGTTTGATCACAAATCGCGCGCTATCACCCGATCCCATCATCTGCAGCGCACGTGAGAGCAATTCGCTTACGTCGATCTGCGGCAGGGTCTCGTTGAGTGCCGTCGCGATCGGCATCATCGGCCCAATGGCGTCGACGACGTTGGGGATGACGTCGGTCAGATATCCGTTCAGTTTCACGATGAATGGGTCGATGACCTCGCTGAACTTCTGGTGGAGATCGGATTTGGCGAAGGTAGATTCCAACGCGTGCAGCGTGCCGAGGTAGCGCACAAAGATCGTGTCCAGCGCGCTGCTGAACCCCGGCAGCGCATTGACCAACCATTGGATATCGCCCGTATAGACCTGTGTATTGGCGAACATCGAACGCAGTTGTACCGACCGGGACATCAACACACCGGCGATGAGTCGACTCCCGTCGCTGATCCGCCCGAGTGCTTCGTCGGTGCCGGCAAGTGCCTGCGCAACCGTCTTCAACACCCCGGAAAGCGGATCTGCCGCGGTGACACTCGACAGATCCGAGATCATCTCGAAGATGCCCGGGATTGATTCCGGCTCGCCGATCCGGTCGGCGGAGATGACCGCACCGTCGGCGAGAAAGGGGCCGCTCGAGGTCTTGGGAACGAAATTCACATACGGTTCGCCCAGCGCAGACTGCATTCCGACCTCGACCGAGGTGTCGGCCGGAATCTGTTGACTAGCTGGATATTTCAGTGTCAGGCGCGCACCGGTCGTCTCCAACTCGACCGCCGAGACCTCCCCGACCTTCATTCCGTTGACAAAGACCCCGGTACCGGTGGAGACCAAGTCGGTGTCGGTCATCGACATGGTCACCGAGTGATACTTGGTTCCCGGGCGCCACTCATACACGTTGACCGCCAAATAGACGCCGCCAAGGATGATGACCGCGGCGAAAACCACTACGTTGAGAGAGAATTCGCGTGCGACCCGTGATGTCGTCATCGCACCATTCCCATCGTTCGGAACACTTTGACCAGCCGATCGGCCAACTGTCGGTCGCTGACGCCACCTTCGATCGCGACGCTCCGGATATTCACCGCGGGAATATTCTTCAGATACGGAATCACCTTGTTGGTCAACAGATCCACCAGTCGCGTCGCGTTGGAGTCTTGCCCCGCGTACTGCGGCCAGCCGGGAACCAGATACGGAATGACGACACTGTCGATCAACCGGGTCAGCGACTTCAGCAGCGGGATCGCCGGCACCATCGGACGCAGGCCACGCGACAATCCGACTACCAGATCGCCCAACAGTCGCGGATCGGTCAGGCCCTTCACTTGCGTCATGCCGGGCGGACTCAGAGCGAAACTCAGGGTCGACGAGTATTTGGCCAGCGTCGACGTCATCTCGGTGAGCTGTTGCAGGGTGACGTTGAGATCGCCGATATTGTCACCCCAGGCGGTCAGCGTCTCGGTGAAAGTCGCTGTGAGCCTTCGCACTTCGGCTGGGTCGTCGGGGAACTGCGCATTGACCTTGGCAAACGAATTTCCCAGTTCGGGCAACGCGCCTCCGCCCAGGAAGTTGGACAAGCTGACGAATAGATCCTCAATCTGCACCGGCGCTTTGACCTGCCCGGGGCCGAGGGTCGCATCCGACGCGAGCGGATGCGAGTAGGCGTCGGACGGGTTGGCCAGCGACACATAGGTATCGCCGAGCAGCGTGTCCTGCCTCAGCTCCGCAATGGCCTTCGCGCCGACCACCACGCCGGAATTGATCGTTAGCTTCGCGACGGCCGCGTCCCGATCAGGCCGGATATCCGATACCACACCCGCATCGATACCGTCGACCACAACCTTGGACTGATTCGGCAGATTCATGACCGTGCCGAATCGGATATACATGGTCCAGCCATCGCGCATACCGGCCGCGGTCGGTAGCCGTTCGGGCGAGAAAGCCGCCGAACAACCGCTCAGACTCGTCACGACGATAAGCCCGATCAGCATCTCTACCAGTCGATTTCGCGAACCGCTCATCGAGCCACCCCCGTCAGTAGCAGCGCGAGGCGCAACGCGTCGACCTCAAGATGTCCCGGATCGATTACCCGGCACTGTCCGGGGAAGATTCTGTTGACATTGGCGCAGGTCAACGCCGGATTCTTCGCTGGGACAGCGGTTTTCGGCGGCGTGTACGAGATTCGTACGCCGAGGGACTGCTGATCGAAGGATATGTTGAAGGCGCGAATCAGTACCGGCACAATGCCCAGTAAGTCGCCGAAGTTGCGCATCCCGGCGCCGATCAGGCGGGCGACCGGCACCACGACGTCGAGCGTTGGCCACGCGAAATGTTGATAGCGCGAGAGCATGTCGGCTGCGATATTCACCGTCTCCGGCAGTGCAAGCACCACCCGGCTGATGTTGTCCAGCAACGGTATTCCAACAGCCGAAACGAAGGCCGGGTTGATCGACTCGACGAACTTCCGCATCATCGGCAGGTTGCCGGCCAGTCCTTTCGTTAGGCCGCTGGTGTTGTCGATGACCGTCGCCAAGTCGGCCAGCGCACCGTTGATCGGCGTACGTCCCGGGACAGCTAGCTGTTTGATGATCGAACTGAGTAGCGGCCCGGTGCCGGCCAGTTCGGTATTCACCGTGCGAATGCTGCCGAAAACCTTCACCATCTGGTCGACGCCGCCGCCAGATGTCAACTCCTGCCCCAGTTTCGATACGCTTTCCAGCGCCTTGCTGATCGACACGGGCGTGCTGGTGTTGTCCCGGGCGATGCAGGCGCCCTCGACGAGCGCCGGCCCCTGCCGGTTGCCCTCCAGCAACGCTAGCTGGCGGACGGCGATAATCGACGGCGAGACGGTGGCCGCCTTGACATCCGCCGGAATCTTCCTGCCATCGTTGACACTGAAGGTGATGATCGCGTGATCGCCAACCGTCTCGACTTTGGTTACTTCGCCGATCGATACGCCCCGCTCGGTCACCGGGTTACCTTCGAACATGCCGACCGCATCGCTCATTTCAGCGCAATAGGTGGTGGCGGATTTGACGATCTTGCCGCCGAACGCACCTATGGTTACCGCCGAAATCGCCAGGGCCAGCACCGCGCTGGTGATCAGCCATTTGGATCCGAGGACTCTACTCAGCACGCTCAACACCCCATTCCCGGCAATGGCACACAGATATTCGACGACAAGACCAGCGGTGCGGAGCTGATCTTGATGCTGCCATCCGGACCGACCATGCCTTCGAGACGTTTAATCAGCGCTCGTCCCGATTCGATCATCGGGGTATAGCGGCGCAACGCCGGCCCAAACTCGCGCCCAATCGAATCAACTTGCCGGACAAGCGGATCGATATCGTTCGCATATTCGAGAGCCAGCCCCTTTACGCGTTCGAGCATCCCGGCCAGTGCACCTACGCCGTACGCCGCGCGTACGCCGACCGCTTCCAGTTCGGAGATAAAGGCGCTGAGATTCCGGATCACTGCCGTCACCACGTCGCCATTGACATTCAGTTCGCTGGTGTAGTCCGATGCCAGCCGCAGCAGCGCGCCGAACTCGTCCTGGCGTTCATTGACGTTGCGCAGCATCGACGACATCGTGGTCAGATCACGACGCAGCGCACCGGGATTGTCCGACAGCCCGGTCTGCATCTCGACCAGGACTTTACGCAGCGGAGTCGCGTCGATACGTGCGAGTTTAGGCTGGGCGATCTGGAAAGTCTCCATGAGTGAGTACGGAATGGAGGTCTGGTCGACCGGAATTACCTTGTCGCCCAATGGGGTATCACCGCTCGAAGTGATATCGACAAACGAGCCGCCGACGATGGTCAACATCTTCACGTCTGCCCTGGACTCGGAGCCGATGCGTACGTCGTTGCTGACCGACATCTCGACATCGACGTGGTCGTCGGCGAGGGTCACCTTCTGGACGGCACCCACCGGGATCCCCGCGACACGCACATTGTCGCCGACCCGGATCTGGCCGGCCTCGGCGAACTGAGCGGTAATCCGGTATTGCCCCGGCGTGAGTGCATATATCCCGACGGCCGCCAATCCGATCACCGCCGCCAGGATTACCGCGGCGATACCCCACCTGACCTCACCGCGAACACGCTGCGCGTTGCTGAGCGCCGGCTTGTCGACAATACGTGCCAGCACTCGCCCGGGTAACGCCGCGAGCTTCGATAGCGGGTTCGAGTTCACTTCTTGCACAACGTCACCTGCGATCCGCGGAGGAAGATGGCGACACTCGCGGGCAGCTGTGCGCGACCCTTGGAGCAGGTCAGCGGCGTCGACGCCGGACCGCTCGCAGGTAGCACATTGTTGAGAGCGTTCAACAAACCCGGCGTGAGCGAGAGGACTCCGATCACACTGCGCGCGATCGGCAGCGCCTGACGGACCACCGCGTTGGCGTCGGGAGTGTTGTTGGGCCGCAACCCCATTGCCGCGAACAGGCGATCGATGGCGATGATCACGTTGCCGGTCGAGTCGGCGTACTCGCGAACGGACGGAATCGCTTTCGCGACGGCGGCGCCGAATTCCTTCATGAATGCGATCAACTGGCCGACATATCCGGCCCGGCCACCGAGCGCCCCCGAGACTTTGGACAGGTTGTAGACGAGCGTATTGACCAGCGCCGACCGGTCGTCCACGAATTGCAGGACCCGGGTTAGGGAGTCGAGCACTTCCCCGAAGCCGGTTCCGTCACCTTGAATCAGGGCCAGCAGGCTTTCCGAGAAATGGTTGATGTCGGCGGGATCCATCACCGCGAAAACCGGTGCGAGACCGTGGAATACCGTCGTGATGTCATAGGAGGGCGTCGTCGACTCCAGCCCGATCGGCTCGCCGGGCGAGCGCGGCGTGCCCTGGCCGGATCGTTGTTGCAGGTCCAGGTACCGGATACCGGTGAGATTCAAGTAGCGGATCGCGAGCTTCGAGTCACCGTACACATGCTGGTCGCGGACGAGTGTGAAAGTAACCAGTGCCGTCGTGTCGTCCGACGATAGTTCGACATCGGTGACTTTGCCGACTCGGGTACCGAGGGTTCGGACGTCGTTGCCTACGCGGAGCCCCGACACATTGGTGAATTCGGCTGTGTAGGTTTCGGTTTGGCCAGCGATCGGCCGCGAGACGCCATTGGCGATGAACAGTCCACCGCCGACCGCGACGAGCGCGAACACAAGCAGGTAGACGAACGAACGTACCGGAGACTTCATCGAGCACCCCGGATCCCGAGCGCGGCGGCGACGCCGGGAATGCCAGCGAGCACCACGTCAACCGTCATTACCGGCCCTTGCGGCCCCGGGCGCAGCGCGGCATTGATGCGGTCGATCAACGTGGCGATCTGAATGCCATTCTTACGGGCCTCCGGGAAGGTCTTCAGAATGCGGTCGACGAGCTGAACTCCGGTCGGCGCGACCACAAGGAGTCCGCCAAGTTCTTTGTTGGACAATAGATTTCCGACGTCGTCCATCGTGGTGGTACTGACATAGCTGAGTCCGTTGTACTGCTTCTCGACGTAGCCGGGCCGCTGCGGCGCATCCCAGTGGACCAGGCTCATCAGCGATGGGAGCACCACGCCGGTGGTGTCGCGCAGCCGCGCGATCAGCTCCTTGAACTGCGGTAAGGATTTCGCCGTCGGAATCTTTTGAGTGTCCGCGATGTCGGTAGCGAGTTTGCCGAGGACACCGATGATCGGCAGCAGTCCCATCGTCGCCTGGTTGGCTGACCGGAGGATGTCACCCATGTATGGGTCGAAGGCATCGGTCTGTAGGTCATTGAGGTTGCGCAGCAACGTGGTTAACGTGGCATCGACCGGCTCGTCCGGGTAGAAGTCGTCTCCGTTGGCGATCGGCTCGCCGCCGGGCTGTGACTTCAGTACCACCGCGGCGATGCCGAAAAGATTCTTCGGGGCATAGGTGACCTGGGTCGCGCTGCTCAGCAGCCCCGGCGTCTTGAGGAACCCGTCATCGATCGCGAGAGTGATCTCGTACTTGCCCGGTGCGACCTTGACGAGCTCGGTAACGGTGCCCACTTCAGCACCATTGAGCATCACCGCGGCACCGTTGACGATGCCGCCGGCCAACGTGTCGGTATGCATGGTGACCACGGTCTTGTTGTCGGGCAACACCTTTAGCACCAGAATTGCCGCTAGCAGTACCACGCACGAGGCGGCGAGAAAGAACGCCGCGCGACGCGCGAATACTCGACGTGGCGCGGACATGCCGGGAGCTCGAAAATCTGGCATCAGTTCATCCTCGGAATGTGAAGGGCGAGTTGACCCCCCAGAAGACGACGGTGAGGACGAGGTCAAGAGCGACGATCGCGACCAGGCTCGCCCGGATGGCACGGCCCGATGCGACGCCAACACCCTCCGGACCACCAGCGGCGAAATAGCCCTTGTAGCAATGGATAACGATCACCGCGACCACAAAGACGGTGACCTTCAACGTCGCGAGTGCCAGGTCGGGAAAATTGACGAACTGGTTGAAATAGTGCGCATACGCGCCAGGCGATTCGCCGCGCATCCGCACTACCAGCGAGCTGCTGAGATAGCTGGCGATAACAGCGACCAAGAAGGTCGGAATGATCGTGATGACGCCGGCGATCACCCTCGTGGACACCACGAACGCGATCGAATGCACGCCGACCACTTCCAGCGCGTCAATCTCTTCACTGATCCGCATGGACCCGATCTCCGCCGTCATCCGGCAACCAGCTTGGACGGCGAATCCGAGCGCGGCCAGCAACGGCGCGAACTCGCGGGTTATCGCGAACGAGGACACCGATCCGGCGACCGACCCCAGCCCCAACATGTTCAGCGTGCCATGCGCCACGATCGCAACCGTCGCCCCCGCGGCCAGGCCAAGTACGGCCATGACCAGCGCGGTGCCACCACCGACGATGATGGCACCGCGACCCCACGCTAGGTCGGTGACGGTGCGGACGGTTTGGGCGCGAAATCTCCACAGCGCCGATGGCGCGTAACGCAACGCGTAATAGACAAATGAGACGAGATGACCGATGTCGGCCAGCACAGTTTCCGCCCCGTCGGCACCACGGTAGAGCCATCCAAGCCCGCGAGGGCGATACGCCGCTGGACTTCCCATCCACATCCCTGTTCGTCATCCGCAGTGATCTACGTCTCAGCGAACGTACACGAGTGACAGACCACACGAGTAAAAATCGTCAAATAGCCGTCCGGATAAATCCATATATGCAGTTCAACAGCTAGGTATTGATCACGACCGACCGAGTGATCGGGCGAAACCGTTCGCATCGAACAGTTGGACTGACGATCAATTCGGCTTATCTTCGCTTGCCTTGACCGGCTCCAAAATCACCAAGGTTCTAAACCTCCCGCCCAGGCGCCCACCGGCTAGCTTGTGATACCGAATGCGCATTTCAAACCATCGATGCGCCGTGATTTGGAGCCTCCTGTGAAGTCCATCCCCACCCGACCTCGTCGTCGGCTAGCCCGATTGACCGCGGTTCTCGGCATCATTGCCGCGCCGGCACTATTCGCCGCGACCCCCGCGGCCGCTGCCCCGTCGGCGTTGCAAGGATCGTTCGCCTTGCAGTCCGGCGTCTGCTCGGGAGGGTCGGTAACCGGCTCCTTCTTCCGGATGATCCTCCCGGCCGGCAACACGAGCGGTCCGTTCCTGTCCAACAGTGATTCGACCTGCTCGGACAAGACGGTCACCCCGCTGGCCCCCGGAACCGCCGGCGGACTAACCAGCGGCAATTACCAACCGCAGCCGTCGAATGCCTTCGACGGCTCGGGGAACGCCATATCCGGCAGTGTGACCCGTCCAGTCAAGTTCTACGGCGTCGGATTCGCGACCGCGACCAACCCGACCGATCCGCAGACCAGCCGGGGTACGTCCCGGCCACAGATCTATGCCAACGGCACCGCACTCTCTGGCGACCTATCCAGTTTTGGTGTCACGTGGAACCGGCAGGTCTTCAACCAGGGCGCCCCCAAACCTGGCGGCGGTCTGCCCGGCAAGACCACTCCGGTGCGCGGCACGATTGATCCATCCAGCGGCGCCTTCGTGCTGGAATGGACCTCACAGATCGTCGGCGGCCCGTTCAATAATTTCACCGGTCTCTGGCATTTGACCGGCACCTTCCGCGGCACTGGCCTGAATTCCGCTGCGGCACCGGCTAATCCGGCCGCGACGTCGGGGCCCACTCCAGCGCCGGGACAGACCGCCGCGCCCGGCGCCGCCCCGCAGGCGACACCCGGCGCGCAGCCGGTGGCCAATCCCAACGCGACGGTGACCCAGGTGGCCGGCAATCCGCAGACGACGGTGCAGTCGCTCGACGTGCCGGCCGCCAGCGGACAGCCGCGCTGGCTGCTCCCGGTTCTGGTGGTGATCACCGCGTTGGCAGCGGCATTGCTGACCAACGCCGACCGGCTATTCTCCCGACGCCGCGGCTCCGACTGAGGAGACCGATGAGCATCGACCGCAGCATCGAATTATCCAGTTACCCAGGCACATCGGCGGATCAAGGACCGGCGGGCGACGGACCGGCCCAAGCAACCACCGAGAACACCGCGGAGCCGGTACGCGCTCCAAAGAGTTCCACTCACCGACGACGCTGGCCGTTCATCGCGTCGATCGCCTTGGGACTCGTACTGGTACTGGCACCCATCGTCGGGGGATTCTTCTATCCGGCCGCGCAGGCCCAGGCGATGATCACGGACTTCGCTCCGTATACCAAATCCACTACACTGCAACAGTTCCGGTCCGATCTGGCCACACTGGAATCGGTACGCGGCGGTGTCGTCACGATTGACAGATCGACGCGAATCGATAGCGCTGATTACACGCAGCTGCACAAGTTTGTCGAACAGTATCCGGCGATCCATGCCGATATGTCGTCGATGATCGACCAAATCGACTCCGCAAGAGGCGATTACGACAACCTTGCAGCGATCAGATCGATCGCGGGCGTGCCGTTCATTCCGGTCGGGGCAGGCCTGGTCTTTATTGGGTTGGGAATCTGGGGTCTGCGACGCGGTCGACGGTCGGGCACTCGGCGAGTTGGCGCCGCAATCATCGCCGTCGCCGTCGTCCTTGGCGCCTCGCCATTTCTCACCGGCTTGGTATCGAACGCGAATTCCGGTGGGCCACTTCTGAAGTCGTTGGGACCCATCATGACCACCGAGAAAGTCCGCGAGGTGCAGGGCTACTTTGTTGTCCTCGTCGGGGCGGTCGGCGATATCGACAGCAAGTACCTCCCCGCGGTCCGCGCCTCATCCACGGCGCCCGCTGCCGCGGTTGCACAAGTCAGCGGACTCAATCAGCGATGGCAACCGATGTCGTCGGATTTCGCCGGGTTGATTGGTGTGATGAACGACAATATCAAGAACTTCGACGGGGTCGCCGCGCTCGACAACCGTACGCGTTCACTAGGTTTCGGCTCTTTCGCCGCTCTGCCCTGGTTGCTTCTCGCGGCCGGGCTGATCGGCCTCGCGTTCGGCGCCGCTGCCATCTCTCCCGCTTCACCGCGAAAGGTCCTATCCACGTGAGTATTTCGATTCGACGCACCTACTGTGTGGCGCTATGCGCCGCTTTGATGACTATCGGCCTGACGTCGTGTTCGTCGCCGGCCCAGGTCGCCGACGGCGAACTGACCGGCCTACTGGAACTGAGTCCGGGCAAATTCGCCGACGGCAAGTTGAGCGGTTCGTGGTTCAAGATGGTCCAACCTGGCGGCACCGCAGAGGCGGGACCGTATATGCCCAACGGTGATTCACCCGTCGACGGCGGTAGCGTCACCCTGCTCGAACCGGGCAGCGAGCGGGGCGTGCGGCTCGGCGGCTACCAGTCCGAGCCCACACCCGCCTTCCGTAACGGCGATTCGCTTGCCGGGTCAATTATGAAGCCGACCAAGTTCTTCGGCGTGTACTTCGGAACATCGACCAATCCCGTTGACCCCCAAACGAAACACAAGCTGGCACCGCCATCGGTGACCAACTCTGGCGGCAAGCTGACCGGTCAGCTGGTGTCATGGGCTGCGTCGTGGAATAACCAGGAGTTCAACCAGGGCGCACCCAAGGCTCCCGCGAAGGCCGGCGCACAGGTGCCCGGTGCCGCCGAGGCCAAACAGGCGTGGGACTGGGTTCGCAAGCAGTGGGAACGCCAAGACACCACGGTCGCCGGTACCGGCCCCGCGGCCACCGGCACACTCGATTCCGATACCAAGACCTACACGTTGGAGTGGACCAGCCTCATCGTCGGCGGTCCGTTCAACGGTTTTACCGGGGTGTGGCATCTGACCGGCACCTATCGCCCCGAGGTCGCTGGCCCGTCGAGCACTTCGTAACTGAGACAAGGATTCTCATGACCAACATCACCCCGAGTGCCTCGGATGACACCGAAACCGATCAGTTGGATCTCGGTGAAGTATCCAGCGGCGCAGCGACTTTCGATGCGGACCCGTACGTCGACGAGGCCCCGGCGCCGATCCGTCGCTCTCCCGTCCCGGCAGTGCGGGCCGGCGGCGCACTGGTCATCCTGATCGCACTGTTCGTGTCCACCTGGTACGCGACCAGCACACCGACGCGTTACGTGGTAACCACCTCGCCGGCGGCGGTGAACCGACCGCAGGCACCGGGCGCCGGGCCGGTGGCCACCAAACCCCTTACTCCGTCAGCTGTTCCGACGGCGACCGGTCCTGCCCCGGCCGCGTCGGTGCCGATCGGGAACTCACCAACTGGCGCCGGTCCGACGGGTACCGTGCCCATCGGAAACTCGCCGACTGGAACCGCACCGTCGGGGACGGCCACACCCGGTACCTCGGTGACCATCGACGGCGGTACCACCGGACTGTCGGTCGCGCCGGTGCTCGGACAGGCCAAATGCCCACTGGGCTGGCCGAAACCGGAGAAGAGCGGCGGCCTTGCGTCGATGATTCTGCTGGCTCCGGCGGCGGGACCGTTCTCCTCCGAAGCCTTCGCGCTCGGCTCGGTCTATCAGCCACTGATGCAACTCGCCGGACCGCTGCTGGCCGAAATCGAGCCGATCATCGACGCCAACATCTCCTGGATCAACCCGATCATCAAGCAGGTCCAGGGCGCCGAAGCTGTTGTGCTAGAAGCGATTCTCCCCTTCTACGGCCCGTACCGGTCGCAATTCCTGGCCGCCGAAGGCAATCTCGCGAAGGTCCTGGCACCGATACTCACCCGGATCTACCAGTCGCCGCAGGCAGCCTGCCTGGTTGCCTGGCAGGGTCAAATCATCAGTGCCGCAAAGGGTAAGGAGATCAAGACGGCGTCGTTGAGCCGGCCGGGCCAGTTCAACACCTACGAGTAGCCCGCCCCGGCCACTCGCCCGGCCCCGCCCGCTCGCCCCGCCCCCTCGCAAACCCGACTCGCGCGGACATTCCCGACCCAGATTTCGGGTCGGGAATGTCCGCCGGAGTGGGGTTTGCGATACGGGTCAGGCGTCCCGGCGCTCCACTACCGCGATCGCCGCGACGAAGACCACCGCCGCGAAGACCGCGAAATAGGCAAGGGACACATAGGCATTCCAGTGGTAATCGGGCGATGACGCCGTCGACGTCAAGAAACGTGAGCCGTTACGGAACGGCAGGAACGGTCCGATTTCGGGCCCGACCTTCGGCAACACCGCGAGAATCGACTCCGCGACCAGCATCCAGACCAGGATGATCACCACCGCGCCGGCAGTGTGGCGTATTAACGCACCGACCCCCAATCCGACAATGACGCACAGTAGCGCCCATATCGGAGTGCCCCAGATCTGGCGCAGCGCGTCGGCATCGCCGAAGGAGAAATTGCTCGACGAACCCGCCAGGGCCTTCACCACACCGAGACTGATCACGGCCAGAACCGCACTCAGCACGACGGCCAATCCGCCAAAGACGACCGCTTTCGCGATCAAGACCCGCCTGCGGCGCGGAGTCGCGGTAAAGGTCGTGCGGATAGTACCGAAACGGTACTCACTGGTGACCGCGAGAACCGCCATAATCATCAGCACGATCACGCCGAACTGGTTGAGTCCCAACAGATAATCGGCGATGCCCAGACCGGTGTCTGGCGTGCTGGAGAGCACCGCACCGATCAATACCGAAATTCCGAGCGACAGCGCTACGACGACCGCCGCGCACCAATACGGCGACCGAGTGGTGGTCAATTTGATGTACTCAGAGTTGACTGTGGCTAGCGGCGTCATCGGGCGTCACCTTTCATCCGTCGCCAGCTTAGCGGCGGCGCAGCGTCATACGTGTCACCGACGCACCGCACCGGAGTCGGTCAAAATCACCCGATAGACGAATGACGCCTCCGGTCCGAGAACCAATCCGACCAGGGTTATCAACGTCTCGGCAAAGCCGGCGTCGTGCGGCGCGCCACCGGTGTCGTCGAGATGATGCGCGATCTCGTGCAGGACGACCAATTCGCGCAGCGCCCACGATCCGGCACCGCGATGTGGGATGGCGATCTCCCCCGGCTCGGCGGCATCGGCCGAACGACGATACTCAGCCGCCCGGAACCCTTTTCGGGCTCGCACGGTCAGTGGTTGGGCCGCACGCGGGAAAGTATCCTGGACCGACCGCATCGCGATCACTTCGTCGACGTAGCGCGCGATCGACTCGACCGACGCGAACTTGGCCTCGGGAGGCAACGTCAGGGTAGTACCGGCCACCGTCGTCGCTCCGCTCGCCCCGGTAACACTTCCCGTCGCTCCGCTCGCCCCGTTACGCTCGAACAGGTTGTGCACCAATGCCTCCGCCGCATAGAACGCACCGCGGCCGGTGTCGGTTTCGCTCACGCTTCCAATGCACCTGCGCTGCTACCGAATTCGCGGTCAGCACCGATCTTCGCGCGCCGACCGGCACGGTCACCTGCCTGGCGGGCCGCCTCGGAGTAGCCGGCCGATGCGCTCGACGGGCGCCAGTTGCCTCGCGCGGTCGACTGCTCGGAGTAGAAGTCCTGAACCTCGATCTCCTTGTTGCGCAAGGCCAATGCGGTCGACGCCGACGTTCGCTGGCCGTCGGGCTGACTGGCCAGCGCCTCATCGCGCGCCGCGTCCCGGGCTTCCGACAACCGAGTCCCGATTCGCACCGCGAAGGCGGACTGGAAGTTGAGCCGGGCCGTAATCGGAGACAGTTGCGTCTTTTCGACGACTTTGCGCGACCGCCAGCCGTAGTCTTTGGTAACCACTCGCTCGGCCGTCTCCGACTTGTACGCGCCCGACTTCAGATAGGCGTCTGACGCCGCGACCATCTGAATCACCAACGACGTGTAAAGCGCCTCGCACGTGTCGATGTCGGATTCAAAACCATAGGCCAGCACGAAGGTGGAGTTGTGCGCGACGTCGACGCTCACGTCGTTGGCGGATGCGATGGCGGCAAACAGCTGCACGTAGGTTTTGAGTCCGCGTTTGCGCGGCTCACCGATGGTGATCTGCCTCGACACCGGCGCGGACACCTTGTGCGCGGCCGGGTCATGGGCGCGGGCCAGGGTCAGATCGATCGACGCCGCGGTGGCCAACCGCTGGGCCGCCTGCATGAAGGTCTGCGCCTCGTGCTCGTTGTCGGTGCCCTCCGCCTGACGGAGCAGGGCCGAGATCCGGGAAAGAAGTTTGTCGTCGCGCATATGTCTTAGACTACGAAACTCGCCGAACGGTTCCACTTCCGCCAAACTTTCCCCGCCTGCCCAACCCCGGCGTGAAAATCGTCCGAATAGGTGGTCACCAAGGGCAATATGCCCTTGGTGACGCACTTATTTACCGATTTTCACCGGCCCGACGCCAGTCCCGCAGCCCGATCGCGTTGACCCACAACCTCGTCGCGGTGAAAACCAGGCCGTCGAGTCCCGGTCGCTGCTCGACGTCGTCCCACAGGTCAGCGTCATCCAGCGTGAAATAGTGGTAGGCCATTCGCGACACCATCGCCGACAGGGCACTGGCCGCCATTTCTGGCTGCAGTTCGGGGTCGACGAGGCCGCGCGCCTGCAACTCCGCAATGCGTTTGGCGTTACGCCGCACGAATAACTCGGTACGCTCGCGGCGTAACCGTCGGAACTGCGGATCGGTCGCCGCCACTTGGTCGAAGACCACCATGAGCCGCGCGTTGCGGGCATACGCTTCGAAATAGGCACGGTTCGCGGCTGCGATGACCTCGGTCGGGTCATCCTCGTCAACCTCGACATGCGGTTCCCCCGGGTGCAACATATCCTTTTGCGCATCAGCCAGCACCGCCCGCAGTACTTCCTCCTTGCTGGCGAAATACGTGTAGAACGACCCGGCGGCGCAGTTGGCCTCCCCGGTGATGTCGATCAGCCGAGACTCACCGAATCCATCCCGCTCGAAGACGACCCGTGCCGCGGCGACCAACGCCGCGCGGGTTCGTTCCCCGCGCGGCGTCAGGGATTTGGCGCTCGCCCCGGTGACATCTCCCGTCGCTCCGCTCGCCCCTGTCACATTCCCCGTCGCTCCGCTCGCCCCGGTGACATCTCCCGTCGCTCCGCTCGCCCCTGTCACATTCCCCGTCGCTCCGCTCGCTCCGGTGACATCTCCCGTCGCTCCGCTCACCGCTACCAACCGGCCTGCGCGGCAACCGCCCTGGCCCGCTCGACAACGCGATCGACGAGATCAGCCGTCGGGACACCTGCCTGCGCCGCGTTCTCCGCGACGTCGGTGACGCGGCGCAGCACACCTTCGGCGATGATCGCCAACTTCCACAGGCCCAGGCAATGCCAATACAACAGCGACTCGGGCGATCGGCCGGTGGCGTCAAGGTACAACTTCGACAGCTCCGCCCGATTCGGGAAGCCGGGCAACGTATCCGCCGATGGCCCAAGCAATTCCTCGCCCGCTTCGGTCCAGTAGGCGAGCATGCTGCCCATGTCCGCCAACGGATCACCTAACGTCGACAACTCCCAGTCGAGCACCGCGCGGATCTCACCCTCCTCGCCACCGACAATCACATTGCGAATGTGAAAGTCGCCGTGGACCAGTGAAATCGACTGGTGCTCAGGGATATTCGCGGTCAGTTTGGCCGTCAGATCGTCGAGCGCGGGGATATCTCTCGTCTTCGACGCCGCCAGTTGGGCCGTCCACCGTTTGAGCTGACGCTGCGCGTACGGCTTGTGGCTGGCCAGATCCGACAGCCCAACTTCATCTAGATCGACGTCGTGGATCGCGGCCAATGCCTCAATCATGTTGACGCCCACGCGATGTCGCGTCTGCTCACTCAATCCCTCAGCAACCTCGATACTGTCGAGCACCAGACCATCGACGTTCTCCATCACAACCAGCGGCACCGGCGCAACGGCCGCATCATCGCATACGCCAACGATCCTGGGCACCGGAACCGCCGATGGTCCGAGCGCCGACATGATTCGCGCTTCGCGGGAGACGTCGTGCGCCGACGCCAACAAATGCCCCTGCGGCGGACGTCGTAGAACGAGAGTCGTCGCTCCGCTCGCCCCGGTAACACTTCCCGTCGCTCCGCTCGCCCCGGCTACATTTCCCGTCGCTCCGCTCGCCCCGGTAACATTTCCTGTCGCTCCGCTCGCCCCGGTTACCCGGTAGGTCAGATTCGACTGCCCCATCCCCACCCGCTTCGCCGTAACCGGTTCGGCGAGGTGAACGCCTTGCCCGCCAAGCCAATTCAGGAACGCCGGCGAGTCGACGTCGGGAATGGACAAACCGTCTGCCGTCACGCGTACGCCCTCAGTTCCCGTCGGGCAATCGATCGTTTGTGGACCTCGTCAGGTCCGTCGGCCAACCGCAACGTTCGAATGTGAGCGTAAGCCGACGCCAGCGGGAAGTCGTCGGTGACACCGCCACCACCGTGTACCTGAATGGCGCGGTCGAGTATTTTCAGCGCCATCTCCGGCGCCGCAACCTTGATCGCGGCGATCTCTGTCGCCGCCTCACGGTTACCGACGGTATCCATCATGTGCGCCGCCTTGAGGGTGAGTAGTCGTACCATCTCAATCTCGATACGAGCCTCGGCGATCCAGTCCTGGATGTTTCCCCGAGTGGCCAGCGGCTTTCCGAAGGTGACCCGCTCGGTCGCGCGCTTACACATGAGTTCCAGTGCGCGCTCGGCCATTCCGATGGTTCGCATACAGTGATGGATACGTCCCGGTCCCAGGCGCGCCTGGGCGATGGCGAAGCCTTCCCCCTCGCCTTTGAGTACATCGGCGGCCGGCACTCGGACGTCGTCGAAGGTGATCTCGGCGTGGCCTTCGCGGTCCTGATAACCAAAAACGGGAAGGTTTCGTACCACCGTGACGCCCGGCGCGTCGATCGGCACGACCATCATCGACTGCTGGCGATGCGATGACGCCTCCGGATCGGTCTTGCCCATAACAATGAGCACCTTGCAGTGCTGGTGCATCGCGTTGGAGGCAAACCACTTGCGGCCGTTGAGAATATAGCTGTCACCGTCCCGCTCCATCCGCAGTTCGATATTCGAGGCGTCCGAGCTGGCAACGGCCGGCTCGGTCATCGCGAACGCCGATGCGATCTCACCGTCGAGCAGTGGTTTAAGGTACTTTTCCTTGTGCTCGTCGGAACCGAAGAGCATCAGAACTTCCATGTTGCCGGTGTCTGGAGCGTTGCAATTACACGCTTCTGGGCCAAGTTCACTCCGCCCCATGATCTCAGCGAGCGGTGCGTAGTCGAGATTCGACAGTCCAGGGCCGAAGTCGGGATGCGGGGTGAAGAGATTCCACAGTCCACGCCGTTTAGCCTCGGCCTTAAGGTCTTCGAGTATCGGCGGGTGGAAATGCGGATTGCCGGCCTCATGCATCTGCTGGTGGTAGACGGCCTCGGCCGGGTAGACATGCGTGTCCATGAAGTCGAGCAGGTCCGCACGAAACGCCTTGCTGCGATCAGAAAACTCGGGAATTGTCACAGATTCTCCTATATAGGTTCGGAACTGCCGAGCAGCGTCTGTTGGTAGCGACGCATACCCGAGAGCCATCGGTCGTAGTCGGATCCCTTGTGCCGGTACATATCCAGCACCTCGGGATGCGGCAGGATCAGGAAGCGTTCGTCGGCGATGGCGGCCGCGACGTCGTCGGCGACCTGGGCCGGGCTCAGCACCCGCCCAGCGGTTTCGACCGCACTCTGCATAAGTTTGCCGATGCCATCCTCGGCACCTTCGTCGGGATGCAGCAGCTTTGTGTCGACACCCATCGGACACAGGCAACTGACACGAATTCCCTTGTCGCCATATGTGATCGAAAGCCATTCCGCGAATCCGACGGCGGCGTGCTTGGTTACCGAGTATCCAGCCGAGCCAATCTGGGTGAGCAGACCGGCTGCGGACGCTGTCGACACAAAGTAGCCTTCGCCGCGCTCTTCCCACGACGGTACGAGCGCGCGGGCGGCGCGGACATGAGCCAGCAGATTGACGTCGATCACCTGAGCCCACTGGTCATCGGAAAGATCAAGGCCGGGCGCTCCGCCGATACCGGCGTTGGCAAAGTACATGTCGACCGGACCAAAAGCGCTCTCCGCCAATGCGATCCAGTCGGCGATGGTCGCCGAGTCGGACGCATCACCGGCCGCCGACGTCGCCGAATCCGGTTGGGCCGCATTGATTTCGTCGGCAGTCGCGCGTACCCGCGCGGCGTCGAGGTCGACGATAAGCGCCTTGGCACCATCGGAGACGAGCCGTCGCGCGATCGCCGCGCCGATGCCACCTGCCCCGCCGGTGACGATGGCCACCTTCCCCGCTACATCCACTACGCGCCCCTTGCCGATTGAGTCATCTTCACAGCACGGACTGTACTTGAATCCGGTTTCAAGTTCGAGTGTTTGGAAAACTTCACCCAGATTTCGCGGCTGGTTAGTGTCCCCTAACTTCGAAATGAGACACTAGAGCGCGAACTACTCAAAAGGAGTGCACAACGTGAAGTCTTCCCTGCGCCGCGCGACATCGACCGCCCTTGCCGCCGGCATCGCCACGATCGGTGCCGCGACCATTTCCGCTGCTCCCGCGGCTGCTACCGGCACTGGTTGCAGTCTGTACCAGACCGAAATCGCCTCGGTCGAAACCAAGAGCAAGTCGGCGTCGATCTGTAAATTCGAGAGCGATGGGCGGCTGCAGTACCGCGGCTTCGACAACAAGAAGCGCGCCGGAAATACCGTGCCGATCGCCAAGGTGACCAAAGCCGGCGGTAAGACCGTTTACATCACCTACGCAGACGAGTGGGACCTGACCTACCACGTAGTGGATCAGACCTCGTTGGTGATCACCGGCAAGCGTAATCACGTGTGGTTCGACGAGAAGCAGAAGGCCGCGACCACGCGGGGTCGGTAATCTCTACTGCCCCAACAACTCTCGCACGTTTGCGAACCGTGCCGTCGATGCCAGCACCTGCGCTTCATCGCCGGCCAGATGTCGGATCAGGATGTCGGTGAAACCCAGTTCCTGGTACGCACGGAGGCGTTCGGCCACGCGTTGAGGACCGCCGACCACGGTTACCGCGGGGTCGAATCCGCGGTAGCCCTGGGTCAGAATTGGATCGGCGACTCGCTCGGCGTCGGCATCGTCGACGCCGACATGAACATCGCGACGTAGTGCGATGCGGCCTGGAGTTCGTCCTTGGCGCTCACACGAGTCGCGATAGGAACTGATCATCCGCGCAAGTTCGGCGTCGGAGGCACCCGGTCCCGCGAGCCAGCCCTCGAATGCCGCGGCCCGATCGAGGACCGGCTGGGCATGGCCTGCCATCCAAATCTCTACGGGCTCAGCCGGAATCGGCGAAATCGCCGCGCCTTCTGTCACGCCGGGCACCGAGACAGTCTCACCGGCGAGCAATCGCCGGATGATATCGGTGGATGTCTCGACATCCCGACGTCGCGTCCGCAACGACTTACCCATCGCGGCGAACTGCGCCTCACCGGCGCCCGCCGCGAGCTGAATCGAGAATCGACCGGTGGTCATCGCCGCGAGGACTCCGACTTGCTCGGCGAGAAGCACTGGATTCCACAGTGGCACAAGGAATAACGAACCTAAATCCGCCTCCGGCCATTCGGCCGCGAGCCGGGCCAGCGTTGGCACGTTCTGGTAATACCGATCCGGAGCCTGGGAATGATGGTCGCCCAGATAGAAGCCGGCCAGGCCGGCATCGCGAGAGGCGCGCACTCGATTGACCAGCGCGGCGATTCCGGCGCGAGCGTCCCCCGCGCCGAATCCGGTGCGGACGGAAACACTGATCCGAATTGCGTTGTGCGACATGGTCATAATCTACCCAAAACATTCGGGCCCGACGTCGTTACGACGTCGGGCCCGAATGGCAAGGATGATCAGGCTTATGCCTGCGCCTCCTCGGCGAAGTCACGAGTCACCGCGGGATCAACCGGGATGCCGGGTCCGGTTGTGGTCGAGACGGTGACCTTCTTGATGTAGCGGCCCTTGGCAGCCGACGGCTTCGCACGCATGATCTCGT
This sequence comes from Gordonia effusa NBRC 100432, assembly GCF_000241305.1. Classification (GTDB taxonomy): domain Bacteria; phylum Actinomycetota; class Actinomycetes; order Mycobacteriales; family Mycobacteriaceae; genus Gordonia; species Gordonia effusa. Next base: position 24,625 of record NZ_BAEH01000044.1, read on the forward strand.
CGTATGCCGCACCGTAGTTCTCGGCCAGCTTGGCGGCGTCGAACGATGCTTTACCGATGACGAAATGCAGGTTGGCAGCCTTGTCGACGCGGAAGTTGATCTTTCCGCCCTTGATGTCGTTGACAGCCTTGGTGACGTCGGGGGTCACGGTACCGGTCTTCGGGTTGGGCATCAGGCCACGCGGTCCGAGGACGCGGGCGATCCGGCCGACCTTGGCCATTTGATCCGGCGTCGCGATCGCGGCGTCGAAGTCGAGCCAGCCACCCTGGATCTTCTCGATCAGATCCTCGGCGCCAACCTCGTCGGCTCCGGCGGCGGTGGCCTCAGCGGCCTTGTCGCCGACCGCGAATACGATGACGCGAGCGGTCTTACCGGTGCCGTGCGGCAGGTTGACGGTGCCACGCACCATCTGGTCGGCCTTGCGAGGATCGACGCCGAGTCGAATCGCGACCTCCACGGTGGAGTCAGCGTTACGCGACGAGGTGTCCTTGGCCAGCTTGGCAGCCTCCAGCGGGCTGTACAGCTTGGACTTGTCGATCTTTTCCGCGGCTTCGCGGTACTTCTTACTACGTTGTGCCATTGCTCTGTTCTTTCTCCGTGAATCTAAGAGTTCGGGTTAGTGGTTTGTGGGCCGAGCCGGCCCTCCCACGGGATCTCGATACGCCGACCGTCGAGGTCTAGCCTTCGACGGTGATACCCATCGACCGTGCGGTACCGGCGATGATCTTCGCGGCCTGGTCGATGTCGTTGGCGTTGAGGTCCTCAGCCTTGGTCTTGGCGATCTCACGGACCTGATCCATGGTGACCTTGCCGACCTTCTGAGTGTGCGGAACGCCCGAACCCTTCTGCAGGCCGGCGGCCTTGAGGAGGAGTTTGGCGGCCGGCGGGGTCTTCAACTTGAAGTCGAAGGAGCGATCTTCGTAGACGAAGATCTCAACCGGCACGACGTTGCCGCGCTGCGATTCTGTCGCGGCGTTGTACGCCTTGCAGAATTCCATGATGTTCACGCCGTGCTGACCAAGCGCCGGACCCACAGGCGGAGCCGGGTTGGCCTGGCCTGCCTGGATCTGGAGCTTGATGATCCCGGCGACCTTTTTCTTCTTGGGAGGCATCTTCTAGTTCCTTTAATGTTTCTTGTGTGCGGCTGTTTCCAGCCAGTTTCGTGCCCGCTGGAGACACGAAAGTCTTAAATTCATTCACCCGAGGGGTGAGTCAGATCTTCTCCACCTGGTTGAAGTTCAACTCGACCGGGGTCTCGCGACCGAAGATCGACACCAGAACCTTGACCTTGCGCTGCTCGGCGTTGACCTCGCTGATCGACGCGGGCAGGGTGGCGAACGGGCCGTCCATGACGGTGACCGACTCGCCGACCTCGAAGTCGACCTCGACGATGGCGGTCGCCGCGGCTGCGGCAGCCTCGACGCTCTGGTCGGAACCGCCCTTGGTCGCTGGCTTCTTCGCCTCGACGCGGGGCAGGAGGAACTTGAGCACCTCATCCATCGACAACGGCGACGGGCGCGACGTCAGGCCGACGAAACCGGTAACGCCGGGGGTGTTGCGGACAGTTCCCCACGATTCGTCGTTGAGATCCATCCGCACCAGGATGTAGCCGGGCAGCACCTTGCGGTTGACCTTCTTGGGCTGACCGTTCTTGATCTCGGTGACTTCTTCGGTCGGAACCTCAACCTGGAAGATGTAGTCGCCGACGTCGAGGTTCTGCACGCGGGTTTCGAGGTTGGCTTTCACCTTGTTCTCGTAGCCGGCGTAGGAATGGATGACATACCAGTCGCCGGGTGCGCGACGCAGTTCCTTGCGCAGCTGCTCGGCCGGGTCGACTTCCTCTTCGGCCTCAACCTCAGCGGTCTCGGGTTCAGCGGTCTCTTCGACCTCGGCGACCGCAGCATCGTCGGCAGACTCAGCGGCGGTGGCGTCGATATCCTCCGTCGCTGCGGCCGGTTCAGTCACCGAGGTGTCCTGCGCCGAATCGATCTCGTTCTCTGCGGTGCTCACTGCCCCACACTCCTTAGTTCCAACTAGTGTTCATTCGCGTTGCTGCGCTCGCCGCGGGGCTAGCCGAAGACCAGCAATACCAAACGGGCGAATCCGATATCCAGGCCGGCGATGAGCGCGGTGGCGATAACCACGAAGACCAGCACCACGATGGTGTAGACGATCGTGTCCCGCCGAGTAGGCCAAATGACCTTCTTCAGTTCGGCGACGACCTGCTGCAGAAACAGCCAGAGCGCGGCAAACGGATTGCGATTGCGGTCGGTGGCTACTGCCTTCGACTTCGCGGGCCGATCGACAACCGCGGTAGCCGACGACGATCCGCGACGACGCTTGCCCGACGGACGTACCGGCGCATCATCGCCAGCGTCGTCGAGTTCAGTTACCGACTCGAGTTCGTCAGCCTTCTCCAGTGATATCGAGTCCGCCGCGTCTGCGGCGTCAGCCTCACCGGCCTTCTTGGCCCGGGCGGCTCGATCGCGCTTAATCACCTTCGAGTCCTCTCATCGACGTTTGCCCTCTCCAGGGGCAGGGGCGACAGGACTTGAACCTGCAACCTGCGGTTTTGGAGACCGCTGCTCTGCCAGTTGAGCTACGCCCCTATGAGTCGCCGCGTTTCGGACGACGACCCCACTGTGGAATACACCCTTACAAAACCAACGCGCTACCCTTCGGGTAGCGCGCAAGTCTGATCTAAACCACAGACACTTCAGTGTAGAGCACGCACGGCGACAAATGCCAATCGCTTAACGCGCCCATCGAACAGTCGCTAGTTGAACTGCACTACGACATTGGCCCGGCCGAAGATGCGCTTGCCACCCGACTTCGCGGTGATCGCGATAGTGCCGCGACGAGTTTCGGGATCCAGCGACTTGATCTTGCCGGTGAAGTCGACGGCGGTACTGTCGTCGGCCGGCACGTAAACCGGGCTGGTGAAGCGCACGTTGTACTCGCAGAAGGCCCCCGGATCGCCGATGAATTCGGAGACGAAACTCGCGCCGAGCCCCATCGTCTGCATCCCGTGGGCAACCACGCCGTCGAGCCCAGCGACCTTGACCACTTCGTCGGAGAAGTGAATCGGGTTGGGATCGGCGGCGACGCCCGCGTAGTTGGCGAGGTTCCCGCGCGTCAGCAGGAATTGTTTGGGCGGCAACTCCTGGCCCACCTCGAGCGTGTCGAAGTTGATCGCGCCGTATGCGTCTGGAGATTCGGTCGGATCGGGCAGGTCGTAGCGCCCGCCTTCACGCTGCACGGTCTTATCCGGCTTGCCGATATTGGGCACCTTCATCATCACGTGATCGAGGGACTCTTCCAATGCGGGGTCCACTTCGAGTCCGGCGCGGGCGACCAGCGATGTCCAGGTGGTCATCACCGGTTCGTCGCGCTGGTTCCAGATGACATTCTTGGTGACCATGAGATCAATCGTCTCGGGGCTGGTCACGTGCCGGAACGAGTCCAGCGACACGTCGCAGATGAGCTGATCACCCACTCGCATCGGCTGGTGATAGAGCAACCGCTGGTCGGTTTGCATGATCTGCCAGAGGTTGTATCCGGTGACGACTTCCTCGAACAGTTTGCGCTGCGCGATGATCCCCAGGACGCTGACGAACGTCGGGGCGGCGACGAGAGCCGAATGGCCATTGGCAGCGGCGGCGCTTTCACTCCAATGCACCGGATGCGAATCCTGCACCGCGAGAGCGTGCTTGCGAACTTCCTCGCGGCCGATCTCGTAGTAGTCGTCGACAGTGTAGTGATAGCCGACCATCGCCGCGGTGTTCTCCGCGATCTGCTCTGGCGTGAGCTTCTCGGCAGTCGGCTCGTTATCGGTCTGGGTCGCGCTCAACACTGGCTCGAACACCTACCTTCCGGCCACCGTTTCGGCGAGGGCTGGCCGTCAGTCAGGGAGGTGGCGCTGTTGTCGGGGCTAGCTGGAACGATCGGGGTTTAGCGCGATTCCTTGTGCGCTTGGTGCTTGCCGCAGTTCGGGCAGAACTTGCTGATCTCGAGACGATCGGGATCGTTGCGGCGGTTCTTCTTGGTGATGTAGTTACGGTGCTTACACACCTCGCACGCCAAGGTGATCTTGGGGCGGACATCAGTTGAGGAGGCCACTTCGCTGCCTTCTTTCGGGTGGTACGTTCGGTGGGCTGGGTCCGTGCCTGTCGGTCGGTATCCCAGGATTGTAGCGGTGGGGGGACTCGATCCCCCGACCTCACGATTATGAGTCGTGCGCTCTAACCAGCTGAGCTACACCGCCATGCGGACACTGGCGTCCAGCGAGCCCCCTGACGGAATCGAACCGTCGACCTTTTCCTTACCATGGAAACGCTCTACCGACTGAGCTAAGGGGGCGTGCTTATGCCGCCTCCGTTTTCACGAAGGCGGCACAAGAGCCTTATCGAGGTTACACAGTGCGTCTGTCGCGAGACAAATCCCGACGTCAGCGCCATTTCACCTCGGTGTGGCAGGTATAGGATTCGAACCTATGTAGCTTGCGCGACGGATTTACAGTCCGCTCCCTTTGGCCGCTCGGGCAACCTGCCGTTGTGTTACTCACCTGGACGCCTGACGACGATGTCCGCTGCGAATGACAACGCCGCAAAGAATACAACGGCAGCGGGGGGCTTGCGCAAACCGGCTGCTCAGAGGCGCGGGTCAAGCACCCGATACCCTGTGTCCATGGCTGATTCATCATTCGACGTCGTGAGCAAGCTCGACCGGCAAGAGGTCGACAACGCATTGAACCAAGCTGCCAAAGAACTTTCGCAGCGTTATGACTTCCGGGGCACCAACACCACCATTGCGTGGTCGGGCGAAGAAGCGATCATTATCACCTCCGACGCGGAAGAGCGCGCCCAAGCCGGCTTGGAGGTGTTCAAGGAGAAGCTGATCCGTCGGGACATCTCGCTGAAGGCGTTCGAGGCCGGCGAGGTGGCGGCGTCGGGAAAGACGTACAAGATCTCCGGCACCCTCAAAGAGGGGATCGACTCGGCGAACGCCAAGAAGATCTCGAAACTGATCCGCGACGAAGGCCCCAAGGGCGTCAAGGCTCAGATTCAGGGCGAGGAACTGCGCGTATCGAGCAAGAAGCGCGACGATCTGCAAGCGGTGATCTCGCTGCTCAAAGGCGCCGACCTCGAGGTCGCCCTGCAGTTCGTCAACTACCGCTGACCACGCGCGGATTCGCCCGCAATTCACGCGCGCATTTGTGATGAGCGACGGTCGAATTGTCGAGCACCACGCGCAGCATCACTTCGAAAAAGCGTGCCGGCGCCAGTTCGTCCGGCACCAGGTCGTGGCGAAGGGTGACGCGCGGAAGAGCCGGCAACTCGCGAGCGGCCGGCTCGGATACGGCCCCGAATTCGGCGAGGTCGAACAGCGCTGCTTCGTCGTTCACCTCGACGTCGCCGCCCTCAATCTCGACGTCGTCGGGGTCGAGGATCATCTCGTCGGGACCCGGATCGTCGACGGGCGCGGCTGCGTCGTATTCAGGCACCAGCAGCGAGCAGGCGTCGTACGCGTCTTCTTCCCTGCCGAGTTTGATGAGCAGGTCGGCGAGCCAGTCGAATTGCGCCCGTTCGGAGGTGTACGCCGTAGAGCGGATGCCGAACATGAATCCGAGAGCCGCGAGCGGATGCCGTAATGCGAGATTCTTCGCGTCGCCGTAGGACTCTTCGACGCGATTGGCGGCGTTCTTCCCGAAGGACGAATCCATCCGCTTGGTCGAGATCAGCAGTTCCGGTCCGGTCTGCCATGACGTCATCAACACGTCGACCTGTTTGAGGTAGTTCTTGCCCAAGATATTCGCTGACGCCGATGCGACGCCGCCCCCTTTGGGCAGCCGGTCGAGCAGCGGCTGTTGCTCCTTGGCTGGTAGCGACCGAATGAATTTGAGAACGTCTCGATCGACCACCCGGGGCGATTCGGCGCGCGGCCAGACGGCGTCGGGATCGAGTCCAGCGCGACGCAGCTCGTACGCCACCCACACATCGATGGCGAGTGCGGGGACACCGGATTGACTGGCGGCGTCGAGTGTCAGCGGCACCGCGAGCAATTTGGTGAGCGTGTCGAAGTCGGGAGCGTACGACGTCGCGGCACCGTCGGTGACCCACGGATTGACCTCGCGCAGCGCGGCACGTTCGACGAGCGCATCGAACAGCGGCCACGCCTGCGCCTTGGCGCTACTCTTACCTGCCACGCGCTACAGTCCCTTGGCCCGCGCAGCGCGACGACCGGACAGATGTCGGTGATCGGCCCGCAGCGTGTCGACGGCGGCGTCGTCGAGGCTCAGGGCATCGGTGAGCAGCACGGCGTCGACGAGCGCGACAGCATCGGCGAGTCGGCGGGCGCGGAGTGCTCGGACGACCGCGGGCCGGATGTGGCTCAGCTCCGGGCGGTGCGCTGCGAGCAGGTCCGGTGACGGCATCGGTAGTTGCGCGGCCTCCGACGGCTCGACCTTGAGCAGTCCTCCCCCATACGCCCGGCCGATCGTCTCGGCGCCGAGCAGGGTCACCGAGTTGAGCGACGCCAGCGGCAGCAGATCCATGGCGTCCCGACGCAACCCGTCGGCCGCGTAGACGCCGTGTACCGAGTTGAGGTGATGCGCGCGATGACGGTTGGTGCACAGCCGCGGAGTGTCGGCGTTCATATACGTCAGGAACAGGTCGGGCGGCGGCAGATAGGGCACTCGCCACCACGGTGCACGGACCCGACATTTGTAGGCGGTGTTGACGCCGGTGGCTTCGCCCGCGGCGATATAGCGGCGTGCCGCGCGCGACGGCGCACCGTCGGGACGGAACAGCCAGGTGGCGCGGTCGTCGACGCCGAGGGCATCTAGTGCACTACCGGTGAGGGTCAGCTCGCGCAGATGGCGTGACCCCGGCGGCGAGATGGGAATCAGATCTGACGACGTCAGGCCAAGCTCCGCGACCCGCGCCGGCGACAGCGCGAAGTAGGTGTTATTGCCGGTGACCATTCCCAGCTTGGTACGTCCCCAGTGCGACAGTGATACGAAACTGGTTGTGGCAGTGAGTGATTCAAAGACCTGCGCCCCCGACGTCGACAGCATCGACCCCGACCACTTCGCACTTTTCGACGCCGGCCGCCAGCGCTGCGGTTCGGGATGCTGGGCGATCGACAGCGTCGCCAGGTCCTCGGCGTCGGCGACTTGGTACACTTCGCAATGGTCGGTACCCCGCGTTCCGTCGCGGCGGAAACCGTCGGCGAGCAACAACACCACTTCTTCTTGCACCCCGGCGAAAACTCGCTCGGAGAACAACACCAGACCGACCGATGAGAAGTGATCCATCAGGAACCGCCGCACCGACGATGCGTAATTGACCGTCAGCAACTCGGCGGGCAGCACCAGGCCCAGACGCCCACCGTCGCGCAGATGCAGCGCCGAGTGGATCACGAACGCGGCCCACGACGACGCCAGCCCGGTCAGGTTGACGCCGGCCCGCAAAGCCGCCGCCCGCGAGCGGCGGCGCGATTCACCGGAAAAGGATTGATAGCGCACATAGGGTGGGTTGCCGACGACGGCATCGAACTCGGCCACCGGCTCCCGCAGAAAGAAATCTCCGACGTCGACCGTCGCCTCCACACCAGCCGCCCGCAGCTCCCCCTCGGCATGACGGGCCGAATCACGATGTAGCTCAACGCCTTTCAGCGATCCGGCGAATCCGGCGACCGCCGCGCACTCGTGGAGGAAAACAGCCTCACCACAGGAGGGCTCGAGTACCGAATCCGCGGGTGTGCGCACCGCCCACTCCACGATGAACCGGGCAACGCCGGGCGGCGTATAGAACGCGCCCCGCGCCTTGCGGTGCGCACTGGTGTCTCCCGGAAGCATGGGGATCATTGTGCCCGACGCCCCCGACAACCTTCGACTAGTGCCCGCCCCGCGCCATCTCGTGGAGCCGCGCGATACGGTCGGCCGTCGGCGGATGGGAGGAGAACATTTTCGCCACGCCACCGCCACGGAATGGATTCTCGATCATTAGGTGCGCCTGTGACTCGATGGCCGGCTGCGGAGGAAGCGGCGCCGCGTCGACGCCGCCGGAGATTTTCGCCAGCGCCGAGGCCAGGCCCAGCGGGTCGCCGGTCAACTCGGCACCGGATTGGTCGGCCTGGTATTCCCGGGACCGGGAGACGGCCATCTTGATCAACGTCGCGGCGATCGGCCCGAGAAGGCTGATCGCGAGGACCCCTAAGATACCCGGTCCCTGTCCGTTGCGCCCGCCGCCAAAGATCATCGCGAAATTCGCGATCCCGGTGATGATCGACGCCAGCGCACCGGCCACCGACGAGATCAAAATGTCGCGGTTGTACACATGCGAGAGTTCATGCCCGAGTACCGCACGCAGCTCTCGCTCATCGAGCAGCCGCAAGATTCCTGCGGTACAACACACCGCGGCGTTCTGCGGATTACGGCCGGTGGCAAAGGCATTGGGCGATTCGGTCGGGCTGATGTACAGCGCGGGCATCGGTTGACGCGCGGTCGTCGCTAGTTCTCGGACGATGCGGTACAGCACCGGCGCCTGCACTTCGGTGACCGGCTGGGCGTGCATCGCGCGCAGGGACATCTTGGCGCTGTTGAAGTAGACGTAGGCATTCATGCCGACCGCCAGCACCACCGCCACCAGCAGAATCGGTCCACTACGGAACATCGCGCCAATCGCAACGATGACCGCCGACATCAACCCCAACAAGAAGGCAGTCTTGAGCCCGTTGTAATGCATCGTGACACTCCTAGACCGGGTTCGTGATCGAACACCTCAGTCTGTCAAACGAAGGCGGTCGGCGCCGGAGTTCCCCGCCGTGGCGAGGGGCACAGTTGAGTCAGCCGTGTCGTTCGGTGGTGTACGACACCAACGAAGCGAAGGCGTCATGCGCCGGTCCCGGCGCGAGCTGCGCCAGAACATCGTTTGCCTCGTCGGCGAAGGCGTGTAGACGGTCGCGTGCTTGGACCATTCCAGTCGAGTTATTGAGCAGCTCAAGCGCTTGCGCGACCTCACCGTCGTCCGACAGTGGCCGGGCCGCACCGGTCGCCGGGTCGATGAGCAGTTCGGTCAGCCGCGCCGACGTCGCGTCGTCACCGGCGAGCGCATAGAGAACCGGCAGCGTATGCACGCCTTCGCGAAGGTCGGTGCCCGGTGTCTTACCGGAATCGTCGGTGGCCGACGAGATGTCGATGATGTCGTCGGAGACCTGGAACGCGGTGCCGATGATGTCACCGAGTTTCGACAGTCGCGCCACGTCGTCGGGCGTAGCACCGGAGGCGCGCGCACCGAATTTGCCCGCCGCGGCGATCAGCGAACCGGTCTTCTCCCACACGACCTTCAGATAGTGATCAACCGGATCGACGCCGGGACGCGCACCGACGGTCTCACGCATCTGCCCGGTAACCAGCTCGGCGAAGGTGTCGGCGATGATCAGCACCGATTCGGGGCCCAACGTCGAGACCAGCCGCGATGCCCGAGCGAACAGGAAGTCACCGGACAGGATCGCGATGCTGTTGGTCCACCGCGAGTTGGCACTCTGCGCACCTCGGCGCATCGGCGCCTCGTCCATCACGTCGTCGTGATACAGCGTGGCGAGGTGGATCATTTCGACGACGGTCGCCGAGGTGATGACCTCCGGCGCGTCCGGGTTCGGTCCGAATTTCGACGCCAGAATCGCGAACATCGGCCGGAATCGTTTGCCGCCGGCTTTCGCCAGGTGGGTGGCGGCCTCGGTGAGCACTTCGTCGCCGGAGGACAGTTCACGCAGCAAAAGGTCCTCGACCTGGGCCAGCGAGTCGCTCAACGAAGTTGAGAACTCGTCGGAAACCAGATTCAGTCCGGCGAATGTGGACTTCACTTGTCTGCCGCCTCACGTCTAATGAAATAGCTGTGACACTTTACCCCCGGGACGTGCAATAGGAGGGCGCGATGCCTGTTCCGCCCCAGAGCCTAGTCGTAGCCGTCCCGGCTCCTCGACGCGCACCTACTACCGACATACTGGTCAGGTGACTTCGCCCGCCCCACACGCAACCGCCGCCGACGTCGTGGTGGTCGGTGCCGGTCCCGGTGGCGCCGCAGCGGCGCACTACGCGGCGAAGGCCGGCCGCGACGTCCTGCTGATCGACATGGCCGACTTTCCGCGCGACAAGACCTGCGGTGACGGCCTGACACCGCGCGCGGTAGCCGAGTTACGCACGCTCGGCATGGGTGATTACCTCGCCCGACGTCCCCGTATCGACGGACTCGAACTCAACGGCTGGGGCGCGCAGCAGCGAGTGCACTGGCCCGCCGGGGCGTTCGGCCGGCATGGCAGTGCGGTCTCCCGTATCGAATTCGATGATGCGATCCGGCGGCATGCGGCCGACTCCGGGGCGTCGATGCTGTTGGGCGCCAAGGTGATCGACGTCGAGCGCGACGGTGATCGGATCAGCGGGATCGTCGTCGATAATGGCACCGAGCTGTGGACTATTAGACTGACCGACCTCATCGTAGCCGACGGTGTTCGCTCCCCGCTGGGCAAAATCCTTGGGCGACAATGGCATCGAGATACCGCGTACGGTGTCGCCGCTCGTGCCTATGTGAAATCCGAACGGGCCGAAGATAATTGGATGGGCTCACATCTGGAGCTGCGGTCACCCGACGGCGAATTGTTACCGGGCTACGGCTGGGTGTTCCCACTCGGTTCGAGCAGCGACGCGCTGGGCACATCGGACTCCGACGACGGCACCGGCCTGGTCAACGTCGGGGTCGGGGCATTGGCGACCTCCAAGCGGCCGGCCCAGTTGGCACTCAAACCGGTCCTGGATCACTACGCGAATCTGGTCCGCGACGAATGGTCGTTATCCGGTGCGCCACAACGGGTTACCTCGGCCCTGTTGCCGATGGGCGGCGCGGTCAGCGGCGTCGCGGGCCGAAACTGGATGCTCATCGGCGATGCCGCGGCCTGCGTCAATCCGCTCAACGGCGAGGGTATCGACTATGCGTTGGAGACGGCCCGACTGGCCGTCGAACTGCTTGGCGCCCAGGACTATTCGACAACGTGGCCCACGATTCTGACCGACCACTACAGCCTCGCCTTCTCGGCGGCACGACGATTGGCCGGGCTGCTGACAATGCCGAAGACCGTGCCGGTCCTGGGACGGCCCGGAATCCGGTCGAATGCGCTGATGTCGATGGTGGTGCGAGTGATGGGCAATCTGATCACGCCGGAGGATTCCGACCTGATCGCCCGCGCATGGCGGACGGCGGGACGCGCCTCGGTGCGGATTGATCCGCGACCGCCGTTCGTCTGACCTACTTGCGCGCGCTGTGCAGAGCGGCAATCCCGCCGGTCAGGTTATGCCAGTTCACTCCACGGAATCCCGCGGTGGTGATCAGTTGGCCCAATCCTGCCTGGTCCGGCCATTCCCGGATCGATTCGGCCAGGTACACATAGGCGGCCGGATTGCTCGACACCCGGCGAGCGACCGAGGGCAGCGCCTTCATCAGGTATTCCATGTAGATCACGCGGAACGGCGTCCAGGTCGGCGTCGAGAATTCGCAGATCACCAGACGACCACCGGGCTTGAGCACGCGGCGCAACTCCGACAGCGCCTGGTGGACGTCGTTGACGTTGCGCAGACCGAAGGAAATGGTCGCCGCGTCAAAGGATTCATCGGCGAACGGCAAAGCGAGAGCGTCGGCGGCGACCTTCGGCACATTCCGATGCGCGCCCGCCTTGAGCATGCCCAGGGAAAAGTCGGCGGCGATACAGGTCGCCCCCGACCGCTCCAACTCCACCGTCGACACCGCGGTGCCGGCCGCCAGATCAAGCACCACGTCGCCCGGCGACAATGCGAGTGCTTCCCGAGTTAGCTTGCGCCACTTGCGATCCTGCGCGAAGGACAGCACGGTATTGGTGATGTCGTACCGTTTGGCGACGCCATCGAACATCGCCGCGACGTCGGACGGCTGTTTGTCGAGCCCGGCGCGGTCGGGGCGTGCGGAAGGTCCAGAGGCCATGCCCGCTAACCTACCCCGACGCCGCGGCGACCAGCTAGCCGCATCACCCCGCCAACGCCGTCAGCTCTCCCCGCCCGCTCACCTCGCGATAATGGCCGAGCAGTTCGTCGCATATCGCCGGCCAGGTGCGGCTTCGCACCGTCGCCAGTGCCGCGTTTCCGAACTCGGTACGCACGGCGTCGTTGCGCAGTGAATCGACGGCTGCCGGCAGCCGGTCGGCGAATTCGGCCGGTGGCAGCAGGTAGCCGGTGCGGCAATGCGCGACCAGGTCACGCGGCCCACCGGCGTCGGGACCGATCACCGGCAGCGCCGATGCCATCGCCTCCTGAATCGCCTGGCAGAACGTCTCATGCTCACCCGCGTGGACGAACACGTCGAGGCTCGCATAGGCCCGCGCCAGCTCCTCGCCACGCAATTCGCCGGTGAATATCGCATTCGGCAGCAGTGCCGACAGTCGCGACCGTTCCGGCCCGTCCCCGACGATAACCAGCTGCACTCGCGGATCATGCGCAAGCGACACCAGGCGCTCGACATGTTTTTCCGGCGCCAGCCGCCCGACAAATCCCACCACCAATTTCGCCTCGCCGGGGCCGCGCCACGACGCGACCAGCCCGGCGTCGGCTTTCGCCGGACTAAACCGCTCGACGTCGACGCCGCGCGCCCATCGGTGCACCCGTGGTACGCCGTGTGCGGTCAGGGCGGCGATGCTGTCCGACGACGGCGCGAGCGTCCGATCGCAGAGTGTGTGCAGCCGCCGCGTATAGGCCCAGGCCGCGCGGGTCGCGATGCCGGCGCCGTAGCTTGCCGCGAATCCGGCGACATCGGTCTGGAATACCGCGACGGTCGGCAGCCGCAGTCGGCGCGCGGCATATGCGCCGGCCATGCCGATGACAAAGGGCGACGCCAGATGCACGACGTCGGGCTCGAAATCCCGCAGGGCTCGGTAGAGCAACGGCGTCGGGATGGGGCACGGCAGCGATGCGACGCCGGGAAACATCACCGACGGGACGAAATGAACCGGGGTACGCCCGATGACGCGCGGTGCGCTCGGCTGACCACGCGGCGAGTCCGGGGCGATGATCACCGCTTGGTGACCGGTGCGTTCGAGGTGTTCGGTAACCCGCAGAACCGAGTTGACCACACCGTTGACCTGGGGCAGGAAGCTCTCCGACACGATGGCTACTCGCATGTGTCGAGTGTCCCCGCGATGGTTTGCCGCGCCGGTACGACGCCGGGTGCCGCGCCGCGAACTTCAGGTGAACAGTTAGCCGTTCTGATTGGTCGCTGAGGCCCGCCGCAGGCGCAGTCGGCGACTGGCCTCGGCGACCAACACCATCACCACGGCAACCGCGAGCCAGCCGATAACCGCGATCGAGAGTGCGGGTGCGAGTGACAGTTTCCAGTCCCGGCCGGTCGGGCGCGCGAGGTCTGGGTTGGTGATGTCGTAGTCGACGCTGATCCGCTCCCCGACCGCCAGTTCGGTTGGATACAGCAGGCCCAGCCGCGGACTGTAGATTTGCCCGTCCGGCGTTTGCAGATTGACCGCGGCGTGCAACGCATCCGCGGACACGACGTCGGCGATAACGGTCGCCTTGTTGGCGTTGATCTGCGAATCGTTGTGATAGCAGCCAGCGACCAACACGACCGCGAGTGCGGTGACCACTCCCCCGACGCACAGCAGCACGATCTGGGTATAGCGCTGCACGGTCGGATTCATGGTCGTAAGTGTAGTGACCTACAACCTCGCCCGGATCGCGGCGTGGACCTCACGCAAACGCGTACGGTCGGTGCTCACCTCGATGACCTCGATTCCGCCTTCGGGGACCGCGCCGGTCAGCAGCGCGGGCAAGTCGCCGATCGCCGCTCGACGGTGCGGCACATGGAATCCCGCGCACAGGGCAGCCAGATCGGTGCGGTGCGGGGTACCGAAAACCCGCTCGTACGCACCTGCGTAGGGGCCGGAGTTGAATCGTGGATCGCCCTGTTCGAGCAGGCCGAAGATGCCGCCACCGTCGTCGTTGGCGACCACGATGCGCAGCGCCGTCGGGCGCGGCTCCCCCGGTCCGATGACGAGTCCGGTGGCGTCGTGAATGAAGGTGAGATCGCCAAATAGAGCGATCGTCTGACTACCCGGGCGCGAAACCTGTTGTGCCAGAGCGGCTCCGATGGCGGTCGAGATATTTCCGTCGATCCCGGCGACACCACGATTGGACACCACGGCGACACCGTCGACTACATGACCGGCAAGCGCGACGTCGCGGATGGGGTTACTCGAGCCCACCACTAGCCGATCGCCGGATCGTACTGCGCCACTGACGATTCGGGCAATATGCAACCCGGTCGTCGGGCCGCTTTCGTCGAGCACCGCGTCGACGGCGCCGACAGCTCGCTGCTGCGCGCTGACGCATTCCTTCAGCCAGTCCTCGCGCGGGCTACCGCGGCGATCCACCCGGGTGCCGGTCGCCATGACATTGCCCGAGACGTCGGGCCAGCGCGGTCCGGTGGTGATCGCGTAGACGCGAACATTCGGGTCGGCGAGCAGTCGCGATACACCACGATGCAACGTCGGGCGGCCGCAGATAATCGCTTGCTGCGGTGTGATCAGGTCGAGCGCGAGCGGATGCAGCGGCGAATCTGGTTGCGGCGCAGTCGGTTCGGCGACAGTCGGGATGCCGGCGAGTTCTGCCGACACACCAGCGCCGTGCCCGGCGATGACAACGGTGTCCAGACTGAGGTCGATGGGGATCGGGACATCGAGTTTGCCGACCGGCGCCATCGTCCACGGCGCAGCGTCGGGTCGGCCGGCGAAGGCACCGAGGTCATCGTCGGGTGCGGTGTCGGCGTCGGGGACCAGTGGCTCGCGCAGGGGAATGTCGAATTGGACCGGCCCGGCATTGCCGGTGCGGGCGCCCCGCGCGGCGGCGAGTACGCGGCCGACCGCCGAGCGCCATTGACTATTGGTGTCGAGGTCTTGTTCGGCGAGTCCGAGGCTGATCGTCGCGCGGACCTGGGTGCCGAAGATGCCGAATTGTTCAACGGTTTGATTAGCGCCCGACCCCAATAATTCGTAGGGACGGTTGGCGCTGATGACAACCAACGGGACTCGGGCGTAGTTGGCCTCGAATACGGCCGGACTCATATTGGCAACCGCGGTACCGCTGGTCATCACGATGGGTACCGGCTGCTTCGACGCCACCGCGAGTCCAAGAGCGAGATAACCAGCCGATCGCTCGTCGATCCGGACGTGCAACCGCAGTCGTCCCTGCTGATCGGCGGCATGCAGCGCGAATGCGAGCGGCGCGTTCCGCGATCCGGGACACAGAACCGCGTCCGTCACGCCACCGCGAATCAGTTCATCGACGATGACGCGGGCCTGCAACGTGGACGGATTCATACCGTCCAGCGTATGCGCCACCCCCGCGCGGGCGAGCGTGGCGTCGGGCACAACCGGTACTGTCCCCCTCACCGACGCAGGCGGCGATATAGCGCCTGCTCCGCTGACGGGGACAGTTCCAGCAGAGATTCAGCCGACGACGTCGTTGCGAAACACGCCAACCGAGAGCGCGCCGAATATCCGCGGCGTCTGCTCGGCGTAGTACCGATCGACTTCGACGGCCTGCCAACCGCCCGCGGCCAGTATCTCGGGGATGTCCCGGGTGAGGTGGCAACCGCCGCCGACTCGGCGCTGGATCGGCTCGAGCCGCCGCTGCCAGCGTCGGACTTTCTCATCGGGGGCTCGTCCGTGTTCGAGGATATGCAGCGTGCCGCCTGGTTTGACGACGCGGCGCAATTCGGCGACCGCCGCGGGCAGGTCGGCGATGGTGCACATCGTGTAGGTCGACAACGCGGAATCAAACGTGTTGTCGGCGAACGGGAGTCGTTGCCCGTCCAGTCCGCCGCGGGTAATCGGCACGCTAGTGTCGGCGACCCGGTTGACTGCCATCCGCCACGCGGTATCGGACGGCTCGATCGCCGTGATCGCCGTGATCGCGGTGACCGTCGGTGGGTAGCAGTCGATATTGGTGCCCGACCCGAAGCCGATCTCCACGACATCACCGGCGAGCCCGGCGGTCGCGCGACGTCGCGGTTTGCGCATCGCGGGCATACCGCAGGGTCCGTTCGATGATATGAGGCAGGATGCGGTCCTCGTAGAAGCCCATAACCGCCACCCTAGGTCCTCACGCCTCCGACCGTGGTCGGATGACCGCCTTACTGACTTCGCGGTAAGGTGCCTCCATGAGTCGCGAATTCGATGTCATCGTCTTCGGCGCCACCGGCTTCGTCGGTGAGCTGACCGCCCGTTATCTAGCTGAGCACGCGCCGGCCGGCACCAAGATCGCGTTGGCCGGGCGGTCAGAGTCTAAACTCGTCGCCGCCCGCGCTAAGTTGCCCGTCACGGCGGCCGCGTGGCCGCTCGTCGTCGCCGATTCCAATTCTCCCGCCAGTCTCGACGCCATGGTCGCCCGCACGCAGGTCGTCTGCACAACGGTCGGCCCGTACCTGCGCTACGGCGAGGCGTTGGTGACCGCGGCGGCCAGCGCCGGTACCGACTACGTCGACCTCACCGGCGAGGTTCCCTTCGTGCGGTACTCCATCGACAAAGCACACGAGACCGCAGCCGCTACCGGGGCCCGTATTGTCCATTCGTGCGGATTCGATTCTGTCCCTTCGGATTTGGGCACCTATCTGCTGTACCGAAAGGTCTCCGACGACGCGGCCGGGCAACTCACCGACACCACCATGGTCATCAAGGCGATGCGCGGCAGCGTCTCCGGCGGCACCATCGACTCGATGCGCGTCATCGCCGACCAGGCGTCGGACCCAACGGTACGTCGGGTATTGCTCAACCCGCAGGCGTTGTCGTCGGGGCCGAATGAAACGGTGCAGGCCAAGTTGCGCAGTGAACCGTCGGATATCTCGCTAATCCGCGCGAAGACCGTCGACCGGTCGCTGACCGGCACCCTGGCACCGTTCTTCATGTCGTCGTATAACACCCGAATTGTGCGGCGCAGCAACGCATTACTCGATGGCGCATACGGCCCGGAATTCCACTACGGCGAGGCGATGGCCGTCGGCGGCATACCCGTGATTTCGACGATCGCGGCCAGCGTGGTCGCAGCCGGCGCTGGGCTATTCCTGGCCGCGATGTCGCTCAAACCCACTCGGAAACTTCTCGACAAGGTGTTGCCCGCCCCCGGTCAGGGACCTAACGAGAAGTCGCGAGACAAGGGATTCTTTGTCGCACAGACGTTTACACGTACCACGACGGGTGCGCGCTACCGCTCCGAGATCCGCGCCAGCGGCGACCCGGGCTATAAGGCGACCGCGGTGATGTTGGGCGAAAGCGCCCTGGCGCTAGCTCTCGATCGGGACAAACTGCCGAAACATGCTGGCGTGCTTACCCCGTCGGTCGCGATGGGTGACGCGCTGGTCGATCGCCTGCGCGCGGCCGGCTTCGCACTGGACGTAACGAAACTCGGCTAGCCACCCTGGTCCCACCCCCTGGTCCCCGCTCCATCCGCAAACCCGACTCCGCCGGACATTCCCGACCCGGTTTCTGGGTCGGGAATGTCCGCCAGTGTGGGGTTTGCGGACAAGGTGGGGTTTGCGGACAGCCGGTCAACGCAGTGCTACGGCTGGCCCGGTTTGAGCGCGATGAACAGCGCGTCCATCTCCGCGCACAGTCGATCACCGTCGTGCAGCGTGCCACGTACGAAGACTTTTCGACGCTCGACGCGATCCACCCAACAACGAACCGTCAGCTCGCTATCCAACGGCGTGAGCGATCGGTAGTCGACCTTCAAATACGCTGTGCGGCAAATCCCTTCGATGTTCAGCGCCGCTGCCATCCCGCCGAGGTCGTCGAAAAGCAACGCGACGAAACCACCGTGTGCCGCACCGTTTCCGCCGAGGTTGAACCGAGTGAACGTGATCGTCGCATCGACGCCGTCGGGCCCCGCATCGACGACGCCGTAGGGCGGCAGCGTGATGTTGCCGCGCGCGGGCAAGTCGATCCGGGTACCGGCCGGCGCGGTCCACTCGTCGGTCTCGACGTCGGCCAACTTCTCGTTCATGACTTTGAGCTCGCCGAGAAGTTCGTCGGTCAACTCCGCGGACGGTAGGGCCGCACGAACGCGGTCCATGAATTCGCGTACCTGCCCGACGAATTCGCCGTAATTAGGTCCGCCGCGCTCGGTGCTGATGTCGAAGGTCGGCCGAAATCCGCCCTCGTGGGGTTCACTCATCTAGCAAACGTATAAGAGCGACGCGCAAAACCTAGAATCCGGCCGGAACCTTGTATCCCGGTGGGAGTTTCACTCCTGGCGGGGACTTGAGGACCTTGATGGTGTCCTTAAGCGTCGGCGCACCGGGGATCACCGGCACCATGCAGTCCATCTTCAGCGGACCACCGCGAAGCGCACTGTCGACGAGTGATTGCACCGACGGCTGCACCGTCATGCTGAGATGAACCACCGGATCGTTGGGGCACAGATTCTGGGTGATGATGTTGCGGTAGTCACCCGGGCCCGACATCAGGTTGATCCAGTAGGGAGCTGCTTCTTCTTCCTGCAGCGTGGTGATGTTGAAGTATTTGATGCCGGGCAGTGCTTCACGCGGTGTATTCAGTGCGCGGACAACCTTGCTGCCCATCGCCTCTTCTTCACACGCGGGAGTCGGATTGACCTTGCGATACTGCTTCGGCAGGTACTGCATACGGTCGGCCGGCGGGCATTTGCCCTGTCGGATCCATTGCGCCTGGTAGGGCGATCCCTTGATGATGCCCGACAGCAGCACCACATTGCGCGCGAACTTCTGGCCACCGTAATACTTCAGCCAGTAGCGAGTCACGAGCCCGGTCTGCGATGCTCCGACGATGTCGAACTTCTTCTGGCCGGTCTTCTTCGACAGCGCGGCAACATAACGACCGAGCTTCGCGGAGTTGCCGCGGATCGTGTAGAACGGGCTGTTCGCGGGGTCATTGTCGTCCTTGGTCAGGAAGACATGGACATCGTAGCCGCGCATACGCATCGGCGTGGCAAAGGTCTCCGCGAGCTGAGCGGTCTCGATGGAACTCGCCACGTAGACAACCGGAACCTTCTTGTTCAGCTTGACCGGAGTCGGGGCGACGGCGGGAGCGGGAGCGGCTTGCGCCACCGAGGTGGCAGTCGCGGGGACTACGACAGCGACGGTAGCCACCACGGCCATTGCCACGGTCGCCAGACGACGGGAAAGGTTCATGTCACGATTAGATCACATCGGTTAGGCGGTCCTAACATCGTGTGACCACAACCACGCAATTCGCCTCACCGTAGGGTTGTCGCCATGAGCGAATCATCGGCGGCCAATCCTTTCGACCCGAGCCAGTGGGCCGGCGTCGACGGCTTCGACAATCTCACCGACATCACCTATCACCGCCACGTCGGCGAAGGGCGCGCCAACGGCATCGTGCGTATCGCCTTCAACCGGCCGGAGGTGCGTAACGCATTTCGCCCGCATACGGTCGACGAGCTCTACCGCACCCTCGATCACGCCCGGCGCAGT
>NZ_BAEH01000043.1 GCF_000241305.1 Gordonia effusa NBRC 100432
CGAGTCGCTGGCCACGCAACTTCACCTGGAAGTCGGAGCGGCCAAGGTATTCCAGTTCTCCGTCCGTGTTCCAGCGCACCACATCGCCGGTGCGATATAGCCGCCCACCGGCCGGCCCGATTGGGTCGGCGACGAAACGTTCGGACGTCAGATCGGATTGTCCGGCGTAGGCACGTGCCAATTGCACGCCGCCGAGGTATAGCTCGCCAGGTACGCCGACGGGTACCGGCTGCAGCCGCGCATCAAGCACATGGCCGGTGGTATTCGGCACCGGCCGGCCGATTGGCACGACCGCCTCTCCGACGAGGACTTGGTGGCTCGTCACGTCGACGGCCGCCTCGGTTGGACCGTAGAGATTATGCAATTCGAGCCGCGGTAGCCCGGTGACCACGGCCTGCGCGACCGCGGGCGTCAACGCCTCACCGGAGGTGAACATATACCGCAGGGACACAAGGGTATTCAGTCGCTCTCCGAGTACATCGATGAACGCCGACAGCATCGATGGCACGAAATGCATAACCGAAACTCGATGTGCGTCTATGAGGCGTGCCAGGTACTGCGCGTCGCCATGCCGACCGGGTTCGGCAATCACCAGCGTGGCGCCGATCTGCAATGGCCAGAACAACTCCCACACCGAAACGTCAAACGTATAGGGCGTCTTTTGCAGCACCACGTCGCGTGCGGCGATCGGATACGCCTCGTGCATCCAGCCGAGCCGGTTCGCCAGTGCGGCACGCGATATCGTCACACCCTTCGGGCGCCCCGTCGAACCCGACGTGAACAGGGTGTAGGCAGCATGGTCACCACGGATCGGCGCCACTCGCTCGGCGTCGGTCACCGGTTCAGTCACCAGTGATACATCGGTACTCGCGTCGACCACCATCAGGCGCGCACCATTGGCCCGCGCCGCGGTCGCCACCTCACCTTCGGTGGTATCGCCAGACACCAGTACGAGTGCGGCGTCGGCGATGCCGAGCATGTAGTGCACTCGATCCGCCGGGGTGTCGACATCGATCGGGACGTAGTGACCGCCGGCGGTGAAGATCGCGTGTATCGCGAGCATCATCTCAGCCGACCGTGGAATACACACCGCCACTGCGACATCCGGGCCAACGCCGGCCGCGATCAGCTCACGGGCGAGGACCGCCACCCGCGCGTCGAATTCGGCATAGGACACCTTCCGCTCGTCCACCACGAGTGCCGCCTTGGCGGTCTTGCCCCGTCGCAGCTCAGTTGCCAGCGACGGGTCGCTCTCGCCAATCGACCGGTCGAGAACCGTGGACAGGGCATCCCGCGCGACCAACGGCGCGTCGCCGACGGCGGCTTCCGGATGTGCCGTCAGCGCGTCCAGTGCCATCAACCAGCGGTCGACCAAATCGCGCACCGTCGTGGCGTCGAATAGATCCGTGGCATAGATGAGCGATCCGGGCCATGCGTCACCAAACCCGGCGACGACGACATTGAAGGTGAGATCCAGTTGTGCGGGCACCGTAGGCAGTTCCAGCGGAGTGACCGACAATTCTTCACTCTCGAACAGCAGGTCGGTGTCCACCTCCTCCGACACATTCAACATTATCTGGGCCAGCGGCGAAAATGCTTGCGAACGAACTGGATTCAGCTGGTCGACCAGCGACTCGAACGGTAGGTCGGCATTGCCGAACGCACTCAGGTCGGTAGCTCGAATCGCGGTTAGCAGATCACCGAAGGACTGCCCCACATCCACGTGCGCCCGCAGGACGAGAGTGTTGACGAACATGCCGACCAGCGGGTCGAGTACCGCAGATCCCCGCCCGGCAACCGGCGTGGCTACCGCGATATCGTCGGTACCCGACGTCCGCGCGAGTAACACCGACAGCGCCGCGTGCAGCACCATGAACGGTGTCACGCCGCTACGGTGGGCGAGATCCTCGATACGCATCGCGGTGCCGCGAGGGATCTCGAATTCGACTAGGTCGCCTCGGTGCGACGCGACTGCTGGCCTCGGTCGGTCCGCCGGCAATTCCAGTACATCTGGCAAGCCGGCCAAAGCCGTTGTCCAGTAATCGATCTGCCGTCCGACGATCGAGTCGGGCTCATCAGCCGAGCCGAGTGCGGTGTGTTGCCACAAGGCGTAATCGGCGAACTGAACAGGCAGCGGGGCAAACGACGGAGCGGTACCGGCGGCACGGGCCAGATAGGCCGTCACCATGTCGGTGACCAGCGGCGTGGTTGATTCGCCGTCGCCGACGATGTGGTGCATAACCACCATGAGCACGTGGTCGTCTGCGGCCGTCGACAGCAGACGGACCCGTAGACCGACGTCACGAGCGACGTCGAAGCCGGTCGATGCCGCTCGCACCAGATCATCGTTGGACTGCACCTGCGCCCAATCCACAGCTGCCGCAGGCGATCCGACCGCATGGACCAACTGCATCGGCACGCCGTCCACCGCCGGGAACGTGGTACGGAGAATCTCGTGGCGCGCCACTACGTCGCCGACGGCGGCACGAACAGCGTCCACGTCCAGGGCGCCGGTCAGCCGCAGTCCGATCGGGATGTTGTACGTCGGTGCCGAGGTGTCGAATTGGTTGATGAACCACATTCGCTGCTGGGCAAAGGATAGCGGGATGGTTTCGGGACGAGGACTGATCGCGGTCACCGGTGGCACCACGGCAGTGCCACCGACGATGACGGCTGCCAGCTCTCGCGCCGACGGCGCGGCGAACAGGTCGCGGACCGACACATCGGCGTCGAAGGCATCCGATACCCGAGCCGCGACACGGGTCGCCGAGAGGGAATTTCCGCCGACATCGAAGAAGCTCGCCGTCACCGAGACTCGGTCAATTCCCAGCACATCGGCGATCAGTTCGGCGATCAGCGCTTCTCGCTCGTCGGCCGGGCCGACATACTCGACCGCCTCGATCACGGGTTCCGGCAGGGCATTTCGGTCAACTTTGTCCGAGGCGGTAAAGGGTAGTTCATCCAGTTTCATCCACACGGTCGGACGCATGAATTCCGGAAGAACCTGCGCGAGTGCCTGTTTCGCCGCGTCGACGTCAACCGAGGACGGCGCGACATAAGCGACTATGTGGTCATCGCCGCCGGCGACGGCCACGACTGCCGCTGCGTGAATGACATCCGGACGGGCAATCAGCGCAGCTTCGATCTCACCGAGTTCGATCCGCTGACCGTGGAGTTTGACCTGAAAGTCCGTGCGACCCAGATACTCGAGCTCACCGGTTGTCGACCATCGAACCATGTCTCCAGATCGGTAGAGACGCCCGCCGGGTTCACCGAACGGATCGGGAACGAATCGGGAAGCCGTCAACCCCGGTCGTCCGGCATAGCCGCGCGCCACCTGCACACCACCCAGATACAGTTCGCCCGGAATCCCCACCGGCACCGGACGCAACCGCGAATCGAGTACCAAAACAACACAATTCGCGATCGGTCCACCGATCGATACTGCCGCGTTGCCCGCGCGCAGTTGTTTGACCGTCACATAGATCGTGGTTTCGGTCGGACCGTATTGGTTGTGCACTGCCACCGTCGGCCACAGCTCGCCGATCCGCTCCAGGAGTGATGGCGGGGTCGGCTCACCACCGGTGTGAATCCTGGTCAGTGACCGGAACCACGAATCCCCCTGGGCAGCAAGGGTATCGACCATCGCCGATAACAGCGACGGCACGAGGATCGCCGAGGTCACACCGTATCGGTCGATCGCCGCCGAGATGCGGTGCGGATCTCGGTGTTCACCCGGTGCGAGTAGAACCAGTGTGCCGCCAACCACCAGCGGCCGGAAGAAGTCGGCAACCGATGGGTCGAAGGTGTACTCGGGAACCTGAAGGAAGACATCCGAGGCGTCGAATTCATACCACGCCTGGTCGGCGGTCAGGTGGGAGATCAACGCCCGATGGGTAACCGTAACGCCCTTGGGTCGCCCGGTCGATCCCGACGTAAACAGTGTGTACGCCGCGTGATCCGGGAGCAGCGGCGCGAGCCGGTCCGCGTCCGTGACCGGCACCGCAGACAAGTCCGTAGCTCCCTCGGCATCAACCGTTTCGACGACGACACCCGTCTGAACGGCTACTTCCGACGCGCGGACCGCGGGGCTGCTGTGATGAACCAGGAGTACCGCTACATCCGCCGTATCGAACATGTACCGCACGCGATCAGCCGGCGACTCGACGTCGACGGGCAGGTAGTGTCCACCCGCGGCGACCACCGCACCGATTGCCACCGCCATCTCGATCGAACGCGGCAGACACACTGCGACAGCGACATCCGGTCCCACCCCGGACTCGATCAGCCGGCGCGCCAGCGTGGCGACGCGCGCGCCGTATTCGGCATAGCTCACCATACGGTCGCCGAAGCGCACGGCAGCGGCATCGGGCGAGTTATTCGCCTGAGCAGCAAGGAGATCGGCCGCAGTCTGTTCGACGACGGCGATTGTCTTACCCACCGATCGCGAGTCGCGTTCGGTGGGGTCATCGACGAGCGCGATGTCACCGATCAGCGCGTCCACGTCGTGCACTGCGGCACGTAGTACCCGCTCGATCACGTCGGCGAAGACAACCACCTGATCTTCTGCGAAGACACCCGGCAAGTATTTAATCTTGACCTCGAGGCGATCGCCGGCAGGTGTGGTCCCCAGGTTGAGCGGATAGTGGGTGGCATCGCGAGCGGTGACGTCACGTAGGACCGCGCCACCGGGCAGGTCCGCTCCCTGAGAGAGCGATTGCGTGTTGATCGGATAGGACTCGTGCACCGCGAGAGTATCGAAGAGCACCGGGAGTCTGGTTAGTGCGGTGATCTCCGGCAGTCCGATGTGCTGATAGTCGAGCACCGACACTTTGGCGGCTTGCAGCCGGTCGAGTACCTCGCCGATCGTCGCGGACGGGTCGACATCGACGACGGCCGGAAGAGTGTTGATGAACAGACCGACCATCGCATCGACGCCGTCGAGATCGGCTGGACGTCCCGACACGGTCTCACCGAAGGTGACCACGCGGTTGCCGGTCAATTGGGACAGCAGTACGGCCCACGCGAATTGCGTTATGGTCGAGACGGTTACGCCACGCGAACGGGCCACCGACTCGATACCCGCCGACAATTCCGGGTCGAGGAAAACTGTGTGATCGGCGGGCAGCTGATCATGAGTTGCCTCGGCGCCGCGCGACACCAGCGTCGGGCTCTCCAGCGGGGCGATTATCTGGCGCCAAGCAGTTAGCCCGGCTTCGTCGTCGGCCGTTCCCGGTAGCGCTAAGAAGTCACCGAAATCATTACCCGAGGTGTTGATCGTCCCGGTGTAGGTCTGCCCCGTTGCGTACAACGCGAGCAGGTCCGCGATTAACAGCGGACTCGACCAGCCGTCGATCAGAATATGATGGCTCGTCACTACCAGGCGTACGTCAGAGCCGTTGTGCACCAAGACGAATCGCATCAATGGTGGCGAGCTCAGATCGAATGGCTCGACCCGCTGCTGGTCGACGATCTCGGTGAGGCTGTCGGCGAATGTCTGAGCGTCGACGCCGCCCAGGTCGACCTCGGACCAGGGCGCGGCCGCATTCGGCGGCACGACCGCGACGACCGTGCCACTCGCGGTCCGCACATAACCCGACCGCAAAACGCGGTGACTCGCGAGCAACGACTGAGCCGCACCACGCAATCGGTCGATGTCGATGTCGCCGCCGAGTTCCAACGTCGCCTGGGCGATATAGACATCCACCGCGTCGGGGTTCGCGGCTGCCATCTCGGCCTGGAACACGAAGCCGCGTTGCAATGGCGACAAGGGCCAGACCACCGCGCCCGGATAGTCTTGAGCAAGCAAATCAAGGTCATGCTGGCTCAGCTCGACACCGGATACGTCCGATGGTGACAGACCCGGGTCCCCTACTGTCGCAACAAAATCGACGATGGCATGTAGCTCTTCGGTCCACCGGCGGGCCAGATCGGCGATATCCTCAGAAGCGAATAGCGCACTGGGGAAACCGAATACAGCGGAGAACGATCGACCGTTCTCGCCGCGCACGGTGTCGACGTTGACTGTCAACGCATTCGCGGCGACCATATCGCCGCGGACCGTACCGGGCAGGCGCGGAGCATCTGCCGCCGGCAGCAAGTCTCCGGAAGTGTCTTGTCCGCCAGCGACATTGCCCAGGTAGTTGAAGGTGATCGGCGGCAACGGACGCGCGGCCAACTCCGGGCTGCCGCCATAGCGCAACAACCCAAATCCAATACCTTCTGCTGGCTTGCTCAGGCGTTCTTCCTTGGCCGCCTTTACCGCATGGGCGATATCGCCGGACGGATCGAATCGCATTGGCTCGATCGTGGTAAACCAGCCGACGGTGCGCGAAAGGTCGGCCCGCGCCGCGTC
Source organism: Gordonia effusa NBRC 100432 (assembly GCF_000241305.1). GTDB lineage: Bacteria > Actinomycetota > Actinomycetes > Mycobacteriales > Mycobacteriaceae > Gordonia > Gordonia effusa. The sequence continues at coordinate 6,356 of NZ_BAEH01000043.1, forward strand.
CGGCCCGTGCGCGAGGACCTCTTCGTAGCGTCCATGGCCCTCCATCAAGATCGATACCGGGGCGTCGTCGTCAATACCGCGATCGGCCTGCCACGACCGCACCGCACGCGCGAACGCGGCGATCAGTGGGTCATTGACCGCTCCGCCGAATGCCTGCGGCACTGTTGTGAGAATCGCTTCGGTCACCTGCGCCGGGACGTCTTCGACGAGGGTGTGCACGGTGTGCGCACGGTCGCGGGCCCGGTCGAAGTGGACACCGAGGTTGGTCACCTTCTCTGGGGTACGGGCCAGCCAATAATCGACCTCGTCGGAACGCTCGGCTATCCGATCGAACAGGGCGCCCGCCCACGCACGCATCGACGTCGCTTCGCCGCGCAACGAAATCTCTTGCCCGGCAGCATGATGCGCCCAGGCGGTCACCACGTCTTCGATCAGCGCGCGCCAGGACACCGCGTCGGTGGCCAGGTGATGAACCACCAGGACCACTCGCCCGGCGCCGTCAGCGGCACGGACCAGAACCGCGGCCACATTGTGTCCGGTCGCGGGATCCAGTCGCGCCGAAGCCTGCTCGAACGCGGCGATGACATCGTCACCGAAACTCTCGGTGTCGATCCGGTGGGCCGACGCCAGCTCGGCAACCCGCGCCCGGCCCGGCGAACCCGCGGAGAGTTCCCAGACGCCGTTGGGCTGCGTCAGGGTCGCCGACAGCATCGGATGTGCCGACACGACGGCATCGAGCAGATCGGTCAACACGCCGACCGTCAGGTCGGCGGGCGCCTGCAGAACCGCGGACTGGGAGAAATCTGCGAAATCAGTTGAACTGTCACTCTTTTCGAGCATCCACGACACAATCGGCGTCAGTGGCACCAGCCCGGCCCCACCACCCTCGGGCTCGGCGAGTTCAGGTATCCGCGCGTCGTCGGTCCCCGAAGCCGCCACAATTCCCCGAATTGTCTTGTGTTCGAAGATCTGTCGCGGGGTGAGCACGATACCGGCCGATTTCGCCGCGGACGCCAGCTGAATCGACATGATCGAATCGCCGCCGAGCGCGAAGAACGACTCGGCCACACTCACCCGGTCCACGCCGAGCAGTCCCCCGACGATTGCGGCGAGCTGTTCTTCGGCAGCGTTGGCCGGGGCCTCGTACGCCGCCGAGGTTCCCAATTCGGGAGCGGGCAAGCCCGCGCGATCCAGTTTGCCGACCGGCGTCAGTGGCAGCGACTCGAGCACCGCGATGCTGCCCGGAACCATATATTCGGGCAGGCGGTCGGTGAGCCATTGGCGCAATGCGGCCACGTCGACATCAGCGGTACTCACCACGTATCCGGCCAACCCGGAGATCACCGATTCACCTGAGTCGACGATCCCGCCATCATCGCGCACGCCGACGACCACTGCCGAGGAAACCGACGGGTGCTCGGCCAATGCGGTCTCTATCTCACCGAGTTCGATGCGCAGGCCACGTAATTTGACCTGATCGTCGCTACGACCCGAGTATTCGATAACCGCCTGCCCCGAGGCATCTCGGTGCCAGCGCACCACATCGCCGGTGCGATACATCCGATCACCGGCGCCCCCAAAGGGATTCGCCACGAACCGATCCGAGGTGAGCCCCGGTCGGTCCAGGTAACCGCGAGACAATGCTTCACCGCAGACGTACAGTTCGCCCGGCACACCGACCGGGGCTGGTCGTAGCCGATTGTCGAGAATGAGTAGCCCCACCCCGTCGATCGGTCCGCCGAGCGTGACTGCCTCGCCCACGGCCATCGGCGCGCCGATGGTCACGCCGATCGTTGTTTCGGTTGGGCCGTAAAGGTTTTGGATACGCCGGAACGGAGCCCACTGGTCCTTGAGTGCGGCCGGGACCGCTTCGCCGCCCGCGTAGACGACCCGCAGGGCGGGTAGCACCGCGGCATCGAGGGTCGATAGCACCGTCGGCGTCAAGAAGGTATGGGTTACCGCTTGCCGCATCATGTAGTCCGACAACACTTCTCCGCCGATCGCATCGGACGGCCGATACACCAGGACGCCGCCGGTGATCGTAGCGAGAAGATATTCCAGAACCGAGGCGTCGAAACTCGGCGACGCGAATCCGAGCACTCGTGAGTACTCGTCCGCACCCGAGCGACGCATCTCCTCGGTCGCGAAATTGGCCAAACCGGAGTGGGTGACAGCGACACCCTTCGGCCGCCCGGTGGAGCCGGAGGTGTAGATAACGTACGCGGTATTGGAAATACGCACCGGCGCAAGGCGTTCGGTATCGGTGATCGGAACGTCCGCCAAGCCCGCCACGTGGGCAGCGGTCGTCGAATCGTCGAGGCGTACCCAGTCGAATCCATGCTCGGGAAGGTCACCGGCGTCGGTGACCGAGAGACCGAGAACGGCGCCCGAATCTTCCACCATGTTCGCAACGCGCTCAGCCGGATAGTCCGGATCGATCGGCACATATCCGCCGCCGCTCTTAGCCACCGCCCAGATCGCGGTTAGCAGTGTCGCCGACCGCTTGATCGCCAATGCGACCAGCTTCTCCGGCCCGATCCCCTGCGCGATGAGCCAGCGCGCCAATCGATTCGACCGCTGGTCGAGTTCGGTGTAGGTCAGCGTCACACCGTCGGCATCCACAACCGCCTGGCGCATCCCATGTCGCTGGGCCGCATCGACGAACAGGTCGGCCAGCAGTACCGGTGCGGTACCGCGGCCGCTGGTGATGACGGCGGCATGCTGCTCGACGACCGGGGCCGGGGCGGGCTCGGCGGCAGGAGGCGGCGCGAGCAACTCGGCGACCGGCTGCCCGGCGTCGAGAATGATGTCGCCGACCGCGATCCGAGTGTCGGCAAGTACGGTATCGAGCACGGTGATCAGTCGGTCGGCCAGCGAACGCACGGTGCCGGAGTCGAAGAGATCTGTGGCGTAGACGATCGAGCACTGCCACGCCTGGCCTTCTGCGGGAACGACATTCACCAAGAGATCGACGCGCGCAGGCACGGTGTCGGCGGCGACCGGGCTCACTCGCAGGCCAGCGACCTCCCCCGAGGACAACTCGGCACCGGCGAGTTCGGGCAGCGCCGTTTGATTGAAAGTCAGCCACACCTGCGACAGTGGTGCGAAGGCCGAAGACCGCACCGGGTCAACGGCTTCGACAATCGTCTCGAACGGCACATCCGCATTGGCGAAGGCGTCGAGGTCGATGGCCTTGGTATCGGCGAGTACATCGGCGAACGACGCCGCGCCGTCGATTCGGGTCCGCAGCACCAAAGTGTTGACGAACATACCGATCAGCGGATCGAGTACCTGCTGTCCGCGTCCGGCGATCGGGGTGCCGATCGCGATATCGTCGGCAGCGCTGAGCCTGGCCAGAAGTACGGCGAGTGCCGCGTGCACGACCATAAAGTTGGTCGCACCGGCCTCCTGGGCGATAGCGGCGATCCGCGTCGAGGTCTGTGCGGGAAGGTCGAAGACCACCTGCGCCCCGGCCTGGGTCGCGACGGCCGGTCGCGGCCGGTCGGTAGGTAGGTCGATGACGTCGGGTAGCCCGGCCAACTGTGTTGTCCAGTAGGACAATTGACGGCCAACCACGGAAGTAGCGTCGTCGGGAGCGCCGAGTACTTGATGCTGCCAGATGGCGTAATCGGCGAATTGCACTGCCAGCGGCGCGAACTCGGGCACGCGTCCGTCGCTGCGAGCCAGGTAGGCGGCGACCAGGTCCGTCACCAGAGGCGCCAGTGATTCGCCGTCGGATGCGATGTGCTGGGTGACTATCGCGAGAACATGATCGTCGTCGCCCGCCGGCCACAACCGGAACCGGATCGGATACTGCGTACTGACATCGAAGCCCGCGCTCACCGCGGCGGCGATCGCCTCCTGCGAATCGACTATCTGCCAATCGATATGGGAGTCAACCTCCGAGGCGGCATGTACCTGCTGGACCGGCTGGCCGTCCCGCTCCGGGAACAGTGTTCGCAATACCTCGTGCCGGACAATCAGATCGCCTACCGCGGCGCGCAAGGCCGGCACATCGAGTGGTCCGGACAAGCGAAGAACCACCGGAATGTTGTATGCCGACGAATTGGGATCGAGCTGATTCACGTACCACATGCGCTGCTGCGCGAACGACAACGGCACCCGTTCGGGCCGCGGCACGGCAGCGGTGATCGACGGACGAGCTGCCCCATCGAGTTCGATAGCCGCGAGCTCACGAATCGACGGATGCGCGAAGATATCTCGTACCCCAACCTCGGCTCCGCGCAACTCACCAACTCGGGCGGCCAGACGCATCGCCGAGAGGGAATTGCCGCCGATATCGAAGAAGCTGTCGGCGACACTGACTCGCTCCACACCGAGCACATCAGCGAAGACGCGCGCCAGCTCACGTTCGGCGGGGGTCTCCGGCGCCACATAATCGTCGGTGGTGAATACCGGGGCCGGCAACGCCTTACGATCGAGTTTGCCCGCACTATTGAGTGTCACGTCGTCGAATGCCACCCACACCGACGGCACCATGTAGACCGGCAACGACTGCGCCACAGTATCTTTCACCAGATCCACGTCGACCGTTGACGGCGACACGTAGCCCACCAGGTGCTGCACACCATCGGCCGCATCGAGAACCGTGGCTGCGGCGTGCACCACGCCGGATACCGCTGACAACGCCGACTCGATCTCACCGAGCTCGATACGCTGACCACGCAGTTTGACCTGGAAGTCGGTGCGGCCCAGGTATTCCAGTACCCCGTCGGCGCGGCGGCGCACCAAATCGCCGGTGCGGTACAGACGCTCACCAGAACCGAAAGGATCGGCCACGAATCGCTCAGCGGTCAGCTCGGGGCGTGCGGCATATCCGCGCGCTAGCTGAACCCCGCCGAGATATAGCTCGCCGGCCACTCCGTCAGCGACCCGATGTAAACGCGAATCGAGGACAACCGACGACGAATTCCATACCGGCACACCGATAGCAACCGACGGCGCGGACGAATCGACCGTTTCGATCTCCTCGTAGGTGATCTCGACGGCTGCTTCGGTCGGTCCATAGAGGTTGTAGAAGAGCACCGAGGGCAATGCGGCACGCAACTCGGCCGCGACGGCGGGCGGTAGCGCCTCACCGGTCGCCGACACGATCCGGATCGATGTCAACGACGAAATCCGCTCGCGACCAACGACTTCGCAGAAGACCGACAGCATCGACGGCACGAAATGCACCATCGTTGTTCGCGTGCGGGAGATCTCATCTGCCACGAATGTCGGTCGCAGGTGGCCGTCCGCGGTCAAGATCGTCATACATGCGCCGACCATCAGCGGCGCGAACAACTCGGGTACCGAGACGTCGAAGGTATAGGGAGTCTTCAGCATTACCGTGTCGGTCTGATCGATCGGCAATTCCTCCAGGCCCCACCACAATCGGTTCAGCACCGCACGATGCGAGAGGGTCACGCCCTTGGGCCGTCCGGTCGAACCGGAGGTGAATAGCGTGTAGCAAGCGTGGTCTGCGCGCAAGGGGGTCACGCGATCCGCATCGGTCACCGGCTCGGAATCGAGATCGACCTCGCCGGACGCGTCGATACCGAGAACCGGGAGTCCGCGCTCGGTTGCCGCGACAACGACGCTCGCGACCGACTCGGCATCGACGACCAGTAGTGCCGCGACGGCTGCGGTATCCATCATGTACGCCGCACGCTCGGCCGGCGCGGTGGTGTCGATCGGTACGTATTGGCCGCCGGCAGCGGTCACCGCGTGGATGGCCACCACCATCTCGACCGACCGCGGCATCGCCAGTGCGACAGCGGTATCGGGTCCGATCCCCATCGAAATCAATTCGCGGGCAAGCGTATTCACCCGCGCGCCGAACTCGCGATAGGACACTGACCGGCCGGCCGATTCCAGTGCGGCACGCTCGGGCGACCGGGCGATCTGCCGAACGATCGCGTCCGGCAGGGTGACGACGGCGGGCAGCTCGATGTTGGCGCCGCGTTCTCGGCCACGAAGAACCGCGACCTCCCCGGCGGGCAGCATGGCGGCGTCGCCGACGGCGGCATCGGGGTCGGTGGTCACCGCGTCGAGCACATCGACGTACCGCGCCATCATCGACTCGACCGTCAGCGGGTCGAACAGATCAGTCTCGAAAGTCACCGATCCCTGCCAGGCGGCGCCATCGCGATCGGTAGACACTGTGATGTACAGATCCAACTGGGCCGGGACGTCGTGCGGCGTCAGCGGCGAGACATTCAGTCCCGCAACCGAAACATCGACATCGTTCACCGACGCACCCGGATCGAAGGACAACAACACCTGAGCCAGCGGCGCGAATGCCTCGCTGCGGACCGGGTCGACCGCGTCAACGACGGTCTCGAACGGCACGTCAGCGTGAGCGAAGGCATCGAGATCGACGGTGCGCACCTCATCGAGCAATTCGCGGAAGGTATCCGCGGAATCAATTTCGGTTCGCAGCACCAGAGTGTTGACGAACATGCCGATCAACCGCTCCAGAACCCGATGACCACGTCCGGAGACCGGTGTGGCGATCGCGATATCAGTTGACGTGCTGAGTCGGGCGAGCACTACGGCAAGCGCCGCGTGCAGCACCATGAACGGAGTTGCTCCCTGCGATTGGGCGAGCGCTCCGATCCGCTGCGCGATTGACCCGGGAATCGCGAAGTCGACGCTCTGGCCACGATGGGACGCGGCATGGGCTCGCGGACGATCGGTAGGCAAATCGAGAACGTCCGGCAATCCGGCCAATTGTTCTGTCCAATAGGACAATTGCCGCCCAACCACCGAGTCGGAATCGTCGGCGGAACCGAGCGCGCGGTGCTGCCACAGCGCGTAGTCGGCATACTGCACCTCGAGCGGAGCGAATAGCGGCGCGGCACCAGCCGAACGCGCGACATATGCCGTCAACAGATCGGTCACCAACGGCAGCGACGACTCGCCATCAGCCGCGATGTGATGGGAGATGACCGCGAGGACATGCTCGTCGCCGTCACTGTGGAGTACAACTCGCAGGGGCCACTGCCCGGTAAGGTCAAAGCCGGCCATCGCCGCGGCGAACAATTCCGCCTCGGAACCGACCGTTCGCCAGATATCGCGATCGTCGAATTCGGTTACCGCACATACTTGTTGATGTGGAACGCCGTCGATCGCGGGGAACACCGTGCGTAAGATCTCATGTCGCGCAACGATATCGACGACTGCGGCACGTAGTGCCCGCGTATCGAGCGCGCCGGTCAGTCGCAGCACCGCCGGCAAGTTGTACACCGGCGAATCGGGTTCGAATCGGTTTATGAACCACATTCGCTGCTGCGCGAAGGACAGCGGGACAACATCCGGACGCGGCACCACCGCGACGATCGGCACCGACGCCGCAGGGCCGGAAGTCGATGCGGCGAGCAGCGCACGTACGGTCGGCGCCTCGAACAGGTCACGTACCGACAGATCAACGCCGAGTACTTCCCCGGCGCGAGCGGCAAGTCGCATGGCGGACAACGAGTTGCCGCCGAGATCGAAGAAAGAGTCGGCGACGCTAACCCGCGCTACCCCGAGCACGTCGGCGAAGACTCGGGCAAGAGCTGCCTCGTCCTCGGTCTCGGGCTCTGCGAACTCCGCTTCCACACCACCGAAATCCGGCTCGGGCAAGGCGTTTCGATCGATCTTACCCGCACTGTTCAACGCGATATCGTCGAGCACCATCCAGACGGTGGGCACCATATAGACCGGAAGTGACTCCGCAACAGTGTTTTTGATCGCTTCCAGGTCGAGCACATCGCCGCCGCGACCGGCCAGGTAGCCGACCAGATGCTGTGATCCACCGGGGCCCTCGGCAACCGTAGCCGCGGCATGCACCACTCCGGGAGCACCCGCCAGCACCGACTCGATCTCCCCCAGCTCCACCCGCTGGCCACGCAACTTCACCTGAAAGTCGGTGCGGCCCAGGTATTCGATGTTGCCATCGACAGTGCGCCGCACCAGATCACCCGTTCGGTACAACCGGGCACCCGGTTCCCCGTACGGGTCGGCGATGAAACGGTCTGCGGTGAGATCGCCGCGAGCGGCGTATCCGCGCGCCAATTGCACACCGCCGAGATAAAGCTCACCCGGAATGCCCGGTGGAACTCGGCGGAGGCGTGAATCCAGCACCACCGCAGACGAATTCCATACGGGGACACCGATCGGCACGGTCAGATCATCGGCGCTGATCCGTCGGATCTTCTCGTAGGTGATTTCGATGGCCGCTTCGGTGGGGCCATACAAGTTGTAGAACAGAATCTCCGGCAGCCAGTCACGAACCTGCGCCGCGAGCCCGGGCGGAAGGGCCTCGCCCGTAGTCGAAATGATGCGGACCGAATCCATCTCGCGTATCCGGTCCTCGCCGACGATCTCGGCGAACACCGAAAGCATCGACGGAACGAAGTGAACCATCGTCGCCCGCGTTCGCTCGATGGTGTCGGCGACGTACAGCGGATCAAGATGCCCGCCGTCGTTGAGTACCACCAGCGTGGCGCCGACCATCAACGGTGCGAACAATTCCGGCACCGAGCAGTCGAAGGTGTAGGGCGTCTTCTGCACCACCACATCGGTTGCGTCGATTGGTAATTCGTCCAGGCCCCACCACAGCCGATTCACCACCGCGGCGTGCGATAGCGTCACACCCTTAGGTCGTCCGGTCGACCCCGACGTGAACAACGTGTACACGGCATGGTCGGGCCGTAGCGGCGCCAGTCGCTGCGCGTCGGTCACCGGCGGCGTCGACAATTCGACCTCGACGTCGGAGTCCACCACGACGATGCGCGCCCCGCAGGAGGCGGCGACCTCGGCCGCAGCCGAGGCGGCGGTGGGCTCGGCGAGCAGAAGGATCCGTGCCCCGGACGTCGCGAGCATGTACTCCACTCGATCGCCGGGCGCGGTCTGGTCGATCGGGACATATTGACCGCCCGCGGCAACGATCGCGTGGATCGCGACCATCATCTCGACCGATCGGCCGATGCACACCGCGACAGCCGAATCTGGTCCAACTCCCATCGAAATCAGTTCGTGCGCAAGAGTGTTCACTCGCGCCGCGAACTCGACGTAGGAGACTTCGCGTCCTTCGAACCACAGTGCCGTGTCCTGAGGCGATCGCCGAGTCCACGCGGCAGTCACATCGGCGACCGTTCCCGGCGGCGGGGTGGGACGGGCGCCCCATTCGAGCTCGCGCACACGAGCGAGAGCATCAGAATTCATCAGACCGACGTCGGCGCTCGCGGTGCGCGGCCGCTCAGCGAACGCACGCAGGATCTCGACCAGCGCCGCCGCGAACACGGTGATCTGTTCGTCGGCGAAAGCTCCGGGGAGATATTTCAGCTCAATCGACAGACCATCGGCCATCGGCGAGGTGACCATATTGAGCGGATAGTGCGTGGCGTCGGTCGAGTCGATACCGCGGATATCGAGATCGCCACTGGCCGAAGCTCCCAGCGCGGACAACGATTCTGTGTCGACTGGATACGACTCGTGGATCGTGAGGGTATCGAAGCCAACCGGCAGACCGGAGGCGGCGATGATATCCGGCAGCACCAGATGCTGGTGGTCGAGAACAGCGATCTTGTCCCGCTGCAGCCGTTCGACGATCGAGCCCAAGTCAGTCTCGGGATCTACGTCGACAACCACCGGCAAGGTATTGATGAATAGACCGACGGCGGATTCAGCGCCCGGCAACTCGGCCGGACGCCCCGACACCGTCTCGCCGAAGGTGACCACCCGATTACCGGTCACCCGGGCGAGAAGAATCGCCCAGGCAGATTGCAGCACCGTCGCCAGCGTCGAATTGTGCTGACGTGCTACCGATTCCAGTGTCCGGATCAGCTCGTTATCGAGGACCACTGCCGAGACTCGCGGCATCGACTCCGCCGTTGCCTCCACCGTCGGAGCGACGATGGTAGGGCCGTCGACACCGCTTAGCACCTCGCGCCATGCGGCCAGTCCGGCAGTGGCGTCGGTGCGCGCGACCAGGTTCAGGAAGTCCGCGAAATCACCCTCGGCGGGGTCATTAGTGTAGGCCTTTCCGGTCGCATAAATCGCCATCAGATCCGCGAGTACGAGCGGTCCAGACCACCCATCGAACAGAATGTGATGATTGGTGATCACGACATCAACCCCGTCGGCGTGACGGACCACGACGACGCGTAGCAGTGGCGGCTCGGCGAGATTGAACGGAATCGTCTTCTGTTCCAGCGCTATCCGCGCTACCCGCTCGGCGGCGGAATCAGTGGGATCGGTGACATCGACCACCGACCACGGCACATCAACGGAATCGGGCACCACCGCGACGATCGAACCGCTTGCGGTGCGCACGAAACCCGACCGAAGCACCCGATGCCGAGCCACCAGTTGGCCGACCGACTTACGCAGCCGGTCGAGGTCAACGTCGGGACCGAGATGCAGAACAGCTTGTGTCACATAGACATCGACCGCGGCGTCGCCCGCCATCTCCGCTTGGAAGTAGAGTCCGCGCTGCAACGGTGCGAGGGGCCAGATCGCGGCGTCGCCGAACCGGGCGGCCAATGCGTCGAGGTCATCCTGGCTGACTGCGACACCCGGTACATCCGATGGTGAAAGTCCCGGATTCGACTGCGCGAGAGCGGCACCCACCGCGGCGAGCTCGCTCGTCCACCGCTCAGCGAGATCGGCCACGTCCGGATCGGAGAGCACGGCGACCGGGAAACGCAGGGTAGCTCGCAGTACGGGTAGTCCATTGTCAACGGTGGTGTCCACGTTGACGGTCAACGCGGCCATCGCAGCCATCGCACCCGACGGCGACCCCGGCAGGACGGGTGCGGCCACATCCGGCACGAAGCCGATCTCGGATGCGGCGCCAGCACCACCGGCCGCCGCGCCCAGGTAGTTGAAGATCACCGACGGCAGTGGGCGCGAACGTAATTCGTCATCGCCGCCATACCTGAGCAGTCCGAAACCGATACCGTTATCCGGCTGCCCCAGTCGCTCTTCTTTCGCGGCTTTGACCGCATGGACGATGTCGGCGCCGGGGTCGAGATTCAACGGCGCGACGGCGGTGAACCAGCCGACCGTTCGGGATAGGTCGGCGCGACGCGGATCCGGTCCGGACGCCAGCACTTCCTCATATCGGCCATGCCCCTCGGCGAGGACCGAGACCGGCCCGGTGTCAGCGAGTCCCCGGACCCCCTGCCACGATCGGACCGCCCGTGCGAATGCCCCGAGCAGAATGTCGTTGACGTTGCCGCCGAACGCTTCTGGTGCCGCGCGCAGAAGAACTTCGGTGAGTTCGGCATCGAAAATCCGGGTTAGCACCGACGAGGTTCGCTCAACGTCACGCGCGGGCTCGAGTGGCGCACCGAAGTCGGTGGGCGTCGCGGGTAGCCGGTCGAGCCAGTAATCGCGTTCAGCTTCCCGCTCGATGACCTGGTCGCCCAGTGCCGCGAACCACGTTCTCGCCGAAGTGGTTTCGCCGCGCAGCCGGTATGGCTCGCCCGCTTCGTGTTGCCCCCACCCGGTAGCGAGGTCTTCGACAATGGTGCGCCAGGACACGGCATCGACGCCCAGGTGATGCACCGCGATGACCACGCGGGACCGGCCGTCTGAAGCTCTCACCAACGCGGCGCCGACCAGCCGCCCGGTCATCGGGTCCAACTGCGCCGCCGCCGAAGCATGCGCGGCAAGAAGATCGGCGTCAAATCGCGGAGTGCCGATACCATCGGCGGATTCGATGACTTCGATCCGGCTCGAATCGAACTCGTCGCCCGTGACGAGATGCGGACCAAGGTCGTCGAATTCCAGACGGGCGGTGAGCATCGGATGTTCGGCGACGAGCGCGGCGATCAGCTCTGACAGGAGCTGCCGCGTAAGCCCCGCTGGCGCAACCAGGACGACCGCCTGCGAGAAGTCGGCGAATTCGGTTGGCGTGCGGGCGAACTCCAGCATCCACGAGGCCGCGGGCGGCAATGTCGCTTCGCCCGCACCACCGCCGGGCAGTTCGGCTAGCGGCGGGATCTGCCGATCGGCGGCCCCAATCGCCGCGGCCATCGCGCGGACCGTGCGGTACTCGAAGATCTCGCGCGGCGATAGGTGCAGCCCCGCGGCTCGTACGGCCGCCGCCAACTGGATCGACATGATCGAGTCCCCGCCGAGTGCGAAGAAGGATTCGGTGACACTGACCCGATCCCGCCCCAGTACACCCGCGACCATCGCCGCGAGCTGTTCTTCGATCGCTCCCAGCGGCGCCGAGAAACCTGACTCCGTATCGGCAAACTCCGGCGCCGGCAGCGCGCGGCGATCGATCTTTCCGGCACTGTTCAGCGTGATCTCATCGAGCACCATCCAGACCGACGGCACCATATACGACGGTAGCGCCGACCCGGCGACCGCCCGCACCTCGGCAAGGTCCGGATGTTCTCGTGCCCCAGCCAGATACGCGACGAGGTGTTCGCCACCACCCGGCGCCGTCACGACGGTTGCCGCCGCGTGCACTACTCCCGGAGCCGAGGCGAGTACTGCTTCGATCTCACCCAACTCGATCCGCTGGCCACGCAATTTGACCTGAAAGTCGGTGCGGCCCAGGTATTCGATCTGACCGGAAGTATTCCACCGCACCAGATCGCCGGTGCGATACAACCGCTCGCCGGCGGTCGAGTATGGGTCGGCCACGAAACGGTCAGCGGTCAGATCGCCCCGTGAGGCGTAGCCGCGCGCCAGCTGGACTCCACCGAGATATAGCTCGCCGGGTACATCAGCGGGCACCGGCCGCAGACGCGCGTCGAGAACCAAAGTCGTTGTATTCCATACCGGTTCACCGATCGGGACGGAGAGGTCACCGGGTCGCACGGTGTATTCGGTCACGTCGACCGCGGCCTCGGTCGGCCCGTACAGGTTGACCACCGAGGCAGCACTGTTCGCTCGGATCAGCTCACCGGCCGGGCCGCTGGTGAGCGCCTCACCCGAGGCGAACACGCGCCGGAGACTGATGAGATCCGACAGGCGCTCGCCGAGCACATCGACAAAGACCGAAAGCATCGACGGAACGAAGTGGATGACCGAAACCGAATGTGTCACAACGAGATCAGCGACGTGGGATGGATCGCGGTGCGCGTCGGGAGCGGCAACAACCACACTCGCGCCGATAGACAGCGGCAGGAACAACTCCCAGACCGAGACGTCGAATGTATACGGCGTCTTCTGCAGGAACACATCGGTAGCCGACAGGCCGTATCCGTCTCGCATCCACGCCATGCGGTTGACTATCGCGGCATGGGTGACGGTAACGCCTTTGGGGCGTCCGGTGGATCCCGAGGTGAACAGCGTGTAGGCCGCGTGTTCGGGACGCAGCGGCGCGATCCGCTCCGCGTCGGTCACCGGGACGGACTCGATAGGCACACTCGTGGCATCGACCGTGATCAGCCGGACGGCGTCGAGACCGTCGACCGCTGGCGGTATCGCCGCGGCCACCAAGATCGTGTTCGCGCACGCGGTGGCCGTCATATAGCGCACCCGCTCGGGTGGAGCGGAGGTATCGATGGGGACATAGTGTCCGCCAGCGGCGACCACGGCGTGTATCGCGACCATCATCTCCACACTGCGGTCGATCGCCACACCGACCGCGACCTCGGGTCCTACCCCGATCGAGATGAGCTGATGCGCAAGCTGATTCACCCGCGCGCCGAATTCGGCGTACGTAATTTCACGCTCGCCGAAAATGAGCGCAACCGCATCGGGCGCCTGCGCGACCCGCGTCGGGAGGGCATCGCCCAATAGAGCTGGCGGCACGGACACGACCGGACCGCGTGAACGCGTGAGTGCTTCGGTGCGTGTCTGTGCCGATGCCAATGGCACATCGCCGACCACCGCCGAGGGGTCTGCCGTCAACTCGCCCAGAACCCGGACGAAGGCGTCGGCGAGTCCGGCGATGGTCGATTCATCAAACAGGTCGGTGGCGTAGACCAGGGTGCCGGTCCACGGCTGTCCCGAGCCACCGGACCGAATGATCGCCGAGATGTCCAATTGCGCGGGTACCACCGGCGCGTCGATCTGCTCGAACTCGACACCCGCGACCGACATCCCTAGTCGCTGTGCCGATGCCGCCGGATCGAAGGAGAGCATCACCTGTGCCAGCGGCGCGAATGCTTCCGACCGCACCGGGTCGATGGCGTCGACGATGCTCTCGAAGGGCACATCGGCGTGTGCAAAGGCGTCGAGATCAGTGGTGCGGACGCGCGACAACAGGTCGGCGAACGACTCCGTGATATCAACCGGGGTGCGTAACACCAAGGTGTTCACGAACATTCCGACCAGATGGTCGAGGGCGGCCTGACCACGTCCCGCGATCGGTGTGGCGATAGCGATGTCATCGGTCGCGGTCATCCGCGCCAGCAACACCGCGAACGCCGCGTGGGTAACCATGAACGCGGTCGTGCCGGTGTCACGTGCCACCGCGGCGATACGATCGCCAACCTGAGCGGGAATGTCGAAGGCCAGTTGCGCGCCGGTATGCGATGCCGCCCGGGGACGCGGTCGGTCGGCCGGGAGATCGAGCCGTTCGGGTAGACCGCCTAGCTGCGCGAGCCAGTACGAGAGTTGTTTGCCGATAACCGATTCCACGTCATCGGCGGAGCCGAGCACATCATGCTGCCACAGAGCGTAGTCGGCGAATTGCACTGCCAGCGGAGGGAATTCCGGCGCGACCCCCTGTGCCCGCGCGGTATAGGCGGTCACGATGTCGGCGATCAACGGCAACATCGATTCGCCGTCGGTGGCGATGTGATGCGCCACCAGAGCGAAGACATAACTGCCGGGCTCCTCGGTGAGCAGCCGGGCCCGGATCGGCCACTGGGCCGTGACGTCGAATCCGCCGGCAACCGCGGCGACGATGTCGTCGCGCGAATCGGTGATCTGCCAATCAAGCTGTCGGTCAACCGATTCCGCGGAATCGATGATCTGGACCGGTGTTCCATCCTTGGCCGGGAACGTGGTTCGCAACACCTCGTGGCGGATGACCGCATCCGCGACGGCCATCCGCAACGCCTCGACATCGAGGTCCCCGGTCAACCGGAGTAGTGCCGGAATGTTGTAGGTCGATTCGGTGGGATCGAACTGGTTGATAAACCACATGCGCGACTGGGCGAAGGACAGCGGAATCCGGTCCGGCCGCGGGCTGGACGCGATGATCGGCGGCAATCCTGCCTCGACACTCCCGGCCCGCTCGGCGAAACCGCGCACGGTCGGCGCCTCGAACAGGTCGCGGAGATTGAGTTCGACGCCGAGTTCTTCACAGGCCCGCCCGACGATCCGTGCCGCGAGAAGAGAATTCCCGCCGACGTCGAATACCGACTCGACTGCCGAGATGGTCTCGATGCCAAGCACCTCGGCGAAGATTCCGGCGATAACCGTTTCGGCATGCCCGCGAGGGGCGACGAACTCGGCGGTTGCCGCAATAACCGGTCGCGGCAACGCTTTTCGGTCCAGCTTGCCGTTGACGTTCAGCGGCAACTGATCGAGCGACATGATGATGTCGGGCACCATATAGTCGGGTACCTTCGCACCGGCGGCAGCCCGTACCTTGGCGATATCCAGACCCGCTCCGTCGGCACCGACACCGACGACGTATCCGACCAACTGGACCACATCGTCGTCGCGCTGGTAGGTGGTCGCGGCAGCCGCGTTGACCCCGGGCGCGGCGAGTAGCGCGGCTTCGACCTCGCCGAGCTCGATACGAAAACCGCGGACTTTGACCTGTCCGTCACTGCGGCCGAGGAATTCCAGAGATCCGTTGCGAACGATCGCCACATCGCCGGTCTGATACATCCGTCGGCCGCTGTCGTCGAATGGGTCGGCGACGAAACGCGTTGCGTTGAGGGCGAATCGGCCCGCGTAACCGCGCGCCAATTGATCGCCGGCGATATATAAATCACCGGGCACGCCGTCGGGCACTTTCGCCAGCCGACTGTCGAGGACATAGGTCCGCGTGCCCTCCAGCGGCATTCCGACATCACTGGCGAGCGTCGCGGCGACGAACTCCGGGGTAAGAATCCGGCGCGTCATGTATACCGTCGCCTCGGTCGGCCCGTACATGTTGTTGAGCTGCGGACCGTCGTTGCCGTCCTGGCTGCGACGATCGGCGTGCCAACGGCGCACCTGCTCGAAGTCGAGTGCTTCGCCGACGAAGATCATGTACCGGATCGACTGCGCGAGACGTCCCGGCGGCGTCGAATGTCGCCCGGCCGGTGCGCGCACCGCACCCGCGAGTTGATAGAACGCCGACGGCGTCAGGTTCACGACGGTGACTTGCTCACGCTCGAGGACTTCCACGAAATCCCCCGGCGAGCGAGTGGTGAAGTAGTCGAGCACCACCAGACGACCGCCGAAGGCGAGCGATACCCAAATCTCACCGACCGACACGTCAAACGCATAGGACTGGAACATCGTCCAGACGTCTTCGCAACCGAAGTCGTATTCGCGCCCCATCGCCGAGAGCAGCGTGACGACATCGGCATGGGTCACCACAACGCCCTTGGGTTTGCCGGTGGAACCCGAGGTGTACATAACATAGGCCGGATGCGCCGGATCGATCCTGGCCGGGATGGCCGCGACATCGCCGGCACTGCCCCGCTCGGCGATGTCGGCCATGGTGGCCATCGGCGCGTTCAAGCTTGCCCAGGCGACGGCGGTGTCCTGATCGGTAAGTACCGCAAGCGGTTTCGCGTCATCGACAATCGCGGTGAGCCGGTCGAGCGGATGCGACCGGTCCAGTGGCAGGTACGCCGCCCCCGACTTGATGATGCCGAGCAGCGCGACGATCAGGTCGGCATCGCGATCGAGTGCCACACCGACGAGGCGTTCGGGACCCGCGCCCGCGGCGATCAGACCCGCGGCCAGGCTCGTCGACCGAGTATCGAGCTCAGCGTAGGTAAGCGAGGCGCCACGTAGGTCGGTAAGTGCGGTTCGAGTGCCGAATCGGTATGCGGCAGAACGGAACAGCCCAGATAGCGACCCGAGGTCGGTGCTGCCGGCCAATTCGAATGCGGCAGCGCGGATCTGTCCGAGCGCACCCCGCATACCCGTCGCGATCTGTTCCGGTGACTTTCCCGCGTTGTCGAGTTGTCCGGTGATGCTGGCTCCGACAGCGGCTTCGGTGTCCATGCCTTGAGCGGCGAACACTCCAGCGGTCATCGATGTTTGAGCGTGCAGTTGCCCGAACGGCACCGGACCGGACGCGCCGGTGAACGCGACGGCATGCGGAGTCGTCGCCGCGGCGAACGCGATCAAATCTAAGGTCGACGGATTCTCACCCCAGCCACGCGAAAGATCAGCAGCTCCAGAATCGACAGCGGTCACGTTCGATTATTTCCTTCTCGCAAGTCGACGGACATTCCAGTAACTGCGGCGGCATTGGATCGCAAGCTGCCCAGAGCTTCGTCGAGCGCGGCCGGACCACCCGCTGCGAGGCCGGGCACGGTACTCATCAATGCCATCGTAAGCGCGGCATCGGCATCCGATCCAGGCAGCGCGGCGGCCATCGCGGTGACCATCGCCGACAGCTCGCCAAAAGTGAGACCGGGCCCCTGCGCTTGCGCTGCTGGATTCTGTAGCGCTTGCGCTGCCGGGTCCGCATTGGTTGCCGCTGCCACGAGATCGGTCAGGGCGACATCGGCCGCCGGTGCGACGGCCGTGATCTGCTCCTGGGCGGTGAGAATCACAATATCGCCCACGATACATTCGGTGTC
>NZ_BAEH01000042.1 GCF_000241305.1 Gordonia effusa NBRC 100432
CATGTGAGGATTCGACCCAATCGTGCGGACTCTCGGCGCGCTCCTGATAGCCGGTCAGTCCCCCACGCTGACGAAGCTGATCGAAGCCATCCCGACGTCCGGTGATGATCTTGTGCACGTAACACTGATGGCCGGTGTCGAAGATGACCGGGTCATGCGGCGAGTCGAAAACCCGATGGATCGCGAGCGTCAATTCCACTACACCGAGATTGGGGCCAAGATGTCCGCCACTCGCGGAGACCTTCTCGATGAGGAATTCTCGGATCTCGCGGGCTAACTCGGCCATTTCCCGCTGGTCCAGCCCAACCAGATCCGCCGGAGAGCTGATCCTGTCCAGCACCCTCATCGCCATCCTCCTCATCGGTCCCACCCCTGCCCAACGTCCGGGCCGGCGGTCCACTCGTCACCACGACGCACAGCCGCGCTCGCGTCACCGTTTAGTCTTCGGTCAGTCTACGGACTCACCTAACCCGACCTCACGCATCCGTCGGTGGTTAAAGCCCGAAGGTGATCAACCAGACACCCGAACCAGTGCCGCGATCGCCTCGACGTGATGCGTCCGCGGGAACGCATCGAACCCGCGGACCTCCACCACCCGGTACCCGTGCTCGACGAAGAGACCCAAGTCCCGCGCGAACGCGGCTGCATCGCACCCAACGTGCACGACGACATCGGGAGCGGCCGCGGCAACCGTCGCCACTACATCGCGGCCCGCGCCGCTGCGTGGAGGGTCGAGCACAACGACATCTGGCGCGGGCAATGTCCCCGCTACCGCCTGCGTCGCTCCTCGATGGACGCTGACTCCCCGATCACCCAGCGTGACCGTCGCCGCGTCGAGTGCGGTGGCATCGGTGTCGACCACATGCGCCTGTCCCAGTTCGGCGCCGCTCGAGGCCGCGGCGTCGACGAGCGCAGCGGTGAACACCCCGACGCCGCCATAGAGATCCCAGAGCGTCATACCACCGGCCAAACCCCGGTACTCGGATACCAACTCGACGACCGCGTCGGAATAGACCTGCGGCGCTCGGCGATGTGCCTGCCAAAAGCCAGTCGACGGAATTCGCCACTCACGCGAACCAACGATGAACGACGCCGTCGACGACCCCGCGACCAAATGCGTCATCCGACGTTCTGCCCGCGCGCGATGCCGTTGCGCTTGCGCACGTCGCTGCCCGCCCGCACGTCGCGGAACATCGCCTCGCGGAGCGGGCGCCAGCTCGACAACATGCACCTGCTCACGTCCATCTCGCACCACGACGACTTCGCTCCCCGGCTGATACCGGTGCTCGTGAACGGTCGAATACATCTGTCGATGCAATGCGATACACGGCTCGGTCACAATCGCGGCGTCGCGATGCCGATGAAAACCGGGATGACCTTCACCGTCGACGCTCAACCGCGCGCGTACCCGCCACTGCGAGCCCGCGTCGGGACCGGCGTACAGACCCTCATCGGGTTCACTCAGCGACTCCACCCGAACCTCGACGTCGGGCAGCCGGCCCACCCGCGTCAACGTGTCGGCGAGCACCTGCGATTTCAGTTCACGCCCATGATCGAGCGTCACATACGACAGGTCGCAGCACCCGGCACCGGCCGCCGCGGCCGGACACGCAGGCTCGATGCGATGTGGACTCGGCTCAAGAATCTCGATTGCGTCCGCGTGGCAGAACGACGGCTTGCGATCGTCGACGACGACGGCACGAACGCGTTCGCCGGGAAGACCACCCCGCACGAACACCACCCGTCCGTCGACTCGCCCAACTCCCGCGCCACCATGTGCGAGGCGGTCCAGCGTGAGTTCCACCTCGCGTTCCGACCACGCGCCCGGCCGCGTCGGCACCGCGTCGCTCACCGGTTGTCGGAGGTATCGCCGAGGGCCCGACGCACGTCGCCCGGCGCGGTGTAGACGGCATCGTGGTTCTTTCGCCGATCCGACGAAGTCAACTGCCACGGCACCGATGTCACCATCACCCCGGGCTCGAACAACAATCGTCCCTTGAGGCGCAGCGCGGACTGGTTGTGCAGAATCTGCTCCCACCAATGTCCGACGACATACTCCGGGATGAAGACAGTGATGACGTCACGCGGCGACTCCCGGCGCACGCGCCGGACATAGTCGATGACCGGCCGCGTGATCTCCCGGTAGGGCGATGCGATCACCTTGAGCGGCACGGTGATATCGCTAGCCTCCCACTGCGACACCAGCTTTCGGGTATCGCGGTCGTCGACGTTGACGGTGATCGCTTCCAGCGTGTCCGGCCGGGTCGCACGTGCGTATCGTATGGCTCGTTTGGTTGCCAGGTGCAGCGTCGACACCAGCACAACCGAGTGAGTACGACTCGGTAATACCTCGTCGTCTTCGGTCGAGTCCAGTTCGATCTGAACCGTCGCGTAGTGATGGTGGATCAGCTTCATAATGACGAACAGAATCACCATCGCGACAATCGCGATCCAGGCACCGGCCGCGAATTTGGTGATCAACACAATCACCAACACGGTCGCGGTCATCACCAGCCCGATCGCGTTGATGATCCGGGAGCGGTACATGCGCTTGCGCGCACGTGGATCGGTCTCGGTCCGCAGATGTCGCGTCCAGTGCCGAACCATGCCTGTCTGGCTGAGTGTGAAGGAGACAAACACTCCGACGATGTAGAGCTGAATTAGGGCGGTTACTTCCGCGCCGAATGCCACGACAAAGATGATCGCCGCGACGGCCAGGAAGACAATTCCGTTGCTGAACGCCAATCGATCGCCACGAGTGTGCATCTGACGCGGCAGGTATCGATCCTGGGCGAGCACCGAACCCAACACCGGGAATCCGTTGAACGCGGTATTCGCGGCGAGCATCAAGATAAGCGCCGTGGCAACGGCGACAACATAGAACGCCGGGGTGAATCCACCGAAGATCGCATGCGCCAACTGCGCGATCATGGACTTCTGCTGGTAGCCGTCCGGCGCTCCGATCAGATCCTTTGCGGGATCGGCGACGTATTTGACCCCGGCCTCCTGCGCCATCAGAACCAGCCCCAATAGCAAAACGATTGAGAAACCGCCGAGCAAGAGCAGCGTGGTCGCAGCGTTACGTGACTTAGGTTTACGGAAGGCCGGTACGCCGTTACTTATCGCCTCGACACCGGTCAATGCGGCACAGCCCGAAGAGAATGATCTAGCGAGTAAGAACACAAATGCCAACCCGACAAGATGACTGTCTTCGGCACGCAACTCGAAGCCCGCGCTCTCCGCCTCTATCGGCCGATTCAGAACCACGTCGATCGCGCCCCAGATCAACATCACCGCGACACTCACGATGAACAGATAGGTCGGAATGGCAAGCAGCGCACCGGATTCCTTGATGCCGCGCAGGTTAACCGCCGCGAGCAGCGCGATTGCGAGAACGGAGAAGAAGACCTTGTTGTCGTGCACGAGCGACGACGTCGAGCCGATATTCTCCATCGCCGACGAGATCGACACCGCCACGGTGAGCACATAGTCGACGAGTAGCGCGCTACCCACGGTGAGGCCGGCGTTAGGCCCCAGATTGACCGTCGCCACCTCGTAGTCACCACCGCCGGACGGATACGCGTGCACATTCTGGCGATAACTGGCGACGACGACAACCATCACAAGTGCCACCGCTACCGCCACCCACGGCGCATAGACGAAGGCAGACAGCCCGGCTACCGAAAGGACCAGGAAGATTTCCTGCGGGGCGTACGCCACCGACGACATCGCGTCGGACGCGAAGACCGGCAACGCGATACGTTTAGGCAGCAACGTATGACCGAGTTTGTCACTGCGGAACGGACGTCCGAGCAGCAACCGCTTGGTCGCTACCGACACCGTGGAGAGTGTGGACACCCAGCAAACATTAGGGCCTACGCAACCGCACCGCCATCGCCACCCCGGTCGACAATCGACATTCGTCGACAGCAACCGCTCAGATCGGGCAGGACGGGCACTGCGCAGACATCCCCACTGCCCGGCACATCAATCGGGTACGGTCATGGCGTGCAGGTAGTCATCATGGGGTGCGGCCGCGTCGGTTCGTCGCTGGCCATGGCAATGCAAAAGCGTGGTCATTCGGTTGCGATCATCGATCGAGACGAGGTCGCGTTTGCCCGTCTGAGCCCGCAATTCACCGGTACCAAGGTGCGCGGTGTTGGATTCGACCGAGACATCCTCATCCGCGCGGGTATCGAGTCGGCAGATGCGTTCGCGGCAGTGTCGTCGGGCGACAATTCGAACATCATTTCCGCGCGCGTTGCCCGCGAAACTTTCGGCGTAGAACGTGTCGTGGCTCGGATCTACGATGCTCGGCGCGCGGAAGTCTATGAGCGCCTTGGTATTTCGACGGTTGCGACCGTCCCGTGGACCACCGAACGATTCGTGTCCGAACTTGGCGAAACATCGACGACCGCTGAGTGGCGCGACCCTTCCGGAGCCCTGGTGATCATTCGACTCGACATCCATGAATCGTGGATCGGCACCTCGGTCGGCAAGTTCCAGGAGCTGACCGGCGCCCGCGTGTCATTCCTCGAACGCGTCGGCCGAACCATCCTGCCCGACGTCAAAACGGTCCTGCAGCAGGACGACCTGATCTTTGCCGCCGTGCTGACCGACAACGTAGCCAACGCCCGCGCACTCGCCGCGGCACCGCGAGAGACCACCGAATGACGATTAATCCGACGTCCGCCGACGCAGCGACAACAGAACAGGTGGGAAGTCGATGAAAGTTGCCATCGCCGGAGCAGGCGCCGTCGGGCGTTCGATCGCCCGTGAGCTACTGGTCAACTCCCACGAGATCACTCTGATCGAGCGCGACCGCGGCCACATCGACGAGAGTTCGGTAGACGGGGCGCAATGGCTGCTTGGCGATGCGTGCGAGCTATCCAATCTCGAGCAGGCCGACTTGCAAAGCTACGACGTCATGATCGCGGCTACTGGCGACGACAAAGCCAACTTGGTGATCAGTCTGCTCGCCAAAACCGAATTCGCGGTCAACCGTGTTGTCGCACGCGTCAACGACCCGCGTAACGAATGGCTTTTCGGCGAGGAGTGGGGCGTCGACGTCGCGGTATCGACCCCACGAATACTTGCCTCATTGGTCGAAGAGGCGGTCTCGGTCGGAGACTTGGTGCGGCTCATGACATTTCGCCAAGGTCAGGCAAATCTCGTCGAACTCACCCTGCCCGACAACACCCCGCTCGCCGGGCGCCCGGTCGGCAAGCTCAAGCTGCCCCGCGACGCTGCGCTGGTGACGATTCTGCGCGGAGGACGGGTGATCGTGCCGCAATCCGACGATCCGATCGAAGGCGGCGACGAGTTGGTGTTTATCGCCCCGGTCGAAGCCGAAGCCGAGCTGCATACCGCGATGGAACTGGGTTAGGCACCGAAACTCGGGCTAACACCAACTCGCTAAGAGCCGGCCTTGATGTCGGGCCCGGGTTTGTTAGTGGGGTTAGCCTTGGTGCTGGGCTCAGCTTTGAGGCTCGGCTCTGCGTTGAGGCCCGGCGCTTCTTCGACGTCGGGCTCTACCTCGACAAGTTCACGCTCGTCCCGTTCCGCACGCCGGACGAGCAGTACTGTGCCCAGAACCGCCGCAGCGGTCAGCGGCCATCCCATGCCAATTCTCGCGACCGCCAGCCAACCAGTGTGACTGGTGTCATAGAGCGAGGACTGCACGATATAGCGGGCACCGAAGACAACCGCCCACAATGCGGTGGCAAGGTCGTAGGCCAATAACGTCGGGCGATGTTTACGCCACGCGTGGCCATTGCCGTTGATCGCATTCCACGCGACACCGACCAGCGGCCACCGCAGCAGGATCGACAGAACAAAGACGCCGGCGTAGGCGAGCATGGTCCAGATGCCGAATAAGAAATAGCCCTTCGCATCGCCGGTTCGGTGCGCGATGAACGCGCAGATAGCCACACCCAACAAGCCCGAAATAGCGGGATTCAAGGGCTCGCGACGTACCAGCCGAATGGCGAATATCACTACCGCGCACACCAGCGCGGCGATGATGGCGCCGGTCAGACCGAAGGCCATATTAGCCGGCACGAAAACGACGACTGGAAGCGTCGAGTAGATCAGTCCGGAGACGCCGCCCATCTGCTCCAGCAGGGTGGCTGTCTCCCGCGCGGGTTCGTCGGCGGCAGGGCGTGCGGCATCGTCGACAGACTCGGTGTGATCGGTGTCGTGCTCGGTGGGCCCCGGTTCCTTACTCGTCGGCACCATCAAGCTCGTAGTACGGGTTGTAGATGACTTTCTCGCCGTCTTGTTGCGCCAACCGCCCCCGAACGGTCAACTTGCGACCCGGCTCAATCCCCGGAATTCTGTTGCGTCCCAACCACTTCAGGAGAACAGTATCGGTGCCGTCGAAGAACTCCGCTTTCACGCCGGTATGTGCGGCCTTCGAGCAGGTCTGTACCGAACGCAATTCCCCGTGGATATTGACTTCTTCGCCAC
Source organism: Gordonia effusa NBRC 100432 (assembly GCF_000241305.1). Taxonomy (GTDB): domain Bacteria; phylum Actinomycetota; class Actinomycetes; order Mycobacteriales; family Mycobacteriaceae; genus Gordonia; species Gordonia effusa. The sequence goes on from NZ_BAEH01000042.1 coordinate 6,469, forward strand.
GCGTACATTCCGATGCACATTGCGCACCGCGCGCACGCGATTGAGATGCGATTTCCTCAGCGTCCGCGGTGTCGAGATCCTCGACCAATTTCCGCGTCAGACGCTTCAGATAACCAGTTGCAGCCATCCCACCCTCCCCGGGCGATCAGTTCGTAGTTCGTTGAGTACGCGATGGGCTTACCGGCACTCCTATCGGCCACTGTAGACCTCGCCGCACGACGACTCCACCGGGCGGGGCATCATCAGTTGACATGGCTGCCTACCCACCCGCCCGAGCGCTGGTCGCGATGCCCGGCACCGGCTCCGACGCCGACTACGTTCGTCGTGCCTTCGGGCGTGCCGCGTCGACTCTCGGCATCGATCTGATCGCTCTGGAGCCCACGGCGAATCTCGTCGGCGGTTATCTCGACGGGCTCGCCGACGCAGTACGCACACACCGCAGAATTCTGGTCGGCGGTGTGTCCATTGGCGCGAGTATTGCCACCTCGTGGGCGCTGCGCAACACGCCGACCTGCGCCGGAGTCCTGGCCGCATTACCGCCGTGGACCGGTGATCCGGGCGAGAGCGTCGCCGCGGCATCAGCCTTGGCGACCGCGTCGGCATTACGACGCGACGGACTCAACGCCACCGTCGAAGCGATGGTCGCTGGCAGCCCCGGCTGGCTGGCAGACGAGTTGACCCGTTCATGGCGGCGGCTGTACCCAGATCTGCTCGACCAGCTGGACGCCGCGGCGTCATTCGTTGGTCCGACTCTGGCTGAACTGGCCGGTCTGGATGTACCGCTGGCGATCACGGTGGCCACCGACGATCCCATCCATCCGGTCGGCGTCGGCCGCAGTTGGGCGTCGGCCGCGCCGCACACGGCACTTCGCGAAGTGACTTTGACGGAATGGGGAACCAACGCGGCGCTGCTGGGCGATAACTGCGCGCGAGGATGGCTGGAGCTGACCCGGTCAGCTCGTCCTATGGCTTAGGCTGACGCAACTGCTGCAACGCCGAACCCGACCTCGGGGGTGCGTCAACCTCGGCGGGAGCAGCGTCACCCAATTCGACGCCGGGATCGTCGGCGTTGCCGAGTGTGTCCGCCACTTCCACTCCGGGCGGCAGATTGTCCGGAGCGAATGCCCCGCCGGTAGCCATTTCCTGCTGTGCGGAAGCGACCTGCTCGGCCAGGATCTGCGGGAGCACGACAGGCAGCGGCTCACGCGGCGGGAACGGGTCCGACCCGCGCCGGACCACGGTCTCGGCCAATACCGCGCGGGATAGTTGGGCCAGATGCTCGCCGTGTTCCGCCGGACCGCTGGCGATGCAGCGCAACATCCAGCGCGGGCCGTCGACGCCGAGGAAACGATGCACTTCACCGGGCACTTCGGCAACAATCTCCCGACCCCAATGGCCATCTTCGACGCGAGTCGCCGCGCCCTCCGAGCGAATCGATTCCGCCAGCTCACGGACTACCTCACGCCATTGGCCGGGGGATTTCGGCGCCGCATATGCCGCCACCGTGATGCGGCCGATCGGCGTGATCAGATAGACGGCTTCAGGTTGATGGTCAATGGTCATTTCGACGCTGACCTGTCCCCCCTCAACCACCGGCACCAGCACCGATCCCAGATCGAGGTGTGATTGGGCGAGTTCTTCGTCGGTGTTGGTCAGCGACTCGATGTCATATGGGCCAGCGGCGTCGCCGAGCGTATACGTCTGCGGCTGATCAGCCTTGCCGCTGCGGATTCCTGCCATCTGTGCTGTTGCCTCCTTGGTTCAGGCCCCTGGGGAAACCGCGCCCTCATGCAGGCGCGCGTGCCCTCCGCTGGAGCCATAGCCGCCCGCACCGCGGCTGGTCTCGTCAAGTTCGTCGATTTCAACGAGGTCGGGTAACTCCACGCGCTGGACGATCAACTGTGCGATGCGGTCGCCGCGCGCGATGGCAATGGACTCGTCGCGATCGAGATTAATCAAGCAAACCTTAATTTCGCCTCGATAACCCGCGTCCACGGTCCCCGGCGTGTTGACAATGGACAGTCCCGTTCGCGCCGCTAACCCCGACCGCGGATGGATAAGGCCGACCGTGCCGACCGGTAAGGCAATGGCGATACCCGTGCCGACCAACTGTCGACGGCCCGGGGCCAATTCGAAATCGATCGTCGAGAATAGGTCAACGCCGGCATCGCCCGGGTGCGCACGTACCGGCATCGGCAGATCGCGATCGAGTCGCTTGACGCGAAGTACGTTGGTGGTCGACTGCGGTGAAATTTCGCTGGACACCCCCGCAGACTACGCTGGGTCGAGTGTCATCCCCGCAAACGCCGTCCGGCGCGGCCGGTAATCCGGCTCCGTCCTACGTCTATTCAGAGCGCTTGTATGTGCCCGCCTGGTGGTGGCTCGCCGGCGCGGTCGTCACCGGAGTTCTCGGCTACGAGGTCTCCCTAGCCGCACACGGCGCCCTGTGGAGCATCGCTGGCTATGTGGTGTTCGCGGTAGTCATCGGCTGGTTGCTGTGGTCGATGGGACGAATTCGCATCCGCGTCACCTCCGACGGTGAGTTGATCGCCGACAAGGCGACCCTGCCACGGTCGGTCATCGACCGTGCGGCGTCGGTTCCCCCGACGGCCAAGAGCGCCGCGCTTGGGCGTCAATTAGATCCGGCGGCATATCTGATGCACCGAGCCTGGGTAAAGCAGATGGTGCTGTTGGTGCTCGACGATCCAGACGATCCAACACCCTATTGGCTGGTATCCACCAGGCATCCCGAGCAAGTTCTCGCCGCCCTTGATCTCACCGACGCACGTCATCAAGCGGTTTCGAAGAAGTCCGAGTCGGACTGACGTCCCCGGCAACCAAAGTGACCGTGCCACCGTGCATCTGGCATTCTTGGCCACAAACTTCCCTACTCGCGTATCGCGCGACAACCCGACCGCCGAGGAGCCCAGCATGACAGTCATCAGACGTCAGGTAGTCGCCAACGCACCGCGTGAACTCGCCTTCGCTCACGTCAACAACTACAGGAGCGTCCCGACGTGGATGTTCGGCGTCACCAAGTTCACTCCACTCACGGAGCAGACCGAAGGCCTCGACTCGACCTTCGACGCCACAATGAAAATCGGACCCAAGTCGCTGCACAGCACTTTGCGGACCACCGAATGGGTGGAGAACGAACTCATAAAGTTGGAATCAATCGACGGTATCAGCGCCGGAACCACCTGGCGTTTCGCCGATGCCGAGGGCGGCCGCACGGCCGTCGATGTCGAATTCGCCTATAACCTGCCCGGCGGGCTGGCCGGGCGCGCACTGGCCGCGATCATCGAACCTGTTGTCGGACAAGCGATTCGATACACCGAAACGACGCTCACCAAACAGGTCGAGGCCGCGGCATCAGCGCCGGAAGAATAAACGCGGCAGAAACTAGCGGAGTACCCGCTAGCCTGCCGCCATCGCACGGTCGCGCCGATTAGGCGCAATCAACACAAATCATCTCGCTGCCGTTCTCGTGATCGAGACGGCTGCGGTGGTATACGAGAAAGCAACTCGTACAGGTGAATTCGTCTGCTTGCTTCGGCACGACCCGCACCGACAGTTCTTCTCCGGAGAGGTCGGCACCGGGTAGCTCGAAGGATTCCGCGGTGTCACCCTCGTCGACGTCAACCGACGACGACTGGGCTTCACTACGGCGGGCCTTCAGTTCCTCCAGCGAATCCTCACCGATCTCTTCAGATTCGGTGCGACGCGGAGCATCGTAGTCAGTAGCCATATTCCCGCCTTATTCATTGTCATCACGCAGTCTGTCGCCGCGTGTTCAACGCCACATTCCAACTCGTGGCCGGGTGTCGTTGTGCTGCACCGATGAGCCGTGGTTACGCGCATCGGTCGGTGTTACAACGCCACTACCCCTACATTTGTTGCCGCCGATCGTGGGCCATTCCAGTGACATTCATCACAGAACGGAAGTATTGCTGGGCCGTTTCTCCCGGACCGGGCGCGCCACAATATAGCCCACTGTAGACATGCGGTCAACATCGTTGTCGGCGCGTGTGTCTCTGACTTGATCTCGGGCCGACACGAGTGGCACTGACGGCCGAGCGGACATCGGACCCCTTAGAGTGGTCGAGGATATCGACCAACCCCTGCCGACTCGTCTCAGATGTCCGGGGATCGACCGCGAATGAGGTGCATAGCGCGTGGTGAGCAACATTACGCAGGGTCGGGCGACCGACCGGCGTGGACGGCCATTTCGGCGCCGTATCGCCCTACCCGCCCTGATTCTGGTTGCGGCACTCGCGCTCGCCGGCGTCGTCGCCTGGTCGGTGGTGCTAAGCAGTGGCGACGACGAAAGTGTCGCGGTGGACTGCAACCAGCCGACGATCGCCACCCCCACGACGTCGGGCGCGACACCAGCCCCGGCCTCGACGTCGACGGCGGCTCCAAAACTCACCGCGGCATCCCGTGACGACATGCTCACCGTCGCCCCCGCGGCACTCACCACATTCTCTGTTCGCGTGCTCAACGCGTCGACCACGCGTGGCGCGGCACGGACAGTCTCCGATGACCTGATCGCGCAAGGGTTCACACCGACGCCTGACTCGGCCTTCGGTGACGACCCTCTCTACCCCAACCAGGACCTCAACTGCGTCGCTCAGATTCGGTTCGGTCCGGCCGGCAAGGCCAGCGCCGCGGCGGTATGGCTGGCCATCCCCTGCGCCCAACTCGTCGACGACGGCCGCGCTGGAACCAGCATCGACGTCGCGCTCGGTGAGAACTACAAAGCGCGCGAACAGAGCCAAGACGCCCAGGCGGCACTCGAAGCTTTGCGCTCGGCCGACCCCAAGGACCCCAAGACCGGAGTCGATCCTTCACTCGTCAAGGCTGTGCACTCAGCCAGTTGCTGACCTATCGCGAGGGTAGGTCGACGAGCGCACCAACCTCGTCCAGCACTCGCGTCATTTCTTGTGCCACACCGGGACTCAGCGCGATCGTCGGATGACCGTCGGTGGCGCGCGAGTTGGCGGGCGGCAGCGTGACCACCGCGCCGGCCTCCGCGGCGATCAGGCCACCGGCGGCCCAGTCCCACGGACTCAATCCGTGCTCGATATGCGCATCGACCGCGCCACTGGCCACCATGCAGAGGTCGAGCGCAGCGGCACCGACGCGGCGGATGTCCCGTATCCGGGGCAGCAGCGCCGCGATGATCTGCGCCTGCTGAGCGCGACGCTGTCGGTCGTACGCAAACCCGGTCGCCACCAGCGCCAGTGACGGATCGTCAATACCGCTGACCCGCAACCTCTCTCGCAGGCCGCCGGCGTGCCGATACGCCCCGCTTCCGGCAGCGGCCGCATAGGTAATCTCCCGCGCCACGTCGACGACGGCGCCTGCTACCGAAACGCCGTTGATCTGTGCGGCGACTGAAACCGCATACGCGGGAATCCCGTACATGAAGTTGACCGTGCCATCGATTGGATCAACCACCCAGCGCACGCCGCTGGGGATGTCGCGCGATCCGCCGCCCTCCTCACCGAGCATTTCCTCACCCGGCCGGTGTTGCGCGAGCAGATCGGCGATCAACGCCTCGGTTTCGGTGTCGGCGAGTGTCACCGGATCGGTCGGCGTCGATTTAGTCGACACGGCAGCGGAGCCGCTCGCAGTATCTGATGACTCGTAAACCGTTGTGCTGCCGAATAATTCGGGTCGACGTCGCCGGACATGGGCGGCGGCGGTTTGAGCGAGCTCGATAGCGACGAGCGCGAGATCGTCGGCGTCGGTGCGCAGCTGTCTGGATTCGGTCACGTTCCCAGTGTGTCATCGCCGTCGAATAACGTGTCACCGCGAGAGGTGCTCACCGCTCCGGCTTTGCCGTTAGCCTGATCACATCGAGTGTGCGACCCGCAAACGGAAAGGGCTTCGACAAGCCATGACAGACAACACAACTGGCCCCGGCCGACGCAGTTTCGGCATCGACGTCGGTGGGTCAGGTATCAAAGGCGGCATCGTCGATCTCGACACCGGCGAGCTCGTCGGTGAGCGCTTCAAAGTGCTCACGCCCCAGCCGGCGACTCCGGAGGCGGTCGCGCAGGGCATCGCCGACGTCGTCGCCCATTTCGACTGGTCCGGGTCAGTCGGCATTACACTGCCCGCCGTCGTGGCAGGCGGCGTCGCGCGTACCGCGGCGAATATCGACCATGGCTGGATCGGTACCGACGTCTACGAACTCTTCCGCCGGCATCTCGGCGATCGGCCGCTCTCGGTCCTCAACGACGCCGACGCCGCCGGGATGGCGGAATCGCGTTACGGCCAAGCGTCCAACGAGGTCGACGGCGTGGTCATCTTCCTGACACTGGGTACCGGCATCGGCTCGGCGATTCTCTATCACGGCCAACTGCTCCCCAATACCGAACTCGGCCATCTCGAGGTCCGCGGCAAGGAGGCCGAGCACCGCGCATCGTCGAAGGTGAAGGAGGACCACGGCTGGTCATATGAGAAGTGGGCGGAAAAGCTCTCCGAAGTGTTGCGTACGTATGAGGCGCTGTTCTCCCCCGCGTTATTCATCGCCGGCGGCGGTATCAGCCGCAAGTCGCATAAATGGATTCCGTTGCTAAGCAATGACACTCCGGTGGTTCCGGCGACGTTGTTGAACACCGCCGGGATCGTCGGCGCGGCGATGGCCGTCGATGTCGATCTACGGGTCTGATCCGGCCGCCCAATGAGGTCGCAGACCGCCTGAGTTGATCGCGCAACACCGCACTAGCTGGGCTTTTCTTCACCTTTTCTCAGGTGTCGTTACAATGTTCGTCAGCGGTGCGATCCGCACCAATAGCCCACCCGCACCGCGTGGTCCACCGACCCTCGGCGCGACTCCCCATCTGCTCGTCCGAAAGGTTGTACGTGGCTGCCTCCAAGACCCGTTCGGCGGAAACCGACACCGCCGACTCGGCTGCCACCGAGTCATCGACCGGTGACAACTCCACCGCCCGTAAGGCACCTGCCAAGCGCGCGCCTCGAAAGGCCGCCGCCAAGAAGGCACCAGCCCGCAAAGCTGCTGCGAAGAAAGCGCCGGCACGCAAAGCCGCTAGCAAGAAAGCAGCGCCCAAGGCCGCCGAAGGCACCGACGCCGTCAACGACTCGGACGCTATCGAGCAGAGTGAACTCGAAGAACCGTCGATCGATGACATCAGCGGTGCCGACGTCGACGTCGACCTGTCCGAAGATCTCGTCGACGACGACACCGAGGATGCCGAGACGACGAAGGCAGCCAAGGCTGGCTCCAAGTCCAAAGATAAAGACAAAGAAGAGTCCGATGAGCCGTCCGCAGCGGACAAGGCCTCCGGCGACTTCGTCTGGGACGAGGAAGAGTCCGAGGCGTTGCGCCAGGCTCGCAAAGACGCCGAACTCACCGCGTCGGCCGACTCGGTACGCGCGTACCTCAAGCAGATCGGCAAGGTCGCACTTCTCAACGCCGAGGAAGAAGTGCAGCTCGCCAAGCGGATCGAGGCTGGTCTGTTCGCCGCCGAGCGTATCCGCCGCATCATGGAGGCTGGCGAGAAACTTCCCCCGGCCCAACGTCGCCTCTACAGCGAGGTCGCGCGCGACGGTAACCGCGCCAAGAACCACCTACTCGAAGCAAACCTTCGCCTGGTGGTCTCGCTGGCCAAGCGCTACACCGGCCGCGGCATGGCCTTCCTCGACCTCATCCAGGAGGGAAACCTGGGTCTGATCCGTGCGGTCGAGAAGTTCGACTACACCAAGGGCTACAAGTTCTCCACCTATGCCACCTGGTGGATCCGGCAGGCCATCACCCGCGCGATGGCCGACCAGGCGCGCACGATTCGTATTCCGGTGCACATGGTCGAGGTGATCAACAAGCTCGGCCGCATCCAGCGTGAACTCCTGCAGGACCTCGGTCGCGAGCCGACTCCGGAGGAGTTGGCCAAGGAAATGGACATCACGCCGGAAAAGGTGCTGGAGATCCAGCAGTACGCGCGTGAGCCGATTTCCCTCGACCAGACCATCGGCGACGAAGGTGACAGTCAGCTCGGCGACTTCATCGAGGATTCCGAGGCTGTTGTCGCGGTCGACGCCGTGTCGTTCACCCTGCTGCAAGATCAACTGCAGTCCGTGTTGGAGACGCTGTCCGAACGTGAAGCAGGCGTCGTTCGACTTCGCTTCGGTCTCACCGACGGCCAGCCCCGCACCCTCGACGAGATTGGACAGGTGTACGGGGTGACTCGTGAGCGGATTCGGCAGATCGAATCGAAGACAATGAGCAAGTTGCGGCATCCGTCGCGTTCGCAGGTCCTGCGGGACTACCTGGACTAGTAATCCAACTGAACTACAAACAACTCCGGTCTCCGTCCGCGGTGGCCGGAGTTGTTTATTGTTGTTGCTCATGCTCGGCATTCTGCGTCCCTGCACGGCGCATCTCGACGACGACTTACGCGACCAATGGCGCGCGCACCTCTGCGGACTCTGCCTGTCTCTGCGCGATCATCATGGGCAGGCATACCGCACCATTACCAATACCGACGCCGTAGTATTGTCGATTCTTGTTGCCGCACAACAAGATTCGACCACTTCCTTACGCTCGGCCGGGCCCTGCCCGCTGCGCGCGATGCGTCGCGCCGACGTCGTCGACGCCTCCGATTTGGGCATCCGACTCGGCACGACGGCCTCACTGACATTAGCTAGCGCGCGTGCCGCCGACGTCGTCGCCGAACGGGAGCACGGACTGGCCACGCAGAGCCGCGTGCACTCCTGGACCGCGGGCCGCGCCGCGGGGTTGCTCCGACGGCGCGCCTTGGCCGACGGTGGCGTGGCACCCGTGGTCGACGTCGACGCCCTGCTCGCCGATCCGGCGGCGTCGGCACAGGCCGAACTCACCGGCCAGTCATTGGACGCTATTGTGGCGCCCACGGCACGCTCGGCGTCGGCGGTATTCGCAGCCAGTGCCGACCTTGCCGGGGTCGAAACCAACCGAGCCCCGCTGGCCGATATCGGCGCTGACTTCGGCGCATTCGCCCATCTGATCGACGCGGTGACCGACCGCGCCACCGACGTCGGCCGCGGTGATTTCAACCCGCTGGAGAAGACCGGCACCACCACCGAGCAGGTACGCGAAGACTGTCGTCGGCTCTATCGGGCGGTAGTCCGACGGTTCGACGACCTCACCCTGCACGACGATCGGCTACTACGCGTGACCCTCCTGGGAGGCATGCACCGCGCATTCCATCGAGTATTCGACGCCGCGCCGACCAGCGCTTCCCACAGCCCGCCGGATGGTTTTGACGGTCTAGTCCTCGGCCACCCGACCGACGTGCCGGCCCCGAACGACGAGCAAAAGGAACGGTGGCGCGACCGCTGCTTCGAAGAGTCCTGTGACTGCAGTTGCGACAGTTGTTGCGACTGCTGCGGGGACGATGGCTGCTGTAGCAGCTGTAACTGCTGCGATAGCTGTGATTGCGGCTGCGACTGCTGAAAGCGGATGCCCGCGAATCGACCTCGGCCCGCTGGCGACCAACGAAAGCAAAGACCCCCTGTGACATGACACACCCGGGGCCCGGGAACAAAACATGAACGCGGATCGTCTGACAGAGTAAGAGAGTCACGTCAACCCAGATGTGGCGCTCACGTTGGGACCGACACCTGGCAGTGTTGGCCCGGGACGGAGGAATCATGTCATCTGTTGTCACTACCCCCGATGTGTTCACGCCCCTGACTGCCGCAGACCGCTGCGATCGCTGCAGCGCCGCAGCAAAAGTACGGGCCAGCCTTCCGTCCGGCGGTGAGTTGCTCTTCTGCCGTCATCACTTCACCGAGCACGAAGCTCGACTCGCGGAACTGGGTGCGACCGTCGACCAGTCGGCCGCCGAACTCGTCTAGGACTCGTAACTACCTAAAATCAGCTCTCATCATCCCAGCAGCGCCCGGAATCCCGGGCGCTGCTGGCGTTTCAGCGCCACTCACGCAGCGCCTTGATCCTCTCGGTGAGTTGATCGGCGGTAGCCATGGCGGTCGGTGGACCACCGAGCCGTGAACGGAGTTCGTTGTGCACCATGCCGTGCGGCTTTCCGGTGCGATGGTGGTGCAGCGCGACGAGCGAGTTGAGTTCACGTCGTAGTTCGCCGAGATTCGCGCCGGTCGATGCGACTTTGGGAACGGCACCGTTCGGGTGACCGTTGGTCGATGCCACCTTGCGGTTATTGAGTTGCTCTTCCTGCCTGCGTGCGAGTAATTCGCGGACCTGACTCGCATCGAGCAGGCCGGGCAGGCCGAGGTAGTCCGACTCTTCGTCGCTGCCGGCCATCGTCGCCGTCCCGAAGGAAGCGCCGTCGTAGATGACCTGGTCAAGTTCTGCATCAGCGTGCAGCGATTGGAAGGCCGCTTCCTCTTCACCCGGTTCGTCTTTGCGCTTGTTGGCGTCGACCAGAAGCGCATCGTCGAGCCCATCCGACTCCCGATGTGGTTTACCGAGCACGTGATCGCGCTGTGCTTCCATCTCGCTGGCCAGACCAAGCAACACCGGAACCGACGGCAGGAATACGCTGGCCGTCTCGCCGACGCGACGCGACCGGACAAAGCGGCCGATGGCTTGCGCGAAATAGAGCGGCGTCGATGCGCTGGTCGCGTACACCCCGACCGCGAGCCTCGGGACGTCCACGCCCTCAGACACCATGCGAACCGCGACCATCCACTCATCTTCTGACGCCGCGAACTGTTCAATACGATCGGAGGAGCCGGGATCGTCGGAGAGCACCAAGGTCACCGGCTTACCACTGATCTCAGTCAGCAATTCCGCATAGTCTCGCGCGGTTGACTGATCGGTCGCGATGACCAGTCCGCCGGCATCGGTGATTCCCGACGCCCGCTTTTGCAATAGCCGCCGGTGGGCCGCACCCAGCACTGCCGGAATCCAGTCGCCATGTGGGTCGAGGGCGGTACGCCACGCTCGAGCGGTGTGTTCGGCCGACAACGGCTCGCCGAGTCGAGCGGTGAACTCCTCACCTGCGCTGGTTCGCCAACTCGCCTGACCCGAATAGGCCATGAACACGACCGGTCGCACGACGCCGTCACGAAGTGCATCGGCGTAGCCGTAGCTGTGGTCGGCTTTGGATCGCTTGACTCCGCCGGCTTCGTCCTCATAGGTAACGAACGGAATCTGCGAATCGTCCGACCGGAACGGCGTACCAGTCAGAGCGAGGCGGCGCTCCGCATCGGAGAACGCTTCACGGATCGCGTCACCCCATGACTTAGCGTCACCGCCGTGGTGGATCTCGTCGAGGACTACCAAAGTTTTTCGGTTCTCGGTGCGCACACGATGCTTGGACGGGTGTGAGGCGACCTGTGCGTAGGTCAGGACGACGCCGTCGAAATCCGAGCTGGTCTGCCCAACCGAGTTGCTGAAATTCGGGTCGAGCGCGATGCCGACACGCGCCGCAGCCGCGGCCCATTGATGTTTGAGGTGTTCGGTTGGGCATACGACGGTGATCGCGTCCACGGTGCGATCACCCAGTAGTTCAGCGGCAATCCGCAGACCAAACGTGGTCTTTCCGGCGCCGGGAGTCGCGACGGCTAAGAAATCACGCGGTTTGGTCGACAGGTATTTGGTCAACGCCCGACGCTGCCATGCTCGCAACGCCGGAGCAGCTGGTTTTTCGCTCACGAAAGACTTCCGCTCCTGCCCTAGAATCGACCACTATTCTAACCGGCCTGTACGACACGGCGAACCTGAGCACACGCGCGTCGCCACGATCGTGGATGCTAGATGCATCACTACACGCACTCGTAATCCGGCGCCATTGCCCGACGGTCGACCACCTGACCGCCGGAATCGAGCTGATTCCACCCCCACGACGTCGGCCGCTGACTCCGACGCCGATTCCACGGTAGATCCGGACTCGACGCCAACCGTTCCCATTCCACGCGAACCCGTCTTCCGCAACCTGCCGAAACTAGTGTGGCGGACCACCGTTGGCGCATTCGACGACGGAATCATCGGGTGGGCCGCACAGGCTGCCTTCTGGCAGGCGCTGTCTTTTCCACCGCTATTGCTCGGTTTGCTCGGCAGTATCGGCTACGTCAGCGGATGGTTCGGGCCGGACACGGTGGCGGTCATCCACGAACGGATCATCGCGTTCGCCAACCGCACCTTCTCCGAGAGCGTCGTCAACGATCTGATCGGACCGACGGTCAACGACGTCCTCGGTCGTGGTCGGGTCGGCGTGGTGTCGCTCGCCTTCGTGTTATCGCTATGGGCCGGGTCTGCGGCGGTGTCTTGTTTCGTGGCGTCCATCGCTCACGCGCATGGTCAGCATGAAGTCCGAAACCCGGTGTGGCAGAGGTTCTTTGCACTGTTTCTGTACATCGGCTTCTTATTCGCGGCCGTGTTCGTGTTACCGCTTGTCGCGGTCGGGCCGACCTATTTGCAGCGCATCGTGCCAAGTTCGTGGGGGTCGTTCGTCTCCACCCTCATCGATGTCGGCTACTTCCCCCTCGTGGCCGCGCTATTGGTCGCGATGCTCACCACGCTTTACCATCTCGCGCTGCCGACCCCGCTCCCCTGGCATCGCCTCATCGCCGGGGCCGTGCTCGCCGCAATTGTGTTCTGGATCGCCAGCTATATCCTGCGTCTGTACCTGACCGCGGTCACCCGGTCGGGCTACACCTACGGTGCGCTGGCCACTCCGATCGCGTTCCTGTTGTTCTGTTTCTTCCTCGGTTTCGCCGTCGTCCTCGGCGCCGAGTTCAACGCGGCCATCCAGTCCATCTGGCCAGCGAAACCGGCAGCGAGCAATCAAGTCAAAGAATGGGTGCACAACACCACCGCCGACATCACCGGCGGGATCAGACATCTGCCAGGCGGCTCGCGACGCGGCCCGAGAAGAGAAGACGCGAGCCCGCATCCCCCGGAACAGCGACGGAGAGACGCTGGACCAAGACCGCCCGGGTCGTGACTGAGGCCGCTGGTACGGGCCGAGCTACTCGCCCTTTTTCATGCGCGAGTAGATCTTCTTGCACTTGGGGCAGACCGGCGATCCCGGCTTGGCCGAACGGGTGACCGGGAAAACCTCTCCGCACAGCGCCACCACGTGAGTTCCCATGACCGCGCTTTCGGCGATCTTGTTCTTCTTCACGTAGTGGAAGACCTTGGGGCGATCTGAGTCGTCCGAATCGGTGGCGTCGGTGTCTGGAAGATCGTCGATGTCGACATCGGGGCGTTCAATCGTCTGTGTTCCCATATCCCTATTCTGCCCGACCGATCCTGCACGATCGATCCCCCACCAACGCCACCGACCCCGACCGTGCATTCATCACCTGAAAGTGGGACAGTGGAGACATGGGCCACTCAGGTATCGGACATCGGGATTCGCCCGAGACGTTTCTGATCACCGGGGCCGCGACCGGACTCGATGACCAGCATCGCGCACGGGTGCGTAAGTACCTCACGATCATGGCTATTCGCGTCCCCGCGCTGGTTGGTGCGGGTATCGCCTACAACATCACGCAGAACGGTTGGATCGCCCTGGCGATCGTCGCCGTATCGATCCCGTTGCCCTGGGTCGCGGTCCTGATCGCCAACGACCGGCCCCCGCGCAAACGAGGCGAAGTCGCGCACTACCTGCATGCCGATCACCGCGTTGCCGACTCACGAGCCCTGGGAAGTTCTCCCGTTACCCCAACGCCATACGGGCCGGCGATCGACGTTGACCTCGAGAAACACGTTCCGGCCAGCGACGATAAGACCTGATCGCGCGCTGGGAACTTTCCGCGTCACCTCCTCGTTGAGCCACTAAGAACGCACACGATGGAGGAGGCCGAATGTCTCGCACGTCAGTTAGCCCAACCCCGACCGCCACTAAGCGGCCGCCGATGACCGAACAAGATCTCGATGCGCAATCCCCCTCCGCTGACTTGGTACGCGTGTATCTCAATGGCATCGGCCGTACCGCGCTGCTGAACGCCGAGCAAGAAGTCGAACTCGCCAAGCAAATCGAAACTGGTCTCTACGCGAAACATGTTCTCGCCACCCGCAAGCGTCTGTCCGCGGTCAAGAAGCGTGACCTCGCTCAGATTATCCGCGAAGGTGAAGCTGCTCGCGCCCATCTATTGGAAGCCAACCTGCGTCTAGTCGTCTCACTCGCTAAGCGCTACACCGGTCGGGGCATGCCGCTGTTGGACCTCATCCAGGAAGGCAACCTCGGCCTGATCCGTGCGATGGAGAAGTTCGACTACGCCAAGGGATTTAAGTTCTCGACCTATGCCACCTGGTGGATTCGTCAGGCGATTACCCGTGGCATGGCCGATCAGTCGCGCACCATCCGTCTCCCCGTGCATCTCGTCGAGCAGGTCAACAAGCTCGCTCGTATCAAGCGCGAGTTGCACCAGCAGTTAGGTCGTGAAGCAACCGATGACGAGCTAGCCGCGGAGTCCGGCATCCCAGCCGAGAAGATCGCCGATCTTCTCGACCACAGTCGCGACCCGGTCAGCCTCGACATGCCAGTCGGCACCGACGAGGAAGCACCACTCGGTGACTTCATCGAAGACGCCGAAGCCACGTCTGCGGAGAACGCAGTGATCGCCGGTCTGCTTCATTCAGACGTACGCACTGTTCTTGGCACGCTCGATGAGCGTGAGCAGCAGGTTATTCGGATGCGCTTCGGCCTCGACGACGGCCAGCCGCGCACCCTCGACCAGATCGGTCGACTGTTCGGTTTGTCTCGTGAGCGTGTTCGCCAGATCGAACGGGAGGTCATGGTGAAACTTCGCCACGGCGACCGTGCCGAGCGGCTGCGCGCCTACGCCAGCTAGCTCGTTCGGGGCACTAGTCCTGACGTACCACGGATGTGGGACGTCAGGACTTTTTGTTGCTCGACCGCTGGAACTATCCCCGTGGTGGGAGCAGGCGCTATATGCCCGTCTGCTCGTATGAGGGGGACAGTTCCAGCAAACCCCTCCTACGCCAATCGCCGCGGACCAGCGTCGACCGCGCTGGGCACCGGTCCGATTCGGATAGTCGCCGACAGAACCGCGGCACCGTCGGGCGTCGCCAGGATCGGGTCGCAGATCACCTCACGTACTTCTGGTATGTCGTCGACAAAAGTCGAAATACGTTGCAGCAGTTCCGCTAACGCGTCTTGGTCGACGGTCGGCCCGCCGCGATAACCAGTCAACAGAGGCGACGAGCGTGGCGTTGTGACGAGTTCTGCGGCATCGACATCGGACAGTGGCACTGCCCGGTAGCCAATGTCGCCGAGCAGTTCGAATGTCGCGCCGGAAAGACCGAAAGATATAACCGGACCGAACGCGGGATTGTCCGACGCCCGAATAACGGTCCCGACACCCTTGGGCGCCATCTTCTGCACGTGCAGGGTCGTGTCGCCGGTGAGTTCGGTCAACTCGGCAAATGCGGTGACCACCGTCGTCGCGTCAGGCAGATCCAATCGCGCGCCTTCGCGGTCCATCCGACCCCGCCACTGCTTCGACGTCGCTTTGACCGCGACCGGAAAGCCGAGTTCCCGCGCCGCGGCCGACGCCTCGTGCATCGATCCGACCACCCGGAACGGCACCACACGCACGCCGTAATGCGCGAGTATCGCCGCCGATGTCACATCATCGAGTGTGAGCGTGTCCCCCGACGCCGGCAGCCGCGACAGAATTGCGGTACGTGCGGCCTCTGGGTCGATATTTGCGAGTCGGAGGATCTCCCCTTCCGGCCGCTCGCGCCATCGGGCGTAATGCCACGAACGTGCTAGGGCTCGCGCGGCCCGCTCCGGACTCGAATACGACGGAATCGAGCCGCGTACCGGAGTTCCATGTGGACCGAACACCGACAGCGTCGGCAAGATGCCTTCCACGCCAAGGAAGGTCGACACGATTGGCTTGTCACTGCCTGCCCCGGCGTCGACAAGAGCCCGTGCGTGCTCCTCGCCGTGTACTTCCACCGGCGGCACAAACACCACGATCACCGAGTCGACGTCACCATCGGCGACGGCCTCGCCGACCGCGGTGTGGAATGCGCTCGGCGTTGCGGCGGGGCCGAGATCAATGACCTCGGAGGTGTCCAGTCCAGAATGGCGCGCCACATCGGCGGCCAGCGCACCCAACGCACTCGAGTTGCCGATCACCCTCGTGCGCGGGCCACGGGGCAGCGGCTGATACGCGAATAGTGTTGCGCTGTCAAACAATTCGGAAATCGTCTCGACTTGGATTACACCGGCCTGTTCCAACACCATCTGCGCGACTTTGTCGTCGAAGGATGCCTGCGACGCTCGCTCGGCCCGCATCTGACTCATCGCGCCGCTGCCGGTTTTCACCGCGACGATCGGTTTAGTTCGCGAGACCCGGCGTGCGATCCGAGAGAACTTGCGCGGGTTACCGAAACTCTCCAGGTACAGCAACACCACCTCGGTCGCTTCGTCTGTGTCCCAATACTGCAGTAGGTCGTTGCCGGACACGTCGGCGCGGTTGCCCGCCGAAACAAAGGTGGACAATCCCAGTTGCCGGCGGGCAGCAGTGTCGAGAATGGCGATGCCCAGCGCACCGGACTGACAGAAGAAGCCGACCCGGCCGGTAGCCGGAATACGCGGCGCCAGAGTCGCATTGAGCGCCACGCCGGGGTCGTTGTTGGCAACGCCGAGCGCGTTGGGACCCACCAAACGCATGCCATGCTCACGGACCTGCGCGACCATCCGCCGCTCGTTCTCGAGTCCCTCACCACCGCTTTCCGCGAATCCGCCGGATACGACGACGAGTGTGCGCACCCCCTTGGCAAGACAATCGTCGAGGACACTATCGACAATCGCGGCCGGCACCGCGACGACGGCAAGATCCACTGGATCGGGAATATCGCGTACCGTCGGATAGGCGCGGATCCCGCGGACCGACTTCGGCCGGATGTCATCGGCAGTGCCCGAGCGCCGAGGGGGCAAATGCTGTGCAGCCGTAGACTTTTCATCCGAAGCGGCGCTGACAGCACCGGGGTCGGGGCCGTGCCCCGGCCCGTTGACCGGGTAAATCGGCCCGGTGAATCCACCCAATGCGATGTTCGCAAGCAGAGTGTTACCGACCTTGCCGGGATCGGTGGACGCGCCGATGACGGCCACCGACCGCGGGCGCAAGAGGTTCGCGACGCTGCGCGCCTCCGACGCGCGTTCCCGTGCGTTGCGTACCGATCGTTGTGCCTCGGTCGGGTCGATGAGGAATTCCACGTGCACCGTCGAACCGTCGAAACTGCGAGTCAGTTGATAGCCGGCATCGCGGAAGACCACAACCATATTCGGGTTCTCGCTGAGCACCTCCGCCTCGAACCGGGTGATGCCATTCTCGGCGGCGGCGCCGGCGAGATGTTCGAGCAATATCGGCCCAAGGCCGCGTCCCTGGTGTTCGTCGGCCACGACGAAGGCCACTTCCGCCGATCCGGGCTTCCCGGTTTCGGCAAGTCCCTCATAGATTCCGATCGCAATGATCTCGCCGCCGAGTTCGGCGACCAGTGCCACGCGCTGCTGGTGATCGACAGTGGTCGTTCGAGCGATCTCGCGCGGCGACAGGGTCGGCGTCGGTCCGAAATACCGCAGGTAGCGAGTACGTTCAGAGAGTTTGCCGTGGAATTCGACGATGCGATCGGCGTCGTCGGGCACGATCGGGCGCAGGTGCACTACCCCGCCGTCGGACGCCAGCACGTCGGCGATCCAATGCCGCGGATACGACCACGCCTGTCGAATCGCGGGAGTGACCTCATCGGTCTCATCCGCCGCGGCGCGCTCGGCGGGCTCGGGTGCGCTATCAGTCACGCGGATCCTCCGGATCAAGTCCATGCAGCGGCAAGACCGCACGTCGGGTAGCCAAAATCGAGCGATCGGTCTGCAGTTGGGCCTTCTCGGTGATGCCTTCCGGCGGAACCTGACCGGTATCGCCATCCCACGGCACGTAATTCACATCGCCGCCGTCCGACATCGTCGCCTCCGGTGGGCGTGAATAGTCCGAGTGCACGTCGTCGGCGATGGTGCGTGCGCCGGCCAGCCACTCGTCGCCGATGACCGTCGCCGGATCGACACTGCGCCCGAGGGTTGCGGCGATCAAATGCGTCCAGATTCGCGGTACGACGTTGATCACGCCGTACCCGCCGCCGCCGACGGTCAGCCATCGACCGTCGCAATAGCGGTCGGCCAGATCGCGCATCGCATAGATGGCAGCGCGCTGACCATCGACGGTGAGTGACAGATCGGTCAGCGGATCGGCGCGATGACTGTCCGCGCCGCATTGGCTGATCAGGATCTGCGGTTTGAACTCCGCGAGCAACGACGGTACGACGCTGTGAAATGACCTGAGCCACAAGCGGTCTGATATACCCGGCATCAGCGGCAGATTCACCGCGGTTCCCGCTGCCGCGCCTTCGCCGACCTCACTTGACCAACCGGTCCCGGGCCACAGAGTCGCCGGATGCTGATGCAACGACACTGTCATCACCCGAGGGTCGTTGATGAACTCCAACTGCACGCCGTCACCGTGATGGGCATCGATGTCGACATAGGCGATCCGGTCGAATCCGTTGTCCAACAGCCATTTGATGGCGACCGCGCAGTCGTTGTACACACAAAAACCGGCTGCGCGCGACGGCATCGCGTGGTGCATACCGCCGCCGATATTGACCGCGCGACGCACCGACCCGCTCGCGATCGCACGCGCGGCGGCGAGGGTGCCGCCGACCAACAACCGCGATGCCTCGTGCATCCCGTCGAAGATCGGGTTGTCGGCATCGCCGAGGCCGAATAGCCGCTCAAGTAGCGGTCCCGATAGCGCCGCCGTCCCGGCACCGACGGCGCGAACCGCGTCGATGTAGTCGGCGGTATGGACCACTTTCAGCGCTTCATCGTCGATGTCGATCGGCGGGATGGGGTCGACGCCGTCGAATACCCCGAGACTCCGCGCCAACGACACGGTCAGCGCTAGCCGCACCGGGTTCATCGGGTGCGTATACGCCCACTTGTACGACAGGTAGCCCTCGCTCCAGATCACCGCCGCGTCATTCGCTCCGGGACCACTAGTGTCGTCACTCACGCCTGGATGTGCCACGGTGATCAGGCTAGGCCATTGTTACGACATCACGGTGCCGCGCGCCGGATTCGGTTGCCGCGCTGCCGAATTCTCCCCTCACGGCAGTACTGGCTTCGGCGAAGGACCATCGACGCTGTGCCACACCGCGATAACCTCACCGCCAACCGCGGCACGCTAGTAGTACTCTGGTAGCTCAGGAGCGTGCAGTGCTGCCACGAAAGGGAACTGGGGCGACGTGAACGATTTGGTCGATACCACCGAAATGTATTTGCGCACAATCTATGACCTCGAAGAAGAGGGCATCGTTCCGCTGCGCGCACGGATCGCCGAACGTCTCGAACAGAGCGGACCCACGGTGTCGCAGACGGTGGCACGAATGGAACGCGACGGCCTGCTACACGTCGCTGGCGACCGTCAACTCGAACTCACCGACAAGGGCCGCGAACTGGCCATCGCGGTCATGCGCAAACATCGCCTCGCCGAGCGTCTGCTCGTCGACGTGATCGGTCTGCCGTGGGACGAGGTACACGACGAAGCATGCCGCTGGGAACACGTCATGAGCGAGAGCGTCGAACGCAGGCTCGTCAATGTGCTGGAGAATCCAACCACGTCGCCATACGGCAACCCGATCCCCGGGTTGGAACTTCTCGGCGTAGAGGGTGTGCCCGCGGTCGATTCGGCCTGCCGAGTGTCCGACCTACCGCAAGGCGACGCGGTCGCGGTCGTGATCCGGCGACTGTCGGAGCACGCGCAGTCCGACCAAGAGTTGATCGCGAGCCTGCGTGAGGCCGGCGTCGTGCCCAACGCGCGTGTCACCATCAGCGGATCTCCGCGCTCGTACACCATCAACACGCCGGGCCATGAAGGTCTGGTGCTATCCACCGAGATGGCGCACTCGATTTTCGTCGAAAAGGTCTAGTCAGCCCGCAATCGGCAACGTCGGTCGAGGCATGTCCACACCGAGTTCTTCGGCGATCCGGTAGGAGTCGCCGATGAGTTCCCAGAGTAACGCCGGACGTAGTCCGGCTCGCAGCGCACGGTCGAGCAGAATCGCGAATGACCAGTCACGATCGGCGCCGAGCGCGATGTCGAGAGCTATCCCGGCGAGTGCGCCCTCACCGGCGATGTAGTGCAGATGCGCCAGTAGCGTCGCCGCGCTGGCTCGGCCTCGTCCGCGTAGTACCTGGGTGAGCTCTCGCCATATTCGCTCGGCCGGCTCACGCAGATCACTAATCGCCAAGACCAACAGCGCATCGCGTACTCGCACGTCGGTTACTACCCGATGCCATGTTGCCATTGCGGCACAAGGCATTTGGACTGCCGTCGACCGCGTGCCGCTAGCCAGGACCGACACTGCATCGTGGGCAAAAGCGAGCAGATCGGCCTGTTCCTCGCGCGTCGCGCGAGACATTTGGGTAAGCGCGTCAGCCGAGCAATTCGGGTCGTCGCAGTGCGACTTCTCGACCAACTCCTGACTCATTTCGGCGCGCCGTCGCAGTACCGGGCGACCACGTCGAACCGCTCGATCCAGTGCGGTCGGCGACGTCGTGGGGTCGGCCAGGGAGCCGGCGCCCGGGGGAGGCGCCAGAAACCGCGTCGGCGGCCCGGCAAAGACCGTGTGCCACTTGCTACCGACTGCATATTCCCTGGTCGCGTAGGCCGCCGCAAACCCTCCGGTGGGAGCAAACGGAACCGCGATCTGCGCGATAATGGAAGCGATCTCTGGTGAATCAGGTGGATAACGATCATCCACGATCACCGCCACCACAGCCGCGGCATCGTACTGCCGACAGATCGTCGCCAGGTTGTCGACCACACCGATGAACTCAGGCCGCACCACACCGCCGGCGTCGAGGAGCAGGTCGTGTCGCATCGTCGAATTGATCGAGCCGTCGTCGTCGAATGCGACGAGAACCAGCGACCGCTCCGGCATGAACCCAATCAGTCCACCTAAGGCATCCAGGAGTACGTCGGCGTTGAGAGCTTTGTTAGTGCTGTTTGTCGTCATCGTCCAATAGTGGGACGCGAAACTGGTTGCGCAAGAGCCATTTTCGCTACGACGGCGTGTCGTCCACAGTTGGTATTTCATCCACGGATTTACCTGGACCGATGCATGTCATGCCTCAGCCGAACGCTGCCAACACCGCCTTGGCGAATAGGGCATCGAGATCGGCGGTCGCCGTCGCGGAGACCTGCGCCGGGTCGGCGTTCGCGGCTGCCGCCGTTGCCACACCGCGGTACACAACGTAGACCCGCACACCATCGCGTTGAGCCAGATAGGTTTTGGACGCGATACCAAGCGAGGAGTCACCCGTGCCGCCAGGCCCCGAGCCACCCGTTGTCTGTGTCCGCGCGATCCCAAATGTCGACACACCGCTGGCCGAGGGCGACTTCGGGAGATCGATCTCGGCCTGCCGCACTGTCGACAACGCTCCGGCGGCGTTGGTGCGCACATACGACTTACATTGCGCCACTTGGCTTTCGACATCGGACAACGGTGTACTCACGCGCGTGGTCACCACCGTTAGTGTGCCCGGCAGCGCCGACGACGCCGGCAACTGGGCAACCATCACCGCACTGTCCGCCGGATTGGACGAGAGTGACTTGGGCGCACAACCGTCAGGTTCGACTCTCCCACCGCGAACGTCGCCCACGACGTCGGAGATAACCGCGGTGCGCGCGGCACCCTCGACACTCGTCGGAGTCAGATGCGCCGGAAAGTCCGTCGCGACGACCATCCGGGCGCTGATGTCGGGATGGGAGTCGCCTTCGACGCTGCACGCGCTGCCCGTCAGGATCGCACTGATCAGCGCAGCCGTCATCAGCCATCGCACCGAGAGCCTTCGTGGACCGATCACAGCGCACAAGTCTGCCAGCAATCACCACCTATTCCGGGAATCAGGCGCCCCCTCGGTGCGTTGCATGAGATCGATACCGATCAGTCAGATTCGGAAATCGAACGTCGACTCGAGGCGCTGCCGCGTGATGGCACGGCGAATGGATTCGCCTAGCCGGGTGCTGGTGAGGGACAATGGTCATTTCACCGGTCGGCACACTCGAGAAGAAGGAGGCATGACAATGGATGAGAAGCCAGAGCAGAGCTCACTCTACGAGTTGGAGTTCCCGGCGCCCGAGATGTCTGGACCGCCCGAACGCGGCCCAGTGCTGATTCACGCACTTGAGGGCTTCGCGGACGCCGGTCACGCCGTCGCATTGGCGGCCGAACATCTGCGTGACAGCCTGGAATCTGAGCTCGTTGCGACCTTCAACACCGATGAATTGATCGATTACCGCTCGCGTCGCCCGATAATGACCTTTTCCGGCGAGGAATTCACCTCGGTTGATATGCCGAAACTGACGATGCACGCGGTCCGGGACAACGCGGGCGTTGGATTCCTGTTGCTGTCGGGCGCCGAACCAGACCTGCGCTGGGAACAGTTCGTCGAGGCCGTACGGCGTTTGACCGAGCAATTTCGGGTGACCGATGTCATAGGTCTCAACGCCATCCCGATGGCGGTCCCCCATACCCGGCCGGCAACTATCACCGCGCACGGAGATTCCGAACAACTCGGTGGTCTACCCCGATGGGGTTCGGAGATGAAGATCCCGGCGTCGGCGTCGATGCTGCTTGAGTTGCGACTCACCGAGCATGGCTATCGCGGTGCGGGCCTATCGGCCCACGTGCCTCACTACCTGTCGCAGACAAACTATCCGGGTGCCGCGGCACGCTTGGTGGAGACCGTCGCCGACGTCACCGGCCTCAAACTGCCGATTGCCGCGCTGGACAACGCCGCGGCGACGGTACGTGAGCAGATCGACAGCGAAGTGTCGGGCAATAGCGAGATCCAGTCGGTGGTGTCGGCCCTGGAGTCGCAGTACGACAGCTTCCACGAAGCAGCTCAAACGCAGGCATCGCTGCTTGCCGCCGACGAGCCGCTGCCCAGCGGCGACGAACTCGGCGCCGAGTTGGAGAAATTCCTCGCGCAACATAACCGCGATCAAGAACAGGGCGATGCTGGCGACACCTCCGGCACTATCTGACCCCGCCTCTCGCGCGGACTTCGACGAGGACCGGGCGTTCGAGGAGTTCTCCGACTGGGTGGAAGGCCGCGGCCTGCAGTTCTATCCCCATCAGGAAGAAGCGCTGCTGGAGCTGGTCGGCGACTCGCATGTCATCTTGGCGACGCCAACCGGCTCGGGTAAATCACTAGTCGCGACCGGCGCGATCTACTTCGCGCGACATCGGCACCGCCGCGCCTATTACACCGCGCCGATCAAAGCACTGGTCAGCGAGAAGTTCTTCGAACTATGCGATGCCTTCGGAGCCGACAACGTCGGGCTACTCACCGGCGACGCCTCGGTCAACTCCGATGCACCGATCATCTGCGCCACAGCAGAGGTCGTCGCCAATATCGCTCTGCGCGACGGACCCGATAGCGATATCGGCCTGCTTGTCGCCGACGAATTTCATTACTACGGCGACCGGGATCGCGGTTGGGCATGGCAGGTGCCACTCATCGAGCTGCCCGACACCCAGTTCCTCTTGATGTCGGCCACGCTCGGCGATGTCTCCTTCTTCGTCGATGACCTCACCAAACGCACTCGTCGGCCGACCGCGGCCATCACTGGTACTACCCGGCCGGTGCCACTGGAATACGCCTACGCGCTCACACCGATACACGAGACGATCGAAAAGCTCGTCGACGCCGGACGCGCCCCGGTCTACGTAGTGCATTTCACTCAAGCCTCAGCCGTCGAGCGGGCCCAGGCTCTCATGTCAGCGAAGGTTGCCGACAAGGAGCATCGAGCTCGTATCGCCGAGGCAATCGGCGATTTCCGCTTCGGCACCGGCTTCGGCGCCACGCTGAGCAAGCTGCTGAGGGCCGGCATCGGCGTACACCACGCCGGAATGTTGCCGCGCTACCGACGGTTGGTCGAGCGGCTTGCGCAGCAGGGGCTCTTGCGGGTGGTCGCGGGAACCGACACTCTCGGCGTCGGGATCAACGTACCTATTCGTACAGTGCTGCTGGCCGGACTGTCCAAGTACGACGGCACCAAAGTCCGGCGCTTGTCCGCTCGCGAATTCCACCAGATCGCCGGCCGAGCGGGGCGGGCCGGCTTCGATACCGTCGGGTACGTCGTCGCGCAGGCACCAGAGCACGACGTCGAGAACGCCCGCGCTGTCGCCAAAGCCGGCAGTGATCCTAAGAAGGTGCGAAAAGTGGTGCGCCGCAAGCCTCCCGAGGGTTTCGTCTCGTGGGGCGAGCAGACTTTCCTCACGCTGACCACCGCGCCCAACGAGCCCTTGCGGTCGCATTTTCATATCACGATGGCGATGCTGATGGAGGTGCTCGCTCGGCCGGGTGACTGTTTCGCAGCACTGCGTCATCTGCTGGAAACCAATCACGAGACGCGCGCACGACAGCTCAAACACATCAAACACACCATCGCGCTGTATCGGGACCTACGCCAGAGCGGCATCGTGAATCAGTTGGCAGAACCCGACCGGTTCGGCAAACATGTCGCACTTTCGGTTGATATGCCGGAGAATTTCGCCCTCACCAACCCGCTGTCGGCGTTCGCGTTGGCCGCATTTGACCTGCTCGATGCCGAATCATCGACCTATCCCTTCGACGTGCTGTCTGTCGTTGAAGCAACTCTCGATGACCCGCGACAGGTACTGCTCGCTCAGCGCAAGGCTGCGCGCGATATAGCCATCGCCGAAATGAAGGCCGACGGCATCGAATACGAGGAACGGATGGCTCGACTCGAGGAGATCACCTGGCCGCAGCCGCTCCTCGACGAGATCACGTTTGCCTTCGGCGTGTACCGGTCGAGTCATCCCTGGGTCGGTTCATTTCCGCCATCGCCGAAATCGGTCGCGCGTGAAATCCTTGGCCGGTCAAAGACATTCAACGAGTTCGTGTCCGAGTACGGGCTAGCGCGCAGCGAGGGAGTGTTGCTGCGCTACCTCACCGATGCGTATCGAGTACTGCGATCGGGTTTGCCGCAGAGCGTCGCATCCGACGAGGTGGTGGAACTTACCGAAAGACTCGGCGCGATGGTGCGCGAAGTCGACTCCAGCCTGCTTGACGAATGGGAACAGCTGACCACGGTCGGCTCGGAATAGTTGCCGTTGATCTGACGTTGAGTCTGGCTATGGCACTTCAGGGAGAATACGCACCGAGCACATCAGACTGGGCCCGTAAACAAGCCGAGACCATCGAAGAATCTGGCGGGACCACCGGAACTTCACTCAATGGGATGGCGGTGATCGTGCTGACGACCGTCGGCGCGAAGTCGGGCAAGTTGCGTAAGAGTCCGCTAATGCGGGTTGAGCACGACGGTGAGTATCTAGCGGTTGCCTCACTTGGCGGTGCACCGAAGAATCCGCAGTGGTACCACAATGTCGTCGCACATCCCGAGGTCGACGTGCGTGATGGCGAGCAGGTCGGCAGCTACACGGCACGGGAGATCTCCGGTGCCGAGCGCGACATCTGGTGGGAGCGTGCGGTCGCGGCATTCCCGAACTACGCCGACTACGCCACCAAAACCAGCCGAGTAATTCCGCTGTTCGTACTGACGCCAAACAACTAGATCGGCGCACCGGTCCCCCGCCCCTTCCGCAAACCCGACTCCGCGCGACATCCCCGACCCGATTTCCGGGTCGGGGATGTCCTATCGAGTCGGGTTTGCGGATAGGCCTAGAGCTCCTCGACAACACCGGTTTCGCCGACGACGCTCTTTATCGTCTCGGCCAATGCGGCGAAAGTCTCAGCGCGGCGCGATGATTCGCGGTAGACGAGCCCAATTTCGCGACCGGGCCGTGGTTTCGCGAAGGTCGCCGTGCCCAGCCCACCACCCGACGTCTCAGCCCCCACCGCTGTCGCCGGAATCAGAGTGACGCCGAGTCCACCCTCGACGCACTGCACCGCCGTCGCCAACGAAGCTGCCCTCGTCTGACCGATCTCCGGCCGAAACCCGGCCAACCGGCACACTTCGAGCGCCTGGTCGCGAAGACAATGCCCTTCGTCGAGCAGAAGCAGCGGTAGGTCGATCAACGACTGCGGATCGACCCGTTTGCGACCCGACAGCGGATGACCAGCGGGCAGCGTCAAGACGAAATCTTCACGGTACAACGGGATTTCGACGATCCCTCGCGCCTCGGTCGGCAACGCGAGGAGTGCGGCGTCGAGCGTCCCCTCACGTAGCTGATCGAGGAGACGAGCCGTTTGGTCTTCGACGACACGCACTCCCAGTTCAGGTAGGTCGGCGGCAATGCCACGCAGGACCGCTGGCAAAACATAGGGAGCGACCGTTGGAATCAGTCCGAGGCGCACGGCTCCGGCCAACGGGTCGTCGGCACCGCGGGCGGCGACCATGAACGCGTCGATCGCATCGACCGCCACGGTCGCCTGCGCCAGCAGCGTCTCACCGTCGGGAGTCAAGAAGACACGCCGAGTTGAACGCTCGATGAGTTGAGTACCCAGCCCGGCTTCCAGCGCGGCGAGCGCCTGGGACAGCGACGGCTGGCTAATCCCCAATTCCGTTGCCGCAGAACCAAAATGCCGCTTTCTGGCGACGGCGACGAACGCCCTCAGCCCGGCCGGAGAGGGCTGATAACTTTGATCGGTCATGCCTATCAGTGTAGTGCTTATCATCACGTTTCGTTTTCGTTGCAGTTCGGGCAGGATGGAGAAGTAAATCCTCTAGTCGAAACTTTGATTGAGCTTAGGAGCGCACCACAATGGCATTGCTGACCATCGGCGATCAGTTCCCCGCATACAACCTCACCGCAGTCATCGGCGGAGATCTGTCGCAGGTTAACGCCCAGCAACCCGACGACTACTTCACCCAGGTCTCCAGTGACGACCACGAGGGCAAGTGGCGCATCATCTTCTTCTGGCCCAAGGATTTCACCTTCGTCTGCCCCACCGAGATCGCCGCCTTCGGCAAGCTCAACGACGAATTCGCCGATCGTGACGCCCAGGTCCTCGGCGCGTCGGTCGACAACGAATTCGTCCACTTCCAGTGGCGCGCACAGCATGACGACCTCAAGACCCTCCCCTTCCCGATGCTCAGCGACCTCAAGCGTGAACTCGCTTCTGCCGCGGGCGTTCTCAACGCCGACGGTGTCGCCGATCGCGCGACGTTCATCGTCGACCCCAACAACGAGATTCAGTTCGTCTCGGTGACCGCGGGGTCGGTCGGACGCAACGTCGACGAGGTACTGCGTGTCCTCGACGCCCTGCAATCCGACGAACTGTGCGCATGCAACTGGCGCAAGGGTGACCCGACCATCAACGCGGGCGAATTGCTCACCGCCAGCGTCTGATTCATCCCTAGCGACAGCAAGCAAACCAGACCAGGAAGTACGGAATGAGCATCGATAACCTCAAGAACGCACTCCCCGAGTACGCCAAAGATCTCAAGTTGAATCTCGGTTCGATCAGCCGCACTACCGCGCTGAACGAGGACCAGTTGTGGGGCACCCTGCTGGCCACCGCCGCGGCGACTCGAAATGCCCGGGTGCTGTCGGAGATCTCCGACGAGGCCGCCGACACTTTGTCCGCCGAGACCTACAACGCCGCACTTGGCGCCGCGTCGATCATGGGCATGAACAATGTGTTTTACCGTGGTCGGGGTTTCCTCGACGGTAAGTACGACGACCTGCGTCCGGGCCTGCGGATGAATATCATCGGGAATCCGGGAGTCGACAAGGCCCTGTTCGAGCTATGGTCCTTCGCGGTGTCGTCAATCAATGGCTGCGGCCATTGCGTTGCGGCACACGAGAATACGCTGCGCGAGGCAGGCGTGGATCGGGAGGCGATCTTCGAGTCGCTGAAGGTCGCATCAATCGTCGCGGGCGTCGCCCAAGCGATTGCGACCACCGAGGTCTTGGCGAAGGCCTAGAACACATCATCACCCAATTGGGCCGGTCATCTCATCGGATGACCGGCCCTTTTGGTCCGTGCCGAATGGCGGTCGTCGCGTCAAGGTCTCCCTCACCCCGGCCGGGTTAGAGAACGTCGTTGTCTCACCACGTCTCGATACACCGCGTCTCGCAAGCTCGTCGCGGCACTCGACGATCGCACGGGGCAACACCACACCCTTGTCGCAGCACTCGGTGCCCTCTTCGCGGCACTCGACGACCGGCTCAGCCCAGCGCGTCGGAGAAACGCTGAGCCAGTTCACCAACCTGCTCGGTGGTCATGACAAATGTCGGCGAAACCTGAAGGGCACCTTGGCCTGCCGCGCGTGTTACCACGCCTTGTTCACGCAGGCGCAGCACCGCCGCAGGCGCGGTAGCCGGATCGGCCAGCTGCACCGCGGCTACCGCCCCGAGTCCCACGCGTACCTCGCTGACCGCGTCGAGCCCAGCCAGTGGGGCGAACGCCGTCGCGAGGTCACCCTCAAGTCGGGATGCCTCGGCGAGCAATCCCTCGCGCTCGATGATGTCGAGGTTGGCCATCGCCGCCGCCGCGGCACCGGCATGGCCGCCGTAGGTGTAACCGTGGCGGAACCAAACACCGCCGCCGTGGAATGGCTCGGCGATCCGGGGCGCGATAAAGACCGCACCCATCGGAACATAGCCTGACGTCAGGCCTTTGGCGGTGGTAATCATGTCCGGTTCGAGACCGAATCGTGTACTGGCAAACCAAGATTCGGCGCCGATGCGACCAAACCCGGTCACTACCTCGTCGGCTATGAATAGCACGTCGTTGTCGCGGCAGATGGCTCGCACCTCTTCGAGGTAGCCCTCCGGTGGCAGGTAGACGCCACCGGCGCCGATGATCGGCTCGCAGAAGAACGCGGCGACGCGCTCGGCTCCCACCCGCTCGATCAAACCGAGCAGACTCTTAGCGTCGTTCCAGTCGACGGTCTCGGTGTCGGGCAGGAACTCGCCGTAACCGTCATGGTTAGCAGGGATTCCGGCGAGCGACGTACCACCGATATGCATGCCGTGGTAGGCCTTAGATCGCCCGACCATGATGGTCTTCTCCGGCTTGCCGACTTCGCGCCAGAAACGACGCGCCAGTTTTGCCGCGGTCTCCACTGAATCACTACCGCCGGACGTGAAAAAGATCTTGCTGCCGGCGACCGGCGCGATCTCCGAGAGCCGATTCGCGAGATCTAAAGTGACGTCGGCGGTCATGTCGCCGAACCCCGAGTAGTGCGCGAGCTTGCCGAGTTGCGCGGCCACCGCTTCGCCTACTTCGGTGCGCCCGTGGCCGATATTGGTGAACCACAATCCGGCCGTCGCGTCGAGATACTGGTTACCGTCGGCGTCGAATACGTGCGCGCCAGCGCCGCGCGCGATCACAAACGGACCCGCGGCGTTGACCGCTCCCATGTCGGCAAAACCGTGCCACAGCGCATTAGTCATGGCCTACATCATGCCGGTAGCGGTCCACTCCGCCGCACTCAGCCCCGACGCGGGACGCGCCGCACTCTCGATGTGGATGTCGAGAGCGGGCGATCCAAGCCGTATCCTGATAAGTGCCATGCCACCATCGGAAACCACAGACTCTGCCACGACTATCTCGGCGCCAGATATCAAGAAATATCGGCAGGCATTGGACGAACTCACTCTTATCGATGCCCATCGGCTCGGTCGCCGCCTCGACTCGTTCCGCGGTTCCGGCCGTAGCGGCAAGTCTTCGGCCCGCAGAGGTTCGAAACCACCGACCTGGGAATCACTCACCGCCGACCTCGCCAAAGCGCAGTCACGAATAGCCCGACGCACCGAGTTGGTCCCGACGCTTACCTACCCTGACGATCTGCCGGTCAGCACCGCACGCGAAGAAATCAGCGCCGCGATCGCCGAACATCAGGTCGTGGTGATCGCGGGCGAAACAGGCTCGGGGAAAACGACTCAGTTGCCCAAGATCTGCCTCGAACTCGGACGCGGTATCCGCGGCGCCATCGGCCATACTCAACCCCGACGAATCGCCGCCAGTTCGGTGGCCACCCGGATCGCTGAGGAGACGAAGACCGACCTCGGAGACGCCATCGGCTACTCGGTCCGGTTCGCCGACAAAACCGGCGCGGACACGCTGGTCAAGGTCATGACCGACGGCATCTTGCTGCGTGAGATCGCGAGCGACCCGATGCTGCGGGCATACGACACACTAATCATCGACGAAGCGCACGAGCGCAGCCTCAACATCGACTTCATCCTCGGCTTCCTTAAGCGGCTGCTCCCCCGCCGGCCCGATCTCAAGGTGATCATCACCTCGGCGACGATCGAACCCGACCGATTCGCACGGCATTTCGCGGTCGACGGTACCGACGACGCCGTTCCCATTCTCGAAGTGTCCGGGCGTGCCTATCCGGTCGATATTCGGTATCGGCCGTGGGGAGAGCCGGGCGACTCCGCTGAGATCGATACCGATAATGATCACGCTGACCTCGACCAAATCGGCGCGATCGACGCGGCGATCGGCGAGTTGTGGTCGACCAGCGGCGGCGGTCGCGGCGATATCCTCATCTTCCTGCCAACCGAGCGCGATATTCGCGACACCGCCGACGCACTGAAACACCGAGCCAACAAAGGGGCGGAGATCGTCCCCCTGTTCGCCCGCCTCTCCAACGCCGAACAACGCCGAGTCTTCACCCCCTCAGATGGACGTCGAATCGTGTTGGCTACCAACGTCGCTGAAACTTCACTGACCGTCCCCGGTATTCGCTAC
Organism: Gordonia effusa NBRC 100432; assembly: GCF_000241305.1. GTDB lineage: Bacteria > Actinomycetota > Actinomycetes > Mycobacteriales > Mycobacteriaceae > Gordonia > Gordonia effusa. The sequence goes on from NZ_BAEH01000042.1 coordinate 37,197, forward strand.
GTGATCGACACCGGAACTGCCCGTGTCGCAAGGTATTCCACGCGGACCAAGGTCAATCGTCTTCCCATCGAACCGGTTTCGCAGGCAAGCGCACGACAGCGGGCCGGTCGGTGCGGCCGCGTCGCCCCGGGTATCTGCATCCGCTTGTACAGCGAGGACGACTTCGACAGTCGGTCCGAGTTCACCGATCCGGAGATTCTGCGTACCAACCTCGCCGGTGTCATCCTGTCGATGCTGTCGCTGCGTCTCGGCGACATCGCCGACTTCCCGTTCGTCCAAGCACCCGGCGATCGCGCCATCCGGGACGGTGTCGCGGTATTGCACGAGTTGGGAGCCATCGAATCGCCGTCATCGAATTCGGCTCCGCCACGCTTGACGCGCGTCGGGCGCGAACTCGCCACGTTGCCGGTCGATCCACGGCTCGGGCGAATGCTGGTCGAGGCGCATCATCTCGGTTGCCTCGACGACGTGCTTGTCATCGCAGCGGCACTTTCGTTGCCCGATGTCCGCGAACGGCCGGTCGACCATCGCCAGGCAGCCGACGAATCGCATAGGCGCTTCGATGTGCCCGGGTCAGATTTCCTCTCCTACCTGGAACTCTGGGACTACCTGAACGAACAACGAAGTACCCTGTCGAGCAGCAAGTTTCGCCGAACCTGTGAACGCGAGTTCTTGCACTGGGTGCGTATCCGCGAATGGCGAGACCTGCACCGCCAGCTGACGTCGATCGTTACTGACCTCAACTGGTCGACGAGCGCGACCCAGCGTGATGCGGATGCTATTCATCGCTCGATTCTGTCGGGCCTTCTTTCGAATATCGCGGCCCGCAACGGCGACAGTCGTGAGTACACGGGGGCGCGTAACACCACGCTGATGATCTTTCCCGGATCGTCGCTGTCGAAGAAGTCGCCGCCGTTCATCATGGCCGCGGAACTGCTCGAGACATCACGTCTGTTCGCGCATACTGTCGCCCGGGTTGACCCGCTGTGGGCAGAGAAACTCGCGGGTGATCTCGTCAAACGCGTCTATAGCGAACCGCATTGGTCCTCCAAACGCGGTTCGACGATGGCTCACGAGCGCGTCACGCTCTACGGCGTGCCGCTGGTCGCATCACGACGCGTCACCTACACCTCCATCGACCCCGAGCTGTGTCGGGAAATGTTCATCCGGCACGCCCTCGTGGAAGGTGACTGGCGAACCGAGCACAAGTTCTTCACGCATAATCGGGCATTGCTCGATGACGCGGCGGATATCGAGCACCGGGCGCGTCGCGGCGATATCACCATCACCGATGATCAGTTATACGAGTTCTACGACAAACGCATACCAGCGGAGGTGACCTCAGCACGACATTTCGACGCATGGTGGCGCACCGCGCGACGTGCCGACGCCACCATGCTCGACCTCGCCGAGTCCGACGTCGTGGGCACTGCCGATACTCCGGTTGCGGCTACCGACTTCCCCGGGGCATGGGCTCAGGGAACGTTGCGGCTCGATCTCACCTACAAATTCGCGCCGGGTGATCCCGATGATGGTGTGAGCGTGGTGATTCCAGCGGCGCTCCTGCACCACGTCCGCCCAGCGGGCTTCGACTGGTCGGTGCCGGGAATGCGTGCGGAACTGGCGACCGAACTGGTCAAGTCATTGCCGAAATCACTACGCAAGTCGATGGCACCGGCATCGCGCTTCGCGGAGGCCGCACTGGCGAGACTCAAACCACGGTCGGAGCCGTTGACCAAGGGGCTTGCGAGAGAACTCTCGGCGATGACCGGATTATCGATCGCCGCAGGCGATTTCGACACCGACGCCATACCCGCGCATCTCCGCGTCAACTTTCGTGTCATCGACGCCGACGGCGCTACGGTCTCGACGGGTAAGTCATTGTCGGCTCTACAGTCTGGTGGCGGTGGTGGATCAGCCAAGCGCCCGGCCGCTGTCGTGAGGCGGTGGACCGCGGAAAGCATCGGCAATCTGCCGCGCGAAAAGACCGACACCGTTGCGGGCCAACAGGTTACCCGCTATCCGACCCTAAAAGTGGTCGACGGCGGTGTCAGTCGCATCTTGGCGACGACGCCGACTCAGGCCAATCGAATGTTGCATGAGGCGGTCTGCGCACTACTTTCCGCAGCACTCCCCTCGCTGCCGGTGCGAATCACTCGAACACTCGATCCGGCCGGAACTCTCGCGCTTAGCCAAAGTCCTTACAGGACAGTTGAGTTGATGCTCGCCGAATGTACCGCGCGAGCCGTCTTCGAATGTGTTACTCCCGCGATGACTGCCGACATCCGCACCCCTGAACAGTTCGACATGTTGCGCAAGAACGTCTCCGGCCCAGTCGCCGAGAAGGCGGTATCGGTATTTGACGCGATGGTTGACGCATTACGCGAAGTGGCGCCGACGCGCACCGAGATCGATGCGAATGCCGGGTCACTCGCCGCCGACGATGTCGCTGATCAGCTACACAATCTGATCTATTCCGGATTTGTGGCGGCCACCGCACTGACGCATTTGCGGTCGATTCCGCGATATCTGCACGCGGCACGTATTCGGTTGGAGCAGTTGGCGATTGCTCCCGACCGGGATGCCGCGGGTTTGGCTGTCATCGACCGCGTTGTCGAGGCGTGGAATCAGCGGCTTGCCCAGCTACCGCCGGGGCGGCGCGACGCGTTCAACGAGTCGGCGACGTGGCTCGTCGAGGAGTTGCGAGTTGGAATCTTCGCACAACGACTCGGTACGGCATATCCGGTGTCCGAGAAGCGGATTCGCCGCGCCTTCGACGAATTTAGGTGAGTTGCGCGTCAGTGGCTTCGTCGCGGGATTCGCGACGCTGACTGACATGCTTACGCAGATCGTCAATCTCCTGTTGGAAGTCGGCCAGCGACTCGAAGGACCGGTACACCGAGGCGAACCGAAGGTAGGCGACTTCGTCAAGGTCTCGCAACGGACCGAGGATGGCCAGTCCAACCTCGTTGCTGGGGATCTCGGCCGAACCGGACGCGCGGACAGCCTCTTCGACCTGTTGGGCAAGTAGCGCGAGGTCGTCTTCGGCAACATCGCGTCCCTGGCAAGCACGGCGCACGCCGCGCATGACCTTCTCGCGGCTGAACGGCTCGGTCACGCCATTACGTTTAACGACGGCGAGGACGGCACTTTCCACGGTCGTGAAGCGTCGGCCACATGCGGCGCATGATCGCCTACGGCGAATCGCCTGCCCTTCATCGGCAACCCTGGAGTCGACAACCTTGGTGTCGTCGTGTTTGCAGAAGGGACAGCGCATACCTAGAAGAGTAACTGTCCGCACTTCGACAACTTCAGTAGACAGGGGTCACCAGCGCTTGCCCCACCCGCACGTTCGATGAGTCAAGGTTGTTGAGTTCGACGATCTTGTTGACGACCGTCTGGTTCGACATTTCCGGGGCGACTCGTGCGGCGATCGCGCTCAGCGACTCGCCGGAGCGCACATGGACCACCGACGTCGCCGTCGGGGTGGGTGCGACCGAAGCTTCATAGTTGCCGCCAACCACCGCGAAGAACCAAACCAGACCGGCCAGCGCGGCGCCGACGAGCACACTTGCGACACCACGACGTCGGCGGTAGACAGCCACGTTCCGGTTCTCGCGGGCTCGCATCCCTTCGGTCCCCGAGCAGCGCGTTCCGGCTGGCCACGACACGTCGGGGCGCCGGTCGATCGGTCGGGTCGCCGAGCCCGGCGAGCGTCGGGGTGACGGCCGCGTCGGCGCCAGTGCGCCGGTCCGAGGGGCGATACGCGGAGCGAGTGCTGCGGTCATGGTGTCCTCCTGGTGTACGAACCTGTGTTCGATGAACTTATGTTCGATTTCTAGCACGACCCACTGACAATGTCTCGCGACACGTCGAACAAATGTTTGAAAGTCCAGCTCGGCTCGTCTAGTTTTGAGTGCAGAACGCCACCGCAAGCACCCAAGAAGGACCACAGGAGAGGAACTAGCTGATGACTGAGCAGGGACCGTCGGACGATTCCGCGGCCGACGGCGCACTCGACTCGACCTTGGCCGAATCCGTCGAGGCGACATTGACCACGCGTCAGCGCGCGGTGTTGGAGTACATCCGCAAGTCCGTCCGCATGCGCGGTTATCCGCCGAGTATCCGCGAGATCGGCGATGCCGTCGGCCTCACCTCCACGTCATCGGTCGCCCATCAGTTACGCACTCTCGAACGCAAGGGACTGCTCCGCCGCGACCACAACCGTCCACGCGCGGTGAATATCCAAGACAACGAGCCGGATCCGTCGGGTGATTCGCCATTCGGTGGGGTCGCGACCATGCCGACGCCGACATTCGTTCCGGTCCTCGGCCGGATCGCCGCCGGCGGACCGATCCTGGCCGAGGAAGCCGTCGAGGATGTCTTTCCGCTGCCCCGGGAACTCGTCGGCGACGGATCGCTCTTCCTGCTCAAGGTCGTCGGCGAGTCAATGATCGATGCCGCTATTTGTGATGGCGACTGGGTTGTCGTGCGTCAACAGAATGTGGCGGAGAACGGCGATATCGTCGCCGCGATGATCGATGGCGAGGCAACAGTCAAGACCTTCAAACGTAAACGCGGTCATGTGTGGCTGATGCCGCACAACGTCATGTTCGAGCCCATCGCGGGAGATGACGCCACGATCCTCGGCAAGGTGGTGACGGTCCTGCGTCGGGTCTAGACGCAGGTGAGGCTGAAGTCTGCGACCTCAGGCGGCGTCGAGGGCAGGACTCCGTCAGCACGCACCAGACCGCAGGCTTCAGTCGGCGGTCTGCAGACTGCAATCGGCAACGTCAGCAACGTCGAGGGCAGGACTCCCCCGGCGACCGCCAGAACGCAGACTTCAGCCGGCCAGCGCCTGGGCCGCCGCTGCCCGCGCCGACGCCGGGTCGGTGGTAGCGAGCGCCGCACGCGCCGCGGCTTCGCATGACGCCATCGTGACCTGCCCAAGCCGGGCTCCGACTGCCGCGGCGGCAACCGGAGCACTCGACAACGACGTCACGCCCATTCCGACGAGTACACAGGCCAGCAGCGGATCTGCCGCCGCCTCACCACATACTCCGACGGGCTTCCCGACGGCACGACCGGCGGCGGCGACCGTCGAAACGAGCGACAACACAGCCGGTTGCCACGGGTCGGTCAGCGTGGCCAATTCGGCCGACATGCGATCGGCCGCCATTGTGTACTGAGTCAGATCGTTGGTACCGATCGACACGAAATCCACTTCGGCCAGGATCGCCGATGCCAACAGTGCTGCCGCCGGGACCTCGATCATCACCCCAGCCGTCAAACCCCGTTCGCGAGCACGTGCGGCGAATTCCGCCGCTTCTGCGACGGTCGCGATCATCGGCGCCATCACCCAGACATCTGCCCCGCTGCCGGCCGCGGCCGCCGCGATGGCGTCGAGTTGCGTTTCTCTCAATTCCGGCTGAGCGGTAGCGATTCGGTTGCCCCGCACGCCCAATGCGGGGTTGGCCTCCTGCGGACTCGTCACGAATTTCATCGGTTTATCCGATCCCGCGTCTAGCGTCCGGATCACCACCTTGCGATCGCCGAACGCGTCGAATACTTCGCGATAGCTCGCGGCCTGCTCATCGACGGTCGGAGCCGTCGCGCGATCCAAGAAGGCCAACTCGGTGCGGAACAACCCGATACCGGCCACCGGTTTCGACGACGCCGCCCGCGCGGACGGTCCATCGGCGACATTCGCCAGAACCGCGATGTCGAGACCGTCGGCGGTACGGCCGGGCCCGGCCCATGCCGCGACCAGATCCGCCTCCTTCTGCCAGGTCGCCGCCGCGGCGCGCGCGGCGTCGGGCGGCGGCTCGACATCGATAGTGCCGTCGGTTCCATCGATCAAGACCGGGGTTCCGGTGGCGACACTGGCTAGATCGTCGACAGCCACGATGCACGGGATTCCGAGTTGCCGCGCGATGATCGCGGTGTGGCTCGTCGGCCCGCCCAATCGCGTCACCAATGCGATCACCAACGTCGGGTCCAGCCCCGCGGTATCGGCTGGCGCTAGATCATCCGCGAATAGCACCGACGGCGAATCAGGCACGGGCACACCAGGTTCCGGTGATCCCAGCAAGACTGCAAGAACACGATCGCGGACATCGTTGAGGTCGGTGACGCGCTCTGCCATCAAGCCACCCAATTTGGTGAACAGGTCGGCGAATTGCTTCGTGGCGGCGACCGCGGCATCGGCCGCTGGACTACCGGAATTGATGAGTTTTCCCGCGGCGGAAAGCCAGCCACGATCCTCGGCGAGTCCGGCGGTGGCGCTGAGCACCTCCGCGGCGACGCCGGTGCTGGCCGACGCCCGAGCTCGCAGTTTGGCCGCGACGTCGGCGGCGGCCGCCGAGAATCGATCGACTTCACGGGCGCGCTCGGCGTCGACCAATTCCACCGACGACGGTACGAACTCCGGGCGCGCTCCCGGCCAGATCACCGGCCCGTACGCGATACCTGAAACAACCGGGGTTCCGGTCAACTGCGCTGTGGCGTCCGGCACGAGACTCACCTTTCATCGAGCAACTTATGTGATCTAGGTTACGAGAATTACTTGACTTGTCAACACAGTCGGGAGTAAAACCATATATATCAACATTCACAGATGTCCATATCCACATGAATCCACGAGAGGTACCCGTCGATGTACGCAGCGGAACGACATGAGGCGATCGCTGGCGCCGTGCGCGAACACGGCCGGGTGTCAGTCCTCGACCTGGCCGCCCAATTCGACGTGACCGGCGAAACCATCCGTCGCGATCTCGCTGCCCTCGAACGCACCGGCCACGTCCATCGGGTACACGGCGGCGCTGTCGACCCCGGCCTATCAACTCTCGATGCCGGCGAACGCCCACTCGCCCAGCGCATCGCCGAGCATAGCGAGGCAAAGACCGCCATCGGCATTGCCGCACAACAGTTTCTGCCGGCCGCGGGGGGATCGGTGTTCTTCGATGCCGGCACTACCACCTACCAAGCCGCACGCGCCATCGTCGATCCGCGTGAGCTGACCATCGCAACCAACGCGCTAGGTATCGCCGCAGCCCTCGCCACTGCGCCGGCGGTGAATCTGCACCTCGTCGGCGGACGGCTACGTGGTCTTACCCAGGCCAGCGTTGGCGCCGATACCGTCGCCGCCATTGCGAAACTCCGAATCTCGGTCGCCTTCGTCGGCACCAATGGGCTCTCCATGAACCACGGCTGCTCCACTCCCGACCCCGACGAAGCAGCCGTAAAGTCGGCAATCGTCGCCAGCGCGAATCGCGTTGTAGTACTTGCCGATTCATCAAAATTCGGCATCGACGAGCTGGTGTCGTTCGCCCCCCTCGCCGACGTCGACGTCATCATTACCGACGCCGGCGCAGACGCGGCTGACGTCGAACGATTCACCGAGCACGGAATCGAGGTCGTAACCGCATGATCCTCACCATCACCGTCAATCCGAGTATTGACCGAACCGTCGAGCTCGCCGAGCCGTTGGAGCCGGGCGCCGTTCAACGCGCCACCGCCTCCCGAGTTGAGGCCGGCGGCAAAGGCGTCAACGTCGCACGAGTCGTCGCGTCCGCGGGTAACGACGCCCTTGCGGTCTTGCCGGCCCGCCAAACCGATGCGCTACTTCGACTCCTCGACGACGTCTCCCTGCCCTATCGCTGTATCGACATCCATCAGGACGTGCGCAGCAACATCACCATCGTCGATCCCGATGGCACCACGACCAAGATCAATGCCGCCGGCGCCGAGCTCGACACTGCTACCGACACCGCGTTGACCGACTTGATCGACCAACTCGCTCCCGACGCCCACTGGATCGCACTGTGTGGTTCGCTGCCTCCCGGACTTCCCGACGATTGGTACGCCCGCATCGCCGAACGTCTCGCCGCGCGCGGCGCCAACGTCGCCGTCGATACCTCCGGCGCTCCCCTGAAAGCTGTCGCCCGCCCCGGCATCGGATTACTCAAGCCCAACGCCGACGAACTCGCCGAGCTCGTCGGCGGCAGCGGCCCGGAGATCGAATCTCTCGCTGCCACTGGAGATTTCACGTCCGCCTCGATAGCGGCGCAGACACTCGCGGCCCGCACCGGCGGAGCCGTGCTGACCACGCTCGGAGCCGCTGGCGCACTCCTGACCATCGGCCCGCGAACCTGGTCGGCGACGACCCCACCCATCACGCCCCGCAGCACCGTGGGTGCGGGAGACGCGTCACTGGCTGGCTACCTTCTTGCCGACCTCGACGGCGAAACTCCTCCGGAACGATTACGCCGCGCCGTCGCGTACGGGTCGGCAGCAGCAGCACTGCCCGGCACACAGCCACCCTCGCCGACCCACCTCGACCTGACCAATGTGCACGTCACCGAATTGCCGCTGTCTACCACCGTGTGATTTTCCAGTCCTACCCGCTCGCCCCCCGCTCGCACAGAAATGACCCATCATGAGCACTGATACACCCGCTACTCCGCAGATCATCACCCCCCAGAGCGTGCTCCTCGACGTCGATGCCGGCGAGATCAACGAAGACGTCATCGGCCGACTTGCCGACGTCCTGCACGTCCAGGGTCGTACCTCCGACGCCGACGGTCTCGTCGCCGCCGCGATGGCCCGGGAAGCGAAATCGGCGACCGGACTTCCCGGCGGAATCGCCATCCCGCACGCACGCTCGGCGTCGGTGACCACCGCCAGCCTGGCGATGGCGCGGTTGTCGAACAAAGTCGACTTCGGTGGACCTGACGGCGACGCGGACATCGTGTTCCTCATCGCCGCTCCCGAGGGCGGCAGCGAGCATATGAAGCTGCTGAGCTCACTCGCTCGTGCTCTCGTGCGACCCGACTTTGTCGCCGCACTCCGCGACGCTTCCGACGCCGAAAGCGTCGTCGACCTCGTTGGTGCGGCCGTCAACCCCAAGGCGAAGGCTACGCCAGCGCAGCCAGTCACCGCGGCCCCTGCGCCCCCATCGTCGCCGGAAGCGGCTTCTCGCCCCCGCATCGTCGCGATCACGGCCTGCCCTACCGGTATCGCGCATACCTATATGGCGGCCGATGCCCTCAAGTACGCGGCCGAACGCGCCGACGTCGACTTCACGGTGGAAACTCAGGGGTCGTCGGCAACGACATCGATGACCGCACAACAGATCGCCGATGCCGACGCAGTCATCTTCGCCACCGACGTCGGCGTGAAGGGCCGCGAGCGGTTCGCGGGTAAGCCGGTCGTCGCGTCGGGTGTTAAACGTGCCATCAACGAACCAGACACGATGATCGCCGAAGCCGTTGCGACAGCGAAGAACCCACACGCCGCTACCGTCGGCGGCAGTGCTGCCGACGTCGACGACTCGACGTCGGCGAGTGTCGGCTACGGCGGCCAACTCAAGCAGGCGTTGATGACCGGCGTGAGTTATATGATTCCATTCGTCGCGGCCGGCGGCCTGCTGATCGCGCTCGGCTTCCTGCTCGCCGGTTACGAAATCGCCAACAAGACTCTCGATCAGACGCAGACTCTGTCCGACGGCGCGTTTATCGCTCTGCACAACAGTCTCTGGGATCTGCCGTCCGGCGGAGTCATGACCTACCTGGGAGCGGTGGCATTCGCGGTCGGATCGCTAGCGATGGGCATGCTGGTCCCCGTTCTGTCGGGCTATATCGCCTTCGCGATAGCCGATCGACCGGGAATTGCGCCGGGATTCGTCGCCGGGCTGGTGTCAGTCGCCGTCGGCGCCAGTTTCATCGGAGGTCTGATCGGCGGGTTGCTGGCCGGCGTCGTCGCGCTGTGGCTGTCACGAATTCCGTTGCCGCAGTGGGCTCGTGGTCTTCAACCCGTCGTCATCATTCCGCTGTTCGCCTCGATGATCGTCGGCGGCTTCATGTTCATGCTGCTCGGCAAGCCACTCGCCTGGGTTACGACGTCGATGACCGACGGCCTCAACTCGATGTCCGGCAGTTCCAAGATCGTCCTGGGCATAGTGCTGGGCTTGATGATGTGCTTCGACCTCGGTGGTCCGGTCAACAAGGCCGCGTATCTCTTCGCGACCACGGGACTCGCGATCGGCGGCAGCGCCCAGTTGGAGATCATGGCGGCGGTGATGGCCGCCGGCATGGTTCCGCCGCTGGCACTCGCGCTCGCCACCGCGGTCCGACCCTCACTCTTCACCGAGCCGGAACGGGAGAACGGTAAGGCCGCGTGGCTACTCGGAGCATCGTTCATCTCCGAAGGAGCTATCCCATTTGCCGCGGTCGATCCGCTGCGCGTCATCCCATCGATGATGCTCGGCGGAGCCACCACCGGAGCGCTGATCATGGCCTTCGGCGTCGAACTCCGTGCCCCACATGGCGGAGTGTTCGTCTTCTTCGCGATGAACAACGCACTGGCGTTCCTCGCCGCCCTCGCAATCGGAATGGCGGTCGCATGCGCCGCGGTGGTTACCGCCAAACAACTTCATGCCGCGCGTCACCCGAATGACGAGGCCCAGCTAGAAGCGGCGGTCGCCTGATCGATGCCCGCCCAACCTGCAGATATCACCCCCAATTGAAGGAGAACACCATGCCATCGACCATCGTTACCGTCGGATCAGCAGTGGGACTACATGCCCGCCCGGCCACCATCATCGCCGAGGCTGTTACCGAACTAGGTTCGACCGTCACCCTCGCCGTCGACGGCGAGGAGCCGGTAGACGCAGGTTCGGCCCTGCTGATCATGACACTCGGCGCTGAGAAGGGCACGCAGGTGACCGTCAGCGCCGACGATGATGCGGCACTGGCGAAGATCGCCGAATTGGTGGCCGCCGACCTGGATGCCGAGTAGCCGTTATCTGTCGCCTGAGCCGCGCCGAGGGGCGATATCCCTCGACGCCCCTCAACCGGCAGAGTTGATCCGACGTCCAGCGCTACTGAGCCAGCACCACTAACTCGCGCAGCTCGCCCGCCAGAGCGGCCGGTACCCGAACCCTCATCCGAGTACCCGCGGAGTCGTGGTCAGCGGAGAACACTTCTCCCTCCGCATGAATCCGCGACACCAGATCGCCACGCGAAAACGGCACGGACACAAAGAGTTCCACGTCGTTGCGACCCAGTGCCGAACGAACTCGGTCGAAGAGTTCGGGTATGCCCTCGCCGGTGCGTGCGGAGATGAACACGGCGTCGGGCAGCGCCGCGCGCAACTGGGTGATTTGCAGCTCGGTCATCGCATCGACCTTGTTGACCACCAGAAGTTCGGGTGGGAGCGCAGCACCATCGGCGCCGGTATTCGGCTGACCCGACGATTCACTGACGATCTCTTTGAGCACTTGCCGTACGGCGGTGATCTGGTCGAGTGGGTAGTCGTCGGCGCCATCGACGACGTGCAGGAGCACATCAGCGTCAGCGGCTTCCTCCAGCGTCGACCGGAATGCCTCGACCAACTGCGTCGGCAGATGTCGTACGAATCCGACGGTGTCGGTGAATACGACGACCCGTCCGTCGTCGAGTTTGGCCCGACGTGTCGTCGGGTCGAGGGTGGCGAACAGCGCGTCCTGCACCAGCACACCAGACCCGGTCATCGCATTGACCAAGGACGACTTGCCCGCGTTGGTATATCCGACGACGGTCAGCGCTGGCACTGAATTGCGTTGTCGGGCGGCACGTTTGACTACGCGCGCGGTCTTCATCAAGCGAATCTCGCGGCGCATCTTGGCCATTCGCTCTCGAATGCGACGACGGTCGGTTTCGATTTTCGTCTCACCCGGACCGCGCAGGCCCACGCCGCCATTACTCCCCGCTCGACCACCGGCCTGGCGGGACATCGATTCACCCCAACCGCGCAGCCTCGGCAGCATGTACTCCATCTGCGCCAATGACACCTGCGCCTTACCTTCTCGCGAGGTGGCATGTTGGGCGAAGATGTCGAGGATCAGTGCCGTCCGGTCGATCACCTTGACCTTGACGACTTTCTCCAGCGCGGTGAGCTGTGCCGGTGTCAGTTCACCGTCACAGATCACGGTGTCGGCTTCGGTTGCCAGCACCACTTCACGTAACTCGCCGGCCTTACCGGAGCCGATGTAGGTTGCCGAGTCGGGTTTGGAGCGGCGCTGGATAAGCGCGTCGAGCACCTGCGAACCGGCGGTCTCCGCCAATGCGGCGAGTTCGGCCATCGCCGCGTGTGCCTGGGCCTGGGTACCGTGGGTCCAGACACCAACCAGTACGACCTTTTCCAGTCGCAGTTGTCGGTACTCGACCTCGGTGACATCGGTGAGTTCGGTGGATAGGCCGGCGACGCGTTGCAGGGAGGCACGGTCGTCGAGTTGCAGGTCACCCGTGGTCGGGATGTTCGCGGAGCGAGCGGGCCAAGTGTCGCCGGCGTCGGGAGCGGAGCGAGCGGGCCAAGTGTCGCCGGCGTCGGGAGCGGAGCGAGCGGGCCAAGTGTCGCCGGCGTCGGGAGCGGAGCGAGCGGGCCAAGTGTCACCGTCGATGATGGGGTCCGAGATGTTCGTGTCAGTCATATGTCATCCATGATGGCACGTTCACCGACGTGGGGGCATCTCAATATTTCCGCTGCCGGCGATGCCACCGACAGATATGGCGCTTACCCGCGTTCCCAGCCGTCGATCAACGCGCCGCGCGCTACGAGTCGTGATGGCCCACGCAAGGTCGCGCCATCGTCGGCGATTATGACGGTTACTTGCCCACCGGGGACGGTAAGTCGCAGTTCACCGGTATCCCGACCAAGCGAGCGCAACGCGGCGGCACCCGCCGCGACCAGTCCCGTGCCGCAACTGCGGGTCTCGCCGACGCCACGTTCGATGACCCGCATCGACGCGCGATATACATCGCCGTCGGCGACCGGCGGCGTCAGTATTTCGACGTTGGCGCCGTGTGGATATACGCCCGCGTCGATGTCGGCGCCCGCAATGAAGTCCAGTTCGGCGAGCGCGTCAATCGACAACCCCTCGACCACCGCGGCGAGATGCGGATTGCCGACGTCGACCACAACACCCGGGTAATCGACGCCATCGATCGTCGCCGACGACTCACCGTCGATTCGTACCCGCCCCATCTCGACGCTGACTTCGGCCTGCGAGTCGTCGTAGGAATGGACGGTCACCACTCGCCCACCCGCGCGCGATCCGACGGTGAACACGTCGGACTCGACCAATCCAGTCGCCCGGCAGAAATGCGCGAACACGCGCACACCGTTCCCGCACATCTCCGCGATAGAGCCGTCGGCGTTGCGGTAATCCATGAACCAGTCGTCGGGGGCGACGTCGTCGGGGTGTGCGTCCAGTACGCCGCGAGCTACGAGTTCGCCGGCACGCGCGACGCGTAACAGGCCATCGGCTCCGATGCCGCGTTGGCGGTCGCACAGTGCCGCGACGGCGTCAGGCGTCAGTTCGAGGGTCGCCGCCGGGTCGTAGAGCAGCACGAAGTCATTCTGGGTACCGTGCCCTTTGAAGAACTGGGAGACCGAACCCGCGTCGGGCAGCGTTAACGTCACAACGTCCAGGTTACCGGCCGCGATAATCGGTATCCCCGAGGACAACTCGCATCGCCCGCTCCGCCAGTTCCTCCGAAGCGCCGTCGAGCCAGGTGATGCGATGATCGCGCCGAAACCACGACCGTTGCCGCCGCACGTAGCGCCGGGTACCAATGAAGGTCCGCTCGGCGGCCTCGGCGAGGTCGTACTCACCGTCGAACGCCGCAAGTACCTGCGCATAGCCGATCGCACGACGCGCCGTTTGTCCCTCGCGCAACCCCTTCTGCTCCAGGGCGCGGACCTCGTCGGCCAGCCCGTCGTCGAACATCATCTCGGTACGCGCCCTGATTCGGTCGTCCAACTCCTCGGTATCTCGGTCGACAGCGAGAATCGTTGTCCCCCAGCGCGGTTCGCCGATAACCGGTGCCGACGCGGCAAATGGCTCGCCGGTGATCTCGACGACCTCCAGTGCGCGGACGATACGTCGGCCATCGGTGTCGAGTATCGACGCGGCAGCCGCGGGATCGACACGCGCCAATTGCTCGTGCATCGCCGCGACGCCGAACTGGTCGAGCTGCTCTTCGTATTTGGCGCGCACCGCCGGTTCGGTCGCTGGCAACTGCCAATCATCGAGCAGCGCTTGGATATACATCATCGAGCCACCGACGATAATTGGCGTTGTCCCCGCCGCACGCAATGTCTCGACGTCGGCGACCGCGCCAGCCAGATAGCCGGCCACGGTTGCTGTTTCGGTGACGTCAAGGACGTCGAGTTGATGATGAGGAATTCCTCGACGCTGCGCGATCGGCAGTTTGGCGGTCCCGATATCCATGCCGCGGTACTGCTGCATCGCGTCGATATTCACCACTTCACCGTTCAGCTGTTGCGCCAGATCGAGACCGAGTGCCGATTTGCCACTCGCCGTCGGGCCGACGACGGCGATCGGCACGGGAACGGACTCGCTCACGACACCGCCGTCCAGGTGGCGATGGTGTAGCCGACGCCAAGAGGTGCGCCGGCATAGTGCAGTTGAGCCGTCAGCCTCGTCCCGGAGACCGCCGCACTCACGCTCTGCCATACCGCGCGCCCGCCGACGCCCCACCGGTCACACTCGGTTGACGAGAGGGCAGTCAACGCAGCGCAGTCGGCATCGCTAAGCGCCGCATCGATTCGGCCCTGTAAGTCGTGCGCCAGCGGCTCGTCGCCTCCACCCGGAGCGCGGGCGCTCAGCGAGGTAGCTCCATCGGCGACGACCATTACCGACACCGACTCGCCGGGATTACGCAACTCCGCCCGAAGCGACGCGCCGATCTGGGCAATCTGATCGGAACTGGCCTCCGCGTCGACAACGGTCGGCGTGAGTGGACTCAACCCGGCCGCTTCCCGATACCAGCCAGCCAGCAACATCGACGTCGGCCAATCCGGGTTCGCCGGTCCGTCACCACCCCCACCGGACAGTGACACCACCCGGTCGGCTCCGAACCCGCGAAAGGTGCCGGCACCATCGAGTCGTGAATCTGGCTGCGCACCAACAGAATCACCACATACCAACCACCGCGATGGCCGATCATCCGACGTCGCGTTGGCCGCGCGCAGGGCATCGACGACTGCCGCGCGCACGTCGTCGACGTCATGCGCGCCGGGCCCAGCCAACTCCGGCACCAGCACCGGAGCGCTTGGCACAAACACCACAGAATTCAACACGGGTACCAGGCTAACCGGCCACCAATGTCTCACCAGCGCACACATCGGACGCGCTGACCTGTTTGAATGGAGCCATCCCCGTTGGCCGTGGATGACATATGGGCCGGTGGGGATGCGACCAGTTGATGGCAGCCGTGGCGCGCGGCACTAGCGGAGGACACCCCACATGACCGAATCGGACGCAACGACACCCGAGAACATCTCGGCCACTCCTCCCGCCGCTCCCAAACCTCGACCTAAACCGGGACCTAAGCCCGGCCCGCGCCCCGGCGGCGCCCCCACCCCTTCGGCTGCCGCGAGTCACCCGCATCCGGTGCCACATGGCGACGTTCACAAGTTCGGCCGGGTCGACGATGACGGCGGCGTGTGGCTGATCACCTCGTCCGGCGAACGACAGGTCGGGTCGTGGCAGGCCGGTGATGCCGAAGAAGGGCTCGCTCACTTCGCTCGTCGATTCGACGATCTAGCCACCGAAGTCGAAATTCTCGAAGAACGGTTGGCAGCGCGTTCTGGTGACCCGCGCAAGACTCAGACCGCCGCAGCGCACCTGTTATCAACGCTGCCCGACGCCGCGGTTGTCGGCGATGTGGATGCTCTCGCAGCGCGCCTGACGTCGATCACCCAGACTGCCGACGACGTCGCGGCGTCGGTGAAGGCCGAGCGTGAGCAGGCCCGGACCGCGGCAATCGCGAAGAAGGAAGAACTGTGCGTCGAAGCCGAAGCGATCGGCTCCGAGTCGAACCAGTGGAAAGCGTCCGGCGACCGGCTGCGGGCGATCCTCGACGAATGGCGAGCGATCAAAGGCATCGACCGTAAGACCGACGACCTTCTCTGGAAGCGTTACGCCAAGGCGCGAGACGCCTTCAATCGACGTCGGGGTGGGCATTTCGCCGAACTCGATCGCGAGCGGGCCGGCGCGAAGGTTCGCAAGGAAGAATTGATCGAACGCGCGAAGGAGTTGTCGTCGTCGACCGACTGGGGCCCGACGGCAGGTAAGTTCCGGGACCTCCTCACCGAATGGAAGGCCGCCGGGCGCGCGCCCCGCGATACCGACGACGCGCTCTGGCAACAGTTCAAGGCCGCACAGGATGTCTTCTTCGCGGCACGCAACGCGGTAACCGCCGAGCGCGACACCGAATTCGCCGCGAACGCCGACGCGAAGCGAGAATTGCTTGACGCCGCGGAACGCTCCATCGATCCGGGCGCGAATCTCGATGCCGCTCGCCGCGAGTTCCGCAATTTCCAGGCGCGGTGGGACGAACTTGGCAAAGTACCGCGCGATCAGATGCAGTCGCTGGAGGGACGAGCGCGCGCACTCGAACGCCGTATTCGCGACGCCGAGCAAACACACTGGCAACAATCCGACCCCGAGGCGCAGGCCCGCGCGGCCCAATTCGCCGAGCGCGCAGCACAATTCGAAGAGCAGGCCCGCAAAGCCGAGGAGCGGGGCAAGGCCTCCGATGCGCGCAAGCTACGTGAGCAGGCTGAGCAGTGGCGTCAGTGGGCGGATACGGCGAAGAGCGCGATCGACGGCTAGGTCGTGCTCGCAATACTCGCAAGCTGACTGGAAATGTCCCCGTGGCGCGAGCAGGCGCTCATATGCCGTTTGCTCGCATCACGGGGATAGTTCCAGGAGCGTTACCTACTTTTGATTGTGCCGCCGCTGTAGTTCCCGCACCGCTTCCTCGCGTTCGGCCGCCTCGGCCCGACGTTCGGCCTCGAGTGCCAACTGGTAGCTGCTACGTGCCCAAACCAGCCGCGCCCAGTGAAAACTAAGCACCATCGCGGCGATCCACCCAACGATCAAGCCAATACCGACACCCGACGGCGGCGTCTCGCCGGTGACCCCCGGGGTATTGCGCGTCCACCAGGACAAGAGCCCGGCTACGACGGCGATCAGGTTGCCGCACAGGGCAATCCACGCGATGGCCCAACGTCGGGTCAGCAGCGCGAGCGCGGAGAAGCCGACGCCGAAGATCACCAGAAAATAGACGAAGATCCGCGAGGTAATCGCGATTCGCTCAGCCTGCGCCGCCGACGAATAGGTCAGCACGTCAAAGCCGTTCGCCTTTCCAGCGTGCATCAAGATCAGCGACGCGATGGCGGCGAGCACGCCAACCGCCACGACGACCCCACGGGCGCCCGGGTCGAACTGACCGGCAACCTTACGTTCGGCCTTCTCCAGGTCGTCGTGGAATTCCGCGAAATCAGAATTGTCGCTCACGGGCAACCTCCGCTAGTACATGCGCTCACCGGTTCCGGTGCGCGCGCTCCGATACTCGGCATACCGAGTCCCACTCCGACCGGCGCCGTCGTGGGTGTGGTCTGTGTCTCGTAGGCATCGCCGGCCCGCGTCCGACGGTGGCTCCCGACGCCCCCGTCGGCAATCAGGTGGTGCGGTGCGGCCCCGGTGATCGTGGTGGTGACGTAGTCGCCTGGCCGGATACGTTCGGCGTTGTCGGCGGTGACCGCGAAATGCACCAGTCGGCCATCACGCGCACGACCGGTCAGGCGAGCATTCTCGGCGCTCTTACGTCCGGCTGCTGAGACCAAGAGCTCCACTTCGGTGCCGACCAGGGTGGTGTTCTCGGTCAGACACACCGACTCTTGCAGTGCGATCAGGCGCTGGTACCGGTCTTTCACCACCTCTGGCGGGACCTGGTCATCCATCGTGGCCGCGGGCGTTCCCGGGCGCTGCGAATACTGGAAGGTAAAGGCGCTCGAAAAGCGCGCTGCGGCAACAACTTCGAGGGTTTGCTGGAAATCCTCCTCGGTCTCCCCCGGGAAGCCGACGATGATGTCGGTCGTGATCGCCGCATGCGGCATCGCCGCTCGCACTCGATCGATGATGCCGAGGAATTTCGTCTTGCGGTAACTGCGGCGCATCGCACGGAGAACGCGATCAGATCCTGACTGCAACGGCATATGCAATTGCGGGCAGATATTGGGTGTCTGCGCCATCGCCTCGATGACGTCGTCGGTGAATTCGGCCGGATGCGGCGAGGTGAATCGCACCCGCTCAAGCCCGTCGATCTTGCCGCATGCGCGCAACAGATCGGCGAATGCTCCGCGGTCACGGCCCAACTCTGGGTCGGCGAACGACATGCCATAGGCATTGACGTTCTGTCCGAGGAGGGTAACTTCGCTGACCCCCTGATCGACGAGGGCC
>NZ_BAEH01000041.1 GCF_000241305.1 Gordonia effusa NBRC 100432
CACCAACAACGCACCGATGATCTGGACACCTTGTGCGCAGGCCAGTCCCATCAATACCGCGAAGACCATCGACAGTGTCTGCATCGGAACCCCCGCCGCCTGCGCGACCCGCGGATCTGAGCTGGCAAAAAGCAAGGGGCGGTAGATGATTGCCATGCCGATCAATACGACGACGGTGGTAATCGAGATAGCGGTCAGTCCGGCGGTCCCGACGCTGACGACCTGCCCGGTCAGCAGTGCGAATCCGGTGCCGGTCCGTCCATAGAGCGTCATAAATAGCACGGCCAGGCCCAAGCCAAAGGCCATGACGACGCCGATGACCGAATCTCGTTCGCGCGCACGGTTTCCCAGGAAGCCAAAGACGGCCGCGGCGATCACCGCGCCGATCACCCCGCCGACGTTGACGCTCACTCCGATGAACAAAGCGGCCGCCGCGCCCGTGATCGACAATTCGCTCACGCCGTGTACCGCGAACGACATTTGCCGAGCCACGATGATCGGTCCAAGGATGCCGCCGAGCAAGCCGAGTAGCGCGATGGCGAGCAGTGCCTGCTGCACAAAATCGCGGGAGAGAAGATCCATCGTCTGTTCGAAATTGCCGAACTGGCTCATCTGCGCCGCTGCCAGCGTCATCGGAGTTCAGCCCGATGCGTGGTGCGCAGTAGGGTCGCCTGATTATGTCCGGTCAGCGGTTCGCCGGTCAGGTCGTCGCAGTGATGCGAGTCCTCGCCGCCGATCACCAGCAACCGATCCTTCACGCGCACAACCTCAATGTCACGACCGTAGAGCGCCGAGAGCGTCTCGCTGGTCATCACTTCGTCGGGCGGACCGACCATAAATCGGCCCGACGACGCGCCGTCCTCGCCGGCCGCACCGCCCACGAGGTACAGCACCCGGTCGACATACGGGAGGATCGGATTGATCTCATGGGTCACGAAAACCACCGCGGTGTTAGCCGAGCGGCGTCGAGCATCAATCAACTCGACCACCAGCTGCTGATTGGCGGGGTCCAAACTCGACAACGGTTCGTCGCATAACAACAACGCGGGATCGCGTGTCAATGCCTGCGCCACGCGTAGCCGTTGCTGCTCGCCACCCGAAAGCAGGCCAAGCGGGGCGTCGGCGAAATGACGCGCGCCCACTTCGGCGAGTGCGTTGTCGACTAATTTTCGACGGCGGGCCCGACCGCGCCAGCCGATTCCCCAAGCGCTGCCGTCGACCCCGAAGCCGACCAAATCCCGGCCACGGATGGCCATCGGATCGGAGTCGTCGGCGTGCTGCTGGGGGATATAACCGATAGGTTCGGCGACGTCGAGCTCGCCGCCGGTCAGCCGAAGCTGACGTAGCAAGGTCCGTAGAAACGAGGTCTTACCCGAGCCGTTGGGCCCCAAGACAGCGATGAACTCACCGGGCGCGATGTCCAGGTCGAGTTCACGCCACAACGTCCGCGATCCAAAGGCCAAGTGGCCGTTGCGAATCCGGACTACGGAGAGGGCTGAGCTCACGCCCCGACCGCTTTGGCGATGGCGTCGATCTGCGCCGTTTGCCACGCGACGTAGTCGGTGGTGCCGTCGGGCAGTGTTTCGGTGAGTTTCACGACTGGAACATTAGTCTTCTGCGCGGTGGCGAGGATCGCTTCGGTCACCGAATCCACCGCCTGGGTGTTGTACAGCAGCGCGTGGACCTCGTGTCGGGTCAACAGGTCCTCGAATGTCGCGCGATCGGCTGCCGACGGTGACTGCCCCTCTTCGACGGCGGCGGTGAAGCCGGCGGGCGCGGCGTCGACGAGCCCGGCGTCGGTGAGCAGGTAGGTGGCCAGGGGCTCGGTCTGCGCCACCTTGGTACCGCCCCGACTCTTCTTGATCGCGGCGAGTTTTGCCGTCAGGCCGTCGATACTCGAGTTGAATTTCTGCGCATTGGCGCGATACGCGCCGGCATTCTTCGCATCCTTCGCGGCGAGCGCCTCGGCGAGTTTGCCCGCTACCGTACGCACGACGGTGAGGTTGTAGAAGACGTGTTCATTCACCTCGCCTTCCTTCACGGCGCGTACCGACTCGGGCAACTGCTCGAAGGCGTTGATCACCGTGGCGTCGTCGGCCTTGGGGGCCGATTCCAGGTACTGGTCGTAATGTCCGCCATTGAGTAGAACGATGCCTGCGTCGGCGACCTTGGCGGTATCGCTCGGCGACGGTTCGAATTCGTGGGGATCGGCGCCCGGTGTGTTGAACAGGGTGGTCACCGCCGCGTGGTCGCCAGCGATGGCCGAAGCCACCGAACCCCACACGTCGGTCGACGTCACGATGGTCGGTTCGCCGTTCGACGTCGAGTCGCCACCACCGCACGCGGTCAGGGCGAGGGTCGTCGAAGCCAGGATCGCGGTGATCGCCACCAGGGTGCGTCGCACTGTGTCTCCATCGTTGTCGCAAATGAAAATCGTTACCGACAACTGTAGACGAGTTCGGCGCGACGCGAAAATTGAGCGGTTTAGAGCACGGGCAACACGAAAGCGCGGAGCAGTTGTTCTTCAGCTGCCGGAGATTCACCGGGACTTGTCAGCAGCGAGACAATCACCCGGACCAGCCATTGAGCACGTAGATGACCGTTCGGTGTGCTCGACGATCCGCCGAGGAAGTCGGCGACTAGGTGCTCGACCGCTGGTGAGATAAGCGCGAGGTCGGTTGCGGTACCCGCAGCATCGGGGGTGAACCAGGCGAGCAATGCCGGATTCGCGCGCACCCCGGCCAGTGCTGTGGTGATTGCGACGATGACTCGCTCGTCGCCGACCGCCTCGCCGACCGCGTCGGCGACTTGGCGTGCGACCTGCCGCGAGACGCGGTCGACATACGCGAGCTGCAATGCTTCGCGGCTGGGGAAGTAGCGATACAGCGTTGCCCGCGAACAGCCGACGGCGGTGGCTACCTGCCGCATGGTCACGGCATTGACGCCGTCGTCGACGAATAGCCGTTCGGCGATATCGAGGATGCGGCCGGCCGCGAGTTCGGCGCGCTCGCCCGCGAGCCAGTCCGATCGCTCTGTGGAGGTCATCGCTTTCCGTTGGGGTAGAACGGCACGTACAGCGGGCGTCGAACATAGTTGCCGTCCGCCCATTCGATCGAATCGGAGTCGACGGCGAAATACGGAAATCGGGCCAGTACCTCGGTCAACGCGACGCGCGCCTGCATCCGGGCGGCGGCTGCTCCGAGACAATGGTGGTTGCCGTGGCTGAAGGTCATGATGTTTCGCGGACGTCGGGTGACGTCGAGGTGTTCGGCGTCGTCGCCGAACCAGTCCGGATCACGATTCGCCGAGCCGTAACAGAGCAGCACTTTGCTGTCGGCGGGGATGGTGACCGGCCCCGCTGGAGTGTCGGGGTAGACGACGTCGCGGGTGGTAGTGCGGGCGAGCCCCTGGACGGGTGAGGTCAGCCGGAGGAGTTCGTCGATCGCACCGCCGAGGAGGTCGGGATCGTCGAGCAGGAGTTGCCGCTGCTGCGGATATCGATGCAGCAGGTCGACGCTGCCGCCGAGCATGCCGGTGGTGGTGTCGTTGCCGCCGGCGACCATCGTGAAGGTGAACGCCAAGATGGACAACATGCCCGATGGGTCGGCGGGATCGTCGGCAAGGCCCGCGGAGACGAGCTGGGACACGGTGTCCTCGCCCGGATTGTCTTTACGAAACGCGACGAGTTCGCCGAAGTAGGCGAGTAGTTCCATCGTCGCCTCACCGGCGGTACCGATGGCGTCGGCAAGGCCGCCGGTACCCGACGTCGCGCCGACGATGGATTGGGTCCAGCCGTCGAATCGTCCCCAATCCTCTTCTGGCACACCAAGATAATGCGCAACCACCATAGACGGTAGTGGTTTGAAGAGTTCCCCGACGATGTCGGCGGGTCCGTCGGAATCGAGGGCCGATAGGCGCGTCACGACGAATTCGCGCACCTTGGGTTCGATCTCGCTGACCTGTCGCGGGGTGAATCCACGAGCGACGAGTTTGCGGAATTGCGTGTGCTTGGGCGGGTCGAGCATGACCATCGGGGGATTGTCGGCCATGCCGATCGCTTCAATCTCGCCGCGGACCACGGTCAGGCCCTGCGCCGAGGAAAAAGTTGCCGGGTCATCGGCCGCGGCGAGGACATCCGCGTGCCGGGTGAGCACCCAGAAATCGTCGGAATCATCGTTGCCGTCGACATGATGGATTGGATCGTGTGCACGCAGATTCGCATACATCGGAAACGGATCGCGCCAGGTCTGCGCGGACCGGAGGGTGTAGCCGGCATCGTGCGACAGATCTAAGGTCATGTATGGATAGTGAGACACTTTGATGAAAGTGTCAAGCGTGGCGCCGACGCCATGATTAGCGCGCGTGGAGCGTGGCTACTCTGGACCCATGTCCCTTCCCGCCCGACCGCGTCGCGTCGCGCTGATCTCGGTGCACACCTCACCGTTGGCGCAGCCGGGGATGGGCGATGCGGGTGGGCTGAACGTGTATGTCGCCCAGACCGCGCAGCGGCTGGCCAAACATGGCATCGAGGTGGAGATCTTCACCCGCGCGACGTCGTCGACGCAGCCGCCGATCGAATATCCGCAGCCCGGTGTGCTGGTGCGCAATATCGCGGCCGGGCCGTATGAAGGACTCGACAAGCGAGACCTTCCCGCCCAACTCTGTGCGTTCGCCGCCGGTGTGCAGCGAGCCGAGGCCACCCAGCGTCCCGGATATTACGACCTCGTACATTCGCATTATTGGCTGTCCGGCCAGGTCGGTTGGCTGGTCCGCGATCGGTGGGGAGTGCCGCTGGTGCATACCGCTCACACCCTGGCCGCGGTGAAGAACGCGTCCCTAGCGGAGGGCGATACCGCCGAACCGATGCTTCGGGTAATCGGTGAGCAGCAGGTCATCGACGAGGCCGATCGGTTGGTTGCCAACACGGAAACCGAAGCGTCGCAACTTGTTTCGCTGTACCACGCGGATCCGTCGCGAATCGACGTCGTGACTCCGGGAGCCGACCTGGATTGCTATTCGCCGGGATCGCGCGAAGCCGCGCGGGCCGCGTTGGGTATCGCGGCGGACGAGACCGTGGTGACCTTCGTCGGACGTATCCAACCGCTCAAGGCGCCCGATGTGCTGCTGTCGGCTGCCGCGCCGATCATCGCGGCCGCGGGTCGTGGTGAGCGACCGAAGTTACGCGTGCTTGTCGTCGGCGGGCCGTCGGGCAGTGGTTTGGAGAAGCCGACCGCGCTTATCGACCTCGCTGCCCAGTTGGGTATCGCCGACGCCGTGACCTTCTTGCCGCCGCAACCACCGTCGGCGCTGACCAATGTCTACCGCGCCTCGGATGTTGTTGCGGTGCCGAGTTATTCGGAAAGTTTCGGCCTGGTGGCAATCGAGGCTCAGGCGTGTGGGATCCCGGTGATCGCGGCCGACGTCGGCGGATTGGGCGTAGCCGTCGACAATGGCCGTACCGGGGTCCTGGTCGCTGGCCATGCGATCGGGGATTGGACCAACGCGCTGGAGAAGTTGCTCGACCAGCCGGCTGAACGTGCCGAGATGGGGCACGCTGCTCATAAGCATGCGCAACAGTTCTCGTGGGATCACACCGCGGATCAATTGTTGGACAGCTACGCCAGTGCGATGCGCAGTTTTGCCGCCGCGCATGGGACTGAGCGCAGTCGCCGACGTTGGCTACGGCGTCGGCTCACGCGGGCCAGCGTGTGAGGTAAACCCGCGAAACTGATTGGGAGACAACTGTTATGGCGTCGACTATCGAAAATCTCGTAATGATCCTCGATGACCGGGGGATCGACTACGCGCGAAAAGGATCGGGTGACGGCAAAGCCGACCACGTCGTGCTCGAACTCCCCGGCGAGCGAAAGCTCAAGACAACCGTTTTGCTAACCGCGGGTGTGCATGGCGTGCGCGTCGAAGCGTTCGTCTGTCGGCATGCCGACGAGAATTTCGAGGGCGTGTTCCGCTACTTGCTCAAACGCAACCGTCGGCTCTACGGGGTGGCCTACACGATCGACAACGTCGGTGACATCTACCTGGTTGGGCAGATATCCGAGGATGCGTTGACCGCGGACGAGATCGACCGCGTGCTGGGCCAGGTCCTGGAAGCGGCCGACGGAGACTTCAATCCGTTGCTGGAGTTGGGTTTTCATACTTCGATTCGCCGCGAGTGGGCGTGGCGGTCGTCGCGGGGGGAGCCGCTGCATAACTTGAAGGCGTTCGAGCACCTCATCGACAAGGAAACGATGCCGGCGAAGGGTGAGCCGGTGCCAGAAATGTACCGATCGTGATCTGACTCTCCTAACGAGTATTGATAGGATCGCTGCAGTCAACTGGAGGTGTCATGAGTTTTCGCAGTCCCTATCCCGACGTCGAGATTCCCAACGTCAGTGTCTACGAGTACCTGTTCGGCAATATCGCGGAGGGTGATCTCGATCGCGTCGCGCTGATCGACCCGAAAGCTGGCGACGGCGGCGGCAAGACCACCTACCGGCAATTGATCGGCCAGATCGATGCCGCCGCAGGAGCGTTGGCGGCCAAGGGGATTGGCGTCGGCGACGTGGTGGGGCTGCTCTCGCCGAACATCCCGGCGTTCGCCACCGTGTTCCACGGCATCCTGCGTGCCGGGGCGTCGGCGACCACGATCAACGCGCTGTTCACCGCCAACGAGATCGCCAAACAGCTGCGTGACTCCAAAGCCATTGCGCTGGTGACGATTTCGCCGATGTACGCACAGGCCGCCGAAGCTGCCAAAGAGGTCGGCATCGCCGACGAGAACCTGATCGTCCTCGACGGTGAGGGGCTGGCAGCGTCCGGACACCCCAATGCGGCCGATCTGCTGGGACCCAATCATCCTGCGCCGCAAGTGGATTTCGACCCGGCCACGCATATCGCGGCATTGCCGTATAGCTCGGGTACCACCGGCAACCCCAAAGGTGTGATGCTCAGTCATACCAACTTGGTTGCCAACGTCGCGCAGATCCGTGAGCTGCAAGGGATGAAGCCCGACGACGTGATCATCGCGGTGCTGCCGTTCTTTCATATTTACGGCATGACGGTCCTGCTCAACGCGGCGCTGCGAGCGCGGGCCAGCCTCGTCATCATGCCGCGGTTCGACCTTGTCGAATTCTTGGAGAATATCCAAAACTTCAAGGTCACCAATGCCTACATCGCGCCGCCGGTCGCTGTCGCGCTGGCGAAGCACCCCGTCATCGACAATTACGATCTGTCGTCGCTGACGGTGATGATGTCGGGCGCCGCACCGCTCGACGACGAACTCGGCAAGGCCGTCGCCAAGCGACTCGACCTGCATATGCTGCAGGGCTACGGCATGAGTGAACTCTCGCCGGTCAGTCACCTCATTCCGCATGACATGTCGGTGCTCGGGTTGCCGGAGCCGCCACTGTCGTCGACCGGCTGGGCCATTCCGAATACTGAGAACAAGGTCGTAGATCCGGCGACCGGCGAAGATTTGGCGTTACCGACCGAGGGACTGTCCGAGCCCGGCGAGTTGTGGGTCAAGGGCCCCAACGTGATGCTCGGTTACCTGGGAAATGACCAGGCGACCGCGGACACCATCGACGCCGACGGCTACCTGCATACCGGTGACCTCGCGCAGGTCGATCCGACCGGCTGCGTGTTCATCGTCGACCGGCTCAAAGAGCTGATCAAGTACAAGGGCTACCAGGTGCCGCCGGCCGAATTGGAAGCGCTACTGCTGACCAATCCGAAGATCGCCGATGCCGCCGTGATCGGTGCGAACGACGCCGATGGCGAGGAGGTGCCCAAGGCGTTCGTCGTGGCACAGCCCGGTGCGGAACTGACCGCCGACGAGGTCATCGGCTTCGTCGCCGAGAAAGTGGCACCGCACAAGAAGGTTCGTATCGTCGAGTTCATCGAAGCGATTCCCAAGTCGGCATCGGGCAAGATCCTGCGCAAGGATCTGCGCAAGTAGGGAACTGATCTGCTGGAACTGTCCCCCTCACGGGAGTAGGCGCTATATCGCCGGCCGCGCTCGTGATGGGGACAGTTCCAGCAGTAGGGCACACTTGGTCGGATGACCATTCACCGAGCGGTTCTGGGTTTGTCGCTGCTGGCGACCACTGCGCTGACTGTCGTCCTGGGGATCACCGATCCCGCGACGCCGCTGTATTACCCGAGCCGATTTCTCATTTGGAATCTTTTCCTCGCCTGGATACCGATATTCTTCGCGGTCGGATTCGCGACGGTCCGCTCGCGCGGTTGGCTGATTCCACTTGGCTTGGGCTGGTTGGCATTTCTGCCGAATTCGCCCTACCTGGTCACCGACCTCGTCCACCTGCGTGAGGGCTATGACCTGTGGCGGCATGTGCTGCAGTACGGATTCGCCGCATGGACCGGGATCATCCTCGGGGTGGTGTCGATGTTGTTGGTACATCGACGGGTGGCACGGGAATTCGGGCCGGTCGCGGGCTGGGGCACCGTGGTCGTATCGGTTGGACTGTGTGCGGTCGGCGTGGTGATAGGGCGCTTTCAGCGGTGGAATTCGTGGGATCTGGTGACCCGGCCGAATTCGGTTGTCGCACAGACGATGGACTGGGTGAGGTCGCCATTCGCGCATGTCCAGTCGACCGGCGTCGCGGTGGCGGTGGCTTGTTTCTTCGGATTAGCGTATCTGACGATCTGGGCGCTGGCGTCGTCGGACGGCAGTGGGCGCGGCAAGCAAATCGAATTATGAGAAACTACTGGCCATGAGCAACGGCACCTTGATCCTCATGCGGCACGGCGAAAGCGAATGGAACGCGTCGAATCAGTTCACCGGCTGGGTGGACGTCGCGCTGACCGAAAAGGGGAAGGCCGAAGCGGTACGCGGCGGCGAACTACTGGTCGAACATGACCTCCTGCCCGACGTTCTTTACACATCGCTGCTGCGTCGTGCGATCTCCACCGCGCAAATCGCGTTGGATGCCGCTGATCGGCACTGGATCCCCGTCGTGCGCGACTGGCGGCTCAACGAGCGCCACTACGGTGCCCTCCAGGGACTCAATAAAGCCGAGACCAAGCAGAAATACGGCGATGAACAGTTCATGCTGTGGCGTCGTAGCTACGACACTCCGCCGCCAGCCATCGATCCGGCTGACGAGTACAGCCAGACCAATGATCCGCGCTACGCGGACCTCCCCGCGGTCCCGCTCACTGAATGCCTCAAAGATGTTGTGACACGGCTTATTCCGTACTTCGAGTCCGATATCGCCGCCGATCTGCGCGCGGGTAAGACCGTTCTCATCGCCGCCCACGGCAATTCGTTGCGAGCGTTGGTGAAATATCTCGACAACATTTCCGACGCCGACATCGCCGAGCTGAACATCCCGACCGGCAACCCCCTGGCGTACAACCTCGACGACAACCTGAAGCCGCTCAACCCCGGTGGTACATACCTCGACCCCGAGGCCGCAGCGGCCGGGGCAGCGGCGGTTGCCGCGCAGGGCGGCAAATAGCCCCGCGGATCTGGTGGGTGGCGCATCGGCGATTGGTCTTACTCCATTGACATGGCAGTCGCACTGTGACGCGCGCTACTGTGGAATACATGGCAGAGATCGGGACTTTGCAGTTCAAACATTCGCCAGGTCAAGAACGGTACGAGGCATATCTTCTTGACGAGGACGGCCTGCCGACCGAGCGGGTCGGCTACGTCGACTATGTCGCGGAGGTCGAGCAGATCGTATTGACGCACACCGTCGTGCCGGAGCGTTATGCCGGACAAGGCATCGCCGGGCAACTCGTGAAATATGTCCTCGACGACGTGCGTGCGTCGGGTAAGCGGATCGTCCCGGTGTGTACCTATGTACGGAGTTACATCAAGCGTCATCCCGAATACGCCGACCTAGCCGTCCCCGTCCCGCAATAGCGGGCGTTGACCCGCGCGACCTGGTCAAATAGGTACCAGGATTTCCCTCGCCGGACGTCGAATATGGTCGAACAGTTCGTGAACAGTCACCGAACAACGTTGCTCCCGGCGCGATCTGGCGTTCAACACGTCGTAAGCTGAATTTGTGACCGTTGCTTGGGTAATTGCGGCGATCGCACCGGCTTTGTTGTTTGGTGTGTTCATCGGGTGGGTGGTGTTCGGCCGCTCGCGTGGTGATTCGACACCAGCCGTCGAGGAATTGTCGGCTACTCCGCCTTCCGCGACGTATTCCACCGCTGCCCAAGCACCCGCGGTAACCCCGAGTACGGCGCTGATCTGCCCCGGCTCGGACGCGATCGTTACCGAGACCCCGGATGGCCGGATGACGCGAGCGGCGATGCTCAATCTCATCGTCGCGGAGTCGGAGACGGCCGTCGCCGTGGTCGACGAGTATCGGGATGTGGTGCTGCATAACGACCGTGCGGTCGAACTCGGCCTGGTCAATGATCATTTACTCGCCGATGACGTCTGGGAGTACGCCGAGCACGTTGTGCACACCGGTGAGGATGCTCGACTCGAGTTCACGCCTCCGCTGATGAGCGGCGGATTCGTGGCGACCGGTCGGGCTCCCGGGCGGCCGGTGGAAGCGGTGCGCTGCCTGGTTCGGTTGGTGGAGCAGAACAAAGAACGCTATGCCGTGGTCTACGGCTCGGATGACTCGGAGAATCTTCGGGTCGAAGCGACGCGACGCGATTTTGTCGCGAATGTGTCGCATGAGCTCAAGACACCGGTCGGTGCGATCGGGCTGCTGACCGAAGCGCTGTTGGAGTCGGCGGACGACCCCGAGACGGTTACGCATTTCGGCCGCCGGGTGGGCGCCGAGGCAACGCGGTTGGGCAATATGGTCACCGAGCTGATCGCCCTGTCGCGACTGCAGGGTGGCGAGACATCGGCTTTCGAATCCGTCGATGTCGACACCCTGATCTCCGATGCCGTCGCCAATGCGCAGATCAGCGCCGAGGCCGTGGACATCACACTCTCGGTCGATGAACCGTCCGAACTCAGCGTCGTCGGTGACCGGATGTTGCTGCTCACCGCGCTGAACAATCTGATCGCGAATGCGATTGCCTACTCGTCGCAGAAGACCACGGTCTCGGTCAGCCGGCGGGTTACCGTCATCGACGGGCGGCCGGTGGTCGCGATCGCGGTGACCGATCGCGGTATCGGCATCGCCCCTGCCGATCAGCAACGCGTCTTCGAACGATTCTTCCGCGTCGACAAGGCGCGCTCGCGCGTCACCGGCGGCACGGGACTCGGTCTGGCCATCGTCAAACATGTGGCCGCGAACCACGACGGCACGATCTCGTTGTGGAGTAAACCCGGCACCGGGTCGACATTCACGTTGTCGGTGCCGCAAGACCTCGCCGGAACTGCCGGCGGCCCGGAAAACTCCGAGACGGAGGCCGACGTCGAACGCCGGTCCGGGGCAACCAACGTACAAACAAAGGAACTCACTCGGTGACCCACGTTCTGATCGTCGAAGATGAGGAATCATTGGCCGATCCGCTGGCCTTCCTGCTCCGCAAGGAGGGATTTGAAGCAAGCATCGTCAATGACGGCGCGCAAGCGCTGACCGTCTTCGACCGCGTCAACCCCGACATCGTGCTGCTCGATCTGATGTTGCCGGGAATGTCCGGCACGGAGGTGTGCAAGGCGTTGCGTCAGCGCTCAGCGGTGCCGGTAATCATGGTGACCGCGCGCGATACCGAAATCGACAAAGTGGTTGGCCTGGAACTCGGCGCCGACGATTACGTCACCAAGCCGTATTCGGCCCGGGAGCTGATCGCGCGTATCCGTGCGGTCTTGCGACGCGGCGCCGACGCCGGATTTGAGGATGACCTGACTATCGGAGTCCTCGACGCCGGCCCGGTCCGGATGGATGTGGAGCGCCATACCGTCGCGGTCCACGGACAGTCGATTACGTTGCCGCTCAAGGAATTTGACCTCCTCGAATATCTCATGCGCAATGCCGGCCGGGTGCTCACGCGCGGCCAGTTGATCGACCGCGTGTGGGGCGCCGACTACGTCGGCGACACCAAGACGCTCGATGTGCACGTCAAGCGGCTCCGGTCGAAAATCGAACCCGACCCCGGTAACCCCAAACACCTGGTAACCGTGCGCGGGCTCGGTTACAAACTCGAGGGATAGGTCGCCGGGCGCAGGTCTCACAAAGTCTTGCGAAACCACAACTCCGCGTAGGGATTGTCGTTATAGGGGGTGGTCTGCGCATAGCCGGAGGATCGATAGAGCGCGATGGCCTCGGTCAAGCTCGCGTGGGTGTCGAGCAGAACTGACGTGCGTCCCGACGCGGCGACGTAATCCTCTGCGGCACTGAGTAATCGGCGGGCGAGGCCGATGCCGCGCGCTCGTGGATCTACCCACATGCGCTTGATCTCGGCGGAGTCGTCGTCGATGAAACGTACCCCCACGATGCCGCGCGCCTCGTCGTCGACATGCGCGACGAACAGCATGCCCTGCGGCGGCGTCAGATCGGTTGGCGACACATTCGTGTCGAAGCCGCCCGGAAACCGTTGGCGCAGTTCAGCGATGTAGGAGGCGAGACATGTGCGGGCGCCGGCGTCGTCGACAGGCCTGGTCTCGACGGTGATAAGCGGGCTGGTCGACGTCATTACGTCTCCTCGGTGAGCACTTCGTATTTACCGTCGACACTCGAATGGCTGCGAGCCGCCGCAGTAGCCGGATGAACCGCTATGAGTCCCAACCCATTTCGGCGACGGCATGCCTGTGCCAGGACGTCGTAGGCCGGAGCGCCGAGTAGTTCGGTCAGTTCCGGTCCATACGATTCCCAGACCTGTTTGGCTCCGACATGCGCATCCGGTGAACCTGAGCAGTACCACTTGAGATCATGGCCGCCCTCGCCCCAGCCGCGCCGGTCGTATTCGGTGATCGTCGTCTGTAGGACTTCGGTGCCGTCCGGTCGCTCGACCCAGGATTGCTCGCGGCGCATCGGAAGTTGCCAGCACACATCGGGTTTCACGGTGAGCGGTTCGATCCCCTTACGCAACGCCATCGAATGCAGTGCGCAGCCCGCGCCGGCCGCGAAGCCGGGCCGGTTCAGGAATATGCACGCGCCCTTGTGCTTACGCGTTTTCAGGGCTGGTTCGTCGTCCAGCTCGTCCTCGGTGAGGTAGCCGCGTTTGCCGACCGGGTTTGTGCCGCTGCCCTTTTCGTAGAATTGCCAGTCGTCGGGGGTCAACTGGGCGACACCGTGCGCGAGGCGCTTGCGGTCGTCTTTGTCGGACAGATACGCGCCGTGACTGCAGCAACCGTCGTCGTCGCGGCCATCGAGGATGCCCTGACAGGCCGGCGTGCCAAAGACGCAGGTCCAGTGCGAGAGCAGCCAGGTGAGGTCGGCGCGGATCATATGGTCGGCGTTAGCCGGATCGG
This sequence comes from Gordonia effusa NBRC 100432, assembly GCF_000241305.1. Taxonomy (GTDB): domain Bacteria; phylum Actinomycetota; class Actinomycetes; order Mycobacteriales; family Mycobacteriaceae; genus Gordonia; species Gordonia effusa. The sequence continues at coordinate 13,358 of NZ_BAEH01000041.1, forward strand.
CGAATTCGTACCACTCTCGCGGAAAGTCGAGGTCGACTTCGGGAGCGGGCAGGTCAGTAGGGGTATGCGCGGGCGACTGCACGTACACAACGGTAGACCGGCTAGCCAAACTCAGCGCGACGGCGGGCCGATTCGTATACCGCGTTACGCGAGATTGCCATCACGCACTAAGTTCATAGTCGTGCGTATTGGAGTGCTCGATGTGGGCAGCAACACGGTACATCTGTTGGTTGTCGACGCTCACCGCGGCGGACACCCAACGCCGATGTCCTCAACCAAATCGGTTCTACGGCTGGCCGAGCACATCGATACCAACGGCAGACTCTCCGACGCGGCCGCGAGCCGCCTGGTGGAATCGGTCGGCGAATTCACGCATATCGCGCGTACATCCGGGTGTGAAGAGGTGACCGCCTTCGCCACGTCGGCGGTACGCGACGCGACCAACAGCGGTGCCGTACTGGCCGCGGTCGCCAAAGAAACCGGCGTAGACGTGGAAGTACTCACCGGCACCGACGAAGCGCGGATCACCTCGCTCGCGGTGCGCCGTTGGTACGGGTGGAGCGCCGGGCGCATCCTGGCCCTCGACATCGGCGGCGGCTCGCTGGAGATGTCGAACGGCGTCGACGAGGAACCCGACGTCGCGTTGAGCTTGCCGCTGGGCGCTGGACGGCTGACTCGGGAGTGGTTACCCGGTGACCCGCCCGACCGTCGTCGGATCGCGGTGTTGCGTGATTGGCTCGACGCCGAACTCAAGCCCGCCGCCAAAGAATTAGCCGAGGCCGGTCGCCCCGACCTCGCGGTCGGATCGTCGAAGACCTTCCGCAGCCTCGCCCGGCTGACCGGTGCGGCTCCGTCGAGTGCTGGCCCGCGGGTGAAACGCCAACTCACCACGAGCGGATTGCGGCAGCTGATCGCGTTTATCTCGCGGATGACCCGGGCCGATCGCGCCGACCTGGAAGGTGTCAGCTCCGATCGAGCTGGGCAACTCGTTGCCGGCGCGTTGGTTGCCGAGGCCGCAATGCGCGCTCTTGAAATAGATACACTGGAAATCTGTCCATGGGCGCTGCGTGAGGGTGTGATCTTGCGGCGGCTCGATCAACAACCACCGGATCGCCTAGTAGTAGTGAATGGAGACACAGCTTGATGGCGCAGGATCCAGAATCACGACCGATCTCAGTCTCGGAGCTCTTGGCGCGCAGTCGTCGGGAAGCCGGGGACGAGGAGACCACGTCAACGACGTCGGGGCGAACCGGCTCGGGTCGTCGTCGGGTCGGGCGTGACGGGTCGATTTCGGTCGCCGAAATCACTGGCGAGATCCCCAAGATCACCGGCCCAGAGCCGACGAGTTCGCAGCCGCGGTCGTCGTCCCCCTATGTCTCACCTGGTGAATCGGCATTTCCTCGTTCGTCGGCGCCGGCTCCGACGTCGGGGGCCGCGCGTACCGCCAGCGGTATGCCGCCGGTCCCACCACGCCCGCAGACGTCGAATCCGGCCGACGCCCAGACAGATGTAACGCCGGTCGTCGATTCGCCCGCACTCGATCTGCCCGCTTCCGAGGTGCCCGCGCCCGCTTCGCCGCAGACCAATTCGCCGCAGGTTGATTCGCCCCAGACGCGAGATTTCAATGCCACCGCGATCACCGGGATCATTCCGGTTGTCGACGAGAACGCACCCGATGACGACGACCTCGACTTCGAGGCGTACCGCAATTTCGCCGACTACGAGACCGGTGAACCCGCGGCCACCGGCAAGAAGGCCAAGCCGGCGAAGGCGAAGTCAGAAAAGCCGAAGAAGGCCAAACGTGGGCTGTTCGGGCGGAAGAAGAAATCCGCCGACACCGAACCGGCGGCGGATACACTGGCTGTCGTCGAACCAGAATCCGATGCGTCGAATGATCAGATCCCGGCGATCCGGCCCAGCGTCGCCGCATCGGAGCCGGGTCCCGCGATCGTGCCGAGCGTTCGACGGTCAGCGCCCGCACCGGTTGATGCCGATGCTGACAGCGGTCCAGCGATTACGCCGCATGTCGTCGCGCGCACGCCGGTAACCGACCAGCCGAAACAACCCGCGCCATCGACGCCCGAGGCACCTGAGCTGGCGACTGACGACACACAGGAAATCAGTGTCGTGCGCAGCGTGACGCCGTCGGTGACGCCGGCGATCACCCCGTCGAAGAGTTTCACCGAGCCGGCGATTACCCCATCGTCGGCACCGGCTGAGCCTGAGCCAGAAGAGCCCGCGCATAACATTCGCACTTCGCTGCGCAAGGCGATCACCGACGACACCGAAGCCGGTCCGATCCCGGACGAGGCGCCGCTCAACAGCAAACATTCGCCGCTGGTTCAGTGGCTGTTGCTGATTGGTCAATGCGTCGTCGGGTTGGCCATCGGAGCCGGGTTGTTCTGGGGATTCACCGAGCTGTGGAAGTGGAGCGTAATCTTCGCGCTGGTGCTGGCCGCGGTTGTGATCTTCGGCATTGTGACGTTGGTACACGTCGTGCGGCGCAGGCATGATCTCGTTAGCACATTGCTCGCGTTGGGTGTTGGGCTGATCGTGACGATCGGTCCGCTGGTATTGCTGGCATCATCTTCTACGTGACACCTCGCTCAGAGATCCCCATCGGGCTGTCGACGGCCTCGGTTTACCCGCAAAACACCGAAGCCGCCTTTGCCTACGCAGCCGAACTCGGCTACGACGGCGTCGAATTGATGGTGTGGGGCGAGCCGGTCAGTCAAGACATCTCCCACGTCGAATATCTCTCGCAGCGGTATCAAGTTCCGGTGCTGTCGGTACACGCGCCGTGTCTGCTCATCTCCCAGCGCGTGTGGGGTCGCGACCCGATGGTGAAATTGGCGAAATCGGTTGCCGCGGCCGAAGATCTGGGCGCGCCGACCGTCGTCGTGCATCCACCGTTTCGATGGCAGCGGAACTACGTCGCGGCCTTCGACGACCTGGTCGGCGAGCTCGAATCCGACAGCGGTATCGCCGTCGCCGTCGAGAATATGTTTCCGATGCGAGCCGACCGCCTATTCGGGGCGGGGGACCGTTCGATCAAGCGGCTCAATGCGCGCGGCGGCGGTCCGGGAGCCAGCGCATCGGCGTTCGGCAAGTCGATCGATCCAACCGACGACGGTTACGACAACTACACGCTCGACCTTTCGCATACCGCGACCGCGGGTGCCGACGCCCTCGCGATGCTCGGCCGGATGGCCGACGGCCTGCAGCATCTACATCTGACCGACGGTCACGGTGCTGCCACCGACGAACACCTCATCCCGGGCGACGGCGGCCAGCCGTGCGTCGAAGTCTGTCGGCGTATCGCCGAAAGTGACTTCGACGGTGCGGTTGTGCTCGAAGTGACGACGAGTTCGGCCCGGACCAAACCGGAGCGTGCGGAGATGTTGGCACGGTCGTTGGACTTCGCCCGTACACACCTGCGCCGGGAACCGGCGCCTGGCACGAAAAGGTAGGGCCGGTGGCGACGCTGCTGTCTTCGTTACTCGATTTCTCCCGGTTGGACTCCGCTGAAGGCACATCGACCTTCACCACGACCATCGACGCCGCATTCACTATCGGGCCGAAAGTCCACGGTGGATCATTGCAGATGGTCTCCGCGCGGGCTGCCGCGTTGGCTCTCGTCGACGTCATGCCCGACGTCGACGACATCCATCCGCTGGCGGTGACCAGCAACTATCTCAGCGCACCCGACCCCGCCGAGGTCACCTTGGCGACCCGGGTACGGAAGACCGGCCGAACCGTGTCGGTCATCGACGTCGACGTCGTGCAGAACGATCGGACGATGGTGACCAACTCGGTCGTTCTGGGCCGGCTCGACTCCGGCGACACCCATTTCTCGACGCGGACCGGCCTGCACGACCTGCCGGCCGAGCCGCCGGCCGACAGCCTGCACGTTGGCGACACGCCGATGGCCGACATCATGCACCTGTCCGCGGCACTCGACGTCGCGCTCGACCGGGAGTCGTTCGCCGCGGTACGCGGTGAGCGGGCCGACCCGGTGTTCCGCGGCTGGGCACGGCCGAAAGACGCCGAGCCCGACCTCGATTTCACGACCCTCATCTGCGATATCTCGCCGCCGGTCGTGATGAATCTCGGTTTATTCGGCTGGGCGCCGACGGTGCAACTGAGCACCTATCTGCGCAGGCATCCCGCGCCGGGCTGGTTGCGGTACCAGTCGTCGTCGACTGAGGTCGGGCGCGGCATGTTCGAAGAGGACCACCTAGTCATCGACTCGGCAGGTACGGTCGTCGCACAGTCCCGCCAGCTCGCGCTCATCCCGAATGGCTGAGGGCGCCGCCGGGGTACACACGACTTCATTCGCAGTGAAAGGCTCATCAATGACCGAACGCGTTGCAATCATCGGCGGCGGAAAGATCGGCGAGGCACTACTCGCCGGCCTGATTTCCTCCGGGAAACCGGTGAAGGACCTGGTGGTTTCGGAGAAGGTGTCCGAGCGCGCCGACGAGATCGCGCAGGAATACGGCGTTCTGGTGGCCGAGCCTCGCGCGGCAGCCGAGTCGGCGAGCATCGTCGTGATCGCCGTCAAACCCGACGCGGTCGAAGGGGTACTGCGCGAGATCGGTCGTGCCGATGACGACGGCGACAACGAGCGCATCACGGTCACCTTGGTCGCCGGTCTGCCGACGTCGGTATACGAGGCCGCTCTGCCGGCCGGTTCGCCGGTAATCCGGGTGATGCCTAATACTCCGATGCTGGTCAATGAGGCGATGTGCGCACTGTCCGCGGGCCGCTATGTCAGCGATGAACAGGTCGCGAAGGTGACCGCATTGCTCAGTGCGGTCGGCAAGGTGACCGTGCTGCCGGAGAAGTTGATGGATGCGGCGACCGCGATTTCTGGTTCGGGACCCGCCTACGTCTTCCTGATGGCCGAGGCGATGATCGACGCTGGCGTCGGCTTGGGCCTGACCCGTGTGCAGGCGTCCGAACTCGCGGTGCAGACGATTCGTGGCGCGGGCTTGTTGTTGTCGGAGTCGGGACTTTCACCGGTCGACCTGCGCGCCGCTGTCACCTCACCGGGTGGCACCACTGCCGAGGCCATCCGCGAATTCGAGGCGAACGGCTATCGACATGCCTTCTACCAGGCAACTCGTGCCTGCGCGGCGGCCAGTGCCGCCAATAGCCGTCGAGTTGACGTTGAGGGTTCGAGCGCCAATAACTAACTCGTGCCCGGATTGATATCGGGTGACGTACTTCTGCGTTGCCGCAGGTAGGCGTGCTGCCCTCGACGGTGAGTTTGGGGTCATGCCGAAAAACTGACCACTCACGTCGCTTTATTCACATCTGCCACGCTAAGCTGCAAGAAGCACGTGCGTGTCTGATGTCCGCAGGAGGGGAAGCCTGCGGCCGCGACGCGTGCTCGAAAGAGGTATCGGTTTCATGGCTGCAGAGAAGTCTGGAGACAGAAGCGGCACAGTGAGCAATGCTGCCAACGGCACGCAATTCCTCACCGTGGCCGAAGTCGCATCGTTAATGCGCGTTTCGAAGATGACCGTGTACCGGCTGGTGCACAGCGGCGAATTGCCTGCCGTGCGCGTCGGTCGTTCCTTCCGCGTACACGCGAAAGCGGTCCACGAATACCTGGAGACGTCCTACTTCGACGTCGGCTAGTTCGGTGGACGCATAGTCGAATCGTCGGCTCCCCCGTGCGTGAGCGCACACACGGGGGAGTTGTTGTGTCCTGTGTGGGTCGGTGAGCAATCCCGATTTCGTCGTCGGGGGACCGGGCCGGTAAGCTGGCGTGGTTAGCCTCGACCGGCCGGGATCACGTCCCGACGGTCACCTTGAGTCTTAGTAACAATCGGTTAGGAAGCGCCCCAATGGGTTCAGTGATCAAGAAGCGTCGCAAGCGCATGTCGAAGAAGAAGCACCGCAAACTGCTTCGTCGTACCCGAGTGCAGCGTCGCAAACTCGGTAAGTAGGCATGTCCTCGCGCGTGCTCTGGTGAAAGAACCCGCCCACTCGATGCCGGGCGGGTTCTCGCTTATCTGGCTACCGTAGACCAATGAGTGAGTTGAGTCATGACTGATACTTCGACCGCGACTCCGATGCCGCCGCGTTCGGTTCTGGTCACCGGCGCATCGACATTCCTCGGCGGTTACCTGGTCGCGCGGCTGGCCGCCAATCCGGCGATCGAGACCATCGTCGCCGTTGATTCGCGTATTCCCACCAAGGCGCTGTTACGTCGAATGGGCCGCGCGGAATTCGTGCGTCTGGATATTCGCCGCCCGACCATCGCCAAGGCCATCGCCAACTACGACGTCGACACCGTGGTCCACGCGTCGACGTCGATCATGGACGATGCCCCGCACTCGGCTGCGATCAAGGAGTTCAACGTCGTGGGCGCGATGCAGGTCGTCGCGGCCTGTCAGCGCAGCCCATCGGTCAAACGCCTCATCCTGCGGTCGACGGCGATGGTCTACGGCGCGAGCAGCAAGGATCCCTCGCATTTCACCGAGGGGGATGCCCCGCGCCGCGAGCCGTCGGGTTACGGCCGCGACCTGCTCGACATCGAGGGCTACTGCCGTGGATTGTCCCGGCGCCGCTCCGACATCGACGTGACGATCGTTCGCTACCAGGCGATGCTCGGTCCGCGAATCCGAACCAGAATGGGCTCCTACCTGTCGTTGCCGGTGGTGCCGACGGTTATCGGGTTCTCCCCGCGGATGCAGTTCCTGCACGAAGAAGACGCGCTCGCCGCGCTGGAACACGCGACGCTGGCCGGTAAGGCCGGAACATTCAACATTGCCGGCGACGGCGTCATCAGCCTGTCGCAGGCCATTCGTCGTGCCGGGCATATCGAATTGCCGGTGCCCAGAGGGTTGCTCGCGCCGGTGTCGGCGGCCCTTCAGGATGTCCGGTCGGTCAAATTGCGATCCAGCCAAACCGATTGGCTGACCCACGGCCGCGTTCTGGACACCACGCGAATGCGTTGCGAATTGGGTTTCGCGCCGAAGTACACGACGTCGGCGACCGTGGACGACTTCATCGAACGCGGCGCGGGCAAGCCGGTGATCGCCCCGAGTACGTGGAGCGACATCGAACGCTCGGTGATCTCGGCCGCGCATCAGCTGGTTTGAGCCTGACCAGAATGTAAGAGATTTGTGAATATGACCGGTACCCCGCTGCGCCGGTCGGAGCGGCACCGTAGACTCTTCGGCAGACGTAATCAGATCGTTGTTCAGGCGATACGCCATCACAACCTGGGAATTTAGAGGTGCACACCATGGCCGGTAGCGGGGCTTCGGATGCACGCACCGCGAAGGTGATTCAGCTTTATGCGACGCCGGGATCGGGGCCTGCCGGTCGTTCAGTCGGCGGCCGTGATGCGGGCCGAGACAAGGTTAAACGCCGGCATCCATCGCAGCAGGCCGGTGTGACCCGCGAACCATCGCGAGGCGTTCAGGTACGCGACGGCGGACTCGGATCGTCGGGCGTCGGTCACCCCAACACTGACGGATTTGGCAAGCCGCCCGCCGAAGTGACGCCGATCAACGCCGACCTGCAACACGACCGCGCGCCGCTACGTGTCGATCAGATCGATCCGAGCAAATCGAGCCCGCTGTTCAGCTTCGGCGGGTTGCGCGGGGCGGTCGCCGATTCGCTGACCGCGACGGCGAGTTTCATCCGCGAGCGGATGACCGGTGAATACGACGTCGACGACTTCGGCTTCGATCCGCATTTCACCGACTCGGTGTTTTTCCCGGCGATTCGTCAGGTATACGAGAAGTGGTTCCGGGTCGAGGTAACCGGCATCGAGAACCTGCCGACCGAGGGCGGCGCGCTTCTCGTGGCCAACCATGCCGGCGCGATCCCCGTCGATGCGCTGATGACCTCGCTTGCCGTACACGACAACCACCCCGACGGTCGGCATCTGCGAGTTCTGGCCGCGGACATGGCTTTTGAGACGCCAGGCGTCGGCGAATTGGCCCGCAAGATCGGCGCCACGTTGGCGTGCAACAGCGACGCGGAGCGCCTGCTGCGTGCCGGTGAGCTGACCGCGGTTTGGCCCGAGGGTTACAAGGGCATCGGCAAGTTGTACAAGGATCGCTATAAGCTGCAGCGGTTTGGTCGTGGCGGATTTGTCACCACCGCATTACGTACCGCGGTGCCGATCGTGCCGGTATCCATCGTCGGGTCCGAGGAAATCTATCCGATGATCAGCGATCTCAAACCGATCGCGAAAATCCTTGGGCTGCCGTATCTTCCGGTCACGCCATTGTTCCCGTGGTTCGGTCCGCTCGGTCTGATTCCGCTGCCGTCGAAGTGGCATATCCACTTCGGTAAGCCGATCGAGACCGACTCCTACGACGAGTCAGCTGCCGATGACCCGATGGTCGTCTTCGATCTGACCGACCATGTGCGCGAAGAGATTCAGCAGACACTATTCCGGATGCTGAGCCGCCGCGGAAGCGTCTACTTCGGCTAGTTTCTCGCTGGTCGCAACATTCACCGCTGGTCGAGCGGACGTAGGCAAGTTCTAGCGTCGCACCTTCACACCGCTGGTCGAGTGCACGTTAGCCAGTTCCAGCGCTGCACCTTCACCGCGCTGGTCGAGTGCCGAGGAGCGCTAGCGACGAGGTGTATCGAGACCCCGCAATCAGGTCGAATTACATTGTGCGGCTTCATGTTTGACGCCGACTGCAGTCTGCATCGTCAGCCTCGCCGAGGGAACCGCACCCTCGACGTCGCCCACACCGCAGACTCCAGAACTATTTTCCCCGGAAATGCCGTGTCGCCGCGACGATACCGCTCGTCGCGGCTCCGGCAGCGCCCAGCACAACAGCCGACCGCACACCGTATTTGGCTGCTTTGCGCGCGGTGCGGAAGTCGTAGACCTCCCAGCCCCGGACCTTCGCGACGTCTTTCAGGTCCGAATCGGGGTTGATGGCAATGGCGGTGCCGACCAGCGACAGCATCGGCACATCGTTATGCGAGTCGGAATATGCGGTGCAGCGCTTAAGGTTTAGCCCTTCGCGGATCGCCAGTGAACGTACCGCGTGGGCCTTACCCGGCCCGTGCAGAATGTCGCCGACCAGTCGCCCGGTAAACACACCATCGACGCTCTCCGCGACGGTGCCCAATGCCCCGGTCAGTCCGAGCCGGGTCGCGATGGTCTGCGCCAATTCGAGCGGTGTCGCGGTGACCAACCACACTTGCTGCCCGGCATCGAGATGTTTCTGAGTCAGCGCGCGAGTGCCGGCCCAGATCTTGTCGGCGATGAAGTCGTCGTAGATTTCCTCGCCCAGCTCGACGAGTTCACTGGTCGGCCGGCCGGCGATGAATGACAGTGCTTTCTCGCGTCCCTCGGCGACGTCGTCGGCGTTCTCCCGGCCGGTGATCCGGAACTTCGCCTGGGTCCACGCGAATTGCATGATGTCGTTGTAGGAGAAGTACTTATGCGCGGCCAGTCCACGTGCGAAATGCACGATCGAGGCGCCTTGCACCAGCGTGTTGTCGACGTCGAAGAACGCCGCTGCGGTCAGGTCGACGGGGACTGGAGGCGCGATATCATCGTCGTCGAGAAGTTTGTCGACGGCCAGTTGTTCGGGGGTGCGTGCTTCGGCTAGCGCGGCAGCGACCCGACGTCGCTCTCGCAGGTTCTCGAAGGCCGCCCGCGCACTCGCCTCACCGGCGAGGGACTGCCGCAACTCGGCCGCGGTCTGGCGGAAACGACCACCAGCGGCCGACGCGCGCGACGCCAGCCAGGCGGCGACGCGGTTCGCGTCGTCGAGACCCAGCTCATCGACGGGGATACCCGAAACCATTGTGGCTGAATCAATTTCGTCAAGGTCGGCGTCATCGTCGACGTCGTCGCCGTGTATGGCGCTCGGCTCAACGGCCGCGGCGTGAGTCTCCCAGTCCGACCCCTCCGCTTCGGGGATGGCATCGGGAGTGGCATCGCCATCGGTTGAGCGGGGATCGTCAGACACGTGGGTGACCTCCAATGGCAGCGGATGGCGGCCGGGCGTCCGGCCGCGATGTCGGCGACACCAGCCTAATCGGAATGGCAGAGTATTACCGTGATGATCGTCCTGTTGACCCGCACCGGTTGTGCGTCCTGCGTCACTGCGCGCGAGACCCTGGCCAGGATTTGCTCCGACGTTGGCCGTGAGTTCACCGAGATCGACGTCGACGACGCCGCGTCGAACGGGGACAAAACTCTTCGAGCGGAATATGGAGACCGGCTGCCGGTACTCCTACTCGACGACGTCGAGCACAGTTATTGGGAGATCGACGAGCCGCGCCTGCGCGCGGACCTGGGCTAGAGCACCGCTGACCCCGCTAGTGAACGAATTCACAAGCTCGGATATTCTCGCCTGCAATGACCGCACTGTCCGACGACACCGTACCGACCCGGATCCCCGGGCCGGCGGTTGCTCGTCTGGCGTTGTATTTGCACGTGCTGCGCACCTATAACCAGCGTGGGGTCGCGGTCACTTCCAGCCAGCAACTCTCGACGGCTGCGGGCGTCAATCCGGCGATTCTGCGTAAAGACCTGTCCTACGTCGGCGCCAATGGGGTACGCGGCGTCGGCTACGACGTGAGCAAACTCATCGCGCGCGTCGCGATGGCGCTGCATACCGACGACACGCACAACGTGGCGCTGGCCGGGGCAAGTCGGCTGGGCCATGCGTTGCTCGCGCATACCGGCATCGGCCGGGGGTTCACCGTCACCGCACTCTTCGACGACGATCCCGAACTCATCGGGCGCACACTCGCCGACGATGGCCCGATTATCGAGCCGTTGCACGCCATTCCGACGTCGGGCGGCTGGGATATCGGGGTGATCGCGACGAGCGATGACCGGGCTCAGGAGGCGTGTGACGCCTTCATCGCCGCGGGAGTACGCCAAATACTTAATGTGACCGCCACAACTCTGGTGATCCAACATGACACTCCCGGCGTGGCGGTCCGTCAGGTTGATCTAGCCTTGGAGTTGCAGGTGTTGTCTTTTCAGGCGAAGCACGCGGCTGGCGCTGCTGGCCACACGACCGCCCCAACGCCGGCTGAATACAGGGAGACGATGACGTCGTGAGTGTTTTGTTGTTCGGTGTGTCGCATCGCAGCGCACCGGTTGACGTGCTCGAACGGCTTGCTATTTCGGACCACGATCGACCGAAGATCGTGGACAAACTGCTTGCCGCCCGAGCGGTCTCCGAGGCGATGGTGGTGTCCACCTGCAACCGCGTCGAGGTTTACGCGGTCGTCGATGCGTTCCACCCCGCACTCGAAGCGGTCGGCGAGGTGTTAGGCGAGCACTCCGGCATGACCATCAACGACATGACCACCCACGCCTATGTGCGGTACTCCGAGGCCGCCGCCGAGCACCTGTTCACCGTTGCCGCCGGTCTCGACTCGCTCGTCGTCGGTGAGCAGCAGATCCTCGGCCAGATTCGCAACGCCTACAGCAGCGCCGACTCGAACAAGAGTGCCGGCCGCGTACTGCACGAATTAGCTCAGCAGGCCCTGCGGGTCGGTAAGCGAGTGCACTCGGAGACCGGCATCGACCGCGCGGGTGCCTCGGTCGTATCCGTCGCGCTACATCGCGGCAAGCTGATCGCCGGGTCGGATTACGGCTCGGCCGTCGTGCTCGGTGCCGGTGCGATGGGCGGCCTCGCCGCGGCCAATCTGGCCCGTGAAGGCGTTAACGACCTCACCGTCGTAAACCGCACCGTCGCCAAGGCCTCGCATCTGGCCGACAACGTCCGCACCAACCACGGCATCGAGACGCACGCCGTCGGCCTCGACGGTCTTACCGAAGCGATGTCCGACGCCGACGTCGTGGTGACATGTTCGGGATCGATCGGTTCGGTCGTCGGCGTGGGCGACGTCCATAAAGCGCTCGCTCGTCGAACCAAGTCGACGCCGCTCATCCTTTGCGACCTTGGTCTGCCGCGTAACATCGACCCGGCTGCCGCACGGCTGCCCGGCGTCCACCTCGTCGACATCGAGTCGCTACGCGGCGACGCCGAGACGCAGGCCGCGCACAAAGACACCGAGGCAGCGCGAACCATCGTCGCCGACGAATTGGCCGACTACCTGACGAGCCAACGGCAAGCCGAGGTCACGCCGACCGTCGCCGCACTACGTCAACGGGCCGCCGACGTCGTCGAAGCCGAAATCCTGCGCCTCAATTCGCGGCTGCCCGACCTCGACGATCCGCAGCGCGACGAGGTCGCCCGGGCAGTCCGGCGCGTCGTCGACAAACTGCTTCACGCTCCGACGGTGCGTGTCAAACAATTGGCGTCCACGCCGAACGGCGACCACTACGCCGAAGCGCTGCGTGAGCTATTCGAGCTGAAACCCGGTGCGGCGGAATCTGTTTCGAGCGCTCCCTCGGGGAGTAGGGCAACTACGAAGGGAAGCGGCGAGAAGTGATTCGCATCGGAACGCGTGGATCGCTGCTGGCGACCACGCAGGCCGGAACCATCGCCAAAGCTTTGACCGACGCCGGCCATCCGGCCGAGCTGGTGATCATCAAGACCGCGGGCGACGAATCGGCCGCGCCGGTCGCCGAAATCGGGGTCGGCGTGTTCACCACCGCCATTCGCGTCGCGCTGCGAAACGACGAAGTCGACGTCGCGGTGCACTCGTACAAAGATTTGCCAACCACGCCTGAACCCGACCTGGTTATCGCGGCCGTCCCACCCCGGGCAGATCCCAGAGACGCGCTGGTCAGCGCGGGTAACAAGGTGCTCGGTGAGCTGCTTCCGGGCGCTACCGTCGGGACGTCGGCCCCGCGACGGGCGGCACAGCTTAGAGCATTGGGTCTCGGTTTGGAAATCCGCCCCCTAAGAGGCAACCTTGATTCTCGGTTGGGCAAAGTCGCCAGCGGTGAACTCGACGCAGTCGTGATTGCCAGGGCCGGTTTGGAGCGGATCGGGCGGACCGATGAGGTCGCCGAAGCGTTCGACCCGGTAGTGCTACTACCGGCACCGGCGCAGGGCGCACTTGCGGTGGAGTGCCGCGGAGACGATGCCCAACTGGTGAGTATTCTCACCACGTTGGACGACCCGTCCACCAGGGCGGCGATCGATGCCGAACGTGCGGTGCTCGCGGCTCTCGAAGCCGGATGTACCGCTCCGATCGGAGCGCTCGCCGAGGTGGTCGAGTCACTCGACGACGATGGACGCGTTTTCACCGAACTGTCGCTACGCGCGGCGGTCGCGGCGGAGGACGGATCAGACCTGATCCGGGCCTCGCGGGTGGGACCGGTCGATCAGCCGAGACAACTGGGTGAGGCGCTTGCCGCGGAATTACTTGAGCTGGGAGCCGGAGAGCTCTACGGCGACAGGTAGCGGATACGGTAGCCCCGCCACGGGGCAGGAGAGTGCGACTCATGAGCCGGACGAAGAAGGCCACACCGGGACGGATTCTGTTCGTAGGTGCGGGGCCGGGGGATCGGGAGTTGCTGACTGTGCGGGCGCGTGACGTCATCGCACACGCGACTACGGCATTCATCGACCCAGACGTGCCAGCGCCCGTCGTCGAGCTGATCGGAGCGGCCTATCGGCCCGATCCGACCGAGTCTCGTCGCAGTTCCCGGAAGGCCGAACCGAGCAAGGACGAGGCCGTCGAAGGGGCCGAGACCGAGCCGATCGAAGAACCCGCCTACACCGTGCACCCGGCGTTGGGAGATCCCGCCGAGGTTGCCAAGACTTTGGTCGCCGCAGCGAAGGCCGGTGACGATGTCGTGCGCGTCGTCGCGGGCGATCCACTGACCACCAATTCGGTGCTGGCGGAAGTCACCGCGGTGGCCCGCACCTCGATCGTGTTCGAGGTACTGCCCGGCCTGCCAGCCGGTGCGGTCGTGCCGAGTTACGCGGGTATGCCGCTCGGCTCGGGTTACACCGTTGCCGACGTGCGCGGCGAGGTCGACTGGGCCGCATTGGCCGCGGCGCCGGGACCACTGGTGCTGCACGCGACGTCGGGCCATTTGGCCGAGACCGCGAGCGCATTGACCGAGCACGGGTTGGCCCCGCAAACACCGGTCGCGATCACCATCAACGGCACCACCTGCAGCCAGCGCACCATCGAAGCGACGCTGGCCACGCTGAACGAGCAGGGCAACGCGATCTCCGGCCCGATGGTGCTGACCGTCGGCAAGGTCGTCGGACAGCGCAGCAAGCTGTCCTGGTGGGAATCACGGGCCCTCTACGGCTGGACCGTGCTGGTGCCGCGCACCAAGGACCAGGCGGCCGACATGAGTGAACGTCTGATCACCCACGGAGCCATCCCCAAGGAAGTCCCGACGATCGCCGTCGAGCCGCCGCGTTCGCCCGCGCAGATGGAACGCGCGGTCAAGGGGTTGGTCGACGGCCGGTACCAGTGGGTCGTCTTCACCTCGACCAACGCGGTGCGCGCGGTCTGGGAGAAGTTCGCCGAATTCGGTCTCGACGCCCGTGCGTTCTCCGGTGTGAAGATCGCCTGCGTCGGCGAATCCACCGCCGATAAGGTGCGCTCCTTCGGTATCAATCCCGAACTGGTGCCGTCGGGTGAGCAGTCCTCACTCGGCCTGCTCGAAGACTTCCCGCCCTACGACGAGGTCTTCGACCCGGTCAATCGGGTGCTGTTGCCGCGCGCCGACATCGCAACCGAAACCTTGTCGGAGGGGCTGCGTGAGCGCGGCTGGGAGATCGACGACGTCACCGCCTACCGCACCGTCCGCGCCGCGCCGCCACCGGCCGAGACTCGCGAGATGATCAAGACCGGTGGATTCGACGCCGTCTGCTTCACCTCGTCCTCGACGGTCCGCAACCTCGTCGGCATCGCGGGAAAGCCGCACGCGCGCACCATCGTCGCGTGTATCGGACCGAAAACCGCCGAAACCGCAACGGAATTCGGATTGCGCGTCGACGTGCGTCCGGAGACCGCGTCGGTGCCCGATCTGGTGGAAGCCCTTGCGGCACATGCGGCTCGGCTGCGCGCCGAAGGTGCGCTGCCTCCCCCGCGTAAGAAGTCGCGTCGGTCGCGGTCGTAGGTCCTGCGGTGACGGGCAAGCCGATCATCCGGCCCCGACGGTTACGTTCGACCGCCGCGGTTCGTCGCTTGGTGGCCGAAACACGGTTGGCACCAAGTGAACTGGTGTTGCCGATGTTCGTCGCCGACGGTATCGACGCCCCGGTTCCGATCTCGTCGATGCCGGGCGTCGTGCAGCACACCGAAGACTCGCTACGTCGTGCGGCGGCCGAAGCGGTCGATGCCGGCGTGGGCGGTTTGATGCTTTTCGGTGTGCCGACGTCGGGTGATAAGGATGCCGTCGGCTCGGGTGCCGACGATCCCAATGGTGTCCTCAATCGAGCATTGTCGTTGCTACGCAACGATTTAGGTGATTCCACCGTGTTGATGGCAGACACCTGCCTTGACGAGTTCACCGATCACGGCCACTGCGGTGTGGTGTCGGCGTCGGGCGTTGTCGACAATGACGCGACGCTGGAGCGTTACGTGTCGATGTCGTTGGCGCAGGCTCGCGCGGGTGCACATATGTTGGGGCCCAGCGGAATGATGGACGGTCAGGTCGGCGCCATTCGCGCGGCCCTCGACGCCGAAGGCTTCATCGACACCGCGATTCTCGCCTACACCGCCAAGTACGCGTCGGCGTTCTACGGCCCGTTCCGCGAGGCCGTGGGTTCGTCGTTGACGGGGGATCGTCGGACCTATCAGCAGGATTCGGCCAACCGCACCGAGGCATTGCGGGAACTGTCGCTCGACCTCGCCGAGGGGGCCGACATCGTGATGGTCAAACCGGCCATGAGCTACCTCGACATCCTGCGCGATGTCGCCGAGGTTGCCGATGTGCCCGTCGCCGCGTATCAGATCAGCGGTGAGTACTCGATGATCACCGCCGCCGCCGAGCGCGGGTGGATCGACCGTGACGCGGCGATCCTGGAGTCGCTGACCTCCATTCGGCGGGCGGGCGCGTCGATTGTGCTGACCTACTGGGCGACCGAAGTAGCCGGCTGGCTGCGCTGACCCCGCACCCGCCCTGCATTACGCTGGTGGCTATGTCTTCACCGCAGTACCCGTCGGCGCCAGGGCCGTCGTGGACGCCACCTCCGGGAGGCTTGGTTCCACCACCTAGCGAGCCGCCGGTGCGGCCCAAACTCGTCGAGTCGATGGCGATTGCCCTCGAGTTGTGGTTGGTAGTGATCGTCGGTCGAATAGTCGCCAGTTGCGGGCTGTTCCAGACAGTGAAGTCGAACGCTGACGGCCAGTTAACCAATCCGCTGAACGGCAATTCGGAAGCGAACACGGAACTCATACGCTCTCTGTCGTCGACGTGGGCGCTGATCGCTATGTTGGTCGTCAGCGCCATCATCGTCGGCGGAATATCACTGACGGTGATGTGGTTCGCGCGGCAGGGCTATAACTGGGCCCGGATGGTTACCGCCGGTGCCAGCCTGTACGTGGTCGTGACGACGATTCTGGACATCACGGTCTTCGGAGTCGAACCGACCTGGGTCGGGGTGCCGCTGATCATCGCTGGAGTCGCCGCGGGCGGGGCGCTCGTCGCGCTGCTACGTCGCGATACCGAAAAGTGGTGTGCGGATATGGCGTTGTACCGTCAACAGTCCAAAGCGTTCGCGGCGATGCCGCGCGGGCCAATACACCCGCCGACCGCCCCACCACCGCCCGCCGCGGTGACGAAGCCTCAGGAGGACTAGCCCGGTGACCGGTGAGCAGGAATTGACTCGACCTCCGCAGGTGCTCTGGGCACTGCGACTCTGGCTGACATCGGGTGCGTTGTTGGTCGCGGTCGGGCTGGTGACAATCATCGTGACCGCCGTGAGGTATGGCGCCGTGTCGGCGATTGGTGTCGGTGCGTTGGAGGTCGCGGTCGGTGTCGGGTATTGCTTCGCGGCGCGCAAACTGGCCATCGCACACGACCTGCGGGTGCGGTCGTCGCTCGCGGTCACCACCTTGGTCGTCGTGGTGCTCCTGTTGATGGCGGCGCTGCTCTCGCACAGCCCGATTTTCGCGGTGCCGCTGGTCATCGCATTGCTGGGATTGTTCGGTTCGCTGCTGGCTTACCGACCCGAGTCCGAGGCATGGTTCGCCGAACAGGACGGCAAGAAGTGACCGATCCCGCCGACGACGACCTGGAACCGGAGCCGACCGACGATACGACCGAAGATGCGGCGGACGACACCCCGGTCGACGCCGGCGAGACCCTGTTCTACGAATCGGGCGGTAGCTGGTGGGTGGTCCTGATCGGGCCGGTATTGGTGGGTGTGGTGCTCGGAATGGAGATCAGCGGGCCGGGTCAGGTGCACTGGTTGGTGCTCGGCATCTTCTTCGTCGTGCTGACCGGATTCTCGTTGCTTCAGGTGTACGCCGCTCGGCAGCACACCAGCGTGCACCTGACCGAGCGGACCCTGCGGCAGGGAACCAAGACCATGAACCTCGACGACATCGCCAAGATCTACCCGGAGAACAACGCGACCGAGCACAAGGACTGGGAGTCCGCGCCGGCCCTCGGTGAGCTATCCGGTGTGCCCCGACGTCGCAAAGGTATTGGCGTGAAGCTGGAGAGCGGCAAGGTCGCTCAGGCCTGGGCACGTGACGGTGACCGCTTCCGGTCAGAACTCACCCAGGCCTGGCAGGCCGTGAAGATGGGCCTGTAGCCCCGCCCCATCCGCAAACCCCACTCGCGGCGACATTCCCGACCCGGTTTCGTGGTCGGGAATGTCCGCGCGGGTCGGGTTTGCGAGTGCCGCGAGTTCCGATCGCCTACCCGTGCTCCAACATCGGCGCCCGCAGCAGCGCCTCGGGAATTCCGAAGGCATCGACCAGGGTGCGCGCATGCGGACGCAGATCCTCGCATAGGTCGTTGACGCCGCGCCGGATCGCCTTGGCCCGTTCCACCGATACGTGACGGTGCATCAGGAACCACGACAGGTCGGCTTCCAGCGCCGAGTAGACGAACAGATCGCAGACCTTGTCCAAAACCTCTGCGGCAGAACGCGAATCGCATTCGGCGATACCAGAGATGAAGGATTCCAACACGATACGTTCCACATGCGCCTGCCCGACCTTGAGTAGGTGGTCCTGGGCGTTGTTGAACACTTCGAAGGGATCGGCGTCGTCCTCGGTCGCCCGACGTAGACGTTGCGCGCAGGTCCTCAGCAGGTGGTCTTCGCGGTTGCGGAACAACCGGATCTGCGTCGCACGCTCGCTCAGCGCGGAATCCTCGGTCTCCTCGTCGGAGTTGTCGAGAATCGTCTGAATCACCTGTCGCACAGCGGTTTTCTCCGCGACGACGTCGCGTGCCATCCCTGCCACGAACCGCACCCAGCCGCCCGCGTTGAGGCCGCGTACATCGTCGCTGTACGCGGACAGCAACTCTTTGCCGACGAGCTGGGTCAGGACCGTGTTGTCGCCTTCGAATGTGGTGAAGACGTCGATGTCGCCGCGAATGATCGGGAGTTGATTCTCGTCCAAATAGCCCGCACCGCCGCATGCTTCCCGGCTGACGTTGATGGCATGGCTCGCGTGCCAGGTGGCATACGCCTTGAGGCCCGCCGCCCAGCCTTCCAGATGCCGTTGACGTTCGGCGTCCTCGTCGGTCAGTTCGGCGATTGACAGGTCGGCGGTCTGCACGTCGTGCAGTTCGGAGGTGAGGTCGTTCTGCGCGAAGGTGATGGCGTACGACTTCGCGATTAGCGGAAGCAGTTTACGCTGATGGGCGCGGTAGTCGAGAATAGTTATCTCGTCTTCTTCGCCCGGCGCGTCGAATTGCTTGCGCAGCAAGGCATATCGCGTCGCCAGCGTCAGGGCCTTGCGGCCCGCGGCGCCGCCCGTCGCGCCGACGCTCACTCGGCCGCGGATCAACGTCCCCAACATGGTGAAGAACCGTCGGTTGATGTTCTCGATAGGTGAGGAGTAGGTGCCGTCGGCTGCGACGTCGCCGTATTTGTTGAGTAGATTCTCCGCCGGGATCCGCACCTGATCGAAACTGATGCGGCCGTTGTCGACGGCGCTCAGGCCGCCCTTGTAGCCGCAGTCGCCGGTGGTGACGCCTGGTAGATCGGCTCCGTTTTCGTCACGAATCGGCACGATGAAGCAATGCACACCGTGGCCCGTTGGTTCCTCGCCCGGTCCGCCGGTGATCAACTGAGCGAAAACCGCTGCGACCCGGGCATGTTCGGCCGCGCCGCCGATGTAATCCTTACGAGCCGATGGCGTAGGCGAGTGGATGACGAATTCGCGGGCCGCCGCGTCGTAGGTTGCCGTTGTCTCCAGCGCTTGGACATTGGAGCCGTGCCCGGTCTCGGTCATCGCGAAACAACCGAGCAGGTCCAGACTGATCAGGTCGGCGACATAACGATCGTGATGGCGTTTGGTGCCAAGATTCTCGACGGCCCCACCGAAGAGGCCCCACTGCACACCGGATTTCACCATCAGCGACAAATCCGCGTAGCCGAGCATTTCGATCGCCGAGATCGATGCCCCGACATCGCCGGTACCGCCGTGTTCGGTGCGGAATCCGGCGGCGGCGAAATTCAATGACGACAGTTCGCGCATTTCCGCCAGGATGTTGGTGCGCGCTTCGGCGAGCGTGCGGGATGGGTCGGGGAGCAGGTCGGCGCGGTCGAGCCCGGCGCGCAAGTCTTCCCGGGTAGCCCGCCAGCGGCCATCGAGCGCGGCGCGAAGACCGTCCTCGATAACGGTGTCGTCGGGGACGGGAGTCTCGTCGGGGGAGATGGTGGTCGAAGGTCCTGCGGAATCTGCGGATGCGGCCATGGCTCTTACGGTACGCAAACGGGACGCGGCCAGGGTGTGACCCCGCCAGGAAAAGTTCAGATCGAGAGAACCTTTCGGGGTTCGCGCTGCGTCCAATTGAGCGGTGTCGTCGTGGCGATTGGAGAAATGGGCACATGTCAAGAGGGGTTTGCATGTTCTCGCGTATCTGATCGTCACCTCGGTACCGTCGGGAACATGCGCAGATGTCAGTTGGTGATACTCGCCACCCTCGCGGTCGTCGTAGCCGGGTGTGCGACCTCGGAGCCCGGTCAACCGTCCTCGTCGACCGCGACGGCACCTTCGACATCGACGCCACCCTCACCGAGTTATGTCCATCTCGGCGACAGTTACGCGGCCGGTTCGGGGGTGCGGCCGTTGGTCGAAGACTCCGACGTGCAATGCCTGCGGTCGCAGCGAAACTTCGGGGAAATCATTGCCGCACAACGGAAATCGCAATATCCAACGTATCTTGACGTCAGCTGTGCCGGGGCGGCGACCAAGGACCTGTACGCCGAGCAGTACCCGGGTATTCCGCCGCAACTCGACGCCGTGGGACCGGCGACCAAACTCGTCACGATGACTCTCGGCGGCAACGACGGCGGCACGTTCGGTACGGCCGTCACCAGTTGTTCGGACCTCGCGGCAGCCGATCCGTCCGGTGCGCCATGCCGCGAACGGTACGGATCCAGATTCACCGACTACCTCACTTCCACGACCGCGCCGGCACTGACAAAGACGCTTACCGCGGTGCGGGCCAAAGCGCCATCGGCCCGGGTAGTCATCGTCGGGTACCCGTGGCTGCTACCGGCCACCGGCGGTTGCTACCCGACGATGCGGATCGCCGCGGGTGACGTGCCCTACCTGCGTGAGGTGCAGCAAACACTCAACACCGTGGTGCAGCGTGCGGCCCGACAGACGGGATCGACCTATGTGAGCATGGCCGCCGCGTCGTCGGGGCATGACGCGTGTGCAGCGCCACAAACCCGATGGATCGAGCCGATGGTCGGGGCCACGACTACCGTTACGCTGCATCCCAACGCCGCCGGGCAGCAGGCGCTGGCGGCCGCGACACTCCGAATGCTGGGGCGTTGACCAGTCCGAATTGGGCCTTGGCAGCTTGATTTGGAACACTGGAGGCCGTGACCCACCCCGCCCCCGCGACCGAGCGATCCGCAGAACTTTTCACTCGCGCCGCAGCGGCTATTCCGGGCGGGGTGAATTCTCCGGTCCGAGCCTTCTCCGCGGTTGGCGGAACGCCTCGGTTCATCACGTCGGCGCGCGGTTGTGAACTCCTCGATGCCGATGGCAATCGCTACGTGGATCTGGTCAGCTCGTGGGGGCCGATGATCCTGGGCCATGCCCATCCCGCGGTCGTCGAGGCGGTGCAGCGTGCGGCATCGACTGGCCTGTCCTTCGGCGCTCCGACCGAGGCCGAGATTGAGTTGGCCGAAGAAATCATCGCGCGTGTCGACCCGGTCGAATGTGTTCGGCTGGTCAACTCGGGCACCGAAGCCACCATGTCAGCGGTACGCCTGGCCCGCGGCTTCACCGGCCGATCCAAGATCATCAAATTCTCCGGTTGCTACCACGGTCACGTCGACGCATTGCTCGCCGATGCCGGGTCGGGCGTGGCGACACTCGGTTTGCCGACGTCGCCGGGAGTCACCGGAGCGGCCGCCCACGACACAATCGTGTTGCCCTACAACGACATTGCGGCCGTCACCGAGGTATTCGAGGAACACAGTGGCGAGATCGCCGCGGTGATCACCGAGGCGGCCGCGGGCAATATGGGTGCCATCGCGCCCGACGTCGGCTTCAATGCCGCGCTGCGCGAGGTAACCGCCCGGGACGGTTCGCTGTTAATCATCGACGAAGTGATGACCGGCTTCCGGGTGAGCCCGGCCGGCTGGTTCGGCCTCGAAGGAGTCAGCGGCGACCTTTATACCTTCGGCAAGGTGATGAGTGGCGGATTGCCCGCCGCGGCTTTCGGTGGCCGGGCCGATGTGATGGCGTCGTTAGCTCCAACCGGTCCGGTCTATCAGGCCGGCACGCTCTCGGGCAACCCGGTCGCGGTCGCCGCCGGACTGGCGACGTTGCGCCACGCCGACGCCGATACCTACCTGACCCTCGACCGCAACGCCGAGCGGATCGGGTCGATGATCGGCGAAGCGCTGACCACCGTCGGCGTCAGCCATCGCGTGCAGTACGCCGGGAACCTGTTCAGCGTCTTCTTCACCGACGAGCCCGAGCAGCAGATTCGTGACTATGCCGGCGTTAAAGCAACGCAGACCTGGCGTTTCGCACCGTTCTTCCACGCATTGCTCGATGCCGGGGTGTACCCGCCGCCGAGTGCTTTCGAGGCATGGTTCGTCTCGGCCGCACTCGACGACGCCGCATTCGAGACACTCGCCACCGCTTTACCGGTCGCAGCGCGGGCCGCGGCCGCCGCCAACCAGGGGGATGACCAGTGACGACGACCATTGTGCACATGATGCGGCACGGCGAAGTGTTCAATCCGGACCAAATCCTCTACGGGCGACTGCCTGGATTCCGCCTCTCCGACCTCGGGCGCGGGCAGGCGCAGAGCGTTGCCGATCTGCTTGCCGACCACGACATCGCCGCGGTTTTCGCATCACCGCTGCAGCGGGCACAGGAGACGGCGACTCCGATCGCGTCGGCACACGGTCTGGAGATCGTGACCAACGACGACCTCATCGAGGCCGACAATGTCTTCGAGGGCCTGCGTGTGTCGGTCGGCGACGGCGCGCTCTCCAAACCGCGGCACTGGGGCAAACTGCGCGACCCGTTCACACCGTCATGGGGTGAGCCGTATATCCAGCTCGCACACCGAATGCTCGCGGCGGCGACGAAAGCGCGCGACGCCGCGCGCGGCCACGAAGTGGTATGCGTATCGCATCAATTGCCGGTGTACACGCTGCGCCGATTCCTCGAAGGAAAACGACTGTGGCATGACCCGCGTCGTCGGCAGTGCTCGCTTGCGTCGTTGACCAGCCTCGTCTACGACGACGACGCGTTGATCGACATCATCTACTCCGAGCCGGCCGGTACCTCGGACCCGTTATCTGTTGGGGCGTGATCGTTTCTCGTGGTTTTGCCTAAACACCTTGCGATGCGTGCGCTGGTACTTGTCGCGCTCGCAGCCGTCGTCGTGGTGCTCGCTACTAGCTGTTCCACCGGCAAAGACGCTGTCGCACAAGGGGATACTTTCCAGTTCGTATCGCCGGGGGGCAAGACCGTAATTACCTACGATGCCGCCGACCGCAAGCCGGTCGCACCGGTGGCGGGCAAAGACTTGTTCACCGACAAGCGGGTCACCCTCGACGACTTCGCGGGCAAAGCGGTCGTGATCAACGTGTGGGGATCATGGTGTGGTCCGTGCCGCGGCGAGGCCGACGCTCTCCAGCGTGTTTACGCGCAAACGAAGGACGCCGGGGTCGCGTTCTTAGGCATCAACTTTCGCGACGACCGATCGTCGGCGAAGGATTTCGTCACCGACCGGAAAATCACCTATCCGTCGCTCTACGACTATCCGGGCGCCACGCTGGCGGCGCTGACCACGCCGACGTCGGTGGTGCCGACGACGGTTGTGCTGGACAAGAAACACCGTCCCGCGGTGGTGTATTTACGGACTGTGTCGGGCGAAGAACTGCGGGCGGCGGTCAATAAGCTTGTCGCCGAACCGGATACGCCATGAGTATTGGTGAAACCTTCGCCAACACGGTGACGTCGGGACCATTGCTGCTCGCGATGGCCGCGTGTGCGCTCGCCGGCCTGCTGTCCTTCGCGTCGCCATGCGTTGTGCCGCTGGTGCCGGGGTACCTGTCCTATCTGGCCGGCGTCGTTGGCGCCGAGGCGCCCGCCGTTACCGTTGACGAGCCAAAGTCCAAGGGGCGGACCAGGGTTGCCGGCGCCGCACTGCTCTTCGTGCTCGGGTTCACCGTGGTCTTCGTGCTGGCGACCGCGACCGTACTCGGCATCACCACCACCTTCATCGTGAATCGTGAACTGCTGCAACGTATCGGCGGCGTGGTCACCATTTTGATGGGCCTCGTTTTTGTCGGATTGGTGCCGATCATGCAGCGCGAGCATCGGTTCGCGCCGCGCCGCATCTCCAACGTCGTCGGGGCGCCGCTGCTCGGCGCTGTTTTCGCGCTCGGCTGGACGCCGTGCCTCGGTCCGACGCTGGCCGCGGTCATCGCGACGGCGAGTGGAACCGAGGGCGCAACCGCGGCCAAGGGAATCGTGCTGATCATGGCCTACTGCCTTGGTCTCGGCATTCCCTTTGTGATCCTTGCTTTCTCGTCGGCCTGGGCGCTTCGTTCGCTTGGCTGGCTGCGTCGGCATGCGCGTGCCATCCAAGTATTCGGCGGAGTGATGCTCGTGGCGGTCGGCGTCGCGCTGATCACCGGTATGTGGGACCAGTTCATCATGTGGGTGCGTGACGCTTTCATCACTGACACGGAGTTACCGGTTTGAGTACGAATATCACCGCGCCGCATTGGGGCAAGCGGTATGTGCTCTGGCCGCTGCGTAATCTCTGGCGGTCGCTGACCTCGATGCGTACCGCGCTGGCGCTGCTGTTCCTGTTGGCACTGGCCGCGATCCCCGGTGCGTTGTTGCCGCAGCGTCCGCTCAACGAGCAGAAGACCCAAAGCTATATCGACGCGCATGGCCGGCTCGGCGAGCTGATGGATCGCCTGCAACTGTTCGATGTTTTCGCGAGTGCGTGGTTCACCGCGATCTACGTGTTGCTATTCGTCTCACTCGTCGGCTGCCTGACCCCCCGTCTCATCGAACATTTTCAGGCGCTGCGGGCCAAACCCGTTGCCGCGCCGCGCAATTTGTCCCGCATGCCTCGACATCGCATATTCGAAGTCGATGGCGCTCCCGAGCAGATCGCCGAGCGGATCAATGTCAATCTGCGTGGCTGGCGCCGCGAGGTGGTGGTCCGCGAAGCCACCAAGGCTCATCCGGACGGCGTGGTCGAGGTGTCTGCCGAGAAGGGCTATCTGCGCGAGTTCGGCAACCTCGTATTTCACTTCGCGTTACTCGCATTGCTGGTGTCCATCGCGGTCGGCAAGTTGTACGGCTACGAGGGGACGCGTTCGCTGGTAGCCGATGGTGATCAGGGATTGTGCAATACCTCGACCGCGGTATACGACTCCTTCCGTGGCGGCAGCATGGTCGACGGAACGGACTTGGCGCCCTTCTGTATTCGCATCGACGACTTCACCGCGACCTTCCTGCCCAACGGTCAGCCCGATATGTACACCGCGAAGGTCGCGCACACCGAAGACCTCAGCGCGGATCCGTCGTCGTGGAATGACTCGACCGTACGAGTGAACGAGCCACTGCGGCTGGCCGGTGATCGTGTGTACGTGCTCGGCAACGGTTACGCGCCGACCTTCACGGTGACCTTTCCCAACGGCGAGAAACGAACGCAGACAGTACCTTTCATCCCCGATCAGATGACGACGATGCTGTCGTCGGGAGCGGTGCGATTCGATACCCCGGGCGGCATGTACCCCGACCAGAAGATTCGCAACCAGAATCAGATCGCGCTCGAAGGACTGTTCGCGCCGACAGCGTCGTTCGATGGCACACTGCTGATGTCGTCGTCGCCGGTCGCCAAGAATCCATACGTCGCGATCCGGATCTACAAGGGAAACACCGGACTCGATAGCGGCGCACCACAGAATGTGTACTCGCTGGATCCGATCATGATGCACAACGGTCAGTTGAAACGGCAGGCTCAAGCGAACCTGGGCGTTGGGCAATCGTCGGAACTGCCCGATGGCACCAAGGTGAGCTTCGACGGCTACCGGCGCTGGGTGTCGGTGCAGGTTTCCCATGATCCGGCGCAGACCTGGGTACTGGTGTCGGCGGTCGCGATGCTTGCCGGACTGGTCGTCTCGCTGTTGATTCGACGTCGGCGGATCTGGGCGCGGCTGGTACCGGTGACTACCGCCGACGGCGAACAACGACGTACTGTAGTAGAGATTGCCGGGTTGGCCCGCACGGATCAGGCCGGCTGGGGCGAGGGATTCGAGAAACAGGCAGCCGACCTGGTAGGAGTGCAGGACGAATGAACACCGAGATGATCCAGATCGCGTCGGGTGAAGTGACCGTGCATATCGACGAGAACCTGTCCCGATATTCGGATCTGCTGTACACCACCGCGATCACCATCTACGTGCTCGCGATGTTCATGTTCCTGGTATCGCTGGCCACCGCGCGTAGTCGCAAGGTGGTCGACGCCGGCGTCTCGGTGAAGAAACTGGTCGGCGTTGGTGCGTCGGGCGGATCGGCGACAGTCGATGACCGCGCGCCGGGCCGGGTCGAGCAGGCGCCGGTCCGCACATTCGGCGACCGGCTCGGCGATATGGCGTACCCGGTCGTGATCGTCGGCGCGCTGGCCCATATCGCGTCGATTGTGCTGCGCGGTGTCGCGACCGATCGCGCGCCGTGGGGCAATATGTACGAGTTCATCTCGCTGACCTGTGTGGCCTGCGTGGTCGCCGGCATCGTCGTGCTGCGTAAGCCGGACTATCGTCCGCTGCTGTCATTCGTGTTGTTGCCGGTGGTGCTGTTCATGTTCATCGGCGGCAAATGGCTCTACACACAGGCTGCTCCGGTGGTGCCGGCGCTGAAGTCGTATTGGCTGGCGATCCACGTGTCGATCATCTCGATCAGTTCGGGTGTCCTGCTGGTTTCCGGCGTCGCGAGCCTGCTGTATCTGGCGAAGATGCGTTGGGGAGGCAGCGACTCGGCGTCGACCCGCAACGTCCTGAGGCGGATCGTCGACCATATCCCGTCGGCGCAGGCCCTCGACCGGGTCGCCTATAAGGCCGTGGTCTTCGGCTTCCCGCTATTTGGGCTCGGTGTTATCTGCGGTGCCATCTGGGCGGAGTCGGCGTGGGGCCGGTATTGGGGCTGGGACCCGAAGGAAACGGTGTCGTTCATCGCCTGGGTGATTTACGCCGCGTATCTGCATGCCCGCGCAACCGCGGGTTGGCGCAGCCGTGCGGCCGCGTGGATCAACGTCGCAGCCTTCGCCACCCTCGTCTTCAACCTGTTCGCGATCAACCTGGTCGTCTCGGGCCTGCATTCATACGCTGGGCTGTAGGCGGCGGGAGTGCGGCGAGGCTCTCGGTATTCGTTGGCGACGGCCCTGATCTGCCGGTTACTGACGCGGATATCGTAGTGGTCGGACATCGCTCCGTGTATTGCTTCCACATGCCGCCACCAGCGAACTTCGTAGGTGGATACCTCTACGCCGAGTCGTCTCCGCGCTTTTCGCGGCGGTCCAGCTCAAAGAGGAACTGAGGGTCGTCGTCGGGACCGATCGGGGGCGGGGTTCGACGAGAATCGGCTGATCGGCTCGAGTGGTCGTCGTTGGCGACGGGGCCGAACGCGCGCCACAGCAGATAGGCGATGGCGCAGAGTCCGACGAATGTCAGTGCGAAATACACGGCAACCTCCTCGTGGATCTTCACAATACGAAGACCTCCGGTGACACCCACGATACGTGAGTGTGAACCGGAAGCGTGAGGTTCCGCGCTGTGTCAGGCGGCGATCGGAATGGTCAGTTGACCCGACGGTTGAGAAGTTCGACGACGTCGGCCTCACGGAAGCGGCGATGTCCACCGGGGGTGCGGATGGAGCCCAGCAGGCCCGAACTGGCCCAGCGCGCGACAGTCTTCGGATTGACATTGAACATCGAGGCGACCTGTCCGGGGGTCAGCGTGTGCTGGCTGGCCAGTTTGGGTGTGATGGTGGCAGGTGCGATGGCGGCGTCGGCGATAGTCACGATGCGGGCCCCTTCTGGGTCGGTGAATGGTTAATGTTCCCGTTCGGTCCGAACGGCAAGTGGGTCACTTGTTGTCCGAACCGACCGTATTAAGCAATACACGCTGCACCCCTGGTTACTCGAACAGTCAGTAACAAGTAAAGAAACAGTAAAAAACGGACGATCCGTACTTGTTACCTAGGCGAAGCGGTCTGACGTGCGCGAACACGTAGACTGGACCCGTGAGTAGCGCGAAAACTGTCTCAGACGAGCCCGCCCCCAGTGTTGCGACGATGATCGGTTCGCTCGTCCTGTACACACTCGCGCGGATCGCCCTGGTGATTGTCATCGCAACCGTGATCTTCTTTGTCGGCAGGATCTTTGTCGAAGTTCCGGTGATCGTCGCCGCGATGTTCGGCATTCTTATCGCCCTGCCCTTGGGAATGTTCTTGTTCAAACCGCTGCGTCTGCGCGTGAATGCCCAGGTGGCCGCCATCGATGCCGATCGTCAGAAACGTCGCGACGAGTTGCAGTCCCGGCTGCGCGGCAGCAAGTGACCGACGTCGACCGCCGGCGCGACCGCGGCTGGTCGGAGAACGCGGTGCGTCTTATCGACGCCGATGCCCGGCGCAGCGCCGATACCCACCTGTTGCGTTTTCCGCTGCCGGATTGGTCGCATTGGGTTGACGACGGCGGTCGCACCGTCGGCGTCGACCTATATCTGAAAGACGAGTCAACCCACCCGACGGGTTCGTTGAAGCATCGCCTGGCTCGTTCGCTGTTCTTGTACGCGTTATGCAACGGCTGGATCAGTGAAGGCACCACCGTTATCGAGGCGTCATCGGGATCGACCGCCGTTTCCGAAGCGTATTTCGCGAAGCTGATCGGGGTGCCCTTTGTGGCGGTGATGTCGTCGAGCACCTCGCGTTCTAAGACGGCGCTGATCGAAAGACAAGGTGGCCGTTGCCATTTCGTCGACAATCCCGCTGATGTATACGCTGTCGCCGCCGACCTCGCCCGACAGACGGGTGGACATTTCATCGATCAGTTCACGATGGCCGAACGGGCGACCGACTGGCGCGGCAACAACAACATCGCCGAATCGATCTTCGCCCAGTTGGAGCAGGAACAGTATCCGGTGCCCACGTGGATCGTCGTCGGTGCCGGAACCGGTGGCACGTCGGCGACTCTCGGCCGGTATCTGCGTTATCGTCGCCACCCGTCGTGGTTATGCGTCGTCGATCCGGAGAATTCGGTGTTCTTACCCGCCTACGAGACCGGCGATGGTCAGATCACCGGGACCAAAGGTTCGCGGATCGAGGGCATCGGCCGGCCGCGCGTCGAGCCCTCTTTTGTTTCACAGGTCATCGACCGGATGATCGGTGTCCCCGACGCCGCCTCGATAGCGGCGATGCGCGCGGCGTCGGATGTGTTGGGGCGCAGGGTCGGAGCCTCGACGGGCACCAATATGTGGGGCGCCCTCACCGTCGTCGGAGAAATGGTCGCCCAGCGCCGACCGGGCAGCGTCGTCACTTTGCTATGCGACTCCGGCGATCGGTACGCGGACACCTATTACGACGATGCCTGGCTCGCCAACGCCGGCCTGGATCTGGCCGAACCGTCGGCCGCGTTTTCGACGATGTGGGAAACCGGCCGGTTTCAATCGTGATGAGTAAAACCCGTGGCCGCGGTCGTCGCGGCGTATTACGTTCGCGCGTAATCGTTTATTTGAGGAGTGCCCAGCGCCGATGAGTTCACCCGCAGGCAACAACGTCGTCTTGGTTCATTGGCATGATCTGGGACGTCACCTCGAACTGTACGGCGCGTCGGGTGCTGTTAGTCCTAACCTGGAAGCACTTGCCGCGCAAGGCTTTTTATTCGCCAACGCGCACGCGGCGTCGCCGTTGTGTTCGCCGTCGCGCGGTGCGTTGCTAACCGGTCGCTACCCGCATGACAACGGGATCGTCGGTCTGGCACACCACGGCTTCGGCTATCGCGACGGTGTGCAGACCTTGCCCGCGATACTGCGCGATGCCGGCTGGCGTACCTCGCTGATCGGGATGCAGCATGAGTCGACCGCGCCGGGCACCCTCGGCTACGACGACGTCGATGTCGCCGATTCGGACTGCGACTACGTGGTCGACCGCGCAGTCGAATGGCTCGACGCCCGGGCGGCCGAACGTGCCGCCGGACAAGGTCGGCCCTTCCTGCTCAACGCCGGCTTCTTCGAGGTTCACCGGCCGTATCCGGCTGATCGCTACCCGCCCGGCGATCCCGATTCGTTCGATGTCCCGTCCTATTTGCCCGATACCCCCGAAGTGCGAGGTGATTTGGCGTCGTTCCACAGTTCGATCAACGTCGCTGATGCCGCGACCGGACGTCTCGTCGATCACATCGATGCCACCGGGTTCGGTGAAAACACCTGGATTGTGTTCTTCACCGACCACGGGGAAGCCTTTCCGGGGGCGAAGTCCACGTTGTACGCACGCGGTACCGGCATCT
Source organism: Gordonia effusa NBRC 100432 (assembly GCF_000241305.1). Taxonomy (GTDB): domain Bacteria; phylum Actinomycetota; class Actinomycetes; order Mycobacteriales; family Mycobacteriaceae; genus Gordonia; species Gordonia effusa. The sequence goes on from NZ_BAEH01000041.1 coordinate 43,452, forward strand.
CCTTCATCGTGCGACCGCCGACATCCCTGCGCGTCGCGCCGGGTGCCTACGACGGCCTGTTCTCCGGGGTCGACCTGGTGCCGACGATTCTCGACGCGCTGGGCGTCGACATCCCCGCACAGGTTCAGGGCCTCTCGCACGCCGCGGTGCTGATTGGCGAGGTAGTGAACACACCGGTCCGTGAGGTGGTCTTCACCGAAAAGGACTACCACGACTCCTACGATCCGATTCGTGCCGTGCGCACCGAGCACTACAGCTATATCGAAAACTTCGCGCCGCGTGCCGCGCTGGAGTTGCCGCTCGATATCGCTGACAGCGAGTCGGGGCGCGCCCTCGACGACGCGCACACCCGGCCGCGGCCAGCGGTCGAGCTGTATGCACTGGCCGACGATCCCGACGAACAGAACAATCTCGCCGACGATCCGGTGTACGCCCAGGTGCGGGCCGAATTGGCCAGACGACTCGATAGCTGGCGTACCGCGACCGGCGATATTGTCGCCTCTGACGAGCAGGGAACCGCGCGAGCCGAGGCATTTATGGCGAGTTATCGCGCGAAATTGGCCGAGCGCGCCGACACGATTCCGCGTTCGCCGCGTGGGGCGGACCGCGACTACGTCGATGCGAGTGTGACCACAAGCGCCCAGTAGACTCGGGATCGTCGCGATGCCGCTGAGACATCGCGTTTCGGCGATTGTTTGGAGACTTGTTGTGAAGTTGATCGGAGTAATTGGTGGCGGCACGATGGGTGCCGGTATCGCCGAGGTATGCGCTAAGGCCGGTAGTGAGGTGCTGGTCCTGGAGACCAAGCAGGAATTCGCCGACGCGGCGAGCGAGCGCATCGCGAAGTCGATCTCCCGCGGTGTGGCGAAGGGCAAGATTTCGCAGGCCGACGCCGATGCCGCCGTGGCGCGAGTTCGGGTGACGCTGGATATCGAAGAATTCGCCGACCGCGACCTGGTCATCGAGGCCGCTCCGGAGATTGAATCGCTCAAGGCCGAGATCTTCGGCAAACTCGACACGATCGTGAAGCCGGAGGCGATTCTGGCGACCAATACCTCGTCGATCCCGGTGATCAAAGTCGCTGGGGCGACGCAGAATCCGGCTCGGGTGGTCGGCGTGCATTTCTTCAACCCGGTGCCGGTGATGCCGTTGGTCGAGATCATCTCGACGCTGCTGACGGCCCCGGAGACCGCGGCGGCGGTGACCGACTACGTGGCCGGCACCCTGGGCAAGACCCCGGTGCAGGCGGGCGATCAGTCCGGCTTCATCGTCAACGCGCTGCTGATTCCGTATCTGTGCCAAGCGGTCCGGATGCTCGATTCGGGTTATGCCTCGAAGGAAGATATCGATGCGGCGATGAAGGGTGGCTGCGGGTATCCGATGGGACCGTTGACGCTACTCGACACCGTTGGCCTGGATATCGCACTGGCAGCGGCCGAATCTCTCTACGCGGAGTTCGCTGAACCTCACTACGCGCCGCCACCGCGCCTGCGCCGCATGGTCGAGGCCGGACTGCTTGGTCGCAAGAGTGGTCGCGGTTTCTACGACTACAGCTGATCTGATGCGCTGTCAATAAATACGCGATGTGTGATTCCCAAGGCCGCACAACTGGGCGATAAACCGCTGGCGCGCTTAGGATTTTCGCCATGCCAGTGTCATCTGGGGCGTCCCCGCGCTCGTATCTTGTCTGCGCCTCGCAACGCAGCGGCTCCACCTTGCTGGTGGAGTCGTTGCGGTCCACCGGCGTCGCCGGCCATCCGCAAGAATTCTTCCAATACTTACCGGAGACGTCGCTCGCGCCGCAGCCGAGTGATTGGTTCGTGGGCGTCGATGACAAATCGATTTTGGGCCTGCTCGCGCCCGACCGGCCCGGGGTGCCGACTACCGAGACCGCCGATGAGTGGCGTGCCCGGATCTTGCGTGACGGCAGCACCGAGAACGGGGTATGGGGCGGGAAGATCATGTGGAATCAGATCCCGCTGATCGTTGACCGCGCCGCCGGGCTGACCGATCGTCGGGGGAGTGATGTCCATTCGGCGCTCGGCGACATCGTGGGCGATGTGCTCTACATCAAAGTGACGCGGGAAGACGTTGTCTCACAGGCGGTTTCGTTTTGGCGAGCGGTACAGACCAATACCTGGCAGGGTAAAGCGCACGCGGGCGACGCCGTCGCGCAGTACCACCAGGGCGGCATCGCGCATCTGGTGCGGCTGCTGCAGGAGCAGGAACGTGGCTGGCGAACCTATTTCGCCGACCACGGGATCGTGCCGGTCGAGGTGACCTATGCCGACCTGGCGGCCAATACGTCCGCCGTTCTCGGTCGGGTTCTCGACGCTATCGGTCTGGACACCGAGGTGCCACCACCGGCACTGAAGCGGCAGGCGGACCGGCGGTCGGACGAATGGGTCGAGCGTTTCCGAGAAAGTGCCGACGGGCAGGAGTTACTCGTATGACCGCGCCAGCTAATGCGCACACCGATCCGTTTCACGTCGATGAGTTGCGTATCCTCGAAGCCGAGGCAGTGCACATCATCCGGGAAGTAGTCGCCGAATTGGAACGGCCCGTGCTGCTGTTCTCCGCCGGCAAGGACTCGATAGTCCTGCTTCGCTTGGCGGAGAAGGCCTTTGGGGACGGGCAGAAACTTCCCTTCCCGGTGCTGCATGTCGATACCGGGCACAACTTTCCCGAAGTCATCGAGTTCCGTGATCGTCGGACCACGTCGCACGGCCACCAGCTGATCGTCGCTAAGGTGCAGGACGCGATCGACGATGGGCGCGTTGTCGAAGAAGGAGGTCCCAACGCGTCGCGAAATCGGTTGCAGACCAGGACATTGCTCGACGCGCTGGACGCGGGAGGCTTCGACGCGGCGTTCGGTGGTGCTCGACGGGATGAGGAACGTGCCCGCGCCAAGGAACGCGTGCTGAGCTTCCGCGACGAATTCGGTCAGTGGGATCCTCGTGCGCAGCGACCCGAACCGTGGTCGCTCTACAACGGGCGGATCCGTCGAGGTGAGCAGGTCCGGGTATTCCCGCTGTCGAATTGGACCGAGCTGGATATCTGGCGCTATGTCGAACTCGAAGGGCTTGAACTGCCGCCGATCTATTTCGCACACGAGCGCGACGTGTTCGAACGCGACGGAATCCTGCTTACCCCTTCGGAATTTACCTCGCCCGGCGACGACGAGCTTGTCGCACGTGAATGGATTCGGTACCGCACCGTCGGTGATCTCACAATCACCGGAGCGGTCCGGTCGCGCGCGACCGATCTGGCCGGAGTGATTGAAGAAGTTTCTGCGGCAACGGTTTCCGAGCGCGGGGCTACTCGCGCCGACGACCGGACGTCGGCTGCCGCGATGGAAGACCGCAAACGTGAAGGATACTTCTGATGACGCGCCAACTCCTTCGGCTGGCGACAGCCGGGTCGGTCGACGACGGCAAAAGCACGCTCATTGGCCGCCTGCTGTTCGACACCGACAGTCTGCCGTCGGATCACCTGGAGTCGGTGGTCGATGCCGCGGGCGTACCTGATCTCGCCGCGCTGTCGGACGGATTACGCGCCGAGCGTGAGCAGGGCATCACGATTGACGTCGCCTATCGCTTCTTTTCCACCCCGACGCGGAGCTATATTCTCGCCGACACCCCGGGCCATGAGCGGTACACGCGCAACATGTTCACCGGCGCGTCGAACGCGCATGTGGCCGTCTTGCTGGTTGACGCCCGGGCCGGGGTGGTGCGCCAGACGCGCCGCCATACCCGGATCGCGTCTTTGCTCGGGGTGAAACACCTTGTGGCAGCGGTCAATAAGATCGATCTGGTCGATTATGACGAGAATCGCCTACGCGAAGTCGAGCAGGAGCTAGTGGTCTTGGCCGAGCGGCTCGGCGTTAAAGATCTGGTGGTCGTTCCGCTAGCCGCCAAGGATGGCGACAATGTGGTGCACAGGTCGCCGAATACGCCGTGGTACACCGGACCGACTTTGCTGGAGTATCTGGAGAGTATCGAATTATCCGCTCCCGCAGCGACTCCCGAGGATCTGCGATTGCCGATCCAGTGGGTGTCGCGGCCGGATGCATCGACACGGCGGCGCTACACGGGGCGATTGTCGGCTGGCACGTTGCGTGTCGGCGACACGGTGACCGCGCTGCCGTCGGGTTCAACGTCGACGATCACCGCACTCGACACCCTGGATCCCGAACGGGACATAGCCGTTGCGCCGCTGTCGGTTTCGGTGGAACTCGCCGACGACATCGACGTCGCACGAGGGGACGTGCTGGTCAGTGGAGCGGCGTCCGAGGGTGAGGATTCGCTCGATCATCACCCGGTACTGGCCCGCGAATTGGAGGCGACGATCTGCTGGTTCGCCGATACTCCGTTGCGGGCGGGTGATCGGATCGCGGTCAAACACACGACTCGCACCGTGCGCGGCACCGTCGGCGAGTTGGTTTCGAAACTGGACCCGGAAACCCTGAACTCCGATGAGTACCCAGTTGAATTGGCGCTCAACGACATTGGCGTTGTGACGCTGCGGACCAGTTCGGTGGTCGTCGCCGATCCCTACGGAGACAATCGCGATGGCGGTTCATTCATTCTCATCGACGAGAACTCGAATGAAACCGTCGGTGCCGGAACGATTCTCACCGCGCGAGTGGTCAAGGCAGGTGAACGGGTTCGCACCGATATCCGCTGGCATCCGTCGTCGCTCGATCGCGGGCATCGGTGGACGTCGGTCGGTCAGCGTGGTGCCACGGTCTGGCTCACCGGGCTGCCGGCGTCGGGAAAGTCGACGGTTGCCGTCGCGCTGGAGCGAGCTCTGGTCGAATCCGGCCGTGCCGCTTACCTTCTCGACGGCGATAACGTGCGGCACGGGCTCTCCGACGACCTGGGGTTCTCCCCGGGGGATCGTGCCGAGAACGTGCGACGCGTTGGTCACCTGACCCGGCTATTCGCCGACTCCGGCCTTGTCGCGATCGCATCGCTTGTCTCGCCACTGGAATCGGATCGGGAGATCGCCCGGACTCTCAACAAGGCCGCCGAGCTGCCGTTCATCGAGATTCACATCTCGACTCCCGTCGAGGAATGCGCGCGCCGAGATCCCAAGGGCCTCTATGCCAAAGCGAAAGCGGGTGAGCTCACCGGGCTCACCGGGTGGGATGCGCCGTACGAGACGCCGCAGAACCCGGACTTGGCAGTCGATACAACCGGTGCCGACATCGACGAGATCGTTAAACAGATCTTGGCGCTGCTCTAGCGTCGTTGGCGTTAGGGGCGGACCGACGTCGGCGTTAGGTCGTCGTCAGCGGCCCGGCGTCGCGCCCTCCCAAAATTCTGGATTTTAGTTCTGGGCCGAGGGCAACTTGCCCTTGCGCACCGGGTTATGTCCAGAATTTTGGGAGTAGGGGGCACTGGCGCGGGGCGAATACACTCGGCGCATGTCCGCCAAACCGCTCGACGCCGCCGATCTCGACACCGAAGCTGTTGCCGAAGCACTGTATTCGTTGTTGTCGAATCTGTTGCGTCATCAACCGCGCGAGATCAGCATGACCGCCACCTCGACTTTGTCGACGCTGCGGCATAGCGGTCCGCGACGGATCACCGCGCTTGCCGCGGCGCAGAAGGTTACTCAGCCGTCGATGACGGTGTTGATCGGAACGTTGGAGCGCGACGGACTGGTGTCCCGGCGCCCCGATCCTGACGACGGGCGAGCGGCACTCATCGAACTCACCGAGCAGGGCCACGAGTTCATTGCCCGACGTCGTGCGGACTACGCCCGGGGTGTCGGTGAGTATCTGGCGAAACTTCCGCCCGAGCGACAGGCCGAGATCGCTGCGGCCGTACCCGCGTTGCGCCTGCTCGACGACGTGATTGGCCACGGCTAGAGGAACTTCGTCAATTATTCTTGACATACTGTCGGTGTCAACATAACCTGACGTTGTGCATGAAACCGAGAACGCAGCCGCCAGCCAAGATCCCGACGAGGGGTTGGCCGCGGTACGCGCCCTGCGAACACTTGCCGACCGACTCGAAGACGTACATGTCGCCAGCGCCCGCGCTGAGGGTTGGAGTTGGCAGGCGATCGCCGACGTATTGCAAGTCAGTCGGCAGGCCGTGCACCAAAAACATTCACAACGCGACGCCCAGGGCTAACCCCCGGGCAGAACAGGAGAACGACCATGCTTGGCCGACTCACTCGCGAAGGCAAGATGATCCTGACCTTCGCAACACAAGAAGCCGCCGACCTGTCGCACCCACGACTCGGCGCAGACCATCTCGTACTGGGCATGCTGTGCAATGCCCGCAGTCCGCTATTCGCCCTGCTTGGCGAGAACGGCCTGACATTGGCTGGTGCCCGCGAGGTCGTAAAGACCTATCACGACGGGCATCCCGACGACTCCGCGGACAAGACTGCCGAGGAGCGATATGAGGAAGATCGAAATGCCTTGCGCGGCATTGGCATTGACCTCGACAAGATTCGCGAAGCGGTCAGTGATCGCTTCGGCGACGACCTGGCCTTCGGCTGGGGAGAACGCGGCGACCGTGGCGGACGCGGCCGAGGTCGTGGCCGAGGTCGGGACTGCGGCCCGCGCGGTGACGGCGACTGGGGTCCCCGTGGCCGCGGTCGGGGACATCGCGGACATCCAGGTCACCCGGGACATCCAGGAGGTCCGGAAGGCCGATTTGGTCCGGAGGGGCCATTCGGACCCGAAGGTCCTTTTGGAGCCGACGGCCCCTTCGGCCCGGAAGGTCCATTTGGTCCCGAGGGGCCCTGGGCGCAGGGTCGTGGACGTCGGGGGCCGCGTGGTCGAGGCAATCGACCGCGGTTCAGCGTGCCGGCACGCGATGCGCTCGCGGCGGCGGTTCAGATCGCTCGCGAGGCCGACGATGATCGGCTCCGTCCGGAGCATCTGCTGCTCGGCATTATCGCCATCGAAGACCCGGCGTCGTTGGCTGTGTTGCAGTCAGGTACTGCCAGCGTCGAAGAGCTAAAGGCAGCCGTCGAGACATCTTTGTCGCAGACCGCATAGCCCCAGTAGACGAAATGCTCGGCCCGGTACTAGCCGGCCGAGCATTTCGTCGTCGGGTTGCGTGGTCTCGACACACCCGGCTCGGCTGGCGGGGGGCGTTTCTACTTGGTTTAGCCGCTGTTATCGGTGGTCATGTCGTCGGGCCAACCGCGGTCGCCGGTCTCGATTAGTGGTCCAAGACGTGCAATCGTGGCCATAGTTAGCTGAACGCGATACTGGTGGTTCCATATACGACACCGACTTTGTCTTGCTCAGAATTCACGATATGAATGTCTTTGATTGAAATTCTATAGTCATTATTGAAAGAAATTGAGTCACCCACTCGAGCCGGGCCGGACCATTCCAAGGGTGCGCCGCGTGTTTTTGTTATCAAGCTGATCCCCACCGCGTTGGCGATGTTGGATCTCGTTGCTTGGATTGAAGTCGGGCCCACTTCTAGCGCTCCGGAATTACCGATGTTTACCTTGACAACCTTTTTGATCATGGGTGCCCTGGAAGTTCCCAACGAGAGACGCGGTGGGGAGATGGTCAAATTAATTCCTAGCTTTAGGATACCTGAGCCGTCTGGCGGTGACTGTAGCGCGAGGGTTACTCCGCGTATTGAGCCCGAAGGTTCCCCCGAATATACCGGAGCTGAGATAAAGTCCCCGCCGGGATACGACACGCTAATTACGGCACCGCGACCGTCTGCTGACAGACTATTGACGTGTAACGTGCCGCCTTTAGCTGATCCCGAGGAAAGCGTGAGCTTATCGCCGATTTTTAATCTTGATACCTGGTACTTCACGGTATCTAAATCGAAGGAACGTGCACTATCATCGGTGTTTCCGCATGCGGATATTTCCACTAATAAGAATGCTGTAACAGCGAGGATTGCCGAGACGCGGCCGAATTTCATTTTACGCATGTCATCTCGCCAATTGGTGCAGAGATCGCTGCATCATTGAAGTAAAGGGGGATCTTGTCTTTGGGTATCCAGAATTGGTCACCAGTATCAACAATCGATCCGTTGTGTGTGTAACTTCCGTTACCCCAAGGATTTGCTACCCATATTCCATCGGCCTGGACGTTGGTCACTGTGTATGCGTGATGTGGAACGATCTGAAAGTCGAGACCGCGACTGATTCCACTTGGGGTCGATATGGCAGTGGTGATTGGATTGTAATCTTTCTTGTCGGTGGTTTCGATGACTATGGATGTTCCGTTAGCAATTGAAGCGTTAGTCCGATTTGGATCGCTGGTAAGTTCGTTCATCATTTCCCAACCCTTAACTGTCTTACTTTTATGATTGGTAATGTCGTACTGGGAGTTGAAGGCGAAATCGCCGCAAGAAATTCGCTCTCCTTTATACTGTAGCATTGCAGCCTCGATGACTGAGGCTATATTCTGATCTCCATTGTTACTGCGGACGCCTTCGGAGATGACCTTATCGACATGAATCTTGCGGCACTCGCCATTCACTGAAAGACGGACATCGTACCCGTTCCCCGAGGGGGTCACCATCTTCTTCAACCCAGCTCTACCGGCGGGGCTGAGTTCGAATCCTTTTATTGCAGAAACGAGCCAGCAATCACCCACTTGACCTTGCTTAATATCGTACGCGTTGGTTAGAGCGCGATTGGTTATGCCCGGACTAACGGGCGTCATCCTTCCATTCGGTATTTGGCAGTCGCCACCATTTGGGCTCAAGGTATTGCCCCGAGTGCTTTGCTTGTCGCGAATCAATGCCGCGCCATCCGGTCGCATCGCGGCGCGGCCGTTTTTCGATGTGGGGTGAGTGAGTGCTGCTGACGAGGAAGCAGGCGGCACTGAGGGACCCCGTCCAGGTGCCCGGACGATGGGTGTTTTGCCTGGGGTGGGGATGTCGGTGGGGGCGTGGACTCCCATGTTGGGTCCGGGGCCGGGTGTTGCTGATGTAGTGCCAGGCAGTGTTGCGGGTGGTGCGGTGCTGGGGGTGGTGGGTGTGGTGGTTTGTGGGTCGTGGCAGGTGTAGGGCACTGGTGGTGCGGGCGCATCGGAGATGGTTTTGCCTGGGTGTGCGGCTACCCATGATTGTTTCCATGCGGAGTTGTAGGTGTTCGTTTCCCGCGCGCAGCGTTCGGCGGGTGTTTCCGCTGATGCGGTGGGTAGCGCCACGACGGCTGCAACAAGTGCAATGCCAAGGGCGAGGACGGCAATCGTACGGGCGATCAGCCCAGTTAGGCGGCGTCTACTGACTCTTGAGTGTGTCATTTTCTGTTGTCCCCCTGGTTTGGTTTAGAGCCACATGCGGGCTGAGTAGACGGTGGTGGTGTCGTCAGAGGTTTTGGTGGACACCGAGAATCGGGCGATTACCCGCACGGTGGTCGGTCCTACACATCCGTCGACGGAGACGCGGATGCGTTTGGCTCTGATGGAGGCGTGGTCGGTTTGGAGGGTCTTTTTGCCGAGGCTGAATTCGCTGATCTTGCCGGGGGCGAGTTTGGAGGTGACGCTGGGCGAGACTGAGGCGCTTCCGCCGACGCTGAGGCTGGGTATGCCGCTGATGTTGACGCTGGCATTTGGCCCAATCGAGGTCGCCAAGCCGAGGGTGGCGCCGTCGGACACGTCGACTTGGCAGCCGATCACTAGAACCTGTTCGAGGATTGCTGATTGGACGTCTTCGCGACCGGCGCCGGTGATGGTGCCTTTCACCCGGGAGGACACCCACCCTTCGCGGGAGGCGAAACTGTTGGCCACATTCGACATCGGGTTGACCACCAACTCCGACGCACGCAGATCAATCTTCCACCCGTCATCGGTGACCAGATGGTCATGCTTCGATGCTAACGGTGCGGGAGTGGCTGACGCGGTCGCCGCTAACCCTGACGCTAGGAGAAGCGCCGCTGCCATGGTGGCAGCGATCCCCCCAAACCGATGAAACATTGTGAACCCCCCATGCGCTTATCCGGCAGCCAGATGTGGATGTCGAATATTGAATCAAGTAAGGCAAGTAAAGCATGTTTTCCGTATTTGCACAGTCCCCACTTTTTGCGACAACGAAGATCGCGGTGAGCGTCGCAGGGCGGCGCGCTTGGTGCGTTCTCTCTGGAGGTGGGCCACCCAACTGATCGCGAGACGGCACTCTCACCGGCCTGGCAACACCCACCGACGTACGGGATCACTCTGGAACGCGCACACCGAACTTGAAGGCGCCAAGCGCTGTGGCGGGATCGGCACTGGCCCACGCGTGCCGTGACCGCGTCGACTGCGGTGGTTGGTCAGAAGAAGTGCCATCACACGACTCCGAAATTTGAGAACACAACACGACAACAGGCATCACGACGCCAACGCGCCTGATCAACAATGCTTCCCGCATTTGGCGACCACCTGAGTTCATGGCCTCAAACCGTCATTACGTTCGATTGTGTTTCACAATGCCTATAAGTCAGGGTAATTCAGAGCATTATCGCCCCCTACCCGACCGCCAGCCCAACCGCAGTCAACACCGACCACGCCAGCATCGCCTGTCCGGTCGCACCCAACGTTGGGATTAAACCCATACCGTTCGCTCCGCCGATAACTGGCTTGTTCGCGATGTAGACCAGGGGAGCGGCCACCAAGCCGATCAGTGCCCATGGCGTCGCCGCGACGAGCGCGAGCGATACGACAAACGGCACAACCGTCAGCGTCGTGAACAAGACCCGAGTCTTGGCATCGCCGAGTCGTACCGCGACGGTGATCTTGCCAGACTCGGTGTCGGTCGGGATGTCGCGGAGGTTATTGACCACCAACACCGCCGACGACAGCGACCCCACCGCGATCGCGGTAAGCACCCCAACCCAGTCGACTCGCTCGACGAGCACATATTGCGTTCCGCATACAGCCACCAGGCCGAAGAACAGGAATACCGCGACCTCGCCGAATCCCAGGTAGCCGTAGGGCTTCTTGCCGCCGGTGTAGAACCACGCGCCCGCGATGCAGATCGCGCCGATCAACACCAACCACCACGCGGTGACCAACGCCAGCACGAGCCCGCACACCGCGCCGACGCCGAGGCATCCGAATGCCGCGGCTTTTACCGCGCCCGGACTCGCCGCACCGGAGCCGACGAGTCGCATCGGCCCGACGCGGTCGTCGTCGGTGCCGCGAACGCCGTCGGAGTAGTCGTTGGCGTAGTTGACGCCGACGATCAGCGAGAGCGAAACAGCAAGGGCCAGAGCAGCTTTCCACCATTCGATGCCGATGAAACGATCGCCGACGCTGTCGGCCGCAAGATGCAATGCCGCACCTGTTCCGGCCACCACCGGAGCTATCGCGTTGGGGAGCGTGCGGGGTCGCGCACCGTCGATCCACTGTTTCACCGAAGCCACGCGTCGATCCTTCCATGCGCGAGTACGGCCAGAACCTCAGCCCTCCAGCTGAGCGCGCAGGGCCCGCCGATCGACCTTGCCGGGACCGCGCATCGGCAACGCATCGACGATAAACAACTCACGCGGTGCGGCGAAGCGATCACACTGCTCGGAGACACGACCGGCCAGGGCATCGAGTGTCGGCTCGACATCGCCAGCGGCGACCACCACGGCGACCACCCGCTGACCCAGCCGTTCGTCGTGAACTCCGACGACGGCGCATTGTGCGACGGCGGCGTCTTCAAGGAGCACGGCCTCGATCACCTGCGGCACGACCGTCAGCCCGCCGGTGCTGATGGCCTCGTCGGCTCGGCCGATGATCGACAGCACACCGTCGTCGACGCGTCCGAGATCGTCGGTAAGAAACCAGCCGGTCTCCGCGAATGACGGATGATCGGGCAGATTGCGGTAGCCGTGGGCGACAGTCGGCCCGCCGAGGGCGACTCGTCCAGACTCAGTGATCCGCACTCTGACCCCATCGAGCGGCATGCCGTCGTAGACGCAGCCGCCCGCGGTCTCGCTCATCCCATAGGTCGCGACGATGCGTACCCCTGCCTGCTCGGCTCGTAGGCGCAGCGACGGCGGAGTCGCCGCACCGCCGATGAGGACCGCATCGAATTCGCTGAGAACCTTTGTCGCCGAGGGTGATTCGAGGACCTTTAATAGTTGCGTCGGTACTAACGAGGTATACCGCCGCGGACCCCGAAGAGTATCAGCGGCCGCGATGAATTCTTCAACATCGAATCCGGCTGACACGTCGAGGACCCCGGGCAGGTGACCCGCCGCCAACGCGCGCAACAGTACTTGCAAGCCCGCGATGTGATGGGCCGGCAGCGCCAGCAGCCAGTTGCCGGGCCCGCCGAGCCGCCTGGCCGTTGCCCGCGCCGACGCCCGCAGGGTCGCGGCGGTATGCACCGCTCCTTTGGGAACTCCGGTGGTGCCCGACGTCGCGATCACAAGTGCGGCATCGTCGGCGATCGGTTGGTCGGCGCCGAGTGCTTCTTTGAGGAGAAGGGCGGTCGGATCGCCGGTTTCGGGCGGTAGCGGCAGGTAGGCGGCGGTGCCGTCGAGTAGTGCGATGAGCTCGTCGGCGACGTCGAGGACCGCGGGGCCCGCCGGCATGGATAGTGGGGTTAACCGACGCGCGTGAGTGTCACTCACTCGGCGGTGGTCCCAGCGGATGGTCGTCGAATGGCCAACCGGCACCTTCGAGAACCTTGCGCACCCGGTTGAGATCGGTATCGTTCGGCAAATCCTCGGTGACCTTGGTGATCTCGACGCCGGCATCGATCTTGGAGATCTCATCGGACGGCAGGCGCGCTTCCTTGATCAGCGAGACGGCTACGTCCTGAACCTCGTCTTCGGTGAGCTGACGTCGTAGGAGTGCGACCAAGGGGATGTAGTCGCCCTGCGGCACACCGTTGGGGTACCCGGCACGCAGCCAGTCGATGACACTCTTCAAGAACGTTGGGCGATCCATGCGGTACCTCCTTTATCGCAAGAGTATAGAAACCAGGAATCCCGCAGCGATTTCGCTACGGGATTCCTGGTGGGGAAGTGCGAAGCGTCAGCCGACGGTGACCTCGGTGGTAAGAGGCCAACCGGCTGCGGCGAGGCGGCTGGCCACCTGGTTGATTTCTTCGGCGTTTGGCTCTTGCGCGGTCACCCGGGTGATCGCGTCATGGATCTGTTCTTCGGTCAACGGGGTGTCAGTGCCGTATTCGCGAGCGAGAGTTAGCGCCACCGTGGTGACCTCCTGCTCATCGAGGACGCGGGTCAGCAATGCGAGCAGCGGGGGAAACTCGGTCGGGTCGATGCCTTCGGGATATCCCTTGCGAACCCACGAAACGATGGACTCGAATGTTGACTGGTTGGTCATGGTGCGCGTCTCGCTTTCGGTTATTTGTAGCCGAACGGGAAGATCTTGACGTCGGTGTAGTAGTAGATCGTCTGACGGGTGATCCACAGGATGCCAGTCACGATGACCAGCGCGACGATGGCGAAGAGCACCATGCCGAGATACTTGAGAATTGGGTTGGGTGCGGAAACGGTGCCGTCCTCGTGCACGGTTCCCGAACCATCGGCGTACCAACGCAGCCCCACCGCGAACAGCGCGGGCAGACCGGCACCGAGCAGCAGGCCGATGGCCAGCACCTTGGCGATCGATTCAACGATATCCATGAGTCTTCTCAGTCCTTAGTTCGAGGTCAGGCGACGGTCGTGGGGTTCTTGACGGTGGCGTCGTCAGCCGGGATGAGGCCGTTCTCGTCGTCCCACTCGGCGTTGACGTTGCCGGCGTCGACCTTGTTCTGCTGGGCACGCCAGTACATGTAGCCCGAGAGTGCGACGAGGATCGCGAAGATCGCGATGGCGCCGGGAAGATCACCGATGAGATGTGCGATGAAGTAGCAGAAGGCGCCGACCAGACCAGCGGCCGGCAAGGTGGTAACCCAGGCGACGACCATTCGGCCGGCGACCTGCCAGCGAACCTGAGCGCCCTTCTTGCCGACACCCGAACCGAGGATCGAACCAGTGGCGACGTGCGTGGTCGACAGCGCCATGCCGGCGGCCGACGAGGTCAAGATGATCGCTGCAGAACTGGCTTCAGCGGCCAGGCCCTGCGGGGGAGCGATCTCGACGAGGCCCTTGCCCAGGGTGCGGATGATGCGCCAGCCGCCGAGGTAGGTACCGAGGGCGATGGCGGCGGCGCAGGTGAACACGACCCAGAAGGGCAGCCCATGCTTCACGCTGCTGGCGTCGAGGTGGCCGGAGGCGATGAGTGCCATCGCGATAACGCCCATCGTCTTCTGAGCGTCTCCGGTGCCGTGTGCGAGCGAGACCAGCGAGGCCGTGGCGATCTGGCCGTAGCGGAAGCCATCGTCCTTCTGGTTATCCGAGAGTCGTTTGGTGATCGCGTAGATGAGGTAGGTGCCACAGCCGGCGACGAAGCAGGCGATGACCGGCGCCATAAGGGCGGGAACCAGGATCTTGGCGGTGATGCCGTGCCAGTTGACACCGCCTGTTCCGATCGCCGCCAGTCCGGCACCGATTAGTCCACCGAATAATGCGTGCGACGAACTCGACGGGAGGCCGAACAGCCAGGTGAAGAGGTTCCAGAGGATGCCGCCAATGAGACCGGCAAAGATGATGAGCAGGGCCTTTTCGGCGTCGAGGCCTTCGATAAGGCCGCCGTCCTTGCCCTGAATCTTCAGGACGTCTTTGGTGATAGTGGCCGCGACCTCGACGGAGAGAAACGCTCCGACCAGGTTCAGGATGGCCGAAAGGCCAACTGCGACTTTGGGTTTGAGGGCGCCGGTGGCGATTGAGGTGGCCATCGCGTTGCCGGTGTCGTGGAATCCGTTGGTGAAGTCGAAACCAAGTGCGGTGATCACCAGCAGCACTAGGATCAGCATCTCTGCGCTCATGGTTTAAATAATGATGTGCGGACTACGAATTCGCCTAACCAATGCGCGGATTAGTCGGCGAGGTGACCAGCAACTTTGCCTGAGGATTCGCTGAGTTCACCAACTGTTCATCTAGCCGACCGCGGACTGCAACCAAGCGCGGTGTGACGTGGCCGACACCATGATGTCCGGTGGCGTGGAAGAATCGGCGAACATGACTTCCATCAAACTCGGCATGCCAATCAATTATGCGGGCGACTTCCGGGAAACCATTGCCAATCTCGCCGATTTCGAAGGCGTTGGCGTCGGTCGGATCGCGGTCCCCGAGGCATATAGCTTCGACGCCGTCAGCCAGCTCGGTTTTATCGCGGCCAAGACCGAGAAGATGGAACTGCAGACGGCGATTCTGCCGATGTATACCCGAACTCCGACCAACCTCGCGATGACCGCGGCGGGGTTGGATTACATTTCGGACGGCCGGGCGATCCTCGGAATTGGCGCGTCGGGGCCGCAGGTCATCGAAGGATTCCACGGCGTCAAATACGACTTCCCGCTAGGGCGGGCACGTGAGAACGCCGAAATCTGCCGTAAGGTTTGGCGGCGCGAGAAGGTCGAGTTCGCTGGCAAGCACTACACCCTCCCGCTCGATGAGGAACATGGCGGCAGCGGGCTGGGCAAGTCCCTCAAGATCATCAATCATCCAGTGCGCGAACGTATTCCGATGCTGCTGGCCGCGATCGGGCCGAAGAATGTCGAGTTGGCGGCTGAGTTGTTCGAAGAATTCCAGCCGTTCCTGTTCCATCCGGAGTATGTCGATGCCGCGTTCGGCGACGCGCTCGCCGCCGGTAAGGCGAAGCGTGATCCGTCGCTTGGCGACCTCGGCATCGTCGTGCAGGCGGCCGCGCTGGTCACCGAGGATCAGGACGCGATCGACAACGCTCTCGCCGGAGTCCGGCACCATGCCGCGCTCTACATCGGCGGCATGGGCGCGCGGGGAAAGAACTTCTACAATTCCCTGGTGGTGCGGTACGGCTACGCCGACGCAGCCAAGCTGATTCAGGACCTCTACCTTGACGGCAAGAAGGCCGAAGCCGCCGCAGCCGTGCCGGACGATCTGGTACGCGCGATGTCGTTAATCGGACCGAAATCCTATGTGGCAGAACGGGTTGAGGCGTTCAAGCAGGCCGGTACGACGGTGGTGCTCGCGTCGCCGTTGGCCGGTACGCACGCCGAGCGGGTCGACACGATGGCTGCGTTGCGCGAGTACTTCGACTAAAGGGCCAAACCGCTGGTCGAGTGCCCGGCGAGGCGTTAGCCGAGGCGGGTGTACCGAGACCTCGGTGAAAAGCATTGATCACCTTGGCATTTCGGTTCCCCGGGTCTCGATACACCGGCGAGCTCGCAAGCTCGCGCGACGGCACTCGACCATCTGTTGGGCGGTTATGACCGCTGGTCGAGACCTCGCAAGCTCGCGCGACTCGACCATCTGTTGGGCGGTTATGACCGTTGGTTGAGACCTCGCAAGTTCGCGCGACTCGACCATCTGTTGGGCGGTTATGACCGTTGGTTGAGACCTCGCAAGTTCGCACGACTCGACCGTCGGCGGGGCGGCTATAACCGCTGGTCGAGTGCCCGGTGAGGCGTTAGCCGAGGCGGGTGTATCGAGACCGCGGTGAGGTGTCGATTGTTAGCCACGTGGCGCACCCTCAGTAGTAATAGGGGAACGAATCCCAGTTCGGGTCGCGCTTTTCTAGGAACGCGTCGCGGCCTTCGACGGCCTCGTCGGTCATATACGCGAGTCGCGTCGCTTCGCCGGCGAACACTTGCTGACCCATCAAGCCATCGTCGGTGAGGTTGAAGGCGAATTTCAGCATGCGCTGAGCGGTCGGTGACTTGCCGTTGATCTTGCGGGCCCACTCGATGGCGGTGTTCTCCAAATCGGCATGGGGCACAACACGATTCACCGCTCCCATGTGATACATGGTCGCTGCGTCGTATGCCTCGCCCAGGAAGAAGATCTCCCGCGCGAACTTTTGACCGACCTGCTTGGCGAGATATGCGCTGCCATATCCGGCGTCGAAGGAGCCGACGTCGGCGTCGGTCTGCTTGAAGCGCGCATGTTCCTGCGAAGCGAGGGTGAGGTCGGCGACCACGTGCAGCGAGTGTCCGCCGCCGGCGGCCCAGCCGTTAACGACCGCGATGACCACTTTGGGCATGGTCCGGATGAGTCGCTGCACTTCGAGGATGTGTAGGCGTCCGCCTTCGGCGGCGACTCGTGCGGCGTCGACGCTGGATGCGTCGGCCGCGTTCACGTCGGCGTCGTGGCTGGTCGCGTACTGATATCCCGACCGTCCGCGAATACGCTGATCGCCGCCGGAACAGAATGCCCAGCCGCCATCCTTGGGGCTCGGCCCGTTGCCGGTAAGCAGGATGGTCCCGACGTCGGG
>NZ_BAEH01000040.1 GCF_000241305.1 Gordonia effusa NBRC 100432
TGTCGGCGTCCTTGAGTGCCAACACATCGTTGACGCCGTCCCCGGTCATCGCGACAGTGTTCTCACGCGACTGCAGCGCCTTAACCATGGCGCGTTTCTGGTCGGGCCGTACCCGCCCGAAAGTAACGCCGCCCTCGACCGCGTCAGCGAGTTCGCTTTGGTCACTGGGCAATTCGCGAGCATCCACCGAGGTGTCGACGTTGCCCAGGCCAAGCGACTCGGCCACCGCGCCGACCGACCGGGCATTGTCACCGGAGATCACCTTGACGTCGACGTGCTGTGACGCGAAGTAGCCCAGCGTCTCGCGGGCATCGGATCGCACACGTTGCTCCAGTACCACCAGACCGGCCGGCTCAAGCGTCCCGGGGACCGTCGAGTCGCCTGCCGGCTCGGCATCGACCGGCCGATCCGTGCTTGCGAGAAGCAGAACACGCAAGCCCGATTCGCCGATTCGTGTTGCCTTGCGGGCGGTTTCACTGTCCGGGTCGAGCAGGACGTCGGGCGCACCGATCAGCCAGTTACCGGTATCGCTACCGGACTCATCGTCGCGAAACGACATGCCGCTCCACTTCTTGGCGGAGGTGAAGGGCATAACCGCGGTGGTCGACCAACGCGGTGCCGACGGGTACGCCTCGGCGACCGCCGCGATACTCGCATTGGGCCGTGGATCGTGAGCGGCCAAGGCTGCCAACACATCTCGTAGCCGGTCATCAGGCGCGTCGTCACCTGTCGCGGAAACCAGTTCCGAGAGTCGCATACCATTCTCGGTCAGCGTTCCAGTCTTATCCGCACATACGACGTTGACCCGTGCCAGACCTTCGATCGCGGGCAGCTCGTTGACCAGACATTGCCGCTGGCCCAGGCGAACCACACCGACGGCGAACGCGATCGACGTCATCAGGACCAGGCCCTCGGGAACCATCGGCACCAAGGCCGCGACCATGCCGAGAATCGAATCCTTCCAACCACTCTTACTGATGAACAGTTGGTTGATGATCGTCAGGATGCCGGCCGGAATGAGCAGCCAGGTAATGACTTTCAGGATCTGGTTGATGCCGCTGCGCAGCTCCGAGGCCACCAGGGTGAACTTGGACGCCTCGGCGGCGAGCTGTGCGGCATACGCGTCGGCGCCGACTTTGGTGGCGCGATAGGCACCGATTCCGGAGACCACGAAACTGCCGGAGAGGATCTGATCCCCCGGTGCCTTGTCGACAGCGTCGGCCTCGCCGGTCAGCAGCGATTCGTCGACGTCGAGCGCGCCCGCCTCGACGGTCTCGCCGTCGACGACGACTTGATCACCGGGGCCGATCTCGATGATGTCGTCCAGCACGATCTCGTCGGGCGCTACTTCGACGGCCACGCCGTCACGACGTACGGTAGGGCGGGTCTGCCCGACGATGGCGAGTTTGTCCAGGGTCTGCTTGGCGCGGATCTCCTGAATGATGCCGATCGCGCTGTTCGCGACGATCAGCAATCCAAAGAGGCCGTTAATCAACGATCCGGTGACCGCGACCAACGCGAACAGGATGCCCAGAATCGCATTGATGCGAGTAAAGATGTTGGCGCGCACGATATCCGACACCGAACGCCCCGAACGGTCCGGCAGGGAATTCACCTGACCGGCCGAAACCCGTTGCGCCACTTCGGCCGAAGTCAGCCCCGGATTGGCAGTCTCGACCAGAACGTTTTCACTCATGCCGAATGCTCCCACCAGTCGGGGCGAACCGTACCCGAACCGGTGCGGCTGATCAGGTCGATGTCGGCGCCGGGTGCGGGTGTCACGACGGTCGCCGAATGTGTTGCCGCACTGGTCAATACGCGGGCCATCGGATCACCCCACTTATGCCGGGCGAGATTGAAGGTGCCCCAGTGGATCGGGAGTAAAACCGCGTCGGAACCCAGGTCGCTGGTCAACATGCGGTGAATCTGAACTGCCTCTTCGGGATTGACGTGAATATCGGGCCACAGAACGTCGTAGGCGCCAATCGCGATGAGCGTCAGATGGAACGGCCCCAGACGTGCCCCGACGTCGGCGTACCGGTCGGTAAAGCCGGTATCTCCGGAGAAGAAGACCCGATGCGTCTTGCCCGCGATCGCCCAACTGACCCATTGGGTGAGGTTGCGCTGCAACCCCCGGCCGGAAAAATGACGGGCCGGCGTCGCGGTAAATGTCAGCGTCCCGCCGGCGGCCGCCACCTGGATCTCGCCGTGCCAGTCGGTCTGACGGATCTGCTCGGCGGGAATTCCCCAGCTCAACAGATGGGCGCCGACGCCAATCGGTGCGACGAAGATGGCGTCGGGCTGAACTCGGGACAATTCGATGACACTACTCATGTCGAGGTGGTCGTAATGGTCGTGGCTGATCAGCACGACGTCGAGTTGTGGCAGGTCCGCGATCGAGCATGGCATCGGGTGCATCCGCCCCGGTCCGACCAGTTGCGACGGCGAACATCGTCGGGAAAAGACCGGGTCGGTCAAGACGCGGGAACCGTCGATCTCGACAAGCGCGGTCGCGTGCCCGAGCCAGGTCACCGCGAGGTCGCGAGCCTCTTCGGTGAAGTCGGGCTTGGTCACCATAATGGGCCGACGAGGCCGTCCCGGACGGCGGATCATGTCGCCCACCGCGCCGGCTGGATTGCCGTTTATCGGAGCCGGCGGTTCGAGGTTGGCGAACCGACCGTCGCGGAGAAATTCCGACCCCGCGATATGCGGCGCGATGTCGGCCGCGGAGGCGCCGACAGCGCGCGCTGGGGCCACACCGCGCGCGGCCAGACCGTCGGTCAAGGTGGTCGCCGCACGGGCACCGAGAGCTGCCGCTTGCCCCAAATTAGATGTACTCACGTGGACCACAATAATCGTGCCGAACGAGGGTCACCGTTAGCCGCCGCGCGTGGCGACCCCGGGATAGGATTTATCACGGACCGATCACGGGTCGATTCCGATAATCAATCGGCGTTAGCCGTACCAGCAGAGGAGATCCACGACAGATGACCAGGATGTCGGTGGAGGACCGCCGGTCCGCGCTCGTCAACGCGGCTTATCGGGTTATTGCCGACCTTGGCGTCGAAGGTGCGACCACTCGACGCATCTGCGCCCAAGCGGGTATGCCGTTGGCAAGTTTTCACTATGCCTTCGAAAGTCGGACCGCGTTGCTTCGTGCGGTCATCGACACCGCGGTCCCCAGCGACCTCGGCGCGGTTCTCGACGCCATCTCGCCGGCTACCAATCCGCAGGGCGAGGGTATTGAACACCTGCGCAGCAATATGTACGAAAATCTCAACACCTTCTATGAGATGTTGCGCGCCGACCCGGGCCGTATGCAAGCCACGATCTCACTGGGCATCTATGCGCATAACCACCCCGAGCTAGACGACGCCGGCAAGGTTATGTACGAGCGGTTGTACGCGATCGCCGGCGACGGACTGCGGGTTGGCGCCGCGCGCGCGAATGTCGAATTCGATGTGCCAGTAAGCGATTTGGCGCCGCTATTGATCGCGACGACGAACGCGATCACGCTCACCTACCTCAGCACCGCCGACGACAAGGTGGTCCGTCAGCTGATCACCGCCGTCATCAATGTAATGATTGAGCATGCCCAACCCCTCTGAAGCGCCCAACCCCTCTGACGAGCTCTGGCAATCAGACCCCGAAACATACTGGCGAGGCATCGATGCGGCGGCCCGTGCCGCGCGGCTCGACTCGCCCGCGTTGATCATCGATCGCGGTGCACTCGAGCACAACATCGCCGACCTTCGACGTCGTGCCGGCGGGGTTCCGATCCGCGTCGCGAGTAAGTCGCTGCGGGTGCGCTCGGTTATCGGCGATATTCTCGGTCGCGAGGGCTTTGCCGGAGTGTTGGCCTACTCGGTTGACGAAGCACGTTGGCTGGCAACCGAACTCGAACTTCCCGACGTCCTGATGGGCTACCCGACGACGTCGCGCGGCGCGATCGGCCGATTACTCGCCGACGACGTGGCGCGCGAACGCGTGACCCTCCTGGTGGACTCCACCGAGCACCTGGACCTCATCGATTCCGTCACTCCGCCCGGGCAGCGCGGCACGGTTCGGATCGCCATCGACCTCGACGCATCGCTGCGATTGGCTTTCGGTCTCGTCCATATCGGCGTGCGGCGATCCCCGGTACACCGGCCGACCGATGCCGAAGCGTTGGCGCGCGCGATCGTCGAACGGCCGGGGTTCGCGTTGGTTGGTGTGATGTCGTACGAGGCACAGGTCGCCGGTGTCGGAAATCAAGTGGTAGGAGCGCGATTGAAGAATCGCGTCGTGAGCGCGATGCAGGATCGCTCGATGGCCGAGTTACGCACACGGCGCGGCGCGGCGGTTGAAGCGATCTCGCGTCACGCCAAGCTGGAGTTCGTCAACGCCGGCGGCACCGGATCACTGGAAGCAACCGCCCGAGATTCATCGGTCACCGACATCGCGGCGGGTAGTGGTTTCTTCGGCGGGCACCTTTTCGACAATTACGCTCACTTTCGGCCCGCTCCCGCAATGGCATTCGGCCTCGACGTCGTGCGACGGCCGACCCCCAATATCATCACGTGTCTGGGCGGCGGCTGGATAGCGTCCGGACCGGCCGCACCCGATAGACTGCCTAAACCGGCATGGCCACAAGGACTTTCCTATCTCGGCACCGAAGCCGCCGGTGAAGTCCAGACACCCCTGCGCGGCGAGGCCGCTCATGGCCGCAACGTCGGCGACCGAGTATGGTTTCGCCATACCAAGTCTGGCGAGGCCGCCGAACATGTCAACGAAGTCGCCGTCATCGATCGCGACGCCGACGGCGGGCCACGTGTCGTCGACGTTGTGCCGACCTACCGGGGTGAAGGGAAAAGCTTCCTGTGAGTACTCATGAGCAAGCACAGGCGACGCCGGGCAGCCGGTGGCGCAATTGGGGTGGTACGGAAACCGCGGACCCGGTGTCGGTGCGTCAGCCGAGGTCGGAAAGTGAAGTGGCCGAACTGATTTCCGACGCGCGGGAGCACGGTTTGACCGTGAAGGCGGTCGGCGCTGGCCACAGCTTCTCTGGCATCGCGGTCGCGCCGGGCGTCCAGGTGAATTTAGAAAATCTGCGCGGCGTACGGAAGGTCGATGCGGCTAGCGGCCGAGTTACCGTCGGCGCGGGGACCCACCTCTACGAAATGCCCGATCTTCTTGCGCCGCATGGGTTAGCGATGCCCAATCTCGGCGACATCGACAAGCAGACGCTGGCTGGAGCGACATCGACCGGAACGCACGGCACCGGCGTGGGTTTCGGTGGGATCTCTACCCAAATCGTCGGCGCGACACTGGTCGACGGAACCGGCACGGTACGCCAGGTCGACGAATCCGACCCCGACCTCAAAGCGGTGGCGCTGGGACTGGGTGCGCTGGGCATCGTGACCGAGCTGACGCTGCAATGCGTGCCGGCCTTCACGTTGACCGCGGTCGAGAACCCCGGGCAGATCGACGAGGTGCTGGAGTCGTTCGGCGACAATGTCGCCCAGTACGACCACTACGAGTTCTTCTGGTTCCCGCACACGACGTGCGCTCTGACCAAGACGAATACACGTGGCCCGGTGGACAAGCCGGCGTCGGGGCCGGGGAAGGTGCGTCGCTATATCGACGACGAATTGTTGAGCAACAGTCTGCTTGGACTCATGTGCGGAATCGGCGCGCGCTGGCCCAAGGCGGTTCCGACTTTCAATAACATTGCGGGACGGGCACTTTCACCGCGAACCGTCACCGACGTGTCGACCACGGTGTTCGCCTCCGAGCGCAAGGTGCGTTTCCGCGAGACGGAGTACGCGATTCCACTGGAAGCGGTCCCGGACGCGGTTCGCGAGGTGCGGTCGATGATCGAGCGGCGCGGCTATCGAGTTAGTTTCCCGATCGAGGTACGCGCGGCGGCCGCTGACGATCTGATGCTGTCGACGGCATCGGGCCGGGCGAGCGGATACATTGCCGCGCACCGGTATTCGGGTGATGACGCCACAGACTCGCAGAAGTACTTCGCCGACTTCGAGGCGATAATGGCCGCCCACGAAGGTCGGCCGCATTGGGGCAAGATGCACACCCGCGACGCGGACTACCTGCGGTCGGCATACCCGAAATTCGAGGACTTCCTGCGGGTGAGGGACCGGCTCGACCCGAACCGAGTGTTCAAGAACCCCTACCTGGATCAGGTGCTGGGGTAGGGCGACTACCCTCCGATGGTCGAGTGCTGATGAACGAGCCTGCGAGGTCATCAGCGTATCGAGACCCCCGCCAGCCGAACGACCAACTCAGCCACAAGCCCTGGGCAACTTCAGTTTTCGGCTCACCCGGTCTCGATACACCGGCGAGCTCGCAAGCTCGCACGACGGCACTCGACCAGCCAGGGGGGCGACAACCTCCGACTCGACCAACCAGGGCGGCGACAACCTCCGACTCGACCAACCAGGGGGGCGACAATCTCCGATGGTCGAGTGCCCGGCGAGGCGCCAGCCGAGCCGGGTGTATCGAGACCCCCGCCGGCCAAACGACCGATCTCTACCGTCCCTTGTAGACCGGCACTCGTTTCTCCGCCCGTGCTGCGCGACCCTCGGCCAAATCCTCACTCTGCCAAGCTTTCATCATCGCGTCGACGCGATCTTGCGGCGCGACGTCACGCGCACCGTCGCCGTTGAGCACCAGCTTGTAATGCTGCAGTGTCAGCGGAGCCAGCGATGCGATGGTGCTCGCCCAGTGCTGGGCATCGGCGAGGTCGCCGATGCGGTTGGCGAAGCCGAGCGCGTGGGCCCGGTCGGCCGACAGCGGGTCGCAACCGATCAGCATGCCGCGCGCCTGTCCCGCGCCCACTAGCGACACCAGACGCCGGATGGTCCACTCGTCAACAGCCACACCGATTCTCGCGGCCGGGATGCCCGCGAGCGCGTCGGGCGCCATCACGCGGAGGTCGGCGGCCATCGCCAACTGTAGTCCCGCACCCAGCGCGGACCCGTTCAAGGCCGCGATGACGGGGACCGGCGTCGACTCGATCTGCTGCAACGTCGCGACCAACTTTTCCAAGAAGGCCGGGTCATATACCGCGCCGGAAAGGTCGGCACCGGCGCTGAAGACGCTGCCCCGCCCGGTGAGGACGATCGCCCGCGTGCCATCGCTGGCGGCGGCGGCAAATGCGTCGGACAGTTGCGCCACCATCTCCTCGTCGAGAGCATTGCGCTTGGCTTCTCGAGCGAGTTCGATCGTGGTCACCGAATCAGTAGTTGAGCTGAAAATCATGGGCAATAACCTACCGTGCTGCGGGGCATGCCACAGTGAATAGCTGTGACCGCTGATGCAGTAACTGACATCGACCCCGGCGAGGCACCGCGCTCGCACTCCGATGTGCTCGTCATCGGTGGTGGTCAAGCGGGATTGTCTGGTGCGTACTACCTGGAGCACTTCGGGCTGAGTGGGCGTTACCAATTACTCGATGCCGCACCTCGTCCGGGCGGGGCGTGGCAGTTTCGCTGGCCGACACTGACGCTCGCGGGTACCAACCGAGTGCACGACCTGCCCGGTTTCGGCATGGTGGAAGCCCTTGGCGAAGACGAGGTCCACGACGGTTTGGTGCGTGCGTCGAGCGCGGTGCCGAGGTACTACGAACTATATGAAGCGAGGTTCGGGCTCAGGGTCCACCGCCCGTATCGGGTGCGGTCAGTACGACGGTCGGCCGACGGGTCCCTGTTCGTGACCCAACTTGCCGCAGCAAACACGGCAGCGAGAAATGTGGGCGATGATTTCCAGATCACCTCGAAAACACTAATCAATGCGACGGGTACGTGGGAACGACCTTTCGTTCCGCATGTGCCTGGCATTGAGGAGTTCGGCGGGCGACAACTACATACCCACGACTACGTCGGACCGTCGGAATTCGCCGGGAAACGAGTACTCGTAGTCGGGGCGGGCATCTCCGCGGTCCAGCTGCTTATCGAGATCACCCGCAATGCTCCTGGGGCGCAGACGTTTTGGACGTCGCGAACCGAGCCAACTTTCGGGCCGGCCGACTTCAGCCCCGATCGAGGTCGGGAAGCCGTTGCACGCGTGGAGAAACGGGTGCGGGCGGGCTTGCCGCCGACGTCGGTGGTGTCGGTAACCGGTTTGCCGCTCACGCCCGCGATCGCGGCCGCCCGCGACGACGGCATCCTGTCGGGCTGGCGACCGATGTTCGGTCGTATCACCCCAACCGGTGTGGCCTGGGATTGTGGACCACTGGCGGGCGAGACACTCGACGTCGATGTGATCTTCTGGAATACCGGCTTTCGCAGCTCACTCGACCATCTGTCGCCGCTGCGACTGCGCGGTCCGGGCGGCGGGATCGTGATGACCGGACGGCTGGCCACGACCGTCGCCGACGATCCGCGAATCCAGTTGATCGGCTACGGCCCGTCGGCGTCCACGATCGGCGCGAACCGAGCCGGCCGTGCGGCCGCGCAAAATGTGGCGAAATTGCTGACGGAGTAAAGGGGACAGACTGCCGATGTCCGACGCCGAACCTGTTGCGACACAACCGATGTCGCCTCACGACGTCGTCTCGCCGGGTCTCGATACACGCGCGTCTCGCTGCGCTCGCCGAGCGCACTCGACCAACCAAAATTTGCCGCTGACTAGGAGAATGAACGACGTCACGCAGAGAAAATCGACCAACCATATTCGCCGATGGTCGCCAAGTGCCGATGGTCGAGTGCTGATGAACGAGCTTGCGAGATCATCAGTGTATCGAGACCTCCGCCGGCCGAAATACCAACTCACCCAAAACTTCTCGACGACCGCATATCCCTACCCCACAGCTAAATCGCCGTACACGACAATTATTGACTCGAACCCCGAGAAATCTGGTGGGTAGTCCGGACAGCCCGCGCACCCGACCATCGGGTGCCGAGCATCCACAAATCCTCTTTCTTGACATTTTGTTGTGTTTTTACAACACTATGTCATGTGAGTCCTGTCAGACGTGGGGATAAGCTCCCAATCTTCAACCGCATCGCCGTGTTGCGTGCCGAGCGGTCGATGTCGCGTGCCCAGCTCGCCGAACTGGTCGACATCAATATGCAGTCGGTCGGCGCGCTCGAACGCGGCGACAACTACCCCAGTCTCGACTTGGCCTTCCGAATTTGTGCGGTGTTCTCACTGCCCGTCGAGGCAGTGTTCAGCCGTGTTCCGTTCGGCGCGATGTCGACCGAACTCTACGGGCGTGCCGACGAGTCAACCGCCGCCCAGCGATCCGACCATTCGAAAGGCGCCTCGCAATGACGACCGACCCGCACTCACCGCTCCCCGAAGCGGCAACACCCAGGCTCTGGCGCCGCTATGAAGCATGGCGCACTCGCATGCACGACACCTTTGTTCGCAAGAATGGTCACCGCCTACCGACGTGGCATAACCGCCGCGGCGCCCGGCGAGCCGCACGACTGCTGATCCTCAACCTCCTTCTCATCCTGATCAGCTCAGTAGTCGCCTACTTCTCGTGGTGGTTCTCCATCCCGTTTGTCATTGGCATCGTGGGTTGTATCGCCTGGCAGTACGTGCTGCGCATCGTGTCCGGCTCGATCGCGGACACTCCCGCGCCAGCGCTAGACGAGTTTCAGCTCGCCAAGCGAAATGCCGCTCGCTCAATAAGTTTCGGCATTCTCGTTGGCCTGATGTTCGTGCCGTACTTCATCCTCATTCTCTTGTCGAGCTGGCACGACGACGGCGTGCCGTCCCAATATGTCTACGGCGCGGCTATCACCCAGGTCGCACTCCTATTAACCGGAACCATGATCCCCACGCTGCTGACCGCCTGGTGGACATCGGACCCCGACCCAGAAGACTTCGACTCAACCGATTTCGAAAGTGAGCCACGATGAACCACTCCCTCCACGTTCGCAATCTCGCGAAACGCTACGGCGATCTCGTTGCCCTCCAAGATGTTTCGTTCTCAGTCGCTCCCGGCGAGATCTTCGGATTCGTCGGCAGCAACGGTGCCGGCAAGTCGACGACGATGCGGATTATTCTCGGCGTCCTCGCCGCCGACTCAGGCACTGTCGCGATCGACGACGCTCCGATCGACTTCTCCACCCGCCGCCACATCGGATATATGCCGGAGGAACGCGGCCTCTACCCCAAGATGAAAGTCGGCCACCAACTCTCCTATCTCGCACGGCTACATGGCTTTTCACCCGCCGACGCCGCCGCGAGTGTTGCCCGCTGGACCGAGCGGCTAGGCATCGCCGAGCGCGTCAACGACGACGTCGGCGACCTCTCCCTAGGCAACCAACAGCGGGTGCAACTGGCCGCCGCGCTAGTGCACGATCCCGACGTCCTCGTCCTCGACGAGCCCTTCTCCGGTCTCGACCCCGTCGCCGTCGACGTTATGAGCGACGTCCTGCGCGAGAAGGCGAATACCGGTGCGCCGGTATTGTTCTCATCTCATCAACTCGACCTGGTACAACAGCTCTGCGACCGCGTGGGAGTGATCGTCAAGGGCACCATGCGTGCGGTGGGCACTGTCGACGACCTGCGGTCGGGGCATGGCGCCGTTCTCGAAGTTGTCGGTCCCCCGACGACTCTCGCCTGGGCCACCGGCCTGCGTGGTGTAGTCGACGTCGCCCATGTCGGTGCCATGACGCGCCTGACATTGGATCAATCGGTCGCCGACGATCAAGAGATCTTGCACGCGGCACTGGCGACGGGCCCGGTGCACCAGTTCCGAACCAGCAAACCAACACTGACTGAAATCTTCCGAGAGGTGGTCTCCGCATGAACGCCCGCTCCGCGATTTGGCTTGTGGCACAACGCGAAATAGTCACCCGCGCAAAGACACGCTCGTTCTTGATTACCACCGCGCTGATGATGATCGTTATCGTCGTGGGCGCGATAGTCCTGGCCGTGGTCACCGGCGGCGACGAGGAGAAACAACGTGTCGGCATCACCGGCGCAGACACAGCGACGATCATCGAAACACTACCCAGCGTCGGTGATCAACTTGGCGTGCCGATCGAAGTTGTCCGCGTCGACGACGCGGCGCGGGCACGCAGCCAGGTAGCCGATGGCGGCCTCGACGCCGCCATCATCGCCACGTCTCCCAAAAGCTTTGTGGCGGTGAGCAAGAACAAGATCGACGCCCAACTTGACGGGGCGATCCGCAGCACCATCGACTCGGTCAGCATGACTACCGCACTCGCCGCACGCGGCGTCGATGCGAAATCCCTGCCAACGATCACCGTCACCGCCGAACAAACGACACCTCGTAAACCCGATGCCGATCAGCGCATTGCCATCGCACTAATCGGCACTATCCTGTTGATGATCGCGATCATGACCGGCGGCACGATGGTGGCCGTCGGCGTCGTCGAGGAGAAGACCTCGCGTGTCGTCGAAATTCTGCTCGCCACGATCAAGCCACTGCATCTGCTGTGGGGGAAAATCCTGGGCATTGGAGCGATTGCGCTAGCCCAGGTATTGATCCTGGGCGCAACGGCGGTGATCGCCGGCAAAGCTACCGGTCTGCTGACGCTGCCGGGTTTGGTCGGCGGGGTTTTCGCGGCCGTCCTCATCTGGTTCATTCTCGGATTCCTGTTCTTCGCAACGCTCTACGCCGCAACCGGAGCGCTTGTATCCCGACAGGAGGAACTCAATTCGAGCTCGGCCCCATTAACGATCCTCGCAGTGGCGGTCGTCTACTCCGCGACCTTCGGCATCAACGCACTGGACTCGACCTTCATTCAGACGCTGAGCTGGATTCCGCCGTTCAGTGCCGCGTTGATGCCGATGCGAATCGCAACCGGCGATACGAACAGCTTCCAAATCGTTGGGACGCTGGTGTTGATGATCATTGCCTGCGCGGTGGCCGCGTGGACCGCCGCCAAGATCTATCAACGGTCGATCTTGCGGACCGGTTCGCGGGTGAAATGGGTCGAAGCGCTGACGTCGCGCGGTTAGCCACCCTGGCGGCGACCTCGACAACGTCGGGTGGCAGGATTAGCTCACCGATACGGTGTGATGTAGGCAATACTCGATGCATCACGTGGCATAAACCACCGGTTAGTGAGGATCCTCCCAATGCGCAAGTTGATGATCTGCGGCGCCGCCGCTGCCGCCGCCGTCGTTGCCGGCACCACGGTCGGCGCGGCGAGTGCACCGGCAGCCACCAAAGGCGACGTGATCAGTTTCAGCGTGGCATCGGCAACGTCCTGGGGCACGATCTCGTACTACAACGGCGTCAACCTCTTGCGCCAACAGCACGACTTCAAATTGACCGAGAAAGGGCCGGACGGCCTCTACCGCCGCACGATAACGTTCCCCAGCTCGGTACCCCGGCAGATACTGGGTCTGCGGATGCAGAGCGAAGGCACCACGGCGCGATGCCAGATCTCGGTGAACGGCAAGGTGCACAGCCGCGGCGTCGCACACGGATTCCGTCCGTCGGCGTTGTGCAGCTAGGAGAATACAGCTGAAAATGTCCCCCTCACGGGAGCAGACGGCGATATAGCGCCTGCTCCCGTGCGGGGGACAGTTTCAGTCGATCAATCCGGGGAAGTCTTGTGGCCGTCGAATGCGATGACGCTCACTCGAGGTGAAATCGGCGATATCGGCCAGCACGTCGTCCCACCGGTGCATGACGTCGAAGTAGTCCACCCGCATCGTCACCCAGCCTCGCCCGACGGTCTTGCGGTCGCGGCGAAGGTCCCCCCGTCGCGCCTCACCGCCGTGGTAAGCCTCGCTATCGCATTCGATGATCAATCGCCCGATCCGTAGGTCACTTCGCTGAGAACGCCCAATACGCGGTTGCACATGAACGCGATATCCGGCGGCGCGGAGCCGCACCCGCACGATCGATTCCGTCCCGGTCTCCGACCGCGAGTCGCACCGGGACATCATCGTGCGCACGGTCTGCGACACTGTTCCCATCGCGGCCTGCAGATCCGGGATCGTAAGCGGCGTATTGTGTAACACGCTGTCGCACATCGCAATCCAGCAGTCCTCCGCCACACATCGAGCCGCGCAACTCAGTGCGACGGGGATTTCGTCGACGGCGTGCGCGGTCGGCAAGGGCCGGCCCGCACCCTGACAGAGCTTTACCCGGCACCGCGACCGCACCCTCGACTTGCCGCCCTTCGACAGCCGCACGTGGACCGTGTCGCCGGGCGGTACCCACAGCGCCGGAATTCCGTGGTTCTGGACGAACTTCAGTGCCGACACGCAGCTCAGTACTCCACCCGCACGCACCGCCGACAACACGGCCGGATCTGCCGCCGACGTCGAGTACCAGCCTCTGCGTTCGTGGGTGAGATCGGCCTTTCGGATGTCACTATCGGAGTAGCCGAGCCCTTTGAGATCCCGAGTCGTGTGAACTCCGCAGATGTCGCACATCTGAGTTGGACGCGGCCGGCGCCCGAACGGTTCCATACAACTGAAAATGTCCCCCTCCCGGGAGCAAACGGCGATATAGCGCCTGCTCCCGGGAGGGGGACAGTTTCAGTGAAGAACCTAGTTGGTGCCGAGCAAATCGATGACGAACACCAGCGTCTTGCCCGACAGCCGGTGGCCCGCACCGGCTGGGCCGTATGCCAGCTCCGGCGGCACGGTGAGCCGACGACGACCGCCGACCTTCATGCCGGGAATCCCCTCCTGCCAGCCGGGAATGAGCCGGTCGAGCGGGAAGTTCGCGGACTGGCCGCGATCCCAAGACGAATCGAATTCCTCGCCCGTCTCGTATTCGACGCCGACGTAGTGCACGTCCACGACGCCGCCGCGCTGGGCCTCGGCGCCGTCACCCTCGATGAGGTCGACGACCTGCAACTCGGCGGGTGCCGGGCCTTCGGGGAATTCGACTTCAGGCTTCTCGTTAGTCATTTAGCGGTCTCCCATCACGACAAAGTCGCGTTCGGTGTAGCCGGTGTAGAGCTGACGCGGACGGCCGATCTTGGTCGTCGGGTCATTGTGCATTTCGCGCCAGTGCGCGATCCAACCGGGCAGGCGGCCGAGCGCGAATAGCACGGTAAACATGCGCGTCGGGAAGCCCATCGCCCGGTAGATGACGCCGGTGTAGAAGTCGACGTTGGGGTACAGCTTGCGCTCGATGAAGTAATCATCGTGCAGCGCAACCTCTTCCAGCCCCTTGGCGATGTCGAGCAGGTCGTCCTGCACACCGAGCGACGCCAGGATTTGGTCGGCGGTCTTCTTGACGATGGCCGCGCGCGGGTCGTAGTTCTTGTAGACCCGGTGTCCGAAGCCCATCAGCTTCACGCCGTCTTCTTTGTTCTTGACCTTGTTCATAAAGGCCTTGGTGTCGCCACCGGATGCCTTGATCTCGTCGAGCATTTCCAGCACCGCCTGGTTGGCGCCACCGTGCAGCGGACCCCAGAGAGCGTTGATGCCGCCGGAGATCGACGTGAACAGGTTGGCCTGGCTCGATCCGACGAGTCGGACCGTCGACGTCGAACAGTTCTGTTCGTGGTCGGCGTGCAAGATGAACAGCATGTCCAGGGCCTTGGCTACCTCGGGGTTCACCTCATAGGGCTCCGCGGGGAAACCGAAGGTCATCCGGAGGAAATTCTCCACCAGATTGAAGGAGTTGTCCGGGTAGAGGAACGGCTGACCGACCGACTTCTTGTACGCGTAGGCCGCGATGGTCGGAAGCTTGGCGAGCAGGCGAATGGTCGACAGCTCGACCTGCTCGGGCACCTTGGGATCAAGCGAATCCTGGTAGTAGGCCGACAGCGCGTTCACCGCACTCGACAACACCGGCATCGGATGAGCGTTCCGCGGGAAACCATCGAAGAACCGCTTCAGATCCTCATGCAGCAGGGTGTGCCGCTGGATCCGTTCGGTGAAGTCGTCGAGCTCCGACTGCGACGGCAGTTCACCGTAAATCAGCAGGTAGCTGACCTCGATGAAGGTCGATCGCTCGGCGAGCTGATCGATCGGGATGCCGCGGTATCGCAGGATACCGGCATCGCCGTCGATATAGGTGATGGCCGACTTTGTCGCCGCGGTGTTGACGAATCCGCCATCGAAGGTCGTCAGACCCGTCTTCGCCAGCAGATTGCCCAGCGCGATCGAATCACTACCTTCGGTGGCTTCCAGAATCGGCAGTTCCAGCTGTCCACCGGGGTAGGTGAACGTCGCGGAGGTACTGTCGGACGTCTGGTCGGCTGGGACTGTTTCAGCAGACACACGAACCCCTTTACTCAGGTGAGAGTTGCAAGGTACAAAGTAGCCGTTAACCGGATTCACTGCGGAGACAGGGTCGCCGGTGTAACCTCCGCGTAATAGACGCGGCCGCTTGACCTGGAGTTACTCGATTCCCGAGCTACCGGTTAGTAGGTTAAGAGCGTGCGTGAGCGCCCCGCCGGTCTCGACGCGGTCCTTCTTGATTTCACCGGCCAGCCCACTCCACTCGACGCCGTGACCGCGGCCGCCGATGCGATTACCCATGCCGTCTCCGCCGGCCTGCTGCCCGACGTCACCGATGTTGTTCCCACCTCGTCGACACTGCTTGTGCAGGCCAGCGCACCAATCGACGCCCTCGGCATCCGGCGGGCGCTACGCGCCGCGACGACAACTGATGACGAACCCAGCGCGAGGTCGAGTATTGAGATCCCGGTGCACTACGACGGTGCCGACCTCGACGAGATCGCCGCGCTCCTGCGCCTCTCACGACAAGGTGTGATCGACGCACATGCGTCGACGCGATGGCGGGTCGCGTTCATGGGTTTCGCACCCGGATTCGGCTATCTGGTACCCGACGGCGACAACCCATTGTGCGCGTTGTCTCGCCGTGACGAGTCTCGCGCACGGGTCGCCGCCGGTTCGGTCGCGGTCGCCGCGGGCTACAGCGCGGTCTACCCGACGGACAGCCCAGGTGGGTGGTATCTGTTGGGACGTACCGACTTTGAGCTGTGGGATGTCACCCGCACTCCCCCGGCCCGGCTGGCTCCCGGCAC
>NZ_BAEH01000039.1 GCF_000241305.1 Gordonia effusa NBRC 100432
ATTCGCCCGTTTTAAAGTCGACGTGGTAGTTGCCATCTACATTCAACGTCACAACCATCGCTGACCAAGTGACGCCGTCGGCGGCGGCTGTCAAACCCAGGCGAATCACCGCAGTAGTGACATCGTCGGACAAGGTTAGTTGCCCCACCACCGAATCATCCTCAGCGCGACATTCCGCCGATAGGTTGCCATCCACATCAGCACGCAGCACCACCCGTTCCCACCCGGAGATATCCTTGGCTGCCTCGAAAACTGCCTTAGCTACCCCATACTCGGCCATCGCCACGGACTCCGCGAGCTGGACACTCGGCGCCGCCCCAGGTGAAAAACCTGGCCGCCGATCCGAATCCACTAGCTCGCCACCGAAATCTGCCACGCCTACACCCGTTGCCAGCTCAGCGATATCCGCATCTGCCAGAGCGTTCCACTCTCCGAACGTGGGTCGATCCACCCAGAATGACTCCGTCGGCACATTCCGATACTTCGCCACCGTTTCGAGCCCAGGTTTGGTTCGGTTGTCATTGGTAATGACAGTTGCTGTTCCGTCGGATTTTGACAACCCAGTCACCATATACACTGACTCACTCTGGCCCCAGCGCTTCAACGAATCCCCGGGATATGAATAGTCGATCACTTTGGACCGGAAGAATCGGCCATCAATGGCATCAAATCGAACAATTCGGATAATCGACCCATGGCGATCATAAAACTTGAACTTAAACGCACCCGCCTTGCCGGGATAGAAATGCATCGACCAGGCAGGTACTCCAGAGTCTCCTGGTTCTGGAACTACCTCGAAAAAGTGCGAATCACTTTCATATCGATCTCGCGCTACATCTTCCAGAAGATAGTCCTCGCCACCGATAGGCTGCAACGTCAGATCATTCCAATTATTCATATACCTATACAAAGACTACTCCTATCGCTGGCATGTAGCTCAATCGTACACATGACCCGTCACATCGCGAATCTTGATTCCGCTGTCTCGCGCGAACTTGAGGATGGCCGCAGGTATGGCCCCAGTCTGAACCGGAACTTCGAGGAAGTACTCGCCGTCTAGAGCATCGCCAATTAACCCACGAAGCGATGGATTTTCTCGTGCGCTCGGAACGTCTGCGATCCTAAATAGATCATTGCCCGCAGGATATTTGTCGATTATCTCTCGCAAATACCCGATCGCAG
The DNA here is from genome assembly GCF_000241305.1 of Gordonia effusa NBRC 100432. GTDB lineage: Bacteria > Actinomycetota > Actinomycetes > Mycobacteriales > Mycobacteriaceae > Gordonia > Gordonia effusa. Next base: position 1,183 of record NZ_BAEH01000039.1, read on the forward strand.
TCTTTTCGGATATTTGGGCCAGCTGCGTAAATTTTCGAGACACAATCTCTAAGCCTGGGATATATGAATCCAATTTCACATTCTTAACGAACTTGCCAGCACTGTCTATTATTCGTACGTAGACTTCATTCGCCGGGAACCGATAGTGATTCTGCAAGTTGAAAAGATCGCCGCGCGCAATATTCCGCAGCCAGTCGGGCAGGTGCTTGTTACTAATTCGATCATATAGTCGATTCGCCCAATCTAAAAACTTCGCCGGCACGTTCGACAACGCCAGTTCACGGGGTGAGTCCGGCGTTATCGGCGCGGTGGGAGCCTTCGGCTCCTCCGTGGGCGGTCCGTGCGGTGCTGTTGGCTCAACAGGAGGTTTCGGCGGTTTCGGCGGCTCGGCTGGGATCTTCGGACCGGCCGGTGGCTTCGGCGTTGGCGGAATCTTGGGACCGGCCGGCGGCTTCGGCGTTGGCGGAATCTTAGGGGCCTCTACCGAACCCGGCGCCGCTATCTTGGGCAACCCGGCCTCGCCGGGTTTCAGGGCAACCTTGGGGATCTCGGGTCCCTTGACCGCAACATTCTTGCCGAGCGCTAGCTTTCCACCAACTCGCACCGATTCGGCGGCGTTCTTGGCGAGGTTGCCCGCGCGCGCAGCAACCGACTTAACTGAATTGCCCGCGACTCTGACTCCGCGGCTCGTGATGCCGAGGACCTTCGTCGGGGTAACAACCCACGAAAGGACCCCGACAGCGAGCTGCCCACCGGTTCCCCATGGGTCCTCGCCGGCGAAGTCGCGGAAGTCCACTCCCAACAGCAGATTCGTTGTGTCGGCAAAACGGTCGCCTATCGACTTCGATGCCACATATGGTCCACCTATGCCGCCTTTTGCAGCCTCCGTCCGCACCAGATCGTAGCCATACTGGAAAGTACTGAAGACCCCATCGAAAACTCCGCCGCCGAGAGCCTTCCAGGTATCAGCAGTACCATAAGGACCGAGCCCAACCAAAGATCTAAATCCGTTTATCGAGTTCTTTCCCGATTCCCAGGCTCCATCCCACGCTTTTCGAACTCCAAGACGAGTATCGGGCGGCATTTGCACATTCGACACTTCCCCCTTACTGTCCAGCGTGAGGATAGTGCCATCCTTCATCTCGACCGTTGAGGTGTTGTCGGCATTGAGAGTGACCTTTCGCCACTCGACACTCGGATCATCGCGACTATTGACTTTTACGACGCTGCCATTCACCCAGGTCGTACGAAACGAGCCTTCGACTATATCGCCCGACTTTACCGAACCGTCAAGATTGTATTCCATATGGCCTATAAACGCGCCATTCTTATCGACCACATTGGCTCTGGACTGATTGGTCTTCGGATCCGTGAACTGATATGTCTTCGATCCAGTCGTAGAATCAGTTGTGACATATACCGGGAGATTATTGCCATCGATGAACGTATCGACGCGTTGACCAGATTCTCCGGTAAACCACCCAGTACCTTTCGGGTCGATCTGGCCAGTTACCTTCGTGTCCTTGCCCCCCGGCCCCGACGACGTCAGCGTCACCGAACCGTCGGCGGTTTGTTGACGATGAGTCCAATTGCCGTCCGGTTTTTGCTCACTGTCGACCTGTACCTGGGTTCCGTTAGCGGTAGTCGCTAGGGTCGACGACTTCTTTCCGTCCCAGGTTTGCCCATAGGACGACCGTGGAATCGCTCCTGCCGGATCCGCTCCGGGGTCCCAGGAAATCCCCTCAACATTTTCGCCGGGTTTCATCTGCAGTTGATAACCCGATCGACCATCGGACTCATTACTCCAGCGCTGATACCCGCCCTCGCCATTGGAAACCACACGTTGACGAGAGGTAATCTTTCCGTCTTTTCCGACAAACTCTTGATCGACGGTCTGATCACCATTACCTACCGGAATGGTGTTGATGATCTTGGTTCCGTCAGGGAGGATCGTTTCCCACCGATCTCCCTCACGACGACCTTTTGCGTCACCCAGAACTATGCCGCCGAGCGCGGTCTTGTTCTCAACAGGTTTTGCCGGCGGCGGCGTGGGAGTCGTCGGTGTCGGTGTTGCAGGCGTAGGTGTTGCAGGCGTAGGCGTGGGAGTCGCGGGCGTTGACGGCGCAGGTGTCGCGGGCGTTGACGGCACGGGCGTCGGAGTCGCAGGCACCGGCGTCGCGGGCGTAGACGTCGCCGGCGCCGACGGCACAGGGGTGGGCGTCGTAGATATCGACGGCGCAGGCGCTGGAGTGGGTGTCGACGGCGCAGGCGTCGAAGTCGAAGGAGTGGGAGTCGGCGGAGTCGGGGTAGGAGTCGGCGGCCCCTTGACCGGGATAGGCCCGCCATAAGGCGTATAGCTCGCCGGCGGCACAGGTGGCGGCGTCGGCACTGGCCGATCAGCTACCGGACCTCCCACAGTAATCCCCTTAGGAAGTTGTTCTGACTAGGTGAAATGAATCATTCATCGCGGTCGGGGCACTGGTGTCCGCCCGACGACGACGTGGAGGCCGCGGTCAGAACCTATGACGACCTTGATCGGCAGCCATATCCCACCGGCCTGGACTGCACCCGTTTGGTTGGCGCCAACGGAATTGACAAGAGCGCCTTCGCACCAGACCGCATCGGGAGATCGCCCCGTTTGAGCCGCTAAAACACGCGAGATTTCAGTCTCAAGTTCTGCTCGGCTAATTTCCATATCCGGCGCCCGCGAAGAATCGCACGTCATACGGTCGTCTCCCGACTACTCCAACATGTTCAAGTGCGAAGACGAGGCGGTCATCTCTGAAAGAGATGACCGCCCCCATCGCAAACCAGTTGTTTAGATCAGTGCCCCAGCTCGGTACGCATATCCGAGCGCATACTGTTGTTCAGATCGCCGGATTCGGAAAGCGAGTTGTATACCTCAGCGACGACGTTACGCACCGCGGTCGAACCGGACTGGAAACGAGTAAACAAAGCCTCGTAGATATCGGCCTCGTCACCTTCCCAGTGAGCCTTCAAAGTGTTCTTGGCGGCCTCGAAGTTTTCCAATTCCGCGTCATAACGCGTTACTTGGCTCTGCAGGTCTTCAAGAGTGGCTGACACCTGCTCATCGTGAAACTTGTATTCTGGCATTTTCTTCCCCTAAGAAGAGTAGTGATGAACGGTTAGATTCAGACGCTCCGGAAGTTGCCTTCAATATCGGCCCAGTCCGCAGCCCCCTCACGATGAACAACGCTCTCGTGCTGTTGAGCCTGTCCGCTTCGTGACGCCCGCTGCACGCCTTCAAGCTTTGTTTGGATGCTCTGCAAGGTCGTCGTCATATCCTGCTGAGCGTCGTGGGCACGCCGGCCGAATCCCCGCCATTGGTCACCGCCGTCGCCTTCCCACGAAGCAACCGTAGCTTCAATCGCACTGGTGAACTGACCAGCGAGAGTGTGCAACTGGCCAGCGGAATCCATCAACTGAGTGATGTGCTGCTGAAGACCCTCGTCCTGAATTCTGGTTAAAGCCATCGATATGTCCCCTCATCTGCCGGTCACTGTCGATCCCGGACCACAATGAATTTGTTGAACGCAACCGCACGTCCTGTCCTGCCAAATCTGAGGCTAGCTGCCCCTTAACATCAGGACCACAGATCAAGACGGCCAGAAGAACTGATAAATGCCCTGCGCGAGGAACACCATCGGCACAATCCCCAAGGTCAGCGGCGCATCGAACACCTCGTAGGCACGTGCGACGCGCGCTGCATTTACGTCGTTCAGCCGGATGACAGCTAGCGAGACAATCACGCCGCAAACGCCCGCGACTAACAATGCGGACAACAAAATAGAGACGTCGGGGGGCAGATTGAACCATTGCGGCGCAGCAATAGCAGAAACCATCAGCGCGACGGCCGCGGTGCCGAGTAGGGGGATCACATGACGGGCATGAGTAAATGACCTGGAGCGGATAACGAGCGCGACTCCCACATACAACGCCAGGATTGCTTGCACCCAAACGCCCGACAGAGCGATTTCGACGAGCGCGGGAACGAGTAGCGCCGAAGTCGTAATGACGACAAGGTCGACACAGAATCGTGTGGTGCCCAGCCTATGTTCGATGTCACTCCGACTGGCCAGCTGTCCCTCGTCAGTCCCCCGCACAAGCGCGACAACCCCGCTTGTCGACAGGGCCAATGCTGGCGCATAGCCCAGAATTAGCACCAACGGGATCATCGACCACCCCGAAATCGCGATGGCGTTGGCCCCAATGTGCACAGCAACTGCGACAACGGCGAATACGACCGCACTAACGATTGCGGCCACGCCGACGACCACAGGTTTGATCGTCCGAATCAGACAATTGATCGCGACACCGAGTGCGACTCCGGTAAGTGCCAACGCCCAGACCGAATCCTTCATTTGGTCCTCGCCTACGACGTATCCAAGCGCGCCGAGTGCGAACACCGCAGACCAGCCGACAGGTCCCGCGTCTCGGGATCGGCCGATCCACCCGCAAACAACTGCGGTCGTAGAGACCACTATCAAGCCCACCGGTGCGGCGTACCCAGCGTCGACAAGCGTCAGCCAGACACTGAAGGCCGCGAGGACCGCCGCAATCAGGTAGCCAACCGCACGGTTGCGGACTGCTCCCGTCCATACGGCGTACTGGGTGTTGACTCTGGATTCGATCGCGCCGATCACATCGTCGACGAATGGTGTCTCGACGGCATCGGTGATGGTGGTCAGATAGAGCGTCGAGCCGTCTAAGACACCGAGGCGTTCGAGCGACTCGTCCGGCGAAAGCCTGCCGCGCACCGGATCGGACAGCGCCCACGCGGTGATATCGACATTGTCATTCCCTTGAATGACAGCGAGCGATAATAGTGACGCGAGCCAGTCGTTAATCGTCACATCGGTTGGCAGACTGACATCGACTTGGTTATTTGGTCCCACTACTGTGAGCCGGACAAAACCAGTACTCATGGCCCCTATCATGCCTGACGGTGGCGATTCGTAATGCACCGCACGCCGCGGATGTCGACGAAGGTACGCCGACATTCCGGGTACGATCATGGCGCTAAGAGCGCTAGGGAGACAGGGACCGGTGCGGAGCGAAAGAACAACCGCTCGCACCGTCTGGCACCACTGCAAGTTTTCACCGCGTCGGGTCGCCGCTCTCGTATGCTCTCGGCTACTGGACTGGGACTGCCACAACGATCGAGGTGACTTATGGCGGCACGCGTAATACATCGACCGGCTCGAACTAGAGTCGATCCGCTTCCCAAGAAGCCACTCGATGTGTCCGCACCGCCGACCATCGACGATCCTTCGTCGGTTCAAGAAGGAATCGTACTGCGGTTGGCGATGCCATTAATGGCCGGCGGCGGAATGATGCTAATGATGGCATCGACCGGCAACAAATTGCGTATGGTCGCGGGAATCGGCTTCATTGTGGTGGCGCTTCTCATGGGTCTTACCATGTATCTACGTTCGAAAACCGGCCATCGTAAACGTGCCGAAATGCAACGCACCACGTATATCAAGTTCCTTACCCGCTTGAAAAAGGATCTGCAACCGGAAATCCAATTACAACGCGAAGTTCAGCTGCGCTTACACCCCGCACCCAACGAATTACTGTCACTCATCAGCAACCCGGCCCGGCTCTATGAACGCAGGCGATGGGATCCCGACTTCGGGATGGTCCGCGTTGGCACTGGTGCGGGACCGCTGGCGCGCGACGTGAACTATAGCGAGGGCGGCGATCCGGCGGCCGAAGTCGATCAGATTTCGGTAGCGCACCTGGAACGGACGAAAGCCATTTTCGACCGCATCGACGGTATTCCGCTTTGCGTGGAGCTCTCCGGAACAGTCTCCATCATCGGCAGCACCGAGGCATGCGAGTCGCTTATCCGTGCGGCGCTGACCCAATATCTCGCGCTGCACGCTCCAGAGGACGCAGCAGTGCACCTGTGCATCGGCAGCGACCCATCGATGCACAACTGGATCAAATTCGCGCCGCATTTGCTGGAAGAAGGCGGTTTCGACGGCCCCGTACACCGACGCAGGGCTACGACGAATCACCCCGATCTCCACGCGTCGTTGAGTCAGCTCATCGCCGAACGGGCCGCCGACGCGGAACGACACGGTCGCATCGGCCATCCACCTCTTGCCTCGCCGTTCATCGTCATCGTCGTCAACCTCGACGACGCCAACGGCCAACAACCCCTAGCCTTGTTCCCACCCGGAATATCGCCCGCTACGGTAGGCATTTGCGTCCTCACGCATACGCGTCGCCGAATCACCGAACCGAGCGAGATCACGTGCCGCGTGGAGGTATCCGACGACGGACAAGTCACCGTCGAGGACCCCAATTCGATTGATGACAATCCACGGCGCGCATCAATGGCAGCCGAAGCCCGGACCAGGCGGCTCATCATGGGGGCGTCGAAGGGTTCGGTCGATCGGATGACGCCGAGTCTGGCCAATGCGATCGCACACGAGTTGGCGTCAGTGCGCTTGGCGGCCGAGGAAAGCGCCGAAGCGCCGCTCGAATCCACTGTCACCATCGAGAAACTGTTGCGCCTGGACGATATCGGACGATTCGATCCGATCGATATTTGGCGGCATCGCCCCCTCGCCGATTTCTTAAAAGTCCCATTCGGCATCGACACCAACGGAAACCAGGTCTTCCTGGATCTCAAGGAGTCCGCGCTGGAAGGTCATGGACCTCATGGCCTCTGTATCGGAGCGACCGGATCGGGCAAGTCCGAGGTATTGCGAACACTGGTGTTGGCGCAAGCGATTAACCACCCGCCCGAACGTTTGGCGTTTATTCTGGTCGACTACAAGGGTGGTGCGGCCTTCAACGGTCTCGACATCCTTCCGCATACCGCGGCAATGGTTGACAACCTCGGCGACAGTGATGGGCTCGTCGACCGTCTACACGACGCTATGTCCGGCGAAATGCAACGCCGGCAGCGTGTTCTGCAAGCCGCCGGTGCGAAGAACATCTACGACTACAACGATCGTCGGGACGCTGGCGCCGAACTCGAACCGCTTCCCAACTTGCTGGTGATCATCGATGAATTCGGCGAAATACTTGTCCAAAAGCCGGAGTTTCTAGACCTTTTCGTGCAGATCGGTCGTATCGGCCGATCGATCGGTATTCACCTGCTGCTCGCGTCGCAGCGTCTGGAAGAAGGGCGGTTGCGCGGACTCGAATCGCACCTGTCCTATCGCATCTGCCTGCGCACGTTTTCCGCCGTCGAGTCACGTATCGTGATCGGCACCGTCGATGCGCACGAGCTTCCCGCACTTCCTGGATCGGGCTATCTCAAAGTCGATCCCGATGTATATGTGCGATTCAAAGCCGCCTATGTGTCGGGTCGGTATGAGCCCCTCGAAGAACGGGTCAGCTTCGACTTGCCGCCGCTGGCGATGCCGTACGGAATCCGGAACACGACCGGTGAATGGCTCCGAAACCAGCAGGAACTCTATACCGCGGTTATGAAGGCCGAGACCGATCAGCGCGAGGAAAGCCCGTTCGACAAAATCGCGCTTGAAGTGGCAGCCGAGCGAATGGGCCAAGTTGGGCGCAAGGTCAAGCAAATCTGGCTTCCGCCGCTCCGCGATGACCTTTCCCTCACCGATGTCGTCGGAAATCTGACAGCGACCGCAGATCGTGGCCTCCAAGTCGCCGACACATCGACCCATTCGAAGCTGCGATTCCCCATCGGAACTGTCGATGACCCAGCCGAACAATGGCAGGGCACCTTTTACGTCGATACCGCGGCGTCGAACGTTCTTATTCTTGGTGCTCCGCAAACTGGGAAAACTACTACCGCGCGAGCGATGGTCATGGGATCTGCCGTCACGCACACCCCTCGGCAGGTGGCTTGGTACGTGATCGATGCGGCTTCGACCTTGATGGGCGATCTGGAGGGCCTCCCGCACGTCGGCGGTGTGGCGACGCGTTTCGATCCGGACAAGATCCGACGCGCCGTCGCCGAGACGACATATGAACTGGCCCGACGCGAAGAACTATTCGTCCAATACCGCATCTCTTCGATCGGCCAAATGCGCCGCATGGTGGCGGAGGGCGCGATTCCGGAAATTACCGTCGCCGATCGCTATCTGATGATCGACGGGTGGGCGACGTTCAACACCGAATACGAAACGCTGGTCGCCAGCGTCACCGACATCGCCGTTCGCGGCCTGGGATACGGGCTCCACGTCATCATCGTCGCGAATCGTCTGGCTGATCTTCGTACTAATCTCAATACGAATCTCAGCACGATGATCGAACATCGCTTGGCCAATGCGGTCGATTCAATGATCTCTCGACCCCTCCAAAATCGCATTGGCGCTAAGGAATACGGTCGGGTGATAACTCCGACCGTCAAGCTGGCACAAATTATCAACGCCACCGGAGAACGTGTCGAAAGATCTATCGAACAGATCCGATCGGCGTGGCGTGGAGCCAAGGCACCCATAATCCGCATGCTGCCAGAACGGATCACGTACTCAGAGCTCACTTCCGGAGTCCCCGCGAAAACCGCCCCGGTCATCCTTGGTATTGATGAAGCGACCCTGTCCCCACTGCATCTCGACATCCTGGGCGACGACCCGCATCTGACAATCTTCGGCGAAGGAGAATCGGGCAAAACAAATCTCTTGCGCGCTGTTGTCGGCGATATAGTCGCGCGGCGCGGCGCCGCCGGAACCAACATTGTGGTTATAGACCCGCGACGCAGCCTTCTCGACGCCGTCCCCCAACCGCCACTGGTCAGCTACGACACGACGCGCGAACAAGCAGCCACAACTTTCGAACGTCTTCACAAATTTCTCTCCAGCCGCCTGCCCGGCAATGACGTCACACCGGCGCAGCTGCGATCTCGATCTTGGTGGACAGGGCCGGAAGTGTTCGTCATCGTCGATGATTACGATCTGCTCGTTCCGACCACCATGACTCCCAACCCGCTATCCGCGCTTATTCCACTGATTCCCCATGCGCGGGACATCGGGCTCCACGTCATTATTACGCGCAAAACCAGTGGACTTTCTCGCGCCCTTTTCGACCCTGTCCTCACCGGGCTGCGCGATAACGGTGGTGCGAGCATCCTGTTATCCGGCGATCGCTCCGAAGGTCAGATCTTCACCAAGGTCTACCTGCAATCCGAACCGCCTGGACGTGGGCGCCTCATTCGTCGCGGAAACCCCCCGCAGCGCGCGCAATACACCTACTGGCCCGAGGAACAAAGGATCACGGCTACGGCCGCCAATGCCCTTCCCAACCTCGACGGCGTCGGTCACGGAACCGACAGTGAGGGTTCCGTGTCGGGGTAGCGTCAACGATATTCAAACGGAAGCAACCCCGGCTATTTCAGGAGGACATGCGGGAATGGGATCGATATCGGACAAACCGCTGCCCGTGCCGAAGGCTCCCACCGTACCGAATAGGGCCACCTATACCGGAAATATCACCCCAAGAAAATCACCGATACCCGACGACGATGGCGCCATTCCAGGCAATACAACGAAAGGTGGGTCGGGAACGGCGGCGCCGAGCTCCGGCAACACTACGACTCTGCCCGGCAAATCCACCAGCGATTTCGAGACCATGGCCAATTACAACCTCGTCGCGATGCTGGTGGAGTTGAAGCGGCAAAAGGACCAGCCATCGGGCGATGCGAGTGCCGGCAACAAAAATTCTCCCGAAGCCATTCGAAAAGCCCAAGAAGAAGCGGAACATGACGCACACGTCATTCAGAATGGCCGCATCGCAGGGCGGACAGAATTTCCGACGTCACAGCAGAAGGCTGCGGCGAAGGATCGCTTCAAGGAGAACGCGTCTCTTGTCAAAGAGATCGACGGAAAACCTGACGATTCACTACTAAGAGCACTAGAGAACGGCGAGAATGTTAAGCTCGACGCAGCGACTATCGCATACCTCAAGCGTTTCAACGAATCCCTTCCTTCGACAGTATCTGGACTAGAGAAATTTCTCAAAGAGAGCCCTGATATCGCTGGCTCAGTGAGCGACAGCCACTTCTTACTCTCCAGCAATCAGGTGAAGTATTTAGACGCATTGGGGAGCGAGCAAAGTGGATCAATCAACAACCTCCCTAATAACATCGCGACGGCGTTAACTGAGCCGGACATAAAATCCGAATCACATTTTTCCATTTTCGGACGCTCCAGATGGTCGTTCGACGGAAAGAACAATGGACCCGGTACCCAACGGGACTTTACCATGAAAAATGGGGAGACTTTACGGAAACTCACGCAGATCTATCAGAACAGTACTGACTCCACCAATGGATATCGTTACCGCAACGGCTCAGATATCTCACGGAGTATGATCGCGCGCTCAGGAGAAATAGCATGGGCCGAACGACAAAGGGAACTCGACGCAAACGTTCGCCTGTACAGTGCCCCCACCACCGGCCCGGAACGCTACCAGGGCTACAAAGAGGTCAACGAAGACTACTATCTCGACACCGCCGCCGATATGTTGAAGATTGTGGGTGACGATCACAACGCTAGCGTCGATGCGCTCGCCGGTGACAACATGCTCGAGGGATATGACGGGGGAACCATAGACAATCTGTTAAATGCCAGTTGGAACGGGCGCGACGTCAATGGTGAAATCAGCGGAGAAAAGAAGATGAATCCAGAATTCGGACTCAACAAAGTTTTCGCGCAAATCAACAGTTTCCCCGAACGCGACAACACACAAAAGGCGGCAAACTCGTTCGGCAAACTACTATCCAGCGGAAAGTACGCGAAGCTGGGTGAGACAAACCCTGGCGTCACTCAGGCGCTAGCCCAAGGATTCCGCGCATACCACGCAAATTTCGCGGGATATATCGCGCTAGCCGGAATACAGCCAATGCAGAAATCGGCATATGTCAATCTATTGAAGGCAATGTATTCAGATCCCATTGCCGGAGTTGAAACCACCGATGCCATCATGACTCAAGAGGCCCTGCTCGCACAGAATTACGGGGCCGGCAGAACCAATGCATCCACTGCCGACATCGCCGGCCAAATGCACGTGGCTATGGTCTATGCGGTGTCAAATGTTGCTGCCGACGCGACCGCTCGCGACCGCTATAACAAAATACTCGAATTGGCAAAGAACGGCGCCTTGTGGGATACGACGGTGGCGGCACTATCGTCCGCAACAGGCATCGCCGGCAAGGTACCGGGTCCGATCGGGACAGTAGGAAAAGTTGGCGACATCGGCCTGAAGATCGCGAACCCCCTCGTAAAGATTGCAACGTTAGGTGCTCTCAATCCCGCCGATGTGGAGACACCGGCTGCATTGAGGAATACACTCAACTATGTCGCTACCATCGATAACTCGCACACTCTTGATGCCGCAATTGTCCAAGGACTCGCCGAGAAACATCCTGAGATCCTCTCCGATCCAGAGCTCATTAAATACGGCTGGGTAAAGGACGGGGTGATCCAGGTAGACACAACCAATGTCGGCTTCAGACATAAGATGCTCGAGATAATGGGCAAATACGGAAAAGCTCTAGTACAAAAAGACGGAGAAGCGATAGCTGCATATGAACAATCATATGACGTAGGCAAAGACCGTAGCACGTTCGGAATAGTTCCGAAAGAATACGCAGAGAACGTGAATTGACCGACGGTGCTAGATAAGCATTGCCCACGTCCACCTATCCACGGCGAGCTAACGCCACACGTATGGTTAATGCCGGTGTCAGCCAAACGTGGCGAACAATCACTTTCTTCACTGCTGGGGTGACCACCCGACGGCACCGGTGGGAGGAAAATTCGGTTGGCCGAATTGCTGCGGTGAACCGAATCCAGGAAACTGCTGAGGCTGCGGCAGAGGTGGTACCGCGAAAGCATCGACCACAGTCGCCGAGAGTTCCAAAAACGCCGCTCGCGTGCGCTCTTCCAATTGTTCCAGGTCGATATGCGCCCCGACCGCGAGATGCGGATCATAAGGAATCACTTGGACCGCACGAGTGCGGCCGGCGAAATAGTCAGTCAACATCGAAATGTCGACGGGTGAATTCCGATCGCGCGCCGACGCGATGACCACAATCGCGTTTCTCGCCAGTTCCTGATATCCATGTGCGTTGAGCCAATCGAGAGTCACCACAGCGCTCTGAGCTCCATCGATCGCCGGCGACGTAACCAAGACGAGTGAGTTCGCGGCCTTCAGAACACCCGACATCGCCGAATGCACCAGGCCCGTGCCGCAGTCGGTGAGGATCAGATTGTAGTGATTTTCAAGAATCGATACGACCCGCAGATATTCTTCTTCTGAAAATGCCTCCGACAGCGCCGGGTCACTCGACGAAGCGAGAACTTCCAAGCGGCTAGATGCTTGATTGGTATGCCTGCGAATATCGGAGTACCGCGCAACGTTCGGGTCGCCGAGTAGATCCCGCACCGTCGAATACGTCTGGAGCGGCACCCTACGGGCAAGCGTTCCCAAGTCAGGATTGGCGTCGACCGCGATGACGCGATCCCCGCGCAGTGACGCCAACGCCGAGCCCAGCCCAATCGTCACCGTCGTCTTACCAACGCCGCCCTTCAACGAGAGGACGGCGACCTTAAAATCCGAACCAACTGGTTGACGCACTCGCTGGGCCAACTGAACGATATCTTGGTGACTACTGGTACCACCGAAGGTGATCAGGCCCCCAGCCGCACTTCGCAGGCGCGATCGCCACCCACGATCTTTGCGCCCGGCAGTCATCGGCATTTGCTGCATCACCGACTGACCGACCTGGGTGTGTATAGGCGGTCGCAACTGCGAATCTGGTTGCGGCAGTACGACATTCGGCTGCGGCATATCTTGCGGCGGCATATTCGGCGGCAACACATTCTGCGGCGGCATATCTCGTGACGGCAGGTTCGGCTGCGGCACATTCTGCGGCGGAAAATTCTGCGGCGGCACATTCGGCACTTGCTGCTGCCACATGGGCCCCTGTTGCGGACCGACCGGTGTCACCGCCGAGCCGACGGGCTCCTGAGGCATGTGGTGATCCAGCGGCACCTGAGACTGGGGGAATCCCGATGGAAGCAGATTGGGCAGTGGCGGCACCGGAACCTCCGATCGGACCGGTTGCGGGACGGGATTGAACCCACCACCCGCGCCTTCGGTTTCGGTCACGATGCCATGTCGGCCCGAGGTCGGCTGCACGGGATTCGACGCCTGAGCCGGTGCTGGATACCCTACGACGCCCGGAACGGCATTGACCGGCGGATGGACCGTCGCTGCGGCGCCGTTCGCCGCCGCGGTCACGCCGGCGAAGGGGTTCCCGCCGGCCGCTGGCTCATTCGCAACCGGTCGATTGTCGGTGGTTGGCTCAGGTCCACCCATCCACGGCGGTGGCTGCGTCGACTCCGGACTCGTCATTCAGTCTCTTTCGATGGTGTGTATCAACCGCGTCCACCGACAACTAGATCATTGCCCTCGGTGTCGGATTTCTTTCCATCCTTCTTAACTTTATCGTTGTCTTTATTCTTCTTGCTGCCGGTTTTTCGAGCGCCGCCACTTCGTATGCCGGGCATACTGAACGCCCCGGCATCGCCGTGATTGGCCGCTCCCCTGGTCGGGCTTGACGGATTCGTGGTCGACAACTGATAGCTGTCGACGGCGACGCGAGTCGTCTGCGAAGCAGTCGAGAAATCCGAAATTGTCCTGGTAGCGCCGGGAACGACGGAGGTATTGGACACGTTTCGGAACGCACCCGGCTGGCTCGCATCGCCACCTTTCACCGAGTCCGCGGAATCTGCGGCTTCATCTCCAGTCGAACGCGCTTTGTTCATCGCGTTCACCGCGTTATGACGTTGGCTGGTGCCTACGTTGATCGTCCCAGCCGACAGCATCGCGTTGACACCCAACTGCGACTGGATTCCATCGGCTTCCTCGTTGGTCGCATCCCATTTGCGTCGACTTGCCTGATGATCCTGATGTGCCGCAACCACTTCCGCGGATGCCCTGGTCAGCTCGACGGACGCTTGCGATACGTGCGCGGATGCGGCAGCGATGGCACCTCCGGCCATCCCCGCCGTCCCCGACGTCGCCGCAATCGCGGCCGAGAGTTCAGATTCAGCCGCCGTGAGAGCCGCAACCGCGGCAACTTCGACCGCCTCAGCGAGATTCACCCGGTGGAAGGCTCTCCACAAATTCGCGTAGTCCGCTTGGGCGGAGATCAGGACCGGGGTCATCTCGGAAATGGCGGTGTCCAACGAGGTACCCCATTGCCCCAGTCCCTCGCCCGCGACCTGGATTCCTCGTGCGACATGATTTACGGCATCGATATGCGACTGCGCCTTCTTCCGCCACATGTCTGCCTCTGGGCCGGTGAACCGCACGTCGGCGATGCTTATCGCGATATTCGACGCCATCTGGTAAAGGTGGCCGGCTGTTCCATTCCATTGCTGCTGGGAAAGATGAACCGACGCCGGGTCACCTTCGATTTCGTACCGCTTCGGATTGAAGGGCTCGGGAATTGGAACCGGCATCACGCGCTCCTGGATGCGGCATCGTTGAAGTCTCGCGCGCCGGCCTGTAGTTCGGTTTCGGACTCCGACTGGGCCTTCCCGATCATTCCGACAAGCCCCGCCTCGTGCGCCTTGACGATCGCGGCGAGTCGCTGTGTCGTCTCCCCGTGCTCACGTACCTCGTTAAGGGCTCGAACGATGTTGGGTCCGAGCTGAGTCTGAAATTCCGTAACCGAAGCCTGGATCGCCACACCCTGTCGGCTGCCGTGTGAACCACTGTTCGCCAGGCATTCGATTGCGACGAAGGCTCCCTCAATCATCTGGACTACTGTGCCCGCGAGCTGTTCCATGCCGTCCGGATCCGCACTAAAGTTCGCCATCCGCCCAGTTCCCTTCCCGTCACGTCACATTTCGAACTTAACAATGCAAGATTCTATATCCGGACGAGTAGAGGGGGTCACTCAAACAACCGACACCTACTTACGGCGCATGCTCGCGATCAGGTCGGCAATGACGCCGGCCGCCAAAATCCCGGCGAGGATCGCGAACGCCAGAACGATCGAAAAGAGCAGCAATTTCACCACTGGCGACTGCGACCGCGGTTCGAGAGCCCCATGGAGCACAGCCAGCATCGTTGCCCGGTAGCGAAGGCTATGGGCCTGAAGAATAGTTCTGCGATCGTGCGCGGCCATGGTCCGGTCCCCTAAGCTCTCTGATATGCCCGCACCGAGTATAACCAGTTGGCGCCCTTCTCCCGATACGGCCGTCAAACGCGCGGCCCGGCTCGAACGAACAATCGACCTGAAACGATGGCGTCCACATCGTATTGCCGTCGTTCCCCTAGAAGCCGCCGCACCGACGTCAGTAGTAGCGGCACTTATCGCGATAGCGGGAAATCGAACTCTCGAAGATCGCATGATTGGCATCGACACAAGCGGTGAACGTTCGTTGACCCACCTGTTGGGCGCTGGCGCGGGCGGGAATCTCGGAGGGCTGGGACAGTCAGATATCACACGGCGCGAACGCCGGGCGGTAGATAATTATGTCGATTTCGAGACCACTACGGGCGTAGGGGTGGTCGCTCCAACTCCTACCCATCCCGATATCGCACCAGAAATACTTAATGATGCACTACTGGGGATCAGACGTCGATTCCGCGGGTTTGTCATAGACACGCCAAGTTCGGTCGCTGGCTCCCTCATGCGCCCCGCTCTGGGCAATAGCGACCGTGTCGTCGCGGTAACTTCCGGCAGCCGTATTCCAGACTGGGTCTTCAATACCGCGAACCCACTGCAACGATTTCTACATACCAGTCGACTGACGGTGGTGCTGCCATTCCAACAAGGTCAGCCGGAGGCGGTAACCCGATACTCTACGTCAATTCGAACCTTTCCACTCGGCATCACGGTCTATCCCGATGGGCGATGGGATCTTCCCCTCACCGGCCGCGGCTTAGATCTCAGTCTCGGCGATATCGGGCTATCGGATATCACCGTCAAACTGGCACGGCACATATTCGAGGCGGGCGATCGATAACGCCAAGCGGATACGCTTCGCGTTAGATGACCCGGCCTCGGCCCTCAAGACGCACTTGAGGACCGAGACCACGTACTAGCCGCCAGGACCCCTCGGCGAACTTCCTGACGGTGGTCCACCCATCGACTCGGGCAGCTTCAACTCTGGAAGCTTCGGCATTCCATCGGGCATCGGGCCGAATGGAATTCGTGAGCCGCCGGGCAACGGAATCTCCGGAACCCATAACGACGGCGCCGGAATACCGCGGCGGGTAATCGTCGCGTGCATGAGATAGACGTTGTAGCTAGACCACTGGGACATCGTGAAGAACAGGTCATTGCCCTTCGACCACGGGTGGATGCTGGCACCGTAGATCGACGGGTAGTTCTTGGCCGATGCGATCACCTGCGGCGACGTCCACGGTCCCTGTGGCGTGGCCGCCTGACGTAGGACGATCCCGTTGTTGAACACGTCGGTCGCGATCATCAGCCACCGTCGAAGTGACGGACTGTACTGGACAGATACCTCGCCGATGCCACCGGAGACTATCGGCTGCGGCTCGCCTACCAGGCCCTTTTGCCAGTGGTTGCCCATCCAATACTGGTAGGCGGACCGATACATGAGCTGATGTGCGGGAACCCGCGCCACGTAGACGCCGCCGATACGCCCTTGCTCAGTGCCGAACATATAGACCCAGTTTCCGCGCCGGGCGAGGGAAAGCATCTGGAAGTTCCGGGCGGGCCCCGCATTGGTCCAGAAGGCGTTTCCCGACTTTCGCCACGTAACACCGTTGTCGTTGGAGACGGCGATACCCGAATAGTTAGTCGTCCAGGAACCCGGCGACGGGCCGAATCGGCGGACCGACGCATACGTCATGTACTGACGGCCACCGATAGAAATACCCGAAGTAGGGAGGGTCGTGATCTCCGAGCCGTTAACGCGGCGGGCCGAAATCACTTGCCGCGCGTGGCTGGCACGATCGGTGAGGAAACCGCTATAGCTCATCTGGCGAAGATTTTTGGTCGACGAGTACGCCAGTGTGTTGACTCGCCAGTCAAAACCCGTCGGAGCGCTAGTCCCGGTATCACCGGCAAATCCGGATCCGCGCGTAGCCCCCTGCTTCACACTGATATACGGAAGCGCTGGGAATGGTACCTCTTTGGGAAGGATCTGCAAGTTGAGACCATCACCGGTCAGGTACTGCGGCTGATTCGAACTCTCACCTTTAGGACGCGGGCGGCCGAATGTGTCACCGAACATGGTGATTATTTGGCCGCGACCGTTATCCCACATAACGGCATTGCCCGCGCCCGCCACGCCCCACTTAGTGTCGGTATGATCCGCGGATTTGGCGCCCGTGAGTTTCGTGACGAACGCATTCGTCACACCGCCGCGGGTGATCGGCTGCCCGTCACCACGTTTCTCACCCTTGTCTTCGTTCTTGGGATACAGATCCGACGGACCCGTAGGGGCATTCTGATTGTTATTATTGTCGTTATTCTTGTTGTCATTGGGATTCGCCGCTGGTGACTCAACCTTGAGGGCCGGCACGGCGGGCGCGGGAGGGACGATCATCCCAGCGGTTTGCACATTCGGCACGGACAACTGCGGCTGCGCGTTCAGATTCGGCTGATTCCCGTTCCCACTATTCGAACTGGAATTGGAGCAGCCAGTGATCACGAGCGCCGACGACACAAGCAGTATCATTCCGGGCAACAGCCGGCGACGCATTTCAGAGCGATGCCTCTTCATACTTTCCTTCTCCGAATAACTAATGGGTCAAGCATGGCTTTAGACACGATCAACGGCCGTACATCGCGGCGATCGCGTGTACCTTAGCCGCAAATCCGGGCGTTGCGTTGAACTGATTCATTGCCGCAGTCCAGCCATCCGACTTCGAAAGGTCTCCTCCGGCGGCACAAAGGAAACGGGCGGCAGTCAGCGAAGCATCATCGATATTATCGGGATCGGCCTTCCCATTATTGTCCGCGTCAGTGGCGAATTGTTCCCACCTACTCGGCAGAATCTGCATCGGCCCCATAGTCACGTCAAGCAATTGATTGCCGTCATACTTTCCCGCGTCTGTATCGGCGAGAGGCGGTGTTTTCGGGGGATTTGCTTGGTCGAGGTCACGCTGCGCGGGCGAGACAGTACCGTCCGGGGCCAATGAAGCCCCTCCGGCGGATCCGTTATCGCTCGATACTTTGCCGATTCCGGCGAGCGTGGACCAACCGATCTTGCACGCGGGCATGGCTTTGTCCATCGCGGCCGCGGCATAGGCATACGCCCGCAGCGCCCGCTCGGAAATCTGGTACGGATCAGCATGCAGCTCGGACCATGCCTTCAGCTGGTACGAGGGAACGTCACGAGTCTTCGTTTCCTCTTCTTTGTCCAAACGCGACGAACAACCCGCCAGCACCAAACATCCAGCGAGCAACGCAACGCTCAATGCGACCGTTCGGCGTCGCCAACCCCGGTTGAAGTACACGAGGGCTGAGGATACGGGCCGCGAGCAGGCTCAACCCGGTTCGCGACGGTGGACTGACCACCACGCAGCGCAGCTACCTGCATGTTCGCCATCAAACCCTGTCATTCACGCAGTAGACGTCATTTCGAGGTGGAAACACGGCCCCGGCAACTAATGCTGTCCTATCGCCTACCAATCGAAGTGGGCCGATCATGACCTATCCAAACGCGGCGCCCCACGGCAGGCGCCGATCTGTCCGATAGAATTCCCCCGTGGTTACCGGACAGAACAGATGGAGCCAACTCAGGTCAGCGGGTCGACTCGCACGATTACAGCGTAGTTTCGCTCCGTCTGATCAACTCCCAGTGGCGGTGGCCGTGCTGCCACTCGACACGAGAAGCGCGACCAGCCCTATCACCGCAACGCTCGCATCACTGATGCAGTCCACTCTCCCCGACCCTCTGGTCGCGGTCGACGCCGATGGGGTTTCGCAGCCGCTACGGCGGCTCCTGTCCTCGTCCGGCGCGGGCGACCTGATCGGACTAGCGGCGTCCCACGATGCCTCCTTGAGCCGCGCGAGGGTCACCGACTTCGTCGACATGGGTGCGAGTGTCCCGCTAGCTACCTGCTGGCTCGACGGTCCGGGTGCGATACCGCCGGAGTCGCTGCGGTCCGCTGTATGGAAGCTCCGCCGGCGATTCCCGAGTCTGATCATCGACGTGCCGCACGGGGTGCCCAAATCGACTATCGCAGTTGCCACCGGCCTCGCGTCGCACATCGTTCTCGTCGGAGATCCACAAGACCTCGGCCACAGCTGGCTGCACCAAGGGAAGTCGATATTGGCCGACGCCGCTCGACGCAAGGCAGTCACCGTCGTCGCCGTCGGCGGATCAGAAGAATCCCGGGCCGCGTGTGAACACGACGATGTTGTCCCGATCCCCCAACGTCAAACCGCCGGGTATCGCGCGGGCAGCGTGTCGGTTCCAACCGGGACCGACGAACTATTCGCCTTCACCACGCTTCTGCAGCGTGTGACAGGCAATGCTCCGGCTCAGTCACCGAGCGCCTGATTCACCTTCGCCTTGTAGTCGACAACCGCGTCTCCGCCCGCTCCAATGAGTTTGGAAACGGCTTCGAGAATCTGACTGACAGAAGTCGCGGCCTTATCCCAGCTATCGAAAACATCGGTGAAGGTGTCGTGTTCGGTACCGACCCAGCCACCACGGCCCTTGATCTTGCCGTCGAGATCTCTGATATCACCCAGAAGGGCAGACGAGACGCTCAGCACTCGTGTCTTGGCGCTAGTCGCCGCGGAATCACGCCAAGCGAAAATATCTCCAGCCATCGACTCAGTCCTCGATCTATCAGATATGGAAGTTGAATTGTGAGAGGTTGCCCGCTGCCTGGTTAGCCGCCTTGGCCACCTCGCTGTCGATGGCCTTGGCACCGGAACCAATCGCCTCCGACACCTTGCCAAGGTCACCTATCGCCTCGGCGAGCATCTTGATACTCGTCTTCCAGGCGCCCTGAAAGGCATCCTCTGACGACTCAACCTTGCCGCCATGACGATGGTCATAACCGGTTACCGTTGTGCCCGATGCGTTCTCGGCTTCGAGTTGCACTCGAACGTGCTCCAGGCTCTGCCCGAGCGAAATCATGTGCTCTTTGGGAACGCGAATGTAGTCGCCCACTACGCAACAACCCCTTCACCGTCAACGATGGTCTTGATTGCCGAGGCTAACATCCTCGACCGTTTGCGGCCATTCGACCCCGGCAGATGCTCGATCATTTCGGCACGCGATAAGACACGAGCGAGATCGGATCCGGCAGTTCAGATGCAGTATCTACCGGGTCACCCGCTTGATTGTCCCGCCACGAAACACTGCCCGCCATCCGAATGACGGCATCCCGCAGCGCATCGGACCAGTCAATCCGCGGTGTCGTCGCGCCGATCACCAGCGTCCATGTCGTGGAAGGCAGCGGATAGAACGCTTGAATCGACACAACGTCACGGAGTGAATCCCCATCTCGCTGCTGCTGCTGGCGTTCAACCAAGACGTACGCATTGCCCGACGGTGTTGTCAGCTCGTCGAGTTTGCCGGACTTGCCCTCCAACCCCTTCCGGATCGGCGCCATCGACGCCAGCCTGGGCGAGCTGGAGGTAAACATCAGATTGAGCGAAACATTCTCAATACGTCCCTCGGCGTCGACGCCCGGGTGGATCAGCGTGAGAAGTATTCGATTCTTCTGAGTGACCGCAACCGCGTCTTCGAGCGACTTGAGCAGCGCGCGCCGGACTTTGGCGGCTACGCGCTTGCCCCCGTAGTAGTCGTCGACAATTCGCTCATTCTGCCGACGCCATTGCGCGGGATGGGTTTTCAATACCGCCCAGTCGGTCGGGAGAGCAACATTCCAATCGAAACCGGGGCGCAACGCGTCCGGATGCCACTCAATGGCCAGCTCGCGCGAGGATGTCGGCTGTGATGAGTCATCGGGAACGTGGCCAGTCGGCTCATCGGCGTCATCTACCGTTGTCAACTCTTCTCCTCTTTCGGATGCGTATCAAAGGTGTGAGGTTAGCTGTCGTGCTCTACAGGGACGTACGCCAACTGAACTCGCCTCGGCGGCAGTCCGCGCTGAATCAGATCGCCGCGGCCGGGTGGCAATTGCGACATCCAGGCCTTGGGCCACATCTGACCTTCTTGTCGGTCGCCCGACAGCAGTAAACCGGCGGCGCCGCTTTCTTTGAGCGCCTGGATGACCGGCTCGTACATCGCGCGCGAGGCGCCACCGCCGCGACGCATGACCACAACGTGAAATCCGAGATCACGTGCTTGCGGCAAGAATGGAACCAGTGGCCGCAGCGGGCTGTTGGTGCCTTCCATCAGGTCGTAATCGTCGGCGATGACTACTACCTCGGGGCCCGTCCACCACGACCGCTCCCGCAGCTGCTGGGTGGTTACATTGTCGGGCGGTACCCGCCGCTCTAGTTCCTTCACGATGGAGGCCACAAGTTGCGCAGCAACATTCGCGGTGCCGGCATAGCCACCGATGAATTCCGTCGGCACGACATCCATCAGCTGACGCTTGAGGTCGAGCACTGCGAAAACCAACTGGCCTTCGGCGAAATGCGGACATAGTTCGTCGACGACGGTGCGAGCGATATTCGTCTTACCGCTGCCCGAATCTCCGAAAACCACGAGATGTGGATCCGCGCCAAGGAGATCGAGCCGCACCGGCATCAGGTCAGCCTCGCTTATCCCGACAACCACGTGGCCGACCGCGGCGTGATCTCGCCTTATCTCCTCGAGCGTGACCACATCCGGCAACATCCGCACGGCCGGCGCCCCAGGGCCACGCCAGGCGTCCGCTATCGCCGTCATTGTCGCTTCCGACGTGGCCATCGTGTCGCCACCGACAGCCGGGAGCGCTATCTGACACATCAGTTGTTCCTGATTGACACAGCGTCCGGGATTGTCGGCGCGGATGGTCTCGACTAGGCGACGCCCGATCGTCGAATCGAGAGGATCGTTGAGACGCAACTCAATTCGCGTGCCCAGCATGCTCTGCATTTGAATGCGGAAGTCCGCCCACCGACCTGTCGTGACGATCAAGTGCAGACCGAATCCCAACCCGCGTGCGGCGAACTCCTGCACCTCGCGGGAGAGCTCGTCGTATTCTTCGCGGAATGTCCACCACCCGTCGATCACCAAAAAGACGTCGGCGCAACGCAATTCAGGTAGGCGGCCGGCCCGGTGTAACTGTCGCATCTGTTCTGCGGTCTCGATCTGATGGTCGGCGAAGACTCGTTCACGCTCAACGAGCTGGGTCACCATCTCGGCGACCGTCCGCCGTATCTTGTCGGTCTCGAATCGCGTTGCCACATCACCGACATGCGGCAGCCTGGACATCGGCCGCAATCCACTGCCGGCCATGTCGATCAGGTAGAACGCCGCCTCATTCGGCGTGTGGGTCAACGCGGCGCCGAGGACGAAGGATCGCAGCGCCGTCGTCTTGCCCGACTGCGGTGACCCGATGAAAACGAGATGACCACCGGAACCGGCGAGGTCAACCGTCAACGCACCTTGCCACTGACGCAACGGCTTATCCTTGAGCCCGATCGGAAACTGCAACTGACCGCACTCGGCGGTGTTGGCCACCGACAGGCCCCGCTCTCGGGTCGGCTCGACCCTACCCACGACGTCATCGAAAGTCAGCGACGACGGCAGCGGCGGAAGCCAGATCTGACGCACCTTATCCGCGTGTTTACCCAACCGCACCGCGACCATATCGAGTGTCGTCGCACTGAATGGGTCATCATCGACGGCTACCGGCCGGATCGACCGGGTGTACTCGTCTTGCTTCTCAGCCAGCCACGCCGACGTGGTGTTGTTCAACCCGAAGGGCATGGGGATCGGCGGCAGGGTGGTGTCTTCCGCGTCAGCCGGCGGCACATACTTGCCCGACACATAGGCAGCTTTGAACCGGGCAAAGATGTCGGGGTCCACCTTGAGAATTCCCGAGCCGGGTATGGGCGGAAGCTCATGCGCGTCGGGCGAACCGATAACGGTCCGCGACTCTTGAGAAGAGAAGGTACGCAACGCGATTCGATAGGACAGATGCGACTCGAGGCCGCGAAGTTTGCTCTCTTCCAGCCGCTGCGTCGCCAGCAGCAAGTGAACGCCGATGGACCGGCCGATCCGGCCGATCTGCACGAAGAGATCAATGAAATCCGGTTTGGCCGTAAGGATTTCACCGAACTCATCGATGATGACGAGAAGGTCCGGGAGTGGCTCCAAGTCCTGCCCGGCATCACGCCGCCGGTTGTATTCGGTGACATTGGGCAACGAACCGGCGGCTTGCAGCACCTGCTGGCGGCGCTGCATCTCGCCAAGGAGGGCATCATGCAGCCGGTCGACGAGGCCGGAGTCGTCGGAGAGGTTATCGACCATTGCCGTCGTATGCGGCAGTTGGTCGAGACCCGCGAAAGCCGCGCCACCCTTGTAGTCCACCAGAACCAGGGCGAGTCTGTCCGGCGAGTGCCAAACAGCTTGGGCCAGAACAAGAGTGCGCAAAACTTCAGACTTACCCGAGCCGGTAGCGCCCACGCACAGACCGTGCGGCCCCATGCCGTCTTGTGCGGATTCCTTCAGGTTCAGCCGTACCGGGGCTCCGCTTCCGTCGATGCCGAAGGGCACATTGAGAAAGTCGTCGAGCGGGCGAGGCGCCCACATCGCATCAATGTCATAGGAACCGAAGTCGTCGATACCCAGGAGACGATCCAGGGTGATGGTTGTTTCGAGCGGGGCGTCAGGAGCCGAATCTTCAACGAGGCGAATCGGAGCGAGCCGACGTCCGACATTTTCTGCCAGCGGCACGCTGACGGTATCGATCGAGCCACGCGATGCGCCCCGGATCAGTCGCCTCTCCCGCAGAACCTCTTCATTGTCGATCCGCGCGCCGAACGCGTTGGGCGCCTCGGTAACGACTTCGACCGTCACCGAACGGTCCTCACCAATCGTCACCCTGGTGTCCACGGTGCCGGGTTCTAGTTGCCGATCCTCGTTGAGCACCACCGCGATGATCTTCAACTGCCGAAGGTCGGAGCCAACCATCAAGCGAGACAACACTTCCCGCCCATGGGGGTCGTCGGAATCGGCGACCACAACGAGATGATGC
Organism: Gordonia effusa NBRC 100432; assembly: GCF_000241305.1. Taxonomy (GTDB): domain Bacteria; phylum Actinomycetota; class Actinomycetes; order Mycobacteriales; family Mycobacteriaceae; genus Gordonia; species Gordonia effusa. The sequence continues at coordinate 25,306 of NZ_BAEH01000039.1, forward strand.
CCCTCGACCACATGGTCGCCGTAACGCTTCGACTTGTCGGCCAGTTCCGCACGTCGCCGCCCGATCTCATCGGTGAGCGCGGTGAGATCCTCCGAATCAACCGAGGTCTGGCGCCGGCCCAACGGACCGTCGAACTGTTCCGGGTCGAGGATATGGGGCAACCACAGTGCCCACCGATAGGAGTCGGAAATCCCTCGCGCGGGCAGGGCGAGGTGTACCCGCACGTCCTCGGGCGCGTGGAACGCGGCCAACTGGATGAGCATGGCGCGAACCGTCTCGTATGTCAGCGCGGGCGGTCCCACCACCGATACCACTCCATTGAGCGGCACTGCGATCGGCAGGTTGTCGATACGTTCAGTCAGCGCGACCACGCGGTCGAGGTGCGCCTGCGCAACCGGCTCTGGCCGCTTGAGCGGATCATCGTCGGAAGTTGTGCGCACCGCGCGCGCCAGCGGTCCGACGCCGCTGCCGACGCGAACCGTGAGGAAATCGGCGTCACTCGCCCGACGCTCCCACAAGCGCGACGGGTCTCGGATCACCTCCAGGAGGTTCGCCGGATTGGGATGACGTCGAAGCGACATCTCTCGCTGATCGCGGACCTCGCCCTCGATGTCGGCCCGGGTGGTTGCCAAGTACTCGACGTAGATGCCGCGATGTTGCTCCGCCTTCTTTCGACCACCCGTTTTCGCATAGACGAACATCGCGATACCGCCGATGACCGCCCCGGTAACCATCGCGCCGCCGGCGATCATCCGAATAGGGTTACCCGACGACATCATCATCGCCATCATTCCCAAGCCCGCGAACAGCGGGAGTATCGCGCGTAACGCCGACTGGGCGCCGCCCGCGGAATCAATAGACGGTACTCGCGCGATGACCAGCGGATCCTTGGGTAACGGATCATTGTGCAGTCGCGCTGGTCGATGAACCAGTCTGGTACCCACCGGCACTTCCCTCGCAGTCTCGTCGGTCAGGTGGCAGCGCTTGGACCAATCATCATCTGCAATGATTACTCCATGGGCGCAACGTTTGTGCGGCTAACAGTGCTTGCCGATGACAACCAACTCGACATCAGCCTGCCGGCGCATCGCCCGGTCGTCGAGTATATCGACGATGTCGTCGCGATGTTCGGTCCGTCCGCCGCCGCGCCGACGACGGCGTGGGCTCTCTCTTCACCGACCCACGGCTTGATCGAACTCGACGACACACTCGCCGATCATTCCGTCGCCGACGGCGTCACTCTTCACCTGACAAAGGCGCCCGACGCGGCACCACCACCCTTCGTTGACGATGTCATCGCCGAGATGCGTCGCACCGTAGACGACCGGTACGAACGCTGGACCGCACAGTCCAGGCGCGTCTGGCTCTCGGCGGTCCTGGCCGGAGTGCTGTTGAGCGGGGCGGGATTCGTCGCGCTGCAGTCTTCGGATACTGCTGTGGCAGGCGGCCTCGCGGTATTGGCGCTCGTCGCGATTGCGATAGGCACCATCGCGCGCGGCAAACCGCTCGGCTATGTGACCTGGGCAGCCGCACCGATCGGCGCGCTGGCGGTATGGCGAGCGACGCAAGACGTCGGAGTTGCCGAATCGGTGAGCTGGGCGTTCGCTACCGGAGCCGTGATCGCGGCCCTCGCGACCTACACCAGCTTGGACTCGCGGTCATTGACATTGGCGGGCGGGCTGGTCGGTGGCTCGCTATTCGTCGCGGGCGGCGCGTTCGCCCTCGGGGCCAACCCAACCGCGTTGACGGTATGGGCCTCGATCGGGCTGGTGGTGGTCACCATTTTCACCCCACGGCTGGCGCTGTCCTCCTCGGGTCTACTAGCCCAAATACAGCGCAGCGAGCAATTGGAACTGGCGGAACGTGCCGCGGTCGAAAAGGGATTGCGTCGCGGACGTGAAGTTGTCGACGGGTTGGTGTGGGCCGTTTCTGCTCTGCTCATACCCGTAGTCGCCACCATCGCTGTGACCGGAGTGTGGGAGCAAGGGTTTGTCGCGGTTTTGCTCGTACTGATTTTCACTCTGCGCAGCCGGTCGTTTACCCACTCGCGGCATGTGGCACCGATGCTCGGCGCAGCGGCGGTGTCGGCCGTGGTCGTAGTGTGCGCCGTGCCGCATTGGATCGAGTTGTCCCAGAACGGGGCCATCATCGCGGGCGTTGTCGGCACGATTGTCGTCGGAACCGCGGTCCTGGTCGGACAACTCCCCGCGCTCGATGAGGTTCCAGCAGCGCGACTGCGCCGTTTCCTCGATGGTGTGGACCTGCCGCTGGCACTCGCCTATTTCCCGGTCGTGTTCGTCGGGCAGGGGGTTTACGGCCTGTTCTGGCCGAGCTGACGCATCACAGTCAGCGGCGCGAGGCGAAATAGTCGATGATGAATCCCGCGGCGACGATGCCGACGAGGATGACGGCGGCCAACACCAACGAGATCACGATGAGTCGCAGCGTAAGTTGCTTGCCCCGCAGCGATTGACTGCCATGAATTAGAGCCGACGACGCCAGCTGCGTACGAAGTTTATGGGCCTGCAGTACGGTGCGCGGGTCACCCCCGGTAGTCATGGTTAGCCATCCTACTATCCTGAGGAAGGCTGCGGGCGCAGCGATGCGGGCATCGCCCGGCGTCACACAAACGGAGGAAGAATGGGCAACGATCAGTCAGATATGCCACCACCGTGGTTGAGCGATGACGACGATAGCGACCAGGATCCCGAAGCGATGGTCGCCGAACCGAATACCAGCCCTCCTGATCACTCGGCACCGATAGCCGCGAACGGCGTCGCGAGTGAACCGCGACCTGCGACACCCACTTTCGCTGGGGACCGACAGTCTGCGCCGCCCCCACCAGCACCGCGCGGCTGGGTTCCGGCCAGTGACGACGATGATGCCGAGATCGAGGCACCTGCACCTGCACCTGCACCTGAAAGTGCTCTCGCGTCGGAACCACCTCCACCAGCGCAACACGCCGTTACGCCTCCATCACCTGCTCCACCCGTTTCCCCGCCGCCGGTTGTCCCTTCACCACCCGTGGCGCCCCCTTCTCCCGCAGCAGCACCACCCGCTCAAGATGTGTTGACCGGCTCCGACCAACCCGCACCGGTTGCGGCACAACACTTCACCCCGCCATCCTTCTACGGCCAGCACGCGAGTAGAGAGGGCATCGCGGAAGACCCGAGTCCGGGCGAGAATGCGAACGCCACGGACTCGTCGTTCCAGCCGCCCCAACATTTTCAACCGCAGAGTGCTCCGGCTCCCAACTCCTCGCCGCCCAATTTCCAGCCACCCAACTTTCAGCCGCCCAACTTTCAGCCACCGCCGCAATACCAAGTGCCGCAACAACAACCACCGGTTCAGCCCTACCCCCAGCAGTACGATCCGACGTCGGGAGTACCTCATGGCGCAGCGGTCGCGAACCCGGGTTACGCACCGCAACAGCAGCAGCCGGTCCACCAGCAGCCACCTATTGAGCAAGGCCAGCCGGTGCCGCAGCAGCACTATCAGCCGAACCAGCCGCCGGTCGGAAACCTTGCTCCCCCACCGGGTCTCGACCAGATTCGGCTGATTCATAGGTCAAAGAAGGCGCCTCAATCAGGATGGCGGCGCGCGGTGCATAGTGCCACCGCCGGGGTCGTGAATCTCGGCGACAGTGCCCAACAACAGCACATCGACCAACTGATCGAGCGCGTGCGTCAGCCGATACGTGGCGACTTCCGGCTCGCGGTCCTGTCGTTGAAGGGTGGTGTGGGCAAAACAACGACCACCATCGGCCTGGGGTCGACATTCGCGTCACTTCGTGGTGATCGCGTTATCGCCGTCGACGCGAATCCCGACCTGGGGACACTCGCGAGTCGAGTCCCGCAGCAAACCGCATCGAATGTACGCGGTTTGCTCAACGATCCCAATGTCGCGCGCTACTCGGATGTGCGAGCACATACGAGCCAGGCCGAGAGCCGGCTAGAAGTGCTTGCGTCCGAACGTGATCCAGCAATATCGGAAGCGTTCAGCGAGGACGATTACCGACGAGTCGTAGGAATTCTGCGCAATCACTACAACATTGTGTTGACAGACTGCGGCACCGGCCTCATGCATTCCGCGATGAAGGGTGTTCTCGGCCTGGCACATGGGATCGTCCTGGTGACCTCTCCGGCGATCGATGGAGCGCAGAGTGCGTCCGCCACCCTCGACTGGCTCAACCACCACGGTTACGAGCGGCTCGTCAGCCAGTCTGTCGTGGTGATTTCGTCATCGACGCCGGGCTCCCCGCCCGTCGACATCGATATGATGGCGCAGCACTTCCTTGGCCGGACCCGAGCGGTTCAGGTGATCCCCTATGACAGCCACCTCGCCGAGGGTGCTCAGGTGGATCTCGAGCTGGTCGGCCGAGATACTCGCACCGCACTCATCGAACTGGCTGCGACTATCGCCGACAGCTTCCCGGTTACCGTCGGGATGCCGCCGAACGGTGTGCCCAACCAGTGGCGCGGATAGGCGAGCCGCCGGTCAGCGAGACTGCCTAGTTAGTCGCAGGTGCGGGACCGTGTCCGCGAATGGAGAGAAACACCCGCTCTGGCTCGCTCGTTCCATCTGAAAAGACCTCGACGTACGCCGGCGACGTGACTTCGGCCCGGTAGAGAACGTCGGCGGTGACGTTGCTGACGACGATCACCCCGCTTGGCAACTCCAGCTGGCCCGACCAGATCTCTGCTAACTCGCGACCGGTTGTGAGCCGATGGCTTACCACCTCACCATTGGTCGAAATCGCTAGCTGAACACGACCCTCGAACTCCTCAATGACGGTGACCGCGAAGACATCGGAGGTCGCATATATTGCTGCTGAGCCGTCAACGTCGGGACCGGAGCTTGCTTCGGCATCCCCCCCACGAACAGCAGCCCGTTCGGAGCGTCAACTTCGATCACTTGCAAAGCGATACCTCTCCTGGTTGCGGGACGGCCCCTTCTCAAGTCAGCGCGAGCTCCCGCGCCTATCTACCCACGGCCGAACTCAGACACCAACATTGCCGAGAAACGCGGCACGTCATCCATTCGACCGGAGCGAACCTCACCAATCACGACCAGCGCCCGCTCAAAAACCCGTTCATCACCGCTAGGGTAAGTCCCATATTTCGTGGTCACGAGTGTATCTAAGAACTCCACGAACTGTTCCGCGACGCGTCCCAGGTCCGGCGGACTGCCGCAGTCGAGCGCCAGCAGCGATATGCCAAGGTTTTCGATGACAGGCACCCACACTCCCCAGCGCTCGCCAACGGCGTCTTCGTCAGGAATCTGCTGATCTATCCTTTCGACGAGTTGGGGTCCTACGCAACCAGAACCATGGAATTCCCGGATGCCTGCCTCCAGTACCCTTAGACGCGACTCTTCCCCACCAGGAAGCGTGGCCCGTGCGAAATCGGCCATTATCGCCAGCACGGCCAAAACAACGGCGTCGCGCTCACGAGTCGTCAAATTCACCAGCGTAGCCCTGAGGTCGTCTATCAACATAAAGCTCTCGCTCTCGCCATCTTCGTAACCAGCGTCAGTATCATTCATCGTATTAACTGCCGACACCCACAATATGCGCAGCAGAATTGCCATCTGAGACTCTACAGATATCAACTTCGCGCTATTTCTAGCTGTTAGAACGGGCCTGGTGGCGCCAAGCAAGCCGCGAGCGAGTGTCTAAAAAAGGCGTCGTTGATCGATTCATCTCCATATCTCACAATCCAGGAGCTACTGTCATGCGCATCGATTACTATCCCTCCCATGGATATAACTTCCGGTATCGAAGAATCAGCCATCTGCGGCGGAAGAGTGTTTGGGACGCCCAGCAGGCGACCGTCTATCAGTTGATCGACGGAATTCGCGAACTGCATGAGGCTCTCCCATGCGACTCGTCTACGAACGTCATCCCGCGCATTCCAGAATAGCGCCGGCAGCCGACCGACGAAATCCATCTCCCCCAAATACCACACGAGTCCGCTACCATCTTCAATGAATCCGAGTACGTCAGACAACTGAACTAAACGCTCGTCGATAGACATCGGAAACTCATATACGTTCACTGCGCGTCCAACCAAAGATATCTCAAAGGTCTGCGTTGCATCCCAATTCTGATCGCACTAATTATCTGCACAGTCATCCTCACCGTCATCGCAAGTGCACTTATTGCGCCCTGAATTCTCGATCAATCTTCTCAAGCATGGCCGCAACGAAAATGGCGGACTCCTGGCCGGTTCGCGGAAACTCGCTTGCGGTTCTCCCGGTCGGCACCGGACCACGCGGGATTTTGGACTGATACACATCGTCTGCCAATACAACAACCTCACGGCGCAAAGCATCGTAAAACAGAGGATCAGCTACTTCGTCCGCAATTGGGTTCTCTTCAGTCCCGATAATTCCCCATCGCTTGAAATCAGAGTCCATTCCGTAAAACACGGTAACTCGATCCGCATCAGACAAGGAATGCGCCGAGCGGCATTCGTCAACCGTGGCAGCAAACGATCGCGCAAAGAAGTAACCGAGGGCAGTGCCGACACGTCTCGCCGGCTTCCACACGCGCGCAACGAAAACCACACCGCGACCATCATCACCGACCGGGACCTTCAGCCACATACCAGCCTTCAACTGCGCATGTTTCGGAGCAGCCAGGACGGCCATCAAGACACCATCCTTTCATTAGGCTTGTTAATCACAACTCGACGCTACCGGATAGAGATTGAACATGTCCACAGAGATGAGATGGGACGAGCGCCGACAAAGTCAATTAGGACGGGCGGGCCTACGCCTCTCGGCAACATCAAGCGGTCAAGATCTTCGACGCTGCGCTTCTGCCGCAGCTAGCTCATTCCAAAAATAGTCCGGGCCGAGTTTCGCCGGGGACGCCATGCCAGCAGAGCGAGTGGAGGTCGAAGTCAAGATTCATCTCGTCGTCCTCGTCAATGGTGAGTATATTGATCGACTCTCGAATAGCCGAATTGTCGCCGAATAGTTTGCGATGATCACCGTCGAACGAAAGGGACGCCAAGTTGCCGCCAACGGAGCAACCCAGAATATCGCCCACGATGTTTTCGGCCCGATCGGCGATTCTCGATCGAACCTCGGTAAATAAGGATCCGGGCGTTGGGGAATCGATATCACCCTCGAGGATATTTCTTCCAAGCCACATAAGATCCAACTCCAGACGGGAATCAAATGACATGGGAAGAGTGTCAGTCAACCATGCGGTGAGTTCATGGCGCTCTTCTGAGAATGCCGGTCCCTCAACTATCGAGTTATTCGCAGTCTCTGGTATCACTTGAAACCAGCCAACTGGACTAGTGATACCGCTGGCGATGCGTTCCTCCAGATATCCTTCGTTGCTGACATCCTCCGGTAGGAATATTGCGATACCAGATGATTCATACCCCGCGACCGCTGCGACATCAGAAGAAAATTGGGCCACAAACCTCAACGATGACCCCGAATCGTCACGAGGCCACTCAAAACCCGGAGGCACTAATGGCCCTCCACCGAACCAATTGCCGCTGCGCTCATCGTCACCGTTGGCACGTGAGAATCGCACGGCCGAACGGCGATATCGCAACACTGATTCTCTAAGTCCGGGAGCGTTCAATGGCTCCGCCACTTCGAGGAGCTGAGATTGCGATAAGAGCGCGTCTTTCATTGTGTGTACTTTTCAGGAACAGGGGCGGTCGCATTCTTCGCAAGCCAGCCATCACTTGAGAACAGTTCGCCTTTGAGGTCATCCGACATTGATTCGAGATCTCCCGTGAGACTCCCGTCTTCCCCTCGTACAAACAGGCGCACACCGCCACCCAGATCCGCGTTCTCCTGAAATCGGGCGATAATATTGTGGATAGTAGATATCGCTACTTCCTGAGCGACGCTTACCGAGGTGCCGTCAGTCGCGATTTGCTCAATCGGCGCCACCACCGAATCATAGACTTCGCAGAAAAATACTCCGAGCGACTCTAGTGTACTACTTCGCATTTCTCACCCCTTATGGGACACTGCGTATGTTAGAAGTTGTCATCGTTACCAGGTCTTCGTACTGTCGATGAGATTAAGCGCCACATCTTCCGCGAAATCAATCGACGACGCGTTCAGAATATCAAGTAGTTCGTCGACCAGATCATCGCGCTCCGTTGATTCGATGAAATCGAACTGACCATCAAGAGAGTTCAACTCATGTACCGCTAGTTTAAGACCATTACGGTAGTCGCCATCAGTCTCCAATGTCTTTGCGAATAACCGCAATATATCGACAGCTGCGATTCGCACGGCATCCGGCACCACATCGCTCCCTATCCAAGATAATAGATAGACATTCTGATCTGATGAACGATTTACACTCGCAGACTTAGCCACTCGAAGATCACAATACACACCGCGTCGATTCGACCACTCCGCACTAAGTACGCTCCACGCTTCCTTTGTAAGGCCACTCAGCGATAACTCTTCCAATGGCACCGAGCCGCGCGCCAGAGCTGCAAGATCCGAATCCGGCGTAACAGTCGCCCACAACGACCTCAGGCCGAGATACTCGGCCCAATCCGTGTTCTGCAGCTGAACAGAACTTCCGGCCGACCGCACGTCTTTCGCATTCGGAAAGACGTTGGCGAGGTCCCTGAAGTCAAGGCGACTTCCTACGAAATGAACCGTACGCACCTTGTCGGCAACTTCGACTGAAGTCGTGCCATCCCATTCCGAAAAGAACGCATCGATCCTCCCGGCTTCGAACTCGCGCCGGGCTAATTGTTGGCCGACCCGCCAAGTCGTGGTGGTGATTTTCGAATCTCTGTTGAGAAGCGGCAGCCGCCGCTTGCCAACAAAGACGTAACCCGGCGGAGGAGCGTTCATCCCTGTTACCCGCACATGTGTATGAAGATCACGCACTTTGAGGAGCGGTGCGTGCGCGAGTTCATCCAGCGTCGGGCACCTAACACCGGACCAGTCCAGGTCGTGGATACTCACATGACTTCTTGTCACGTGAGTGACAAGAGATGCACTCCATTTGCCCAACTCAATCGACGACGCTGCCCACACCTGCCCGGCCGCCAATCCCGGATCACTGGACATTCGATGCCTCTCGCGTGGTTATTTCAGAATGTACGACCAAATCGAATACCCCTCGGACCAGGGGCGGCGCTCCAGAGTCGCAACTACCAACGCAACTCAACCGGTCGCGGCGTCACACCCGACGCAGTGCGTCGAACACCGGCCTCAGCTGTTCCAAAGCGGCATCTCTTCCATCCACTTCGGCCCATAATTCAGACCATTCGGTCTCCGGCGCCGTAACAATACTCAGCGCTTCTCTCGCGGCATCACGTAATACGTCGCTGACTACGAAATCAGCGTCTTCTAGTGACTGCGGACCATAGGCTTCGTCAACGCTCGGACCGCCAGGGACCAGGGCGGCGACCGTGGCGGCCGCAGCGATCACAGCGTACGACTGATCAGCCTTTAGCGGGCTATCCCGTTCGAGCTGAAACGTCTCTTGCAATAGCTCAAGTTTGCCCTCAGCGTCGGCTTCATCGAACTCATCTACCCAATCCCCCGCGTCATCGTTATCGAACGGCCCATTACCCCAAGCGCCCATCTTTTACCCAGCCTTTCGTATCGATGTATAGCTTCAGACTATACCTAGAATAGCGTTCTAGGTGCTTCCACCTTCTCGTGTGGCACCTCGACTCTGCCGCACTGTTTCCCGACCACAAAAGGAAGATTCTGAGCGGCGCAATTCACATGTTTCCACACTCGATCATATTTGCCTGGAGTTATTCTCTCGAAGTCGGGGCTATCCAATCGAGCTATCGGATATCGAATAACACCTCCCTGGCCATCTTCGAACGCGGGGCTCTCCCATATCTTTGGCCTAAATTCGTTCATCTGCCCGAGGTACTCAAAATTTCGGAACCCCGTCTCGATCCCGTGTACTATGACCGCAAACGTAGCCAACTCGGGAACCAAGACAGCGGGAACGACCCATGTTGAGCGTTCTTGAGTCGCTGGGACGGGCGTGCAGAACATATAGAGCGCCATTCCGGTGACTTGGCGGTACTGCGACACTCGCGACACCACCGCGACGGCTGCACGTTGCTCATCCTTCGATACGACACCGAAGAGCGCACCCTGCCTGAACGTGATCGGTATCAACCCCACCTCGTCGTCGCCTCGCGAAGCGCGCGATCGCTGCCTCGTGTGCCGTTCATTGACTCAAGAGTACCTGGCTCGACGCGCACGCGAATTGTTATGCGACGGTTCATCTTTGGCCGGACGGCATGTGCAGCAATCTGGCTCAGGCCGTCTTCAAATCTATGTCAAGCTATTAGGTTCGGATCAACCTGGACCGTCTAGCCTACTCGTCGTCGATTCTGATCTGCCCGATCGTGGTGCCCGGCGGGAGTTCCGTCGCTCGCTTGCTGATCTGAGACATCAACGACCAGTTGACTGCAAAGTCGGTCAGTTCCAGGTTCTCAACCGATAGGTCCCCGCCCAGTATCGGCGGAACCTTGTATCCAACACACTCGTTGTAACGCAGCTCGGAGTTGGTGGTCGATTCACGCCACTCATTGAAGAGCGATGCAAGCAAGTCGTCTTCTTTGTAGTTGGATAGTTCACCATCGTGGAAGTCCGAAAAAGTAGAAGGAACTTCAAACACATCTACGCCCGGCTCAACCATGTAGATCTTGCAGTGCTGTGGGATGTCCCCGAGGGTGGTCCCCCAAACTCTGCCAAGCCAGTCAAACGCAAACGGCAAGATCTTCCGCGCATAGTTGGGAAAGTCCTCACCTATCCATCCCGCAATTCGATTTGCCAATTGCGGAGTGCAAAACCGATAAAGGCCGAAGTCATATACCGTCCCGCCCATAATCCGAATAAGCTCGTCAGCATTTACCGCGGAGCCGGTTAGACGCGCATCTTCCACTTCCTCCCTCTGGCCCGCCGTCGGCGTGTAGGTCCGCTCAAACTTCTCGAACACTTCGTTTGCCCTTCATTTGTGACGAAATACAAATATGGAAAACGCTCGACAGAAGATCGCTAGCATCTTGCATAACCAATCAGTTCGGTCCGCAGCAAATCTACGGACAATATCGGCAACCAACTCATCACCTAAGCAGTAGAGCACCCGCAATAAAGGTATCGACTGCGATTACTTCACTCTTCCAAACCAACGTCACAGCTTGCGGCGCTGCTTTCACCAGCCCGGCAGTCTCATCGACCTCGCCCAGTAGAATATCGAATCTGCCATTCCGGCCTTGCACTACCAGCTGGTGAACCCCACCATCAACTTCAGAAGCCGCGACGACATCAACTACCTGTCCTAATACGGGTTCTATGGCGAGCTTCCGGGTTGTGAATAATTCAGGATTAGGATTTCCAATGATAATCTCCAGCCCCCCATCTACCCCTGATGACTTCCATAATGCGGTAAGCGGCTTCGCCCCCACAATAGAAAGGCACAATCCATGTTCCACTTCCACTGCGCCGTCTATTAGATACGGTCCGTTCACCAGCTCACGGTCACGCGGGATGATCTCAAGAAGGCTGCCAAACTCCAACCCTATAACAGATTCGAAATATTTGGACAACAGGTCTTCCATCGACGCCTCAGCACTTTCCGAAGTAACAAGTCTTCCGATTGGGCTGAAGGTGGCACTCGAACTGTGGTGCGCCGGTTCAGCTTTCGAATTGGGCGACTTGCCGCAGCCCGCCCTGTCCGTCAGGCCACCACAAAGTCGGTACCGGATCGCTGAGCAGAAATAGCCCAACAGCATGCGAAGCTGCCAGCCGTAGGCTTACTTCGCGGAAGTCGGCTGCCTCATCCCACCCTGCTGCAACATAAGCCAGTGCGGGATACGCCGACGAATAGTCGGCACCCTCGTCCCCATCCCCAGTCTCACTATCGGGATAAGTGTCCATCATCGACGCGGTCCAGCTACCCAGCGCAGACCCCTCCTGAACTCCCGTTGGCTCGGTCTCATCCATCAAATCTTCGAACCAGGCAATAAACTCTTCAGGATCTGTCGGAGCAACTGCGGGGTCAAATGCAGCTAAATCGTAGGACAAATTTTTCAACCTTTCCCTGGTTTCGGCAGCCTATTCTTAACAGTCAGCGGTTTAACCACCCGAGACTTGTCCCGTTCAGCATTCGCGGCCACCCTCGCGCGACGATCAGCCTCCGCCTTCTCAGCTTCCAATCGCCGTTGACGAACCCGACCTTCGATCAACGCCACCAGTTCATCGCCCAATTCAGGACGATCAAACGTTGTCAAAATCATCGCGGCCCCATTCGCTGCCGCAAGCTGACTCTCATCGGATCCAACCAGTTTAGTCTCAAAGTATTTTCGGTATAGCGCGTAGCCTTCGTCAACCCTCCCCACGACGCAAGTAGCGAGCAGCCCAAACATTCCCGGAAAAGCCCACGGCGGCTCATCGTCCCGAAGCATTGCCTCTACTAATGCATCCAGAGTGGGCACCTCGTCACAAATACGCTGAAAAGCGGAATCCACGGCCAACGCATAGCGATGTGCGCGTTCCAAATCGGTAATTTGCCCCGATTCCTCATCTATAGCAATTTTCCAGCGATCCGGAGAGACCACGAGGGCACCAAGACCGGCGATCCATACCTGACCGCTGCTATAAGCGTCCTCCCGAAACAACTCTCCGGCACGTGCAGAAATCAATGAAAGAATCGTATTCACTTCCGCAAAGACTGCGTCGGAGCGATCTTCAACGCCCAGGTCAACGTGAAGAGAGATGCGAACCTTGTAGCCTTCAGAGATATCAATTTCTAATCGCCCGTTCTCTATAGGTCTAAACTTAGAGACCTCGACCAACTGATCAGACAACTGAGCGGCGACTCGATTTTCAAACTCACGGATCAAAGATCGCCCTTTTTTCACTGCCTTTCACCTTCTTTGCAGATCTTAGTATTTCATCATTATCGTGGAGAAATCGGAATGAGCTTGGCTCAGTTTGAAATTACTCCCCGGATCTATTTTCGCGAGTTTCTCGGCCATAGTCTGCGCATTACCTCCGTGGAAAGTAATTGCTCCACCATTTTCAATATGTGGGAGGACAACTTTCTGATTCCTCGTAAATCTCGCGAATGGACCATTCTTGACTTCGACGATAGCCTTACTTCCCGTAATTTGGTTACGGACAACTAGGTCAGCCCTCATTCGTTTGCCAGCGCCCTTGATAGTAACTTCCTTACCAATGACCTCCCAGTTCCGCGAGGCAAGGTCACGAGTGGCTCTCGCTACGCCCTGCTCCCCCTTGAAGATGCTGGCTATCCCACACATTTTCAAACCCAGCGGATCGATCCACGTGTACGGGTTGTGCACATATGCGGTAGCCGAAGCGGGGTTGGGAGCCACGCCCAGCGGATCGCTACTCGTGTAGCTACCCGTCTCGGGGTGGTAGTACCTGTGTCGGTTGTAGTGCAGTCCGGTTTCGGGATCGAACTGTTGTCCGGCGAATCTCAGAACCGTTGAGGCACCGGTCCATCGAGTCTGTCCCCAGACTGTGGAACTGGCCCGGCCGGCGATCTGCCCGGAGGCGGGGTCGATCAACTCGGTCGGCGCACCATTGAGGTCGGCGACAATCGCATAGAATTCGGCGTCAATCGACGCCTGCGAACTTGCGACCGATCCGACGGCGGACGGCTGCCCGGCGAGTCCGTCACTTGCACCTACACCTGGGCTGTAATGCCGTGCGTGCTGCTCCAGCGGGTCGCCAGTGGCAGGGTGATACGTCCAGACCCACGCCGAAGCACCACCCGCACCGAGTCCGGCGCGGGGAGTGTGTGCCGTGTTGACCTGGATGGCGAGGTCATCGCCGTCCCAACCGAATACAACTGAATCCAGTAATCGCCCGTCGGCGGACGTATGCCGCTTGGAAACACGCCGGCCGAAAGCGTCGTACCCGTAGCGCCACCGCGTGCCATCAGGTGACAATACGGTGCGGATCTGGCCATTGGTGGTGTACTCGAAACGTGTCACCGACGGCTTACGCGACAACCTGGACGTCGTCTGCATGACCATCTGACCAGCAGCGTCGTAGGAGAAGCGTGATCGACCCGCGCGAGTCACATGCGTGCCGGCCGAACCCACACGATCCGACTGTTCAACGCGAGCGACGCCGGCGACCGGCGAGGAGGCCACCCCTTCTGAACTACTCGCGACGCCGTCGCTCGCCGCCAGCACGCCAGCCGGCGAGTACGCGTACCGCTCTTCCTGACGAGACTGATCAACTGATGACGATAAGACGCGCCCCGCTGAGTCGAGTCCGAACCGCTTGGTCCGTCCCGACGCCAGGTCCGTCAACGATTCGACGTAGGTGTCGGACCTATACGACCATCTGCGGCCTCCGACGACCCGCGCATCCGAGCTGCCGGAGCGAGGATCGCCAGCCGCACCGATCTGCAGAGAAGTCAGCCGGTTCCGAGAGTCGTATCCGAACCCGAGCCGCGACAAGGACCCGATGGCTCGCCCTGCTTCGCGGCCGATTTGATCATAAGAGAATCGCAAGCCGTCGATACCGGTCGCCCCGCCGACACCAGCATCCGGGCCAGCCGTAACGACCGAGCCGATCCGACCGGATGGATCAAACTCGAACAGGGTCGACCACACGCCTCCGGCCGGGCCCAACCGTGATCCGTCCACCGTGCGGGTGACGCTCAATTCGTCGGGCGACCACCGCCACGATACCGAGACATCATTCACGGTCTCGCCGACGATCAGACCCGAGCCATCGCGCTGGTATTCCACGCGCGCGTCATTGTTCACCGCCGAGATGAGCTCGCCCGCCGCGTTGAATTCAAAATTCTTGACGTCGTCGTCCGCGCTGACACGTACTACCCTGCCAACGGCGTCATACTCGGTGACCGAACGACGACCCAACGCATCGACACGAGATATGCCGCGACCTGCCGCGTCGTATTCGTACGACGTAACCGCGTCATTGAAATCGGATTCCGATCGGACGCGGCCGGCCTCATCCCGGTCGAACCGCCAGATCATTCCATCAGGATTAGTTACTGCGACGGGTTCACCCTGCGTCGAGTAGCTCGTGCGCAATTGCCCGCCGTCTGCCGCCACAGATACCAGGGGCAAATCCATTGGGCCGAACTCACTGGCCACCCGATGACCGGCCTCGTCGACCGCCGCCACCAGGTTGCCTTCGCCGTCATATTCACCGGTTTGAGTCGTCCCGTCCGGATTCGTCTGCAGGGTCAGCAGGTGATCGGGATTCCAGACTTGAGTCGTGGTATTGCCCTCGGGATCAGTCGCTTCGACGATATTGCCGAACGCGTCGTAGGCATATGTCCATACGCGCGCACCGGGTTCCACAACTAATGTCGGCCGTCCCGCGTCATCACACGTGACTTCGGTCGTTAGACCCGATGAATCCACAATTCGGGAGAGAACCGATCCAGAAGTCCTATATTCGAACTCACGAACCGTCCTGCGCCCACTGGGATCGATAATCGCCGTGACATTTCCCGCGGCGTCCACCTCAAGCTCGGTCACGCGGCCCATCGCGTCGACCTGTCGAACCGGAACACCCAATCCTGCGAACAGTGTCGACGTACGCGCGCCATCAGGTTCGGTGGTCGCGGTAACAGCACCGAACTCGTCTCGTTCGATCAGAGTCTCGCCGCCAACTGGGTCGACTACCGACACAACCTCGTGATTCCGATGACTGTAGGTGGTCACTCCGCCAGCAGGATCAATGTGTTGCCACATATCTCCATCAGCAGTCGAGCGAAATACATGAACCCTCAACCGCCCCAGCACTTCATCTACGACGGGGGCTTCCGGTACAACTCGTCCGACACTGATTGAGCCATCGCGAGCGTCAATATGGAATTCGATGCCAGCGGCGGACAGACCGTGCTCGCTGATAGCTGACGCCAGCGGCAACGAGGCGAGGCGATCGAGCCGCGTATTGATTCCAACGAGATCGACAGTGGAGTCGAGTTCGGTGACCGATTCGATCAATGCGAGCACATGACCGGCGGCTGGCGCACCTTCGTAGGTGTCCCGCAGATGCACGAACGCATTCGCATACACGCCACCCGTACCGGCTTGAACCGCGACGCGGCCCATGTCGTCATATCGGTGGCGATATGAATGCCCGTTCCGATCGGTCCAGCCGGTCAACCGGTGATCACCGTCGTATTCGTAGCGAAGCGCCTGCCCTGACCAATTGGTCACCGCAACGAGGTCATTTGAAGACGAGTAGTCGAATTGCCGAACGACGTCGGATTTACCGTCACTGCTAACCGTCAACTGAGTGACCAAACCAGTCACCTCGTCAGTGGCAACTTCGACCGTGGCACCACCGGAATGCCGCAGCTGCGTAATGTGTCCGCTCTGAGCGTCGTATTCGATGTCGATGCGATGCCCAGAGTGGTGCACTATCGCAGACACACCGATAACCAGTGACATGTCCAGCGCTCCACCAATACTGGACTCGCTGATAGGGCCACTGGATTCCAGCGACGACCTTTCACCGAACAGAGCGAATTCATACGTGACGCCCGTTCGAACATCACGCATGCGGTAAGCGCCATCGACGAAAGACAACGGCATGGTGCCGACCTCGGGCATCACCTCGTTTTCATCCGAGGGGTGCGCATACCGAAGGACCGCCGCATCAGCAGTGAGGACCGTGACTCCGTCGGCGTCGATCTCAACTCGAGCGTCGAGTGTCGAGCACCACGACGGGCCGAATAGGCGTCCCGCACGGAATGACGAGATATGTGACCGCTCGAGAATCAGTGGGAAGGCCGCGTCGATACGCAAATCGATTTCGGTATCGATCAACTCTCCCGACGCCGCGTCGACGGGCTCACCGCAGGAGAATACATTCTTAACGCCCTTGGCGAACTTGCTTTCGCTCGCCAGCTTCCCGAGCTTACCCACCTGGCCGAGCTTGCCGACCCCGGGAATCACCCCTACCGCGTCAATGGCGAACTGTCCCCACGACTTATTTCCAGTGAGTACCAATGCCGCGCTGATCGCCAGACCAATTCCGGCCAGCGCGCCGCCGATGATTGTTCCCAAACCAGGGAACATCGCAAGAATGCCGCCGGCGAACAACAAGAGTTCCGATATCTTTCCCAGAATATCGGCGTGATCATCAATCCAATCGCCGATGCTCTTAAAGAACCCGCTCACACCCGACGGATTCTTCTCAAACGGAGTGTCGTGCTCCTTGTCGATGACGCCCTTCGCCGTCTTCGACGCCGTATCCATCGCGGTATGCACACCATCGGCCTGCGAAAGCAGACCATTCCACGCGGTCATCATATTGTGGTAATGGGTCCACGCGGCGGCTAACTCAGCGCGTACCCGATTCGCGTGCGCCTCAGCAGCGGCAAATGTCGAATCCGCCTGGGTCTCATTAGCCACCGCCGCGGGTAACCCCGGTGTCGCAGCGGCGGCTGTGACCGCAGCCTTGGCCTGCGTCAAATTTGCCGACGCCGACGCCTCTGCCCCCTCGGCAACCACCAACTCGGCTTCTAGCCGGTTGACGTTGTGCGCGGCGGTCTGAACCGCCTGATGCGATCCCGGCGCTTGGGCGCGAATCGACGTCATCAGCGTGTGCTCAGTGGTGAACACTCCACCGAACACCTTGATACCGGTGCCAACATTGCGATGCGCCGTCGCCACTTTGGTCAGCCAGTCAGGCAACCGGTCATCAAGTTTCGACCGGAACTTCTCAGCCTCATCGCCCTGAAAATCAGCAGTGTCTAACGACCGCAACAGCCGCGCTGCATTATCCGCGTGGTCGGCAAACTTGAGATACTTGTCCGCGCCGGCTACCACCGACGTGGGCGTGCCTCCCAACCACATCCGCGACGTATCCACCGGAGCCGTAAATGTCTCCAACGGAGGCAACAGCGCAGCAGGCATTAACTTTCACCCTCCTGAAAGAACCAGCAACGAATCAGCCGAGACCATACCCGGAATCAGCCGTGCAAAATGGTGTTATTAATACCCTTCTGCATTGACAACACCTGCTGTGAATTGTCACCTAGGGTCTGTCGAATCTGCGTCAGCACCTGAGTAATCGAATCGAATCCTCGGGAAACCTTCCCATGGATACCCGAGTAGGTCTCATGCTCGTCACCCGACCATGCCGAGGCCAACTTCGTTACATGCTCTTCGAGTTCGTCAACAGCCGACTGCAGGTTGGTGGCCGCTGTCTCCACACGTTCCTCAGCCTGCTGCGCCGCACCATGGTCATATGAGTAATCCGTCATCACACGCTCCAATCAAAGAATAAACGGGCCAAAAGAAGTCGGTCTTAGATGTTGGTGTTCTCGGCGTCGTGGAAGTTCATATGTGCTCCCGCCGAACGAACCGTATCGTTCTGGTCAGACTCACCACGGGTGTAGTCCGACGAGACCTGCTCGGTCCGAGCACCCAGTTGACCCAGGGCCTTATTCACCTGGTCAGCCGCTGACTTCCACTGGTCCTTCAGACCCGACAACGCTTCCTTTGCGCCACCGTCGATCTTGCCCAGCAGATCCTCCATCGCCGACTCGAATTCAGATGAATTCGAAGTGAACTTTCCTACCGCATCCTGCAAATTCGAGGCATGCCCCTTGACTGCAGCATGCTCGACCGAAAAGAAACCAGCCATGACAAACCCTCCAGTTACCTGAACTAACTACCTACGACGAAAGCCAACATTAGCGGTATCGGATCACCGCCGCAATAATTCAAATCACCCACCCGGACCGCGCGGAGCGTTCCGCCCGCTACCGGGCCCCTGCATCGAGTCAGGCAGCTGCAAAGTCGGGAGTTTCGGTGCGCCAAGATCAGGCGCCGGACCGAATGGAATGCGCGCTCCGCCGGGCAACGGGATCTCCGGAACGGTCGGTGACGGCGCGGGAATTCCGCGGCGCGTCACGGTCGCGTGCATCAAGTAGACGTTGTAACTCGACCACTGCGACATGGTGAAGTACAGGTCATTACCCTTCGACCACGGGTGAATACTCGCACCATAGATCGATGGGTAGTTCGCGGCCGACGCGACCACCTGCGGCGACGTCCACGGCCCTTGCGGATTCGCAGCCTGTCGCAACACGATGCCGTTGTTGAAGACGTCGGTCGACAGCATCAGCCAACGTCGCAGCGAGGGACTGTATTGCACCGAAACCTCGCCTACGCCGCCGGACACCACTGCGCGCGGCTCAGCGGTGAGCCCCTTCTGCCAGTGGGTACCGGTCCAGTACTGGTATGCGGCGCGATACATGATCTGGTTCGCGGGAACTCGCGCCACGTAGACACCACCGACGCGGCCTTGTTCGGTGCCGAACATGTAAACCATGCCGCCGCGTTTCGCGAGCGCCGGCATTTGGAAGTTCCGTGCTGGGCCTGCGTTGGTCCAGAAAGCACTACCCGATTTCCGCCAGGTCGCACCGTTATCGCCGGACACGGCGATACCCGAATAATTCGACGTCCAGGACCCGGGAGCCGGACCATAGCGACGGATCGACGCGTAGGACACGTACTGCTTGCCGCCGATCGAGATACCCGACGTCGGCAACGTGGTTATCTCCGAACCGTTAACGCGCCGCGCCGGAATCACTTCCCGCGCATGGTTGGCACGGTTGCTCAGGAATGAGTTGTAACTCATCTGATTGAGATTGCGGGTGGAACTATAGGCCAAAGTGTTTACGCGCCAATCGAATCCGGTCGGCGCGGACGTACCAGTGTCACCGGCGTAGCCCGACCCCTGCTTGCCGCCCTGCTTCAGATTGACATACGGCAGCGCTGGGAACGGGATCTCCTTGGGCATTATCGGCAGGTTCAGGCCCGCACCACTCACGTAGGGCGGCTGACCACTCGACTCGCCTTTGGGGCGCGGCGTACCGAATGTGTCGCCGAACATGGTGATGACCTGGCCACTGCCGTTGTCCCACATGACCGCGTTACCCGCGCCCGCTACGCCCCACTTGGTATCGGTGTGGTCGGCGGACTGCGACCCGGTCAGTTTCGTGACGAAAGCGTTGGTCACGCCACCCTTGGTGATCGGCTGGCCGTTTCCGCGCTTCTCGCCGACGTTTTCGTTCTTCGGCGCCGGGTACAAGTCATTACCGGGACCAGTCGGGGCCGGTGAATTCTGATCGGGTACCACCGTCACCGACGGTTTGTCATCGCCGCCCTTCGGCAATTCCGGAACGGCCGGAGCGGGAGGAACGATCATCGCCGCGTTTTGCACATTCGGCACACTCAATTGCGGCTGAGCGTTGAGATTGGGCGCCTGCGCCTGTTGCGAATTACCGGAGTTCGACGAGCAACTCGCAAGCGCCAATGTCGCCGAAAGGCTCAATACGCAGCCAGCGACAACACGCTTCTTCGTGGTTGTGGTCTTCATCTGAACGTTCCTCATCCCCACGATTCAGCGCCCGTACCGGCCGGCGAACGCGTGTACTTTGTCCAAGAACCCCGGCGTCGAATTGAATTGCGCCACCGCTGCGGCCCAACCATCGGACTTACGAAGGTCCCCACCTGCCGCACACAAGTACCTGGCGACAGTCAGGGTGGCGTCGTCGAAATTGTCCGGATCGGCTTTGCCGTCATTATCGGCATCGGTCGCGAACTGCTCCCATTTGCTGGGCATGATCTGCATCGGCCCCATAGTGACGTCGATGCTGTCGTTTCCGTCGTATCGCCCGGCGTCGGTATCAGCGATGGGCTTCGCGCGCTCCGGATTCGCCTGGGTCAGCCCTCGCAGTTGCGGCGCCACGATGCCGTCGTTTCCGATTGACGAACCGTCAGCGCTGCCATGTTCGCTGGAAACCGCGCCGATCGCCGCCAGAGTTGACCAGCCGATGCCGCAGCCGGGCACTGCCTTATCCATCGCGGCCGCGGCATACGCGTACGACTGCAGGGCGCGTACTGGGATGCCGTAGGGCTCGCTATGCAACTGCGACCATGCCCTCAACTGCACTGATGGCACGTCCTGTTTTGTCGCCTCGTCGTCTTTGCTCAATCGGGACGAACATCCCGCTACCAGAGCAATCGCCAGTAGAACTCCCATGACACCCATGGCTTTTCGCATGTAATCGAACCCTCCGACCCGCTCGCGCAGCATGTTACCGCACTCGTTAGTCGGACAAATGAACTGGTCATCCGGTTACATGCGTAGCGATTACTGCTTTCGGCGCAGAAGTCTTCTACACAGGCCCGGGCGCTGCAACTTCAACGCCCTACATAGTCACATGCAGTGATATGAATCACATTTCACGCCGTGAAGTCGGCGGCAACCTCGGTGGCCGCTATTTCTTGGCAACAGCGATTAGCGCCCCTCCCGCCAGCGCGACGATCGCGCCAACCAGTGCGAGATACACGCCCGTCCCGAGTTTGAAGTCACCATCGACGAGGACCGCACTAGCTACCGCTCCCGCGACACCGATGGCACCCACAATCAAAGTCGGACGTTTCCAAGCGTCGGTGTACTTCCCGATCAACCGGGTGATCCCGACGATCAACAACACGATTCCCGCCGCGGCTACCGCCCAGTGGAGCTTGCTCGACTTGTAGGTGACCTCAAGGGTGTCGGTGCTATGAGTTGTGCCGAAGCCCGTGATCGTCGCCGCGTCGTCAATCTTCGCCACGTACCAAACCAGCGGATAAGAGGCCAACGCCAGAATCGATCCGATAATCGTCACGACGGCGCCGATTGAAAAACCGGAATAGTCCGCTACTGCCGGTACCGGTTGAGCCCCGTGCGGTACAGCACCGTATGGCGATTGCTGTTCTGTCATCCTCGATGTCCCTCGGCCTAGTTGCGCGGGACACCTCGCCCCCGCCTCGATGGAAGGGTACGACACGAAGTCGATCGGCGCGGGCTTAATGTCATTTCCCCGACCCACATTCGACCTATCGTGACCAGGTCGCGCTCCTACACCAGTCGCTGACTCACCGCATCAGGCAAATGCCGCAGCGCATACGACAACGGCACCCACGGCCAATTCGGTACCGGCGCGAACCGCGGCTCGGCTTCGATCGCTTTCACCAGCGCACGCACACCCTCGTCGGTCTTCGCCATCAGCTTCGTCTTCACGCCGCGGTTGATATCGGTCTCGATATAGCCCGGCGCGATCACCGAGACAGTGATCGGCGAATTCGCGAACTCAGCCTGCAGTCCCTGCCCCAACGCCGACAGTCCCGCCTTCGACGCCGAATATGCCGCCTGCGCCTTCGGCAGCCCACGAATCGCGCTCATCGAACTAATGAGAACCAGGTGGCCGGCGTTCTGCTCGCGGAAAATCTCGAGCGCCGCCTCGATTTGCGCAACCGCCCCAATAAGATTCGTCTGAATCGTCTCGATGTTGGCGTGCATCTTGCCGGTACCCAGCGGCGCACCTTTCCCCAATCCCGCGTTGACGATCACGCGGTCGAGGCCGCCGAGTTCGTCGGCTAGGTCACGAAACGCGGGACCGACGCTGTCGACGTCGGTGACATCGACCGTCGCCGTCGCGACCTGCGCGGCGTCGGGTCCAATCTCGGCCGCCAGGGCGTCGAGTTTGTCCGCACGTCGCGCGCAGAGTGCCAGCGCCCGCCCCTTCTTCGCAAACTCACGGGCCATCCCCTCACCAAGCCCGGAACTCGCACCGCTAATCAAAATCTTCTGCCGTGTGGTCATAGCGGCCAACCTACCTGCCGCCTATCGAGGCACGAACGCTGAACTGCCAGTGAACGCGGTGTACGGTCAGAAGACATGGGGAGAATTACGACGCGCAGGCCGCTGACGAAGATCACCGTCGGCGGCGATGCCCAGCGCCGGGTAGATACCCTCGCCGTCGAAGAACCCCTCGAAATCCGCATCGGCGGTTCCGCACTCGCAGTGACCATGCGCACGCCCGGCCACGACGTGGAGTTGGCTGCCGGCTTCCTCATCTCCGAAGGCGTCATCGATAACGCTGAACAGTTCCGGGCGGCGATACATTGCGGCGGACCGGGTTCGGGTGCCACGAGCACCGGAAACGACTACAACATTCTCGACGTCGCACTTGCCCCCGATGTCGTGCTGCCGTCAACCGCCGCGCGCAATTTCTACACGACCAGTTCGTGCGGCCTATGCGGCAAAACCAGCATCGACGCCGTCGCGACCGTGTCCAGATTCGACGTCGCCGCGGACTCGGTCACCCTCGACGCCAGCCTCCTCGCCACCTTCCCCGACCTCCTCCGCGAGCATCAGTCCGCCTTCGACAAAACCGGCGGGCTGCACGCGGCGGCCCTCTTCGACGCGACGTCGGGCGAGCTGCTCGTGCTTCGCGAAGACGTCGGACGGCATAACGCCGTCGACAAGGTCGTCGGCTGGGCGCTACTAAACAATCGACTTCCCTTGCGCGGCAAAGTGTTACAGGTGTCCGGGCGCGCCAGCTTCGAACTCGTGCAGAAGGCGGTCATGGCTGGTATCCCGATACTCGCCGCGGTGTCGGCGCCATCGTCACTCGCAGCCGAACTCGCCGACACGTCGGGGACGACTCTCGTCGGTTTCCTTCGCGGCGAAACCATGAACGTCTACACCCGACCCGATCGAATAGTCGCCGACGCACGCCTCTCGGCCGTCCCGGGATAACCCGCGAATCACCCAGCCCCATAGCCCAGCCCACGAAAGCGACTCCGCGATGACCATCGATCACTCACCAAAACCTAAGGTGCACAAGCCCGTTCCGACTTCGCCGCCCTCGGCGGAGAACACGGCAACCGACCGCGTGCCGGGGCTGGCGCCCACTGTGCCCCGGCAAGGCGGGTTCGGACCGTTGACCGACGGCAAGTGGTCGAGCAAACCGTACCGGCACGCGGCAGCATCGTGGGGCGCGGCGCAATCGGTCGGCATGATCCTCGCCAAACAACGCGAGCTGGGTCGAGGCACGCACTCGATGTTCGTAATGAACCACTCCGACGGCTACGACTGTCCCGGCTGCGCGTGGCCCGACGACAACAAACTGACCCTCGACTTCTGCGAGAACGGCGTCAAACACGTCACCTGGGAGATGACCCCCAAACGGGTCGACAGCCGGTTCTTCGCCGAGCACACCGTCACCGAACTCGCCGACTGGACCGACTTCGACTTGGAGAACCAGGGGCGGCTCACCGAGCCGATGCGTTACGACCCGGACACCGATCGCTACTTGCCGATCTCGTGGGCAAGCGCCTTCGAAATGATCGGCGGCACACTGCGATCGCTCGCATCACCCGACCAGGCGTCGTTCTATACCTCGGGCCGACTCAGCAATGAGGCGACCTTCCTCTACCAATTGCTCGCACGCGAATACGGCACGAACAATGTGCCCGATTGCTCCAACATGTGCCATGAGGCGTCGGGACGTGCGTTGACCGCGTCGATCGGGACCGGCAAAGGCACCGTCGACACCCACGACTGGGAACAGGCCGAACTGCTGTTCGTGATGGGCAACAACGCGGCGTCTAATGCGCCGCGCATGCTGACCGCGCTCGCCGAGGCAACGCGGCGTGGCGCGAAGATCGTCCATATCAATCCGATGGTCGAGGTTGGCGCGACGAAAACCATTGTGCCGCACGAGATGTTGGAGATGGCGCTGTTTCGGGCCACCAAGACATCGGACCTGAATCTGCAGGTGCGTCCCGGTGGCGACCTCGCGTTGATCCGCGGTGTCGCCAAGACGGTATTCGAAGCGGCGGCAACCGATCCCACCGTCCTCGACAACGAATTCCTCGCCGAATACACCCATCAGCTCGACGAGTACCGGGCCCTGGTCGAATCGACCACCTGGGATG
This sequence comes from Gordonia effusa NBRC 100432, assembly GCF_000241305.1. Classification (GTDB taxonomy): domain Bacteria; phylum Actinomycetota; class Actinomycetes; order Mycobacteriales; family Mycobacteriaceae; genus Gordonia; species Gordonia effusa. Next base: position 50,094 of record NZ_BAEH01000039.1, read on the forward strand.
ACCTGGTCACTCAGTCCGGGCTCGCCGAGGAACTGATCCGAGAGGTCGGCCGGTGGTATATCGAATCCGGCAAGACCATTATCAGCTGGTGCCTGGGCATCACCCAACATGAGCACGGTGTCGACACCGTCCGCGAAATCATGAATCTCCTTCTGCTGCGCGGAAATATCGGCCGCGAAGGTGCCGGGCCATCGCCGGTGCGCGGACACTCCAACGTGCAAGGTAACCGCACCTGCGGTATCAACCACCGACCGAGCGCGGCATTCCTGGACAAGCTCGACGAAGTATGCGGCATCGTCTCGCCACGCGAACACGGACTGGACACCGTCGCCACCATCGAGGCCATGAACGCGGGCGAAGTGAGAGTCTTCGTCGGCATGGGTGGCAACTTTGTGATGGCCGCACCCGACACCGCGTATACCGCTGCGGGACTTCGCAATTGCGATCTGACCGTGCAGATCAGCACCAAGCTCAATCGCAGTCACCTGGTACATGGCCGGGAAGCGTTGATCCTGCCCTGCCTCGGCCGCACCGAGAAGGACGAACGCGCTGGCGGGGTGCAGGGACAAACGGTCGAGGACGCGATGAGCATGGTGCATATCTCGGTGGGCAAACGCCGGCCGGCATCACCCCAATTGCTTTCGGAGCCAGCGATTCTCACCGGCATCGCCGAAGCCACGTTGCCCGACAGTGCGACGCCGTGGTCGTGGTACGCCGACGATTACGACCGCATCCGCGACGTGATGGCGAAGGTGCTGCCCGGATTCGAGGGTTTCAACGACCTCATCAAACAGCCCGGCGGATTCCGGATTCCGCAGCCCGCGCGAGAACGTGACTTCCGTACACCGTCGGGCAAAGCGGAGTTCTCACTTGCGCCGCTGCCCAACGTGATTCCCGACGATGCCGATGTGCTGATTCTGCAGACGATGCGCAGCCACGACCAGTGGAACACCACCATCTACTCGAATAACGACCGGTATCGCGGCATCAAGAACATCCGTGAATTGATCTTCCTGAATGAGACCGATATGGCCGAGCGCGGGCTGTCCGAGGGTGACTTCGTCGACATCACGTCGACGTCGAAGGACGGCTCAGTCCGCACGATTCGCCGCTTCCGCGCCCTGCGTTACGACCTGCCGAAGGGAGCGGCGGCCGGCTACATGCCCGAGTGCAACGCGCTGATCGGCATCGCCGACTACAGCACCCAGAGCGACCAGCCCTTGATGAAAAACGTGCCGGTGCGGGTGACAGCGTCGGCGGAGTAGCGCCTCCGGTCGTCGAGTGGCCACCCCCTTCGACCGTCGAGTGCCAAGCCGTCCGATCGTCGAGTGCCACCCCCGCCGATCGTCGAGTGCCAGCCGACGAGCCTGCGAGACGGCTGGTGTATCGAGACGCGGTGAGACGACCTCGAAACCCGGCCCGACCAAACCGACCGCCCAACTACTTCAACAACCTCGACATCCGACGATCCGCCAGTACCTTCCCACCCGTCTGACACGTCGGGCAGTACTGAAATGACCTGTCGGCGAATGACACTTCGCGGATCGTGTCGCCACAGACTGGGCACGGAAGTCCGGTCCGGGCGTGCACACGCAGCCCGGTTCGCTTCTCCGACTTCATCTTCGCGACCTCCCGCCCCTCCAACCTCGACGTCGCGTCGGCCAGAACGTCGCGGATCGCCTGGTACAGGTCATCCAACTGTTGCCCCGTCAAGTTTTTCGACGTCGCGAACGGCGACAGTTTCGCGGTGTGCAGGACCTCGTCGGAGTACGCGTTGCCGACGCCGGCGATGACGCGCTGATCGGTGAGCACATTCTTGATCCGCGCGCCGGTTGTGGCCAGGATGTCGCCGAAGTCATTGCGGGACAAGCCCAGTACGTCAGGGCCGAGTGACGCGATCCGCTCCACGTCGTCGGGCTTGCGGACTACCCATACTGCCAGTCGCTTCTGGGTGCCGGCTTCGGTGACGTCGAATCCTTCGCCCGGCATGCCGCAGTGCACCCGTAATGCGATGGGCCCCTTGCCTCCCGGCCGGGGCGGCGTCGGCGAAAGGTTCTCACTCCAGCGCAACCATCCCGCGCGTGACAGATGGATGATCAGGTCGATCACCGGCTCGGCGTCGGCGGGCGCATCAGCGCCCGGCGTCGTTTCGATGATCAGATACTTGCCGATGCGGTGCACCCGAGAGATGACCCGACCGGCCAGCGCCGTGTAGGGCGGGTCGGCGGTCTTCAACACGGCCAGGGATGCGACGTCGACGCGGCGGATTGGGAAACCCGTCGCGCGGTCGTCGAGGAAGTTGGCAATCGCTGCCACCTCGGGAAGTTCGGGCATGGCATCTAGTGTGCCGCACCCGATGCCTGAACACGCGCTTTCGCGGTCTCCTGTCACCCAGCCCGCCTCGACTGCGTAGCATCGGAGGGAATGTCTTCTCGATACACCGATGCCGAACTCGCCGCCCACATCGCCCAGGGTGCAGGCGAAATCCTGCTCGGTGTGCGACATCAGCATCTACTCGATGGTCGCCAACTCGGTGACGTCGGCGATGCGATGGCGCAGGCATGGATTTCGACGGTCCTGAACCGGCATCGCCGACACGACGCCGTGCTGTCCGAGGAGGCCGACGACGTCGGCGACCGGTCCACCGCGAAGCGCGTCTGGATCATCGATCCGCTCGACGGCACTCGTGAATTCGCTTCGGGCACCACGGACTGGGCCGTGCACGTCGCACTCACCGAGGGCGGTCGCCCGACGGCAGCCGCGGTGTCTTTGCCCGCGAAGGGTGAACTTTTCCGCACCGACGAAGTGCCGACGGTCTCCGGTGAGTTGACCGGCCGTATCGCGACCTCACGTTTCGGCGGTTCGTATGAGAGTGCGCTGGTGGCCAATCTGCTGTCCCTGGACATTGTGCAGATTGGCTCTGCCGGCGCCAAGGCGATGGCGGTCGTGCGCGGGTCGGTGGATGCCTATGTTCACGGCGGCGGCCAGTACGAGTGGGACAATTGCGCGCCGGTCGGTGTGGCGTTGGCGGCCGGTTTGCATTGCAGCCGTCTTGATGGCACCGAGATCGTGTACAACACACCGCACGCCTATATGCCTGACTTCGTCATCTGCCGTAAGGAACTGCGCGACGACATTCTGCGGGTGCTGTCCGAGGAGTGGTAAATCCGGGGACTGCTCGCGTTCTGTGAATTATCGTCCCCCTCAACAGGTTCGAAGGGAAATATGCCCTCCGAGCACCCTCACGGGGATGAATTTTTCTTCCGTAGCAGGTAAATATCCATGATCCACCCGATCCGCTTCCGCGCTTCCTCGCGTACTGCCCGGATCTGTTCCCCGACGTCACCTACCCGCCCGCTGATCAGTATCTCATCGTCGGTCCCGACATAAGCGCCCCACCAGATCTCATCGTCGGCATCGGCGGTTCGTAGGAAAGCTAAGTCACCGTCGAGCATCACAATCTGGTTTCCCGCAACCTCTTTCGGTGTTTCCGAAAGGCGGCGTCCAGTGGTCACATGGATCGGTTCACCGATCCGATGCGCGACTATTCCGTGTGCTGCGGTCAACGCCGACGCGCTGGTCACTCCGGGGATCACTTCGACATCCAGCGTCAAATCATCAAGTGCCGCAAGCTGTTCGACGATACGCAGCGTGCTGTCGTATAGCGCTGGATCGCCCCACACAAGAAATGCTGCCACGCCACCGTCAGGGATGTCGGAGCGCAGAACCGTCGCGATAGCGTCGACCCGAGCTCGGTGCCACCGCCGGACTTCGGCGTCGTAATCGTCGGGCCGACGGTCCCGAGGGGGATCAGAAATCTCCACGACGCGGTACCCCGCTGGCGCATAGGCGTCGAGGATCGCGGTCCGCGCGTCGAGCAGCGACTGTTTGGCCGTTCCTTTGTCGAGCATGAGAAACGCGTCGACACCGGCCAGCGCCTCGATCGCCTGTATCGTCACCTGTTTGACGCCGCCGGGCCCTATTCCGATGACGCGCAGTGCGATTCGATGGCTAGGCACGAATCTTGGGCAGGCCGTGGACCTTGGCTACCAGATCAAGGATGGCTTGACGCGGCAGGAGACGTTGCGCGAAGAACACCACACCGGCGCGATTTCCCTTGGCATAGAGCGGTTTGGGATCATCGGACAGTGCGGCGTCGACGATGACTTTCGCCATCACGGCGGTGTCGAGGCCCTTGTCCTCATTCTTTCGAGTTGCCGCCGCGAGGGTTTCGTATTCCGCCTTGTACGGCGAGTCGTCGCCAATAAAGATGCTGCGGCGCGTGCCGATTCCAGTGGCGATCGTGCCGGGTTCCACCGTGAACATCCGAATGCCGTAGGGCGCCAGCTCACGTCGGCTCGCCATCGCGAATGCCTTGAGCGCCGACTTGGTAGCGGCGTAGTTTGACCGGAACGCCACCGGGAAACTCGACAGCATCGAACCGACCATCACGACGGTGCCGCTCCGCCGTTCCCGCATCCCGGGCAGCAATTCCTTGGTCAGCGCGACCGGGCCGAAGACGTTGTTGGCGAATAATGCCTCGATCGCCTCGATCGGGGTGTCCTCCAGTGCTCCGGCCTGCGACTCGCCCGCGTTGTTGATGAGGATGTCGACGTCGCCCGCAGCTTTGGCACACTCGGCGATCGACGCGGCGTCGGCATTGTCGAGCCGCAGATAGGTGACGCCCGGAACCTTGGTCGCGACGGTGTCTGGATTGCGGCTGGTGCCGAACACGGTATGCCCGCGCTGCACGAATAGCCTGGCGGCTTCAGCGCCGATGCCATTGGAGGCGCCGGTAACGAGAACGATCTTCGGATTTCCTGCGTAGTTGTCGGCCACGTGCCCCCGGCAGGATTCGAACCTGCGACACCCGCTTTAGGAGAGCGGTGCTCTATCCCCTGAGCTACGAGGGCGGGGACTGGAGGAAGATGAGGACCTTCGCATCAGTCGCCTTCTGACCACCCGCGTGGCGAGTGATCAGACGAAGGTGAGTCTACGGCACCGATTCGGGACGCTGATCTGGCAGCCGATCGAGGTATCGGCCGCGGCGAGATGTACCACCGTCCATTGGGAACCACGGCGGCGCTTCCGCTTGGGGCGGATCGGTCACAGAACGCCTCGCAAAACGCTATTGTGCGTAACAGAATTCGCCACGACCGTAGGTCGACAAGCGAACGTCAGAGGCACGACGGGAGGGAACAATGGGCCGGAGAATCTTCAAAGTGTCATCGGGCGCACTCGCGGTCGCTGGCTTGCTGATCGTCAGCGCGGGTTGCTCTTCGACAGAATCAGAACCATCGACCACGCCGTCGACATTTTCATCCACGACGACAAGCCTGTCAAGCAGCTCGACTACCGGGGCACCCCGCACCAGCGCTAGTACCCCGAACCCGACCGCGAGTTCAGCCGCACCCTCGAGGCGGATGACTCCGATCGGCATCATGTGTGACCTGGTCCCCAATCCGAACACCGGCTTAAGCACGCCAGTGGTAGTACTCACTGGCAAAGTCGATTGCAGCGAAGCACTCTCCGTAGCTCGCGACTACCTGGCCGGCATCAAAGCCGGGAAGCCCGCGGGACAGGGACAGTTCATGACTGTACGGGGATGGGACTGCAACTGGCCCTACGTCGACGGGCGCAGCCACGCCGACTCGTACCTGAAGTGCGTAGATGCATCCGGCTCGAACTCAATCCGAATTGGCAACTAGGCACCACCTCAACCATGCGCCAAATACATCAAGATCGCCCGCACCCGACGATTCTCCGACTCCGGCGGCAGGTCGAGTTTGACGAAGATGTTGGCGACGTGTTTGGCCACCGCGGCGTCGGAAACCACCAGCGTGGCAGCGATTTCGGAGTTACTGGCCCCCTTGGCCATCAACTGGAGCACCTCGGATTCACGCGGCGTCAGTCGATCAATCACACTGGGCGAGAACATCTTTGCGATAACCTCCGGGTCGATGATCACACCGCCCGCGCAGACCGTGTCGACCGCTCGCAGAAAGTCGTCGACCCGGCCTACCCGTTCCTTCAGCAGATACCCCACCGACCCGCTAGACCCCGACGTCGCGTCAAGCAATCGGCGCGCGTAGGCGGCGGCCACGTATTGGGAAAGCACGAGGACCGGCAGACCCGGTCGTCGCTCCCGAAGCTCGACAGCCGCGCGGAGTCCGTCATCACCGTCTCCCGGCGGCATCCGCACGTCGGTAATCACCAGGTCGACGTCACCAATATCGATGGCGCGCAACGCATGCGCATCGGCGACGGTCGCGATCACGTCGTGGCCCGCTCGCTGGAGTATGCGAACCAGCCCCTCGGCCAAAAGCACCGAGTCCTCCGCGACGACTATCCGCGCACCCACTGGTGAGAACTCCCTTCGATCCATCCGATCATGGCATATCGCAGACCTCCGAGCGCCGGATCACCCAGGCGACTCAAAGAGTCTTCGCCCACCGCAAGACCGTCGGACCACCGTCGGGACTCGCCAACGTCAGCGTCGCACCGAGTGCGTCGGCACGTTCCATCAGACCCGCCAGCCCGGTCCCCCGCTCGACGTCGGCCCCGCCCACACCGTCATCGGTAACGATCATCGTGATCTCTTCCCCAAGCTCGGACGCGGCGGTGTCGAATTCGATGATCACCGTGGACGCCCGACCGTGTTTGCCGGCATTGGTGACGGCTTCGCTTGCGGTGTAATACATTCCACGTTCGACGTCGGCGGGTAACCGTCGGCCCGACGGCCATCCTGCCTTCGGGAGGATGCGCACCGCGATGGGACCACCGAGTTCGGCACAGGCCGCTTCAATGCCAAAGTCATCGAGCACCTGCGGATAGACGCCGCGAACGGTGTCCCGAAGACCAGACAGAGCTCGCTCCACTCTCGTTTGCGCGGCTTCTATGTCGGCACGGACCTGCGTGTCGTCAGTCGCCTGTGCCAGCTCGCCCAACTGCATCGACGCTCCGACCAGATCCTGTTGCGGGCCATCGTGCAGGTCACGCTCGATGCGCCGACGCTCACCCTCGAAGGACGTCACCAACACACCGCGAGACGACTGCAGACTGGATACCAGCGCGGCGAGTTCTTCTTCACGTGGCCCCAGCAACCCGCTGGCCAACGACGCGAACGCGGCCGACACCGCACCGCATAGGTACAGTCCCACAACCCCAATCGGAATCGCGATCAATACCAGCAACAGCGACTCGGCTACCGAGTCGACGACCCACGGTCCCATGTTTATCGGTTCACCACTGCGGGCTATGAACGGCGAAAACAGCAGCGCGCCAAAGAAGGCGCCATAGATAATCAGCCCCAGACTGGCGATCGGCGCGAACGCCGCCAGTACCACCGAGTACGCGACTTCTCGCCACGTAGCGGCCTCTCCGAGCCGTGCGCCGGCCCGTTCGGTGACCGAACCGGTTAGTGGACGATGCGGATCGCCGATCGGAGGCACCCGCAACAACGCCACCCGCTGGCGCTCGATCTTGCCCAGCAGATACGACCAGGCTGGTGCGAGCGGCAGCAGAATGATCACCACATATGCGAAGAACAACAACCAGCCGGCCACCACGGTCACCGCGACGTACGCGAGGCCGCGCCAGGGATCGGAAGATGTCAGGAATCGACGCGGGGTCCCGCCGATGATCTGCCACGGCGACGCGCGGCGCGGCGCCGACGCGGACGGGAGTGCTGATGGGACTGCGGTCATCGTGGAAGTTGCCATGCCTTCGACGCTATGGGGGCTCGACGCCATATGCACTGGTGCGACGTCGAATCTCGGTGGTAGTGCTGACGCTACCGTCGAGCGGCCAGCCGACGGTCATAAGGCCCGCACTGACAGCGCGACGACGAGCCGGGTCGCCGGGTCGCTCAGGTCGATGCCCGACACCTCACTGATCCGCCGAATCCGGTAGCGCAGCGTGTTGGGATGGATACCCAAGTCCTGCGCGGCTTTTCGGATATCACCGAAGTGATCGAGATAGGCGCTCAGGCTCGCGATCAGTTGACCGCCAGTTTGGCCGTCCGACGCCGCGATTGCCCGTACTCGCGAGTCGACAAGTTCCGGATGCGCGGCCAGCTGCCCGACAATCTCGCCAAGCAACATACCGGTTTGCGATGCTTCGACCGTGGTGACGTCGTGGATCAGATGACCTTCACGAGTAGCCGCGTTGAGAACGCGGTCGGCTTGCGCCCGCAGGTCGGCGACGCCCGCTAGCCCCGGCGCAGGTCCGGCGATTACTGCTCGAATCCGTCGACCGAACAGCCGCGCCGCTGCGGCAACGGCTCTGCGCGCCCATAGGTGAATATCCTTGGCCGCCAAACCATCTGCCGGCAGAACTGTGTACACCCGAGAGCCGATCGTCACGGTAACCGACTGCTGGGCAACAGCACTCGCGTGCAAGGTCAGCGCGGATAATTCCGACGATGTGAAAGTAGTTGCGTCTCCGGCGGATTCGCCGGCGATTCCGCCGAACGCGACCACCACTACTTCCACGGCGACCGGCAGATGAAATTCGCCCGCGAGGTACTCGACGTCGACATCTGGCCCAAATGCCCCGAGCAATCGGCGAACGAGATCGTCGTGTGCAGACCCCGCAGCTCGGCGTCGGGCGATCACACGGCCCGCCAGAGCCGCCGCGCCGCGCAGAATCTGTTCGACGTCGGGCGACCAATCCCGCCCGGCCCGCTGTAACCAGATGGTGCCGTAGAACTCGCCATCACTACCCGACCGAATCGGCATGGCGAGTCTAGCTCGCAGGCCGAGGTCTGGATGTGCTTGTACCGCAATCACATCGGTCGAGTTGCGTACAGCGTCGAGTACACCCCACCGTCGAAGCCAGGCCATCATCTCCGGTGGCCCCTCTCGCCCCAAAATGGAGAGTCGGCGTAGCTCGTCGGCCTGCTCATCGGCGGCACTGTAGGCAAGCAGGTGCGCGCGTTCGTCCTCGATATTCACCAAACCGCCGGTCTGACGCGCCACCTCGCCCGCGAGAGTGAACAGGTCTTCGACACGGCCGGACCGGCCAGCGTCGCCGACGACGGCGTCGTCGAGCACCTGACTAATCACGTTGTAGATCCGCTCCGAGCGTGCGCGCGAATCCATTGCTATCACCGCGATGCCCGCGCCCACCAGGTCACCGACCATCCCGGCGGGCGGATTCTTTGTCAGCACCGCCGCAGGAAGGGATCCAGCGTCAGACGCGGCCCGAAACCACCGGGCAACAGCTTGCTCATCGAGACCGACGAACAGCATGACGTCAGCGCTCCGAGTCGATTGGCCTAGGCCGAAGTGCACATCGTCGGCGTCAATGAGCGCAACCGAAGCCACGATGGGATCGAAGTCCGGCAGGACTGAAGGGCCGGTCACCGTGTCGCCGAGTGCGGACAGCAGTTCTCCCAGCCGCACGCCGCGGCCGGATACAGGGCTGCCAGGTTTGTCCATTTGGACAAATGTTAGCGCCATTTCTTAGCTGATCGACCATAGTCTTGATCTTCATCCGGCGATGCACTGGAGATATGGACGCGATCACCTCACCGCCGCGCGCGGTCAACGAGCCCGTACACACCTACGCACCCGGATCACCGGAACGGTCGGCCATTATTTCCCAACTCGATGCCGCATCGGACAGCCAACACGAGTTCCCGCACATTATCGGCGGGGCCGAGCGAACCGGTAGCGGCGATATTGTCGACGTCGTGCAGCCGCACGCATATGGAGACAGGCTCGGCACTATCACCAACGCCACCCATGCTGACGCCCGCGCGGCGGTCGACGCGGCATTGACCGCCGCACCGGATTGGGCCGCAACCTCTTTCGACGATCGCGCGGCTGTGCTCTTACGTGCGGCCGACTTGCTCAGCGGTCCATGGCGCGAACGGGTCGCGGCGGCCACGATGCTCGGTCAGTCAAAGACGGTGCAGCAGGCCGAGATTGACAGTCCATGCGAACTGGTCGATTTCTGGCGCTTCAACGTGGGGTTCGCGCGCGAGATCCTGGCCGAGCAGCCGGTGTCGTCGCCGGGTGTGTGGAACCGTCTCGATCACCGTCCGCTCGAGGGGTTCGTCTACGCGATCACGCCATTCAACTTCACCGCGATTGCCGGAAATCTGCCGACTGCTCCGGCGCTGATGGGTAACACCGTGGTGTGGAAACCCTCACCCACACAGGCATATTCGGCCCATCTCACGATGAAGGTCCTGCACGAGGCCGGGCTCCCACCGGGCGTCATCAATTTGGTCAACGGTGACGGTCGGGACGTATCCGACGTCGTGCTGGCGGACGAGAATCTGGCCGGCATTCACTTCACCGGATCGACGCCGACCTTCCAGCATCTCTGGCGAGAGGTCGCCCGGAATCTGACGACCTACCGGACCTATCCTCGCCTCGTGGGCGAGACCGGCGGCAAGGACTTCATCGTCGCACACACCTCGGCCGACCCCGATGTGCTGCGAACAGCCTTGATACGCGGCGCTTTTGAGTATCAGGGACAGAAATGCTCGGCGGCGTCGAGGGCATATGTGCCACGATCGCTATGGCAGCGGATGGGCGACGATTTTCTCGCCGAGACCGATGCTCTCCGCTACGGCGATGTGCGAGACCTGTCGAATTTCGGTGGCGCGCTGATCGACCGGCGCGCCTTCAACAAAGCCGTCGCTGCCATCGACCGGGCGAAGAGTTCACCGTCGGTGACCGTCGCGGTCGGTGGTAGCTGCGACGATTCGGTCGGCTATTTCGTCCGCCCGACGGTCCTGCTATCGGATGATCCGCACGACGAATCGTTCGCGACCGAGTATTTCGCACCCATCCTCTCGGTCCACGTCTACGAGGATGACGAGTACGATTCCATTCTGCCGGTGGTGGATTCGACGGCGTCCTACGCGCTGACCGGTGCGGTGATCGCCCGTGAGCAAGCCGCCATCGATGCCGCGATGTCGGCGCTGCGATACGCGGCCGGCAACTTCTACATCAATGACAAGCCGACCGGAGCGGTGGTCGGACAACAGCCGTTCGGCGGATCACGTGCGTCGGGTACCAATGACAAGGCGGGCTCTCGTGCCAATCTCGCACGCTGGACGACCACGCGCACCATCAAAGAGACCTTCGTTCCGCCGACGTCGTCGGCCTACCCGCATATGGCGGCCGACTAATGAGTGTGGTCTTCGATTCACTGCTGCGTCCGGCGATCAACGCGGCGGCCGATAGTCACGCGATAAAGTCCTTCTCCCAACACAATTCGCTTACCTCGAAAGTCGTGGACCGGTTCGTCGCCGGGTCGGATCGCGCGACCCTGCTGCCGGTTCTGACGCGGGAACTCGCAGGCGGACTGTCGGTGACCGTCGACTACCTGGGCGAAGATACCGTTGACGAGCAGGCAGCCGCCGACACCGTGCGGGAGTACCTGGCGCTCATCACCGCGATGTCTGAGGTTGGTGCCACAGGCATCGGCCGATTGGAAGTCTCGCTCAAGCTCACCGCTGTCGGATTGGCGCTGCCCGAGCACGGCCGCAAGATCGCCACCGAACATGCCCGAACGATTTGTGCCGCAGCGCATCACGCGGGCGTGTTGGTGACACTCGATGCGGAAGGATCTGGCACCGTCGACGATCGGTTGGACATTCTGCGAGAGCTTCAGTCGGACTATCCCGACGTCGGAACCGTACTGCAAGCGTATCTGCGTCGAACCGAGGAAGACTGCCGCACGCTGATTGATGCACGAGTCCGGTTGTGCAAGGGCGCGTACGCCGAACCCGTGTCAGTGGCGTTCTCCAAATCCGCGTCGGTCGACAACTCCTACCAGCGATGTTTGCGAATTCTCATGCGGGGCAATGGGTATCCGATGATCGCCACGCATGATCCGATGATGATCGCGGCGGCGCGCGCACTCGCGAAGGAGGCTGGTCGTTCATCGGCGTCGTGGGAATACCAGATGCTCTACGGCATCCGAGCCGACGAACAGCGACGTCTGGTCGAATCTGGTTCGCGGGTAAGGGTTTACCTGCCGTACGGCCAGGAGTGGTACGGGTACTTCCTCCGACGCCTGTCCGAGCGGCCGGCGAATTTGACCTTCTTCGCGCGGTCGTTGGTTAGGCGCTGAGCGTCTCGCGCCTACGCCAGCCCGGCGTCGTGCATCAGGATGGCCACTTGCACGCGGTTCGACACATCGAGCTTCGTGAAAATCCGGGATATATGGGCTTTTACCGTCGCGACGCTCATATATAACTCGGCGCCGATCTCGGCATTCGACGCCCCTTTCGCCAAACACACCGCGACGTCGCGTTCACGGGTGGTCAACGATTCCACCGCCCCCTGCGCGAGGGCGGACCGGTCATCGCCGTGGCCGTCTATTACCTGTTTGATCAGCGCGGCGGTGACCGTGGGGCTCAGCGCCGGCTGCCCGGCGAGCACGTTCTTGATCGCTGCGACGATGTCAGCGGGCGGAGTGTCCTTGAGCAAGAAGCCATCTGCACCCACGGCGAGCGCGCGCACCACATAATCGTCGGCGTCAAAGGTGGTTAGCACGATTACCGCGGGCGGCGACGGCAATTCTTTTAGCATCGCAGTCGCTTCGATGCCGTCCATCACCGGCATGCGCAGGTCCATCAGCAATAGGTCGACGGGGTCGGATGCATGGCTGTCCAAGGCCTCACGTCCGCTACCCGCCTCCGCGACGACGTCCAGCTCAGCATCGCCGCCAAGCAGCAATTTCAAGCCCGAACGCACCAGCGGGTCGTCGTCGACAATCATCAAACGCGCGATCATGTCTGCCACGGTAACCACACTCGCAGTACGAAGCGATTATCCGCGGTCTTGCGATGTGACTCGCGACCACCGCTCAGTTCCACCCGCTCAGCCAATCCGACCAGACCGAATCCGGATTTGAGCGCGGCGGGCACGGTAGCCGCGAGCGGAAGCGCGTTGACTACCTCCAGGTCGATACCGGAATCCTGATCACCGGTGATGCGCACATGCGCCGTGGCGGCGGGCGCATGCTTACGAACATTCGTCAGAGCTTCCTGAACACAGCGGTACAACGTGCGACCGACGCTCGACGGCATCGTCGAAAAATCAACTGTCGCAGCATATTCGATGCGCATTCCGGTATTTCGATTGTCATCGATCAGCGCGTCGATATCCGTGGCCGCGGCCTGTGGGCTCTCCGGAACGGCGTCTCCGGGTCCTTCACGCAGCACGCCGAGAACCTCCCGCAGTTCAGCCAGGGCCAGGTGCGATGTCTCGGCGATCACGGTCGCCGTCTCCCTAACCTGTTCCGGCGGAAGATCATCGCGAAACGCGAGCGCTCCCGCATACATATTCACCGTCGAAATCCGGTGGGCGAGAACGTCGTGCATTTCCCGTGCAATCCGAGCACGTTCTGCCGCGCGGGCCGACGCCACCTTCGCACTCTGCTCATCCTCGGCCAGTTGCGCGCGAGATCGCCAGCTAGCCAACAGTTCCCGACGGGAACCGATATACATTCCCCAGGCCACCATCATGCCGACGACCACAGCCAGGACGCCGATATCGACGTAGGTATTCGTCTCTGTCTCCGGGTCGGCGAAATATCGAGACGATACCGTGCCGCATACGAACGCGAGGACCGCCTGCGGCACAATCTCGCGCCAACGTCGTCGAGTTGACAGCGACACCAAAGCCAGCGTCGACGGCCCGGCTGACGTCGCGGAAACAAGTCCGACGATATTGGTGAAGGTGGCGACCGCCACCGGATGCGATCGACGCCACCAGACGGCGACAAAGGAGATGGCGCCGAGAATCAGATCGGCGATCAGCCACCACATCGCGTGCTCGAGTTGATAGTCGAGCCGCGGCACGAGCACGAATACCGAAAGCATCACCATCAGGCCATATCGCCAGAGCGTGCTCCACCGGCTCAACGGTGGTTGATAGTCCTCGGGGCGCACTAGTTCACCGTAGACCGACCGCTGGCTCCGCTGCGTCAGCCTCGCGGCTGCCCGCACCCCCTACTTTGGTCGGTAACAACTCTGGCCGGGCGCATGATGCGGCGGCCACTCGCCGACAGCGAGCATAGAAGCCATGATCACAGTCGAACATCTCACCAAACGCTATGGCGACTACACCGCCGTCGACGACGTCAGCTTTACCTGCAAGCCCGGTCAGGTTACCGGCTTCCTCGGACCGAACGGTGCCGGAAAGTCGACGACCATGCGGATCATCGCCGGTCTCACTCCGGAGACGTCGGGAACCGCGACGCTCGGTGGCGTCCGGTACGCCGACATCCCCAATCCCGCAACACAAGTCGGCGTACTGCTCGACGCGTCGGCACAGCACGCGGGACGTACCGGCGAGGAGATCCTGCGCCTGTCCGCGATGACGCTGGGCCTTCCGCGTAGCCGCGTCGACGAGATTCTCGACATGGTCAGTCTTACCTCGGAAGAGGCCGGACGTCGGGTCCGCAACTACTCGCTCGGCATGCGACAGCGCCTGGGTATCGGCAACGCACTACTCGGCGACCCACATATCCTCATCCTCGACGAGCCGGCAAACGGACTCGACCCAGCCGGAATCCATTGGATGCGTTCACTTTTGCGCAACTACGCCGATCGAGGCGGCACCGTCCTGCTGTCGTCGCACCTGCTGCACGAGATCGAAATCATCGCCGACGACATCGTCGTCATCGGACACGGACATATCGTCGCTCATGGCACCAAAGAGGAACTGCTCGCCGGCGCCGGAACACGTGTCCTCTCCGCCGATGACGCCGCGCTCTGGCAGGCGCTGCACGCCGCCGGAATCAGCGCACAGCAGGTCGCGGAGGGTGGATTCACCGTCGACGCCGCACCTGCCGACGTCGGGCGAATCGCATTCGACGCCCGCATCCCGCTCGTCGAACTGCGCCCCGGTGACGGCGCGCGCCTCGAGGAGATGTTCCTCCAACTCACCCAGCAGACCCAGCGCGAGCAGCCCGCCCTCCAAGGAGCCCCCTCATGACCACCGTCGCACCGCCCGTGACCATTAATACGTCGGCCACGCCAATTCCGTTGAGCCGCTTGATCAAAGTGGAGCTGCGCAAACTCGTCGACACCCGCGCCGGGTTCTGGCTCGTCTCCTCGATCGGGGTAATCACCGGCATCGTCGTCGTCGCGATGCTTATCGCCAACGCGAACAGTCCGGAGAAGCTGACCTACAGCGAGTTCTTCGGGATGATGAACCTGCCGACATCATTCATCCTGCCGATTCTGGCGATTCTGCTGGTGACCGGAGAATGGAGTCAGCGGACCGCGCTGACAACGTTCACGATGGAACCTCGCCGCGAGCGGATCGTGCTTGCCAAGTTGGGCGCGGCCGTGATCGCCGCCGTCGGAGCGGTCGCGTTGTCGCTCGTCGTCGGTGCGATCGGCAATGTAATCGCCGGAGTCGCCTACGGCGATCCAGCGGGCGCGTGGACATTCACCGCCGCCAATCTGGTGAATTCCTTTGTGCTGCAGATCTTTGGACTACTCCTCGGATTCGGTTTCGCCGCACTGATCCTCAACACTCCCGGAGCAATCGTCGCCTACTTCGCACTACCGACCCTGCTCGGCATCGTCGGAGGTCTGGTGCCCTGGTTCCACGACAACCTGGGTCAGTGGATCGACACAACGCAGTCCAACGCACCGTTCCAGTCGAGCGACTGGGCGTCGGGCGGCGAGTGGGCCAAACTGGTCGTCTCCGCGCTGATTTGGATCGCGCTCCCGCTGGGATTGGGCATCTGGCGCATCCTGCGGTCCGAAGTGAAATAGCCGACTGACGTCCACTGAGCGGCAGTTTCCGGTCCGAGCGATGCGGAAACTGCCGCTTCGGCGTCGCCGAGGGAGATACTCCCCCGCCGACAATCACACCACAGACTCCAACCTGCCAGCTCAACGTCGCCGAGGGCACTACTCCCTCGCTGGCGCCCGCACCGCAGATTTCAGCCGCTACCGTCCCGCTGCCGCCACCCGCGCCGCGATCGCGTCCACGAAGACCGTCTTGATGTCATCGGCGGTCTTCGCCACATACGACGTTCCGCCGGTTGTTTCGGCTATCTGCTTAAGGGAGTCGGTGTCGGCGTCGTCGGAAATCCCGATGGTCAGGATCAGCACCGGACGCGCGGGGTCTTCCAGCCGCTTCAGCTCCGACAACAGGGTGTCGAGGTTGATGCTGTTGGGATCTTCGTTCTCACCGTCGGTCATGATGATGACGCTGTTGGAGTAGTTCGGGTCGTAATCGTCCTGAACCTTCTTGAACGCAGCCAACGTGGTGTCGTACAGACCCGTGCCACCGCCAAGGTCGCTCAACCCGCGGCGCACGGCATCGGCGAGGAAGTCGCGGTGCGTCTTGCCGCCAGACGACGGCGCGTCGAGACGACGAATAGGCGCCAGCTCTTGCCAGTCCTGCCCCTGTCCACCCCTGTCGATGGAGAAGGCCCAGCCGCCGATCTGAGTGTTGTTGGGGAACAACTTCAATCCGGTCAGCGACGCCTGCAACAGCAGATCCGCGCGAGTGCCATCACCCGTTCCGGCCGACTGTTCCATCGACCCCGACGTGTCTTCGACGACGAGCGTCCGGATCGGCACGCCGAGCACCTGCCACTGACGCAGTGCCTTGTCTACCTGCGTCGGGTCTTTGAGGTTCAGCAATTCGACGTTGCCGAGTCCGGAATTATTCGGCAACGCGGCTCCGTCGGCGCCGCGGTACCCCGCCTCGTGCAGAACGTCTTGGCCATCGCTGGCAGTTATGTTCTCCGACAACACTTTTCCGGCTTCCGCGGCATCGTCGTGCCGAGCAGCGGGCGCGGTGTTCACCATCGGATAGTCCAACATCACCGTGCCATCGGACGGCGCCTTCTGCTTCAACTCCGACCCCGGATGCGTACGGGTGAACAACAGGAACTGCTGTTCGGTGGTAACCACCGGAGTGTTCGACGTATTGGCCAGATTGAGCCGGGTTCCTTCGTTGTCGTTGGCCAGTCGCGCGTTATTCTGTTGCACCGCAAGAACAGTCATCGCGTCGGTCAACTGCTTGGGCTGCAATTTTCCGGCATTTACCTCCGCCAATGCACCGATGATCGGCGCGTCGCCGGTCGACGTGTCGATCGGCGACCCCATCCGCAGATCCGGAAGTTTCATCACGTCGGTCCAACTCGCAAGTGCGGGAACCTGTTTGCCGACGACGACCACCGGCGACTTCGCGGTCGACTCGCTCACCAGATCCAGATTGCGACGCACCTGGGTAGTGACCCGCCGTGCCTGAGTTTGCGAGTCCGCTACCCACAGGTCGGGCGCCTTGTCGCCCTGCGTCAGCAGTCCCGGCGCATCGGCTCCCGCCAGCGTGCTGACCGTGAAGTCGTAACAAGAATTGTCAGATGCCTTGCGCGCCAATGTTTTCAGAGCACCGGTCATAGTCTGATCAGACGCAACCGAAACCGCGGTGCGATCACCACAGCCCCCGACGACACCGGTACGCCACAGGATGAGACCAGTGACGAGCGCAGCGACGACGAATAAGGCCACCAGACCCCAGATAAGCCCGGCTCGTCGCGACGACCCGGTATCGCGATGGTCGAATCCGAACTTGTCGTCCGCCGGAGTTTTACTGGCTGCCCGCGGACCCGACGCCGCGGCACGCGATGTCGGCTCCGGATCTACCGGGTTCGGTTGATCGCCGGCAGGTGACGGACCACGAGACGATGGACCGGCAGCCCCCGGGTGACGTGCACCGCGCTCGTCCGCCGGTAGCCGATGGCTTCCGGTCGTCGGCTGCCAATTGCCTTGCGGTTCACTGTCGTCATCGGAGGTATGCCGTCCCATGTCGCCTCTACTTCTCTAGCGTCCGGTCAGCCGAATGTTTCCCGGAATCGTCGTAGCGACTCTCGCAGGTCGCCCTTGGTCGCCAT
The DNA here is from genome assembly GCF_000241305.1 of Gordonia effusa NBRC 100432. GTDB lineage: Bacteria > Actinomycetota > Actinomycetes > Mycobacteriales > Mycobacteriaceae > Gordonia > Gordonia effusa. The sequence continues at coordinate 67,986 of NZ_BAEH01000039.1, forward strand.
CGCGGCGGCCTTCCCGGCCGGACCGATCAGCGGCAGCCCGCCGAGTTCCACGGTGAACGTAACAGTCGATCCCTCGCCGGTTGGCGCAATCGCCAGATCGATCTTGGCTTTAACACCACCCTTCCCGCTACCTTTGAATCGCACGCCGCGCGGTGCGTCGAAATGTTCGATAACCCAATCGAAGCGCACCCGCGCACCCTTGAGCTTGATGACCGACGACACTTTGGTGCCGGCCTTGAGGTCGCCGGGAGCGGGCAATTCGCTGCGCCAGCCGTCATGCAAGACCAACCAGTCCTCGAACCGGGAGAGGTCCGACGCGAATTTCCAGGTATCTTCCGGGGACATATCCACAACTATGGAGTCGCTCGTTTTTGCCATGAACGCAGACAATACTGTGATCGACCATGCTCGCGCCCTGTTGGGTACCCGTCTCGTCGGCCACGGCGTGAGCGCCATCATCACCGAGGTCGAAGCCTATGCCGGAATCGACGATCCGGCGTCGCATGCGTTTACCCGCACACCGCGATCCGAGATTATGTACGGCCGCCCGTGGCGGCTCTACGTCTATCGCATACATGGACACCACTGCGCCAACGTCGTGACCGGACCCACCGAACAGGCGTCCGCCGTACTGATCCGGGCCGGCCGCATCGATAACGGCATCGAACTCGCGCGTGAACGCCGAGGTGAAATAGCCGACGACTATCTCGCTCGGGGGCCGGGAAATTTCACCAAGGCACTCGGGATAACCATCGCCGACCTGGGCACCGACCTGAAAGTCGCGACGCCAATCTTCCTCGACCGCGACGTCGAGACGCCGCCGGTCGAGATCACCGCTGGCCCACGCGTTGGGGTACGACACGCTGCCGACCGCCCGTGGCGGTTCTGGATTTCCGACGATCCGACGGTGTCGGCCTATCGTCGGCACCCGAAGACAAGTGACCAAAGCTAGGCCCGGGAAACACAAACACCGTCGTCTCGCGGTGGCCCGAAGGGCTCGCGAAACGACGGCGATATGTCCGTCAGCAGACTATTACTGCTGCGGTGGCTTGTTCTCCTCGGAACCGACAGCCTTCTTGACCGCATCCTGCGCCTTGTCGACCTGACCCGCATACTTGCCTTTGGTGACCTTGTCGATGGCGTCGCCACCCTTGTCGACCAGGCTCGGATTGCTCTTGAGTGCCGACTTCGCCTTATCGATCAAGCCTTTGAGATCCATCACTGGCCCCTTCATCAAGCGAAGGCCGTTCCTTCGCACCGGCGTCCAGTCTAAGGCGTGGGGCCTCAAACTCGCACTACACGGGGCAGCACTCGCGACGTTATCTCAACAGCGACGATGGCTATCGCGGCGCTGATCAGGGCGACACCATTCATCGTCCAATTGGTCGAGTCCAGCTTGAACATCTCCTGGGTCCACGGCCAGGCGAAGATGATCACGTACGCGCCGACCGACGCCGCGAGTAGCAACACCTTCCACCAGGTGTACGGCCGAGCGACAACTGCGAGCACATACACGGCGACGGCGATCAGTGTCATCAACGTCGCCGTCGACGCCTGGGTTTGGTCTGCGGTCATCGCCACCGCATCCTCGGACCCAAGTGCCCTGCCCGCACCACCTGGATTGACGATCACATAGGTGATGAAAGTCGCGATACCGACGATCAGCCCGTTGGGTACCGCCTGGGTGAGTACGCGCCGAACGAATCCCGTCCGCGCCCGCTCGTTATTCGGTGCCAGCGACAGCACGAATGCGGGTATCCCGATGGTGAACCACGCGGAGATGGTCACGTGGATCGGCTGGAAGGGGTAGCTCAGCGAATCGAATCCGAAGATCTTGCCAGCCACACCAGCGATGCCGATCAGCAGTGCCAGAAAGACCGCGTACACCGTCTTGGTGAGGAACAGATTCGAAACGCGCTCGATATTTCCGATCACCCGCCGACCTTCGCCGACCACATAAGGCAGCGTCGCGAACTTGTTGTCCAGCAATACGATTTGGGCCACCGAACGGGCCGCCGAGCTTCCCGA
>NZ_BAEH01000038.1 GCF_000241305.1 Gordonia effusa NBRC 100432
CGAGTGCCCGGCGAGGCGCTGCCGGGCCGTTCCAGTCTGATGGTCGAGTGCCCGGCGAGGCGCTGCCGGGCCGTTCCCGTCCGATGGTCGAGTGCCCGGCGAGGCGCTAGCCGAGGCGGGTGTATCGAGACCAGGTGACCGTTCTCGTAAACCGTTGTCTCGCAGCCATTGTTGCATGATGCCGTCGTGAGACGCCCACCTAGCAAACTATCCTGCTCGCTCGGCGCGGATCACCGCGAGCAGTTCACGACGCCGTCCCGGCTTCAGTAACCCCTGCTTCTCCATCCAGTCAGCCCGAGCTGAAAACACTGGACCAAACGGGATCTCGGCTTCAGCGGCAACCCGCGTCGACAACCCCGATCTAGTCAACGCGGCTATCGTCGCCGGGATATCGGCGTATTCGGACTGCACGAGAAGGAGGGTGCCGCCAGGGCGCAATAGCGTTGGGGCAGTGGAACAAACAACGTCGAGTACCGCGCGTCCACGCGGGCCCGCATCCCAACAATGACTGGGTCCCGGTGGATGCAGCTCCGGATCATCGACCTCCGGCGTCGGAACGTAGGGTGGATTACAAGTGATCACATCGAACCCGGCGGCGTGCCGCAGCAGCCCGATGTCGTTGTGCACGGCGGTGACACAACCGCCGGACTCGCTCGTGCTGATCAGCCGACGGACGCTCGCGATCGCTGCGGGCGAACTGTCAACAGCGGTAACGCTTTTCGCGCCCAACTCGGCCGAGTGAACAGCCACGACCCCCGACCCGGTGCAGAGGTCCCCGACATCGCGGCCGGCGACGAGCTTCCGATCGATCGCACCGATGAGAAGGCGGGTGTCATCCTGCGGGCGATAGACCTGGGCAGCATCGAGGTAGCCGGGTTCAGCGATCGCCGTCATCGTTCCTGATATCTCGCCCGTGATAGTGGGCCTCGTATTCGGCCGCCTCTTCCTCGGTTACCGCGGGCTGCAACGGGTCCTGCTCTGGTCGGTTGTCCGGATCATGTTGAACCAGAACCCTTCTGCTCACCGTGAATAGAGCGAGACTGGCCAGGAGTACGCATGCCGCGGCGATGCCCGACCATTTGCTATCGGGGTGATCGCTGGCCATCATGCCGATCCACAGCACGCCTAACGCGACGCCGATCAGCAATGTCAGATATCCACAAAGACCCAATGCTTTCGCGAAACGCATTGTCATTCACCTCCGGTCGGTGTCATCGGTGCCCAGAAATTGCCATCGTTGGTTTCGGCCCGATCTGCCACGCCGTCGACCCCCATCTGTCGCGCGCAGTGCGCGCAACAGAACCGCACACCGTCGCATTCGACGCCATGGCCGATAATGCGGCAGTTGCAGTGTGCGCAGCGAGGCGCAAGGGCGTTGATGGCGCACTCGAAACTGTCGAAAATGCCGACGGTGGCGTCTGCCCCGGAGCCGATCTCGATGGTCATGGTGTCGGGGTATTCGTTCCCGCAAACGTCGCACTCGGGCATGTCGTGCAGCTTCCTTCTCGACAGAAATGTCTAGGCGTTGGCTGAATACCCAGCTGCGGCGTCTTGAAACATCACGCCGCTGACCAGCGCGACCTAGCGCGGTATGCGCATTGCCCGCAGCGACGCCGATGTGTCTGGCGCCAAACCGATCTGGTCCCAGGACACCTCGACGTCGATGATTGCGTAGGCCGAGGTCGGAAACCGTTCGAGGTAGCACAGCGGATCGAGTGCTAGTGCTGTCTCGGGCATCCCAGGCTCGTGTCCGATGACGAGCACCGTGGTGGCGTCGCCCGGTGCGTGGATGCGAAGTGACTCGAAAATCGCCTCTGGGGTCCCGCCGTAGATGTCGTCGAGATAGGTGACCGGAGCTTTGATTCCGGTGCGCTGCAAGGTTTCTCTCGTGCGCGCCGCAGTCGAGCACAGCACGGCGTCGACGGTCAGCCCGTCCTTGGCGATCCACTCGCCGGCAAGAGCGGCCTCACGTCGACCCCGGCTCGCGAGCGGCCGTTCATGGTCGGTGACGCCGGCCGGGTACCCCGATTTTCCGTGGCGCATGAGTATCAGTGTCCGTGCGGTCATTGCGTGTATCCCTGCCTTGTCGATGGCTCGTCATTACACTCGCACCAATTCAAACCCTGTGCCACCCCCGCGGCCAGATCTAGCGTCGAATGCCATGACGACAACCGTTTCCTCCGCGATCCATCCGCTACCGACCGCCGACCTCCCGCTCAACGCGATTACGGTCGCGACATCTGCCGCGGTGGAGGCCAACGCGGCGAATGCGCATGTCCTATTCACCGGTGCAGCGCAGCCGACGGGGACCGTCGGCAGCGACATCGAACTTGGGCAACATCACGTGCGAGTCGACGAGCCGCCAGCGCTCGGCGGCGAGAACACCGCCGCCAACCCGGTCGAGTACTTCCTGGCTTCGCTGCTGTCATGTCAGGTGGTGACCTATCGGTTCTGGGCTCAGCGCCTCGGCATCGAGGTCGATTCGCTGTCTGCTCGTGCCGAGGGCGACCTCGACGTCCGCGGCTTCTTCGGCCTCGACGATTCGGTACGTCCGGGATTCGGGGCGGTCCGTGTGATCGTCGACGTCGCGGGACCGGAAACCGAGGAGCGCTACCGGGAACTACAGCGCGCCGTCGATGCGCACTGCCCAGTGCTCGACCTGACGGCCAATCCCACTCCGATAGTCACCACGTTGAACGTCGGTGCCAGCTAGCGACGTTCGCCCGACCACGCCGTGTGACGATGCGATTCGTCGCATCCACATATGGCCGTTAGCCTTGACGGCGTGGAAACCTGGGTGCCGGCCGTACTCGCGGTGAGCGCGGCGCTGCTCATCGCCGGCGGCACGGTTCTGCGGCAACGTGCGTCTGCCGCATCCGGTGCCATCACTCGGGGCTGGTGGGTTGGCGCGACGATAGCCATCGCGGGCTTCGGCTTGCAGGCCGCGGCACTGGGTTTGGGGACGATCCTGCTGGTCCAGCCGCTAGTGGTGCTGGCCGTACTATTTTCCCTGCCCTTCGAAGCGTGGGCCGACCATCGTCATCCCGAACTGCGCGAGTGGGCCTGGGGTGCGGTGCTGGTGGCCTGCGTTGTCACCTTCCTTCTGGTCGCACGACCGACGCCCTCGCTACGACGGCCCGACCTCACATTGATTGGCATTACCGTCATATCGGTGATCGGCGTGGTGATCGCGTTCGTGATCATCGCCGAGCGGTCCAGCCCGCACTACCGGGCGCTGTTCTACGGATTGACCGCCGGTGTGCTCTTCGGCGTTTCCGCGCTGCTCATCAAAACAGTCATCTATCAGGCGATCCATTTTCCGCTCGAGATGTTCCGGCATCCGGAGGTCTACCTGCTGGCTATCGTCATCGTCGGCGCCATCGGCGCTCAGCAACGCGGGTTCGGTGCCGGTGATTTGCAGACATCCTTCCCGGCGATGGTGGTGATGGAGCCGGTGGTGTCGATGATCCTGGGCATTGTGCTGTTGGGTGAGGATTTGAAGGTCAGCACGATGACCGCGCTCTTCCTGGGCGTGATCTTGGCGATTCTGGCGCGCTCGGTCATCGAATTGGCGAAGACGTCGGCATTCCGCGGTCAAGCGGCGCCGACGCCATCCGCAGACGAACTAGCGGCCGGGGGCCATTCGACCAACCTCGACCGCGTCGTCGCCGAATACGACGATCGGCCCATTCACGACCGGTGGCCGTGAACGAGCTGCCTGTTGTGGAGATTTAGCCTTCGTCGATGATCGACGTGAGTTCTTGTGCCCATTCCTTGGCTTGTACCTGGGGCTTGATCTTGCCGGACAGATCGTGGCGGCCGTGCTCGCCGACCTGCCTCGCGCCTAGCGCGGTCAGTCGTTCCGCCATGATTTCGCCGCCGCGGTTGAAGGTTTCTCCGTAGACGGTGTCGCCGAGGCCGAAGACCGCGAACCGCAGTCCACTCAGGTCTGGTTTGACTTCGTCGAGTTCGTCGGCGAAAGGTTCTGCGCCGGTGGGGAGTTCGCCCTCACCATAGGTCGAGCAGACCACAACGAGGAAGTCTTCGGTGTCCAAGTCCTCGACCGCGAACTCCGTCATGTCGTAGATCGACGGGTCGTGTTCGGCGGCGAGCACATCAGAAATCGCGTTGGCGACGAGTTCGCCGGTGCCGGTTTCGGTGCCATAGAGGATGACGGTGGACATGGTTTCCTTTCGGGCGATTGCTAAGGGTGACCTTAGTTCGGGAGCCATTTTACGGTCTGAGGCGGGTAGATGACGAATCCGGTGTACAACGGCGGCCCCATGGTTGACGGATGTCCGGTGGCTCGGCCGATCGCAGAAACTAGGGGTTGCAACTAATTACTAGGAGGTCCTAGAATGATGTTGTCCGCCTCACATCCGCGTCCATGTAAAGGATGATCCTCGCCGTGACTACCGCAGCACCCCGCATTCCGCATTTTCTCGACGGCCGACGCGTCGATGCTCCAGCTGACTCGCGCACCGCAGACGTCTTCAATCCCAGCACCGGGCAGGTGCAGGCGGTAGTGCCGCTGGCCAGCGCCGCCGAAGTCGATGCCGCCGTCGCGTCGGCACAGGTGGCACAGCGCGAATGGGCCGCCTGGAATCCGCAACGTCGTGCACGCGTGTTGATGAAATTCGTGCAACTCGTCGCCGATAACTCCGACGAGCTCGCCGAGAAACTGTCCCTCGAACACGGCAAAACCTTCGAAGACGCGAAGGGGGATATCCAGCGCGGCATCGACGTCATCGAATTCGCCGTCGGCATCCCGCACTTGATCAAAGGGGAGTTCACCGAAGGTGCCGGTGCCGGCATCGACGTGCACTCGATCCGTCAGCCGCTGGGTGTGGTTGCTGGCATTACCCCCTTCAATTTCCCCGCGATGATTCCGCTGTGGAAGATCGGCCCGGCACTCGCATGCGGTAATGCGTTCATCTTGAAGCCGTCCGAGCGCGACCCGTCGGTGCCGGTGCGGCTCGCCGAACTCTTCGTCGAAGCGGGCCTGCCGGCTGGTGTGTTGCAGGTAGTCCACGGCGACAAAGAATCGGTCGACGCCTTGCTCGACAACGACGACGTACACGCCATCGGCTTCGTCGGCAGCTCCGATATCGCCCAGTACATCTATGAGAACGCCGCGCGAAACGGTAAGCGCGCCCAGTGCTTTGGCGGCGCCAAGAACCACATGATCATCATGCCGGACGCCGATCTCGACCAGGCCGTTGATGCGCTGATCGGTGCGGGGTACGGTAGCGCCGGTGAGCGGTGCATGGCCATCAGTGTTGCCGTTCCGGTCGGCGAGGAAACCGCAAACCGCCTGCGTGCCAAGCTTATTGACAAAGTCGAAGGTCTGCGCGTCGGGCATAGTCTGGACCCCAAGGCCGACTACGGGCCGCTGGTCACCGCCGCCGCGCTAGAGCGCGTCAAGGGCTATATCGGCAAAGGTGTCGACGAGGGCGCTGAACTGGTCATTGATGGGCGCGATCGTGGCAGTAACGATCTCACCTTCGGCGATGCGAGTCTGGAAAAGGGATTCTTCATCGGCCCAACGCTTTTCGACCATGTCGCCAAAGAAATGACGATCTACACCGACGAGATTTTCGGCCCGGTGCTTTCGATCGTTCGTGCCGGCGATTACGAGGAGGCTCTCGCACTCGCTACCGACCACCAATACGGCAACGGTGTCGCGATCTTCACCGCCGACGGAGATACCGCTCGCGACTTCACCAGTCGCGTGCAGGTTGGCATGGTCGGCGTCAATGTGCCGATCCCGGTTCCGGTGGCGTACCACACCTTTGGTGGCTGGAAGCGTTCCGGCTTCGGCGATCTCAATCAGCATGGTCCGGCGGCGGTTCAGTTCTACACCAAGGTCAAGACGATCACGACGCGCTGGCCGCGGCAGGGTGATCAGCCCGGGGCATCGTTCATCATGCCGACGCACTGACACGCGGGTGACTATGACTGCGACTGCTGCGACTTCGGCGCTGGCCGGTCTCGATGAAACCGATCGGGTGATTGTCGAGACCGCGGCAGCTTTTGCCGCCAAACACCTTGCGCCACATGCGGCCGAGTGGGATCAAACCGGCCATTTTCCGGTCGACGAATTGCGGATCGCGGCCGGCCTGGGCATGGGAGCGATCTATTGTGACGATGAATTCGGCGGCTCGGGCCTGCGTCGCATCGACGGTGTTCGTATCTTCGAGCAATTGGCGTACGCGGACCCGACCACGGCCGCGTTCTTGTCCATCCACAATATGTGTACCTGGATGGTGGACAGCTACGGGACCGATGAGCAACGCGCTCAATGGATTTCACGTATGGCATCGATGGAGACAATCGCCAGCTACTGCCTTACCGAGCCGGGTGCCGGTTCCGATGCTGCCGCGCTCACCACCAAGGCGGTCCGCGATGGTGACGATTACGTCCTCACCGGGATCAAGCAGTTCATTTCGGGTGCGGGGTCGTCGGATCTTTACGTGGTAATGGCACGTACCGGTGGTCAGGGGCCCAAAGGTATTTCCACTTTCCTGGTCGAAAATGGTTCGCCCGGACTGAGTTTCGGTGCGCAGGAGAAGAAGATGGGCTGGCACGCACAGCCGACCGCACAGGTCATCTTCGACGAGGTCCGAGTCCCCGCCGCAGCATTGCTCGGCGCCACGGAAGGGCTCGGCTTCGGGATCGCGATGAACGGTCTCAATGGTGGTCGTATCAATATCGCGGCGTGTTCCCTCGGCGGTGGTCAATCGGCATTCGATCGGGCCGCGAGCTATGTCGCCGAGCGAGAAGCGTTCGGCGGCAATCTGATCGACGAGCCGACGATTCGATTTACCTTGTCGGATATGGCCACCGGGTTGCATACGTCGAGGTTGACGCTGTGGGACGCGGCCGCGGCTCTCGACGCCGACGCGCCGGACAAGGTGGAGCGGTGCGCGATGGCCAAGCGCTACGTCACCGATACTTGCTTTTCCGTCGCTGATCAGGCGATCCAATTACACGGCGGATACGGATATCTTCGTGAATACGGAGTGGAGAAAATCCAGCGAGATCTGCGAGTAAACCGCATCCTGGAAGGTACCAACGAAATAATGCGAGTAGTACAGGGCCGGGCCATAGCCGCGCGCTACAAAATCTAGCGTGGCGTCAGGATGGTCGAGTGCATCGCGAGGCGCTAGCCGAGCGGTGTGTATCGAGACCTCGATCCACAACTAAGACAAGGAGTTTCGATGACCACAATCGCCTTTCTCGGCCTCGGACACATGGGCGGGCCAATGGCGGCCAATCTCGTGGCAGCCGGGCACATCGTGCACGGCTTCGATCCGGTCCCGGCCGCCGTCGAGGAGGCAAAAGCCAATGGCGTCACCATGTTTCCCGCGGGAATCGAGGCGGTTGGCGGTGCGGAGGTCATCATCACCATGCTGCCTAACGGCGCGTTGGTAAAACAGTGCTACAGCGAGATTCTTCCCGGCGCACAGACCGGTGCACTGCTCATCGACAGCTCGACTATCTCCGTCGACGACGCGCGTGAGGTGAATTCTCTCGCGGCCGACCATGGCTTGGCGCAGATCGACGCTCCAGTTTCAGGTGGAGTGAAAGGTGCCGTCGCCGGGACCTTGGCGTTCATGGTCGGCGGCACCGACGAAGCCTTCGCTGCCGCACAGTCGACGCTAGAACCCATGGCAGGCAAGGTGATTCACTGCGGTGGTGCGGGAGCGGGGCAGGCCGCCAAGGTCTGCAACAACATGGTCCTGGCTGTGCAGCAGATCGCTATCGGCGAAGCCTTCGTCCTCGCGGACAAGCTGGGACTGTCGGATCAGGCATTGTTCGACGTCATTACCGGAGCGACCGGCAACTGCTGGTCGGTGCATACCAACTGTCCGGTGCCCGGCCCGGTGCCAACGTCCCCGGCGAATAACGACTTTCAGCCAGGTTTCGCTACCGCCCTGATGAACAAAGATCTGGGGCTGGCGATGGACGCGGTTGGGAGCACACATGCCAATGCTCCGCTCGGCACGCACGCGGCCCAGCTCTACGCGAGGTTCGCCGAGCAGAACGCCGACCTTGACTTCAGCGCCATTATCAACACGCTGCGGTAGACCAGTTATCCAGGTGCCCTCGCGCCAGCCGAAAAATTTCATCCCCGTGAGGGAGCTCGGAGGGCATATTGCCCTCCGAACCCCTTGAGGGGGATGAGATTTCACCTGTCAACGGTCGACCGGCCGCGCCGGGTCCGCATATGATGGCCACATGGGATCTGAACTCCGCATCATCCCGATCAACGACGTCAATCGCGAAGAGTCGTATCGCGTGCTCGCCCGAGCGTTCGCCGATGACCCGGTGATCCGTTGGCTGGTTTCCGATCCGGGCCGCGATGTCGCCCTGTTTCGTTTTCTGGATCGCGTAACGCACGGTGCTCCAGACAGCTGCGACCTTGCGCTCGACGGTGACCGCGCCGTTGGCGCCGCGTACTGGGATCCGCCGGGTCATAAGCAGTCGGTATGGACCGCTGTCAGTTCATTTCCGTTGCTGCTTAACATCTTTCGCACGCGGGTGCGGCGCGCCGGCGAGGTTGAGCATATCTTCGGCAAGCTGCGTCCAAAAGAACCGCACTGGTACTTGTCCACGATCGGCGCCATCGAATCGGGTCGCGGAATCGGTACTTCGCTGCTGCATCATCGCCTGGACACCATGACGGGACCGGCTTATCTGGAGAGTTCGAAACGGGAGAACGTTCCTCTCTACGAGCGTTTCGGCTTCGAAGTGACCGAGGTCGTCACACTGCCGGGCGGCGGACCCCAGGTGTGGCCGATGTATCGACCGGCACGCTAAGGCCATACCCCGTCGAGAGCGGGCGCCACCGTCTATACCCGGGCCGGTTCCTCGGAGGCCTGCTCGACAGCGGCGACGGCGTCGCCCGTGACGGTCGCCGACCGTCGCAGACTGACCGCGATAGTGCCGACCAATGCGATCGCGACTGCGACACCGCACATGATCGCCGACGTGGTGAAGCCTTCGGACAGTCCTGGAATCACTTGACCGGCTACACCGTGTGAGGTGTAGACCGACACTATGATCGCCAGCCCTACGGCGCCGCCGAGTTGTTGCATCGTCTGTAGCAGCCCCGACGCCGAGCCGGCATGTTCGGGCTCGACCCTCGATAGCACGATGACCGTCGTCGGCATGAACGCCAAACCGGCCGACAGGCCGTTGAGGATCATCGGGCCGAGCATTCCGGCTGCGTATGACGTCGCCGCGTCAATTTCGCTGATCCACAGGAATGAGGCGACCATGCCCGCCGTTCCAACGAGCAGTAACGGCCACGGACCGAAACGTCCCACTAGACCCGCGCTTATCCGGGAGCTGGCGAAGATCGCCAAAGACAGTGGGAGGAAGGCGAATCCGGCTTGCATCGGGCCGAAGTCCAGCACGCGCTGCACATAGAGGATCGCCAGGAAGAACATCGAGAATTGCGAACCTACGAGCAGGGCTATCACCCCGAGCGCACCGGCACGCGACGGCAGCTTCAACAGTGCCAACCGGAGCAGCGGATGTTCGACGCGTGATTCGACGATCACGAATACCAGCAGCAACGCTGCCGCGCCGCCGAGTAGACCCAGTGTCGTCGCCGACGTCCAACCGTGGTCTGGTGCGGTGACCAGCGCGTAGACCGCACCGACCGCCGCGCTGGTGACCGCTATCGAACCGAGAACATCGAAACGCCCTGTGCGTCTTGGAGTTTCATCGAGGAACCGTCGAGTGAAAGCAAGTGCCGCGAGCCCGATAGGTACGTTGATCAGCAGAGTCAGGCGCCATGACCCGAGGTCAGTCAAGATGCCGCCGATGATGAGCCCGAGTGACGCCCCGGCCGACGACACCGCGGTGAACAGTGCGAGCGCACGATTGCGTGCTTGATCGTCGGGAGCCGACGTGGTGAGCAGAGCGAGCACACTCGGTGCCGCGAGTGCGGCCCCTATGCCTTGTAGCGCGCGGGCCACGATGAGGAGCGTGCCGTCGGTCGCGAACGCGCCGGCCAGCGAGGAGGCGGTGAACAGCGCGAGCCCGATTTCGAATACTCGACGCCTTCCGAACACGTCGCCAAGCCGCCCGCCGAGTAGCAGCAGACCGCCGAAGGCGAGGGTGTAGGCGTTGAGCACCCAGGAGAGATTCGCGGCGGAAAAGTCTAGGTCCTCCTGGATATGTGGCAAGGCCACGTTGACGACGGTGGCGTCCAACACCAGCATGAGTTGGGCGACGAGCACGATGGCAAGACCCACCGTGCGACGCCGTTCGGCGGGAATTCGGATCGACATGAGTGTCCTTCGCAGGAGAGGTAGTCTTATGTGGAGTGGTTCTCCGATTAGCTAATCGGAGACCTCCTCCGATTAAGAACGATACGGAGGCATCCTCCGTTTAGCAAGGGTTGGTGTTTGTGGTGGGTACGACGCCGTCGTCGGCGACCGAGCGGCCGATGCGTGCCGATGCGCGCCGCAATCGCGTCAAGCTGATCGAGGCCGCCCGTGAGGTCTTTCGCGAGGGTGGTTCGGAAGCGTCGCTCGATGACGTCGCTAAGCGAGCCGGCGTCGGACCGGGCACGCTGTACCGGCATTTCCCGACTCGCGACGACCTTATCGACGCCGTCATGCGCGATTGGTCGGTCCGCATCGAAGCCGACGCGGAGTCCGCGGCTGCCGACCCGCGCCCGGCCCGCGAGGTCTTGCGGGACTGGTTCGGCCGATTCGTCGACAACGTCGGCATCTATCGGGGCGCGGCCGCCAAGCTGATGTCGGCGATGGATGACGAATCGTCACCAATCTATCGGAAGTGCCAGGTGTTGATCGCCGCCAACGCCAATGTTCTTGGCCGCCTTGCTGATCGGGGAGAGTTGCGCGACGGTATCGATGATCGCGAAGTGATGCGGCTAATCAGTGGGGTCGCATCTGTCGCCGACAACGTCGGCCTGAGCACGGTCGAAGCGTCGGGCATGATCGACATCGTCATCACCGGAATTGTCGAGCCCGGCGGGCGCTAGTCGCATGGTCTATAGCTCGGCCGAAAACCGCACTGCCGCTTTAACTTGTGCCGCCACTGACGACCCGACTCGCAGCGGCCAGCGGTGCATCACATATTCGGCAGCCTGATCGACGTGCAGCTGGCGGGTGGAATTGCCTGAGCGGACCCAGAATTCGCGCGGGGCATTCTTGCCCGGCAGCAGGTACACCGGGCGAGGCGACGCGGAGACACGGACTCGGCAAACCGGTCGCGCGGTGCCGTCGGAACCGGCCAGCGACTCCACGGCGATGACCACCTCGGATGCGGTTGTTTGCCCGAGACTGGTGGTCAGCAGATCGCGCAACCAGAGCTCGAATCGGTCCGCATCGGGCACCTTCAGTGTCTTGTAGTCCGCGTCGAGACCGAGTGGCTTACCGTCGTCGTCGACGCCGATGAGTAGCGTGCCGCCGTCGGCATTGAGGAACGCCGCTACCGTCTTGACGATGACCTGCTCCATGCGCGGATCCTTCTCGCCCGAGCGAAGGTTAACGCGCGCAGTCGATTTGAACTCGATACGGTCAGATTCTCCCGCGGCGATCAGATCGGCCAACGCCTCGCGTTGCGGTTTCTGAAAGTGCGCGACCACGGCGCTGTACGCCGCGATAGTTACTATCGACAGCGCGAGGCATAACAGGATCGAGAGCGGATCACGAAGGTGCGCAACGGGTCTGATCGCGCTCGCCAACAGCAGCCCGAGCGATGATCCGAAGATCGACAACACGATCGATGTCGACATTTGCAGGCGGGCGCGGCCCCGTAGTACCCAACGTGCGATTGCGCTGAAGGCCAGTGCGAATACGAGGATGATGAGTAGTGCAACGGCGATCATCCACAGTGGTTCACGCAGTTCGTCCATCGACAGAAGACCTTCTCACAGTACGGTTTTCGGTGGCTACTCGGACGACGTTCTCAGAAGTCCCCGTTGTGGTGTCGTAGTGAATGTATAGCTGTCACAAGGCCGTTGATCTCGGTATCGTTCATTCCGACGTCGGAGAACACATCCCGATTCAACGTGGTCGTTGCGTCTTCGACGGTCGAGCGCCCGATATCGGTAATCGCGACGAGGGTTGTCCGTCCGTCAGTTGGATGTGGCACCCGCCGAACCAATCCGTTGGTCTCCAACCGTCGAATCGCGTGGGTTACCGACGTCACGTGAACCTGGAGCCGGTCGCTGGCTTTGGTAATCGGCATCGAGCCGGAACGGGAGAACGCGAGCAGGCGCAGCAGTTCGTATCGCGAGAAACTCAAGTCGTAGGGACGCAAGGAACTTTCCACGCGGGCGAGCAGGATCTGATGCGCGCGCATCACCGACGTGACAGCCACCATGCCGTCGGCGACATCGCCCCAACCGGATTCGGTCCAGTTGCGGCGGGCGAGGGCAATGGGGTCCACGCTGTCGGTCATAGCGATAACCCTATCGGGTCGAATTCGGGCGAAGAGTTTTGCTGAGGTAATAAAAAGGCCTCTGACTTGGACAAATGACCTAAGAAAAACCTGAGAGGAGTTCGGTGATTTAGATCTCATAGTGTCGGTGTGACGTGGTTAACTACTCGCGAATTCCACTTCATGTTCGAGAGGCAGGTGCCAGATGAGCGCCGGACGTCATCGTCGAGGACCCGTTCCGTTGGTAGACCGACCCATCGTTGCCGCACCGCGAAAACATCATCCACGCTGGATCGCAGGTTTCGTCGCCATTGTGGCGACGCTGACCGTGAGTGTGGCTTTGGTCGGTGGGCAAGGCCAAGCGCGGGCGGCGGTGCTCGATCCTGGCAACAGTTCCGGCGCGTCGCTGTCTGATCTCATAAACAACATCGCCAACGGTGCACTGCAACCGATCGCCGACCAGTGGCGAATCCAGATGTGTTCGTCGGGCGGATCCACCGGCGGCGCGAACTGCTCTCAGTCGACCAACATTGGCATCGCGATGGTGGTGCCCGGAACCATCGAGTTGGTCCCGCGTCTGCCGTACGGCATCGCGCAGGCCGCGACCCTCTTTCCGATCGACCTGCTGGGCATCATTCCCGATCTTCCGGATGCACCCGAGGCCAGTGGCTCGGCCACGGTTATTGGTGACGGGGTCAAGTTCGCGCTCGCGTCAACCGGCGGCAAGGCAACGGCGATCGCCCTACTTCCGCTGAGCGTGGCCACCGCGGGCGCCAGTGGAGGTCGCACCGCGATCGCATTCGCGGTCCTCGGCATTGCGAACGCGTGGACAACTGACGAGATCAAGACATCGATTCTGAGTATCGAGACACCGATTTCGATTCCGGCTATCGAGCGCGTCGACTGTTTCGGTGTCCTCACCGCCGCCTATGCGGAGAACGTCGGAGCTTGCGCGAATGTGCTTGGCACCTTCGACGCCAAACTCGATCTCAAGAAGAATCAGCTTCAGTTCGGGCTCACCAATCCGGCCGGTCTTGCCGACGATCCGACGAGCATTTTCACCGAGCTCATCACAACGCTTCTGACGACAGGCAACTTGCCGGCATTGAGTACGCTTCTCACCGAAGACTTCGCGCGTCTCTACCTCGGCGGCGATGAATTACTCGGCCTCACAAGCGATTACGGATTTTCCGAACCGGTGACGGTCAGCTGGCTCGGCCAAAAGGTGACACTCTTCCCAAAGATGACCGCGGCAAACGGCGAACAGCGTCCGAACTATCTCGGTCTGCCGACACTCACCACGGGCGCTTTCGATCCGACGCAGGTCCTGGCAACCATCACCGCCGGACCATTCAAGATTCCGTTTGTCGACAGTCCACTGAACCCGACCAACCTCACCTCAACCTCGACGGGCGGGTCGACCGTTCTCGCCGCCAAGAAGTCGTCGCCCACCACGTTGACCGCGCCGGTTGACGACGCTGCGACCTCGGAGCAGTCCACCGCCGAAACGCCCACCGCCGAAACGCCTGCGGCGGACGATCAAGCGACCGCCGTTGATGACTCGACGGCTACAAAGCCGGGCGACGGAATCTCGGCGTGGAAGGCGCGGCAGCGAGAGAAGTTCGGGCAGGGCGGATCGTCGGGCAACAGTTTCGGATCAAAAATCCACAAGCCGCAAAAGAACCAGAAACCGGACCAGTCCGCTACCGGTGGTTCGAGCGGCGGCGATTCGACAAGTGCCGGATCCGACGACAACTCGGCCTCCGGTGACGGTAGCGAGAACGACGGTGGCAAAAACGAGAGCGGCACGAACGACGGTGGCACCACCTCGGACGGCGACGCGTCCGCTGACTCGTCGTCCACAACCGGCGATAATTAACCGCACCAACATCATTCGGCGTGATGTCCTTCGTGGGGCATCACGTCGAATGCTCTCGTGAACGTCGGATAGGTGTCGGTCCACCGTCTTTGCCGCGCCATTTCGCTAGAGTGTGGGCAAACCGCCATCGCGCATCTGGCAGATGCTGCTGGCAGACACACCGCAGCTAAGGAGTCCGGCGATGGGTGTTGATCCCGCCAAGAGTAGGGCCGTGTCACAGGTCGTTCGGCAGCATCCGGCGATGAGTGTGATCGCGATATCGCCCGCAATCGTTATTTTCGTGCTGCTTTGGTGGTTGGTACATCCCGCGATAGCGATCATCGCCGGTCTGGCCGCCGTCGGTGCTGGCTACTACCTCCTGGTCCGGCAAAGGTAGGTCGGGGATGGGGACACGCGTCGACAGTTGGATTTGGGCCATCCGCCTGACCAAAACGCGATCGGCCGGAGGGGCGGCCTGCCGGGCCGGACATGTGTGCGTCAACGGCGTAACCGCCAAACCCGCGCATCCGGTCAGCGTCGGAGACACGGTCGAGGTACGGCTTAACGGCATCATCCGGATCGTCGAAGTGACACAGCTGATTAGCAAGCGAGTGTCGGCACCGCTTGCCGCACAGGCATATCTGGACAAATCGCCGCCACCGCCGCCCCGCGAAATCGTTGCCAGTGCACCCCGCCGTGATCGCGGCGCTGGGCGCCCGACCAAACGGGAACGTCGTGAACTGGAGAAATTTCGCGGCGGACTCCTCACCCTGCTACTTGTCGTCGTGGCGTTGTTCGTTGCCGGCTGCGGCTCAGATGATCCCGACGATCCAACGACGCCCACCACCAAGACTCAGGCGAAGTCGGGACCGTTCTTTGGCGAATGTGGTGGAGTCACCCTCAACGAGGTGACCAAGGAGACCGGCTTTAGCGGACTGACCGCCACGGTTAACAACGCGTCGGTATGCGAGTGGGCCAGCGACGACTTGCGACTCGGTGCGACAACCTCGTTCAATTGGTACCGAGGGTCTCCGATCGGTCGCGAGTACGCCACTGAAAAACTCTCGCGCGAGGTAACCAAAGACATCACCATCAATGGGCACAGCGGGTTCATCGCCTACGACACCCTCGTATGCGAGGTCGGCATTCAGTTCGACGACGACTTCTTCGAGTGGTCGGTCAGCGCGGGCAGTCTGATGATGACGTCGGCGCCATCGACTGAAAGTCTTTGTGCCGCAGCGAAGAATCTGTCCCGAATGTCGATCGAGAGGGCGACCCAATGACTCATCGTCGACGTCGGGTAAGTCGTTGGATTGCGGTTCTCGCGATATTGGTGGCCGCGATAGTCGGTGTCAGCGGTTGCACCGTGGACGGCACTGCGTACCCGATAGGCGGCGGTGACACGGGTCAAGGCAACTGGCAAAACAGTGACCGATTCGAGAAACATCTACTCGAATGTAACGTCCTCTCCGAGACCCAAATCGCTAAAGCGGTCGGCGGCAGTTTCGCCAGCCGCAGTTTCAATGGTGCGATCTGCCGATGGACAGTGTCGGGAAGTAACACAACGGCGGTCACCTTCAACTGGTTCGAATGGGGTTCGATGGCCGTCGAACAGCGCACCGCCAAAAAACTCGGCTACACCACCGAGAACATCAAAATCGCCGACACCTACACGGCGTTCACGCAGCGCGACCCGAAACGCCCGGCGATGTGTGGCGTCACATCAAAAGCGCCTGGCCGCGGCGTATATACCTGGTGGGTCGAGCCGCGCGTCGCCTCCGGTGACTCCTGCGCGGCGGCGATCAAGTTGATGACGCTGGTGCTGCGCGGCTCGGCGTAACCGCTGTCCGTGAAAACCGCGCCCAACGTCGACTCCGGCGCATTCTGCCCCGACCCGTACGTAGGGTGCGGTTTTCGCCGAGTTGCCTAGGGCAGCAAGGTCACCGATACGGTCGATGCCACGACTTGTTCGTCGCCCATGAGGATCCATACTTCGAGTCGATCGCCGACCCGACGACGGCGCAGTGTCAACTGACTGCGCGGCACGATCGGCCGGAGGTATTCGATGACTAGGCGATGCGGCTTGTCGACAAGGTCCGGGTGATCGACGAGTTCGTCCTCGATCGCTTCCAGATAGGCGGCATTGTTGAGATGTTTGAACGGGTCGAAGTCGGTGATGCGCAACGGGTGTGGCCGATCGGGAAGTTCGACGTCGGTTGCTGCCGGTGCCTTATCGGAGTTCATTGACTTCCAACGCAGGCGATGCTCGTCGGTCATCTGGGCCAACAGTTCGAAGGCGTCGTCGGTGAGCCGCGACGGCATGCCCTGCTCGTTCACATTGATCCAGAACGCTTCGGTCTCGATCAGGCCGTCGGGCCGGTCCTCGGGGTTGAACCTGTTCGTCTCATGTGTCGCGGTGAGACGGACGCGCATGTTGGTCCATCGGGTCGACAGCGCGCCGCACCAGCGCTGTGCCGTGACCGTCCCGGGCCACGAAATCGGACGGATCACGTCGATGACGGTGCGTCGGACAATCCAGAATGGGTCAGTGTCGGAGAACTCGGTTGCCTCGATATTGTCGTTGGCGACGTCCTGCAGGTAGCGCGCGACGGCGTCGAGCCGCACGCGCATTTCTTGGTCGACGTCGTCGGTGCGCACGCGGTAATCGGCCTCGAAGTACCGGGCGCCCTCTTTGCGGTCACCAAGCGGCTCGAACGGGACCGGAGTATCGATTGTGCTCACCGAGCGTCCTCACTATGGGCGATGATGGGATTTGAAGTTAAGGTACAGTTGTACGGCGAAGTAGAACACGTTCTACGAGACGAACTGCGAGGTAAGGCCAGATGGCGCACGTTATTACGCGGCCCTGCTGCAACGATGGTAGTTGTGTCAGCGTTTGTCCGGTGAACTGCATCCACCCGACACCTGATGAACCAGAGTTCATGACCGCGGAGATGCTGTATATCGATCCGGAGACCTGCATCGATTGTGGCGCTTGCATCGATGAGTGCCCGGTCGAGGCAATTCTTCCCGACGACCAACTCGACATCAAAGACGAGCCATACCTACAGATCAACGCCGACTACTACAACGATCACGACGCGGACGGCGGGCTTGTGCCACCGCGCAAATCGCCGCCACTGCCGGACAAGGAACTGCATGTGGCGATCGTCGGAGCGGGTCCGGCGGCCTTTTACGCAGCGCAACATCTGGCGACCAAACAGTCAGTCAAGGTCGACATGTTCGACCGGTTGCCAACGCCGTACGGGCTGGTGCGCGCCGGCGTCGCACCCGATCACGCCGCCACCAAGGGGGTTGAGCGCACCTATGCGTCGACCGCCA
This sequence comes from Gordonia effusa NBRC 100432, assembly GCF_000241305.1. GTDB lineage: Bacteria > Actinomycetota > Actinomycetes > Mycobacteriales > Mycobacteriaceae > Gordonia > Gordonia effusa. Next base: position 17,627 of record NZ_BAEH01000038.1, read on the forward strand.
ACAAGCGCAATTTCGACTACTTTCTCAATGTCGAAGTCGGCAAACATGTCACCCACGAGGAATTGACCGATCGTTACCACGCGGTCGTGTATGCGGTTGGTGCGGCCACCGACAAACGCCTGGGAATAGTGGGAGAGGATTTGGCGGGTTCGATCTCCGCGACGGAGTTTGTCGCCTGGTACAACGGGCACCCCGACTACGCAGACTTTCAGGTGGATCTGTCCGGTGACCGCGCGGTGGTAGTCGGGAACGGCAATGTCGCTCTCGACGTCGCGCGGATCTTGGTATCGGACCCCGATGACCTCGCGAAGACGGAAATCGCCGACCACGCGTTAGCTAGGTTGCGCGAGTCGAACGTCAAAGAGGTTGTGCTGCTTGGTCGTCGGGGTGTCGCGCAGGGCGCCTATACCAACAGCGAGTTCCTCGCACTCGGGGACGTCGAGGGCGTCGACATCATCATTGATCCGGAGGAATTGACACGCGACCCGGCGTCGGCCGCGGCGGAAGCCGACGGCACACTCGACTCGACGATCGCGACGAAGGTCCGGCTGGCCCGTGAGTTCTCCGAACGGTCAACGACCGACGGAAATAGGCGAATTGTGTTCCGCTACTTGGTCTCTCCGGTCTCGATCGAGGGCGATGAGTCCGTGGACAAGGTTGTCTGTGTGCGTAATGAGTTCATCGACGACGCTGACCGCGTTGCCATCGCACCGACGAGTGACACCTTTGAATTGGAAACCGGGCTTGTCCTGCGTTCCATTGGGTATCGCGGAACACCGGTGGGGGACTTGCCTTTCGATCCCATCCGAGGGGTCATCCCCAACGACGCCGGGCGGGTGACTGCCGAAGCTGGCGGCGACGTGGTGCCCGGTCTGTACGTGACGGGCTGGATCAAACGCGGTCCGACCGGCGGCATCGGTCGAAATCGGTTGTGCGGTGAGGAAACTGCCACAGCGGTTCTTGCTGACTTTATTGATGGTTCGCTCGTCGATCCGATCAAGCCGCGTGACGACGTAGATGCTCTCGTCACCGGTCGTGGCGCGCATCGCATCACCCTCGCCGGTTGGAAGGCCATCGACGCCGCGGAGAAGGCGGCGGGCCGGTCGGCGGGACGGCGGCTGCTGAAGATCGTGTCCGTTGAGGAACTTGAAAAAGCCGCAGCAACGGCGGAGGGCTGAACACGCATGTCAGAATCAAATGGCATGTCGGACAACAGAAAACTGCGCATCGCGTTGCTCTCCTATCGGAGCAAGCCGCATTGCGGGGGACAGGGTGTATACGTTCGCCACCTGTCCCGCGAGCTGGCATTGCTGGGGCACGACGTCGAAATCCTGTCCGGACAGCCGTATCCCGAACTCGACCAGTCGGCGATCGATGCCGGCGTCAGGCTCACCAAGGTGCCGAGCCTTGACCTTTACAACGATGCCAACCCGTTTCGTACGCCAAGGCCGCGGGAGTTTCGCGACTGGATCGACCTCCTCGAGGTCGGCGCGATGTGGACGGCGGGATTTGGCGAGCCGTTGACCTTCAGCCTGCGTGCCGCTCGGTTGTTGAAGAGCCGTCAGGCCGACTTCGACGTTGTGCACGACAATCAGTGTCTGGGTTATGGACTGCTCCGCATCCAGAAGTTCGGGTTTCCGTTGATCGCGACGATTCATCACCCGATTACCCGGGACCGTAGCCTCGCGGTGCGAGCGGCTAAGGGGCTCAAGAAGATTACCGCGTGGCGCTGGCACTCCTTCCTGCGAATGCAGGGAATAGTGTCGCGTCGGATTCCCGAGCTGTTGACCGTGTCTCGCAGCAGCGAGGTGGACATTCGCAAGGCTTTCGACATCCCCGACGGCCGCATCACCACCATTCCGTTGGGTGTCGACACTGATGTCTTCCGTCCGTCGTCGGAGCGAATTCCCGGTCGCGTGGTATGTGTGGCCAGCGCCGATGCGCCGCTCAAGGGAGTCGCGTACCTGCTCGAGGCGATCGCAAAGGTCGGTGCTGAGCGCCCCGTCGAATTGGTGCTGGTGTCGAAACTAGATCCGAATGGCCCGTCTGCCAAGCGGATTGACGACCTGTCGATCGCCGACAAGGTCAAGGTCGTGTCCGGGATCGACGACCACGAACTCGCCGAACTGCTGGCGACCGCTGAAATAGCCTGTGTACCTTCGCTATACGAGGGCTTCTCGCTTCCCGCGGTGGAGGCGATGGGATGTGGAACGCCCCTGGTAGCAACTCGGGCCGGTGCGATTCCGGAGGTCGTCGGCCCCGATGGCCAGGCGGCGATCCTTGTGCCACCGCAGGATTCGGGGGCGATCGCCGTCGCTCTCACCAAATTGCTCGATGACGCTGCCCTGCGCGAACGTCTGGGAGCTGGTGGTCGTCGTCGAGTCGAGGAGAATTACAGCTGGGCCGCGGTAGCAGCCAAGACGGCGGCGCATTACCAGTCGGTCGTGGACAAGCAGTACGAGTAGAGTCGCTAGCTGCCTGGGCGTCGTCGAGGGCGACTGTCAGTCGGCCTAGTGGAAATAGACAACTCGAGAACGTGACGATCGTCGTGAACCGTCACCCAACCGGAGGAAACCTCAATGCTCACAGTAGATTTCGACCGTCTCGGAGTTGGACCGGGTACTACGGCGATCGACATCGGCGCTGGGCAGGGGCGACATTCTTTCGAGATGTTCCGACGCGGTGCGGATGTCATCGCCTTCGACATGTCTGAATCAGACATGGCCGATGTCGGCGAGATGTTCGACGCGATGATGGCCGAGAATCAAGTTCCGGCGTCGGCGAAGGCTCGCGCCGAAGTTGGTGACGCACTGCGTCTTCCGTATGCCGACGACTCCTTCGACGTGGTGTTGATGTCGGAGATTCTTGAGCATATTCCGTCGGATGAGGCGGCGATTTCGGAGATGGTCCGTGTGCTCAAGCCAGGCGGCATCGCGGCGGTTACTGTACCTAGGTACTGGCCGGAAAAGGTGTGCTGGGCGCTGTCGGATGCGTATCACGAGGTTGAGGGCGGTCACGTCCGCATCTACAAGGCGTCGGAGCTGGCGGGCAAGCTGCGCGAAGCGGGGCTGGAGGTTACCGGCACTACTCACGCACACGCATTGCATGCCCCTTACTGGTGGCTGAAATGTGCTGTGGGCGTAGAGAATAACGACAATCTTCTGGTCAAGGGTTATCACCAGATGCTGGTGTGGGACATGATGAGTAAGCCCTGGCTGACCGTGCGGGGCGAGCAGTTGCTCAATCCGTTGATCGGCAAATCTGTTGCGCTGTATTTGCGTAAGCCAGCGGGGAACTCGGACGCCTGAGGTGACCCGCCAACCCGCGGTCCCCGGAATACTTTCGGCGCAGCAGGCCGCCGCGACCGGCGCGGCGATTGCCGATATGCAGACCGATTCCGGTGCGCTGCCATGGTTTCCGGGCGGTAAGACCGATCCGTGGGATCACGTGGAATCGGCGATGGCGTTGTCGGTGACGGGCTTTATCGCCGAAGCTGAAGCCGCATATGGCTGGTCGCGTCGCATGCAGCGCGCCGATGGATCGTGGCCGATAGAATTCCGCGGCGACGCGGTTGTCGATGCCAACACCGACAGTAACTTCTGTGCGTATATCGCTGTCGGAGTGTGGCATCACTATCTGGTCACCGGCGACGACTCGTTCCTTCGCGCGATGTGGCCGACGGTGCGTCGCGCGATCGACCTGGTGTGCACGTTCCAGCGCCCCGACGGAGCCTTCCGCTGGGCGCAAGACTACGTCGGTCGGACGATGTTCGACGATGCACTGCTCACTGGTAACGCCAGCATCTACCACGCCCTCGACTGCGCGGTCAGTATCGCGGAAAACCTTGGGCAGCAGGTGGATCGGTGGGTCTTGGCCCACTCCGCGCTCGGCGCGGCCTTCGTCGGGTCTATCGATGTGTTCAAGCCGCCGTCGGAGCATTCAATGGATTGGTACTACCCGGTCCTCGGCGGCGCCCTGCGCGGTGCGGCGGGGTCGCGGCGGATCGATGAGCGCTGGTCGGAGTTTGTGGTGTCGGGCAAGGGGATTCGCTGCGTGAATCACCGGCCATGGGTAACCGGCGCTGAGACTAGCGAATTGGTGCTGGCGCTCGATGCGTTGGGAGATACTGATCGCGCCGTGGAACTGTTGGCATCGATCCAGCATCTGCGTGATCCTGACGGGTCATATTGGACCGGTTTGGTTTTCGCCGACGGAAAGCGCTGGCCGGTGGAGAAGAGCTGCTGGACATCGGCGGCAGTTCTACTCGCGGCGGATGCGGTAAGTAGGACGTCGCCGGGCAACGGAATCTTCCGGGACGTGACGCAACGACAGGTGACGCTCGCGCAGGCGTAAGGTCGCCAATTCGGTTGCGGGGTCTCGATACACCTCGTCGCTAGCGCTCCTCGGCACTCGACCGGCGGAGAGGTGTCGCCTCCGATGGTCGAGTGCCGTCGTGCGAGCTTGCGCTGATGCCGCCCCCGATGGTCGAGTGCCGTCGTGCGAGCTTGCGAGCTCGCCGGTGTATCGAGACCACGCAACACAAATTCGGAAACGTAACCGACGCAGTGTCTTTCGCGTGACTTCGTGGGTCTCGATACATCCGACTCGGCTAGCGCCTCGTCGGCCACTCGACCGTCGGAAGAATCGGCTAGCGTCTCGCCGGCCACTCGACTATCGAAAGGCGCCACTCGACCATCAGAGTAAAGGCCGACCGTTAAACGCTCCGCTATTCACGCCAAACTCTAGACCCCGCAACCGCAAGCACCTAGACTAGTGTCCAGTCAAATGTCTGAGAGGCTTGGGATGGAATTTGGAATCGTTCAGTTCACCAGTGATCGGGGACTGAAACCGCATGTGCTGGCACCGCTGATCGAAGACGCTGGGTTCGCGTCGTATTACGTTCCCGAGCACAGTCACATCCCAACCAAGCGTGAGGCTGCCCATCCAGGCACGGGCGACTCGTCGCTACCCGACGACCGCTACATGCGCACCTTGGACCCGTGGACATCGCTGGCGTCAGCGGCCGCGGTTACGTCGACGATCCGTCTCGCGACGGCGGTCGCACTTCCAGTTCAATCCGACCCGCTGACTCTCGCCAAAACTCTCGCCACCCTCGACCATCTCTCCGACGGTCGGGTCACGCTCGGCGTCGGCTTTGGCTGGAACCTCGACGAACTCTCCGATCATCACGTACCCGCTGGCCGACGTCGGACCATGTTGCGTGAATATCTCGAGGCGATGCGTGCGCTGTGGACACAGGAGGAGGCGTCATTCGACGGCGAGTTCGTGAAATTCGGCCCCAGTTGGTCGTGGCCCAAATCGACTCAGGAGCGAATTCCGGTCCTCGTCGGCGCCGGTGGGAATGAGAAAAACTTCAAGTGGATCGCCCGCAGCGCCGACGGTTGGATTACCACCCCCGGCGAGGCCGACATCGAAGGATCGGTCACGTTGCTGAACAAGGCCTGGGCCGAAGCCGGGCGCGAAGGCAAACCGCAGATCGTCGCTCTCGACACCAGACCCGACGAAGAACGTCTCGCACGCTGGCGTGAACTCGGCGTCACCACGGTGCTCTATGGCGTTCCCGACGACGACGTCGAAAAGGCCACCGCATACTTGGCGAAACGAGCCGGGCAACTGGGGCTGGGCTAACGCGGGCTGCGATAGGAACAAGCGCCAAAAACGAGAGCGGTCGGTTGCGGCGCCCCCGACAGCACCGCAACCGACCGCACCCCTCGTGGGGGTTCCCCGTCGTCGAATCGACCGTCGTCGAAACGACGTTAGGGACCTACACCCGGCGGGTATTTCCGTAAGCGTTGAGCACGTACAGTCCCTTGGCGGTAGTGACTGTGATCGTCGCGAACGGTCGTACCGACACCGGTCCCACTGCACCGGTGACCGAGAACTGCACTCCGTCGAGGAACAGTTCGATCTCCGGCTCGGTCATGCTGATCTCGCCAGTTTTTACTTCCGAGATCTTGCCGGGAGCGACTTTGAATTCGAAGTCGGCGGCCGGGATGATGGTCGATTCAGCACCGATTTCCGCGCCGATGTCACTGCCGATCTTCGCGGTCGGGCCGGCTGCGGCGATATCTACCGACGGCGACACCTTCGCGTTCAGCCCGCCCTTCAGCTTGAGGTCTGGCGTGTGCAGAGTGACGGTGACGCCGTCGGGCGCGACCGACACCGGGTAACCGAACTGGTAGCCGACGACAACCTTCGCCTTGAGTTTCTTGTCTTTGGCGATGTTGGAAATGCGAGCGCGGAAGTCCGACGTGATGAACGCTTCCTTGGTCATCGGGTTCGAGTCGAGCGGTGCGCCCGAACGGACCTTGGACGTCTGTGCGGTTATGGCGACCTGGTGTCCGTCGCTAGTTGTCTTGGTCGCTCCGAGGGCTGGTGTAACGACTACGAATGCCAGTGCCAGCATCGCGGTGAGTGCGAGCGTCGCCGACGTCACTAGTCTCTTCATCTTCTTTTCCCCTGCGTCATGCGGATGTTTCCCGCGTGGTGAGAGCCAGGCATGAGTACCGGGCTGTTGTGCCCACAGCAAACATCAAGGAATCGTCATTCCGCGCATCGAGATTCCGGATCGACCTGTTTACGCAGTTCAGATGACCAATCCGGAGTTCCGGACCGGAAAGAGGAGTTGGCCCAGACAGCGTCGGGACCTAGTCTTGCGCCTGTGACACAGAGTTTTGACGCCGATCAGGCCGGCCGGTTCGGCGATCAACTGATGGCGTTATTTGTTGCCGCCGGATCGCCGACGCTGGCAGCCGTCGCCGCGGGGGCCGCGAAGGTCGCGCCCTCGCGACCTCCGGTGTCGGTCCAGCGGATCAGTGACTGGCGTCGTAGTCGGCACTTGCCGGCCAACTTCGAGGCACTCGAACCGGCCCTCACCTGGCTTACCCTGCAGGCGCAGATGCGGTCCGGCGCGACCGAGCTTCCTTCGCTGCCGCAGTGGCGTCAATGGTGGCAGCACACCCGCACTGCCTCACCCGTTCCGACTCAGCTGATTCCCGCTGTCGAATTGCCCGACGAACCGTATGCCGGTCTCGCGCCGCTGACATCCGAGGATCGCGCGGTGTTCTTTGGCCGGGACGAGGTTCTTGCCGAACTGGCGAGTCTGGTCGATGTCGCCGCAGCTGACTCTGATGCGCCGGCACTTGTCGTAGTCACCGGAGTGTCGGGAGCGGGAAAGTCATCCTTGCTCGGCGCGGGACTTGCCGCGCTCGCCGACGACCCGTCTCGACATTGGAATGTGTATTCGATGTCTGCGGCCGAGTTGAGTGAGGTCTACCAGCCCAACGACCAGCAACTCAACGTCGTCGCTGTCGACCAACTCGAAGCCGTCCTCGTCGGCGCCGACGACGCGGACGCCAACAACCTCGTCGACTCTCTCGTCGCGTTGGCTACCGTGCCCCGCACCGTCGTCGTCCTCGGCATCCGCGCCGATATGTATGAACGCTGCGCGTCGCTCGCACCGATCGCGCGGGCTTGGCAACGTCGGTCATTGATCGTGCCGCCAATGACCGACGCACAACTCGAAGAAGTCATCAGCAAGCCGGCGCGCGCGGCCGGCCTCCGCGTGGAGAAGGGCCTCGCGGCGACGATGATCGCCGACCTGCATGCCAGCTCTACGCCGTCGGCGCCGGGGGAATCGGTAACCACGCGAGCCGGGCAACTGCCATTGCTCGCGCAAGTGTTGTCCGTGATGTGGACGCGACGTCGGGGCGGCGTACTGACGATCGCCGGCTACCGTGCGGCAGGCGGTGTCGAGTCCGCGATTGCCGACGTCGCCGAACGCGCGTGGGCCGACCTTTCGCCGCGAGCGCAAGACGTGGCGGGCCGGCTCCTCCTGGCGATGGTCCATATCGACGAGAACGCGGTGGTGCGCGTGCGTACTGACGGCGGCATGCTCGCGTCGGTCACCTCCGATGCCGCATTAGTCACCGAAGTCGTCGAAACGTTCGCGCAGGCCCGGTTGATCACCATCGGCCAAGGACATGTGGAACTCATCCACGACGCCGTGCTGACCGCGTGGCCGCGGATGGTCGAGGTGATTGATCGAGTACGAAGCAGCGCTCCGTTGTTGCAGCGGGTCACCTCCGATGCGCGAGAGTGGGACGACGCCGGACGGGATGCCGCGCTGCTCTACCCGCCCGAGCGGTATCACCGCGCGACCGAACTCGCCGACGATCCGATGTTCGGTGACCTCGCCGAGCAGTTCCTGACGGCGACCGGTGAGCATCTGGAGTCCAGGCAGCGTCGACGCCGATTCGCGCTTGCGGCAATTGTGGTGCTCGCGGTGGTCTCGGTCGTCGCCGCGGCACTGGCGATTATGTCTAACGTCGCGTTGAGTACACAGCGCGACGACGCGCAATACGCGGCGCTGCTGGAGACCATCGGCCGACTGAGCTACACCGATCCGGGACTGTCCGCGCAATTGGCGGTGGCGGCATTTCATATGCGCCCCAACGATAAACAAGCCCAACTGCGTGTGCTGCAAACTCAGCAGTTGCCGTTGCCGGCGACCGCACCCAAACGGCATACCGCGGCCATCTACGACCTCGCGACCAAACGGTCGGGATCGACGACGATGGTCGCGACCGCGAGTAACGACCGGACGGTTCGCCTGTGGAATTCCTCGGATCCACGCGAAATTTCCAGTTACCCAACGGCTTTGACTGGCTACCAGAGTTTCGTCACGTCGGTGGCGTTTGCCCCCGATACTTCGATGCTGGCCACCGCATCGGGAGATGGAAGCGTGCCGGTCTGGGATGTCGCCGATCCCGCCGCACCGGTCCGGCGTGGGACGCTGCACGCACCCGAAGGTGCCGGAGCGACCTACATCATCCGCTACAGCCCCGATGGCCGGCTCTTAGCTACTACCTCCGATAGCGGCGCGGTCACGTTGTGGGACACCAGGAATGCCGGTGCCGGCGATGCGCCATACCGGCCGCTCGGTGTGGTGAATGACCACAAGCGGCCGGTTCGCTCGGTTGCGTTCAGCCCGACCGCGCCGTTACTGGCCGTTGCCAGTGACGACGCGACGATGTCCTTGATTGATATCTCGAATCCCAACGCGCCGTTGACGATTACCACTATTGCCGACGGTGGTGAAGCGGGTTGGCATTCGGTGGCGATTTCGGCCAACGGGCGATATCTGGCGGCGGGCCGGGACGATGGCGCGATCGCGGTATACGACCTCGCCGACCCGCGTCGGCCGACGCTCGTCGGGCTGCGGTCCGAAGCGCATTTGGCCGCGGTGTGGTCGGTAGGGTTCTCGGCGGACGGCGCGACGATGATCTCGGCATCACTCGACGGCACAGCGCGACGCTGGGATATCGACGGAGCGGGAAGTCGAACATCTCCGGCGCGACTCGACACCATCGGCGAACCTGTTCGGACGGGTAGCGGGGCGATTCACACCGCCAGTTACCTCAGCGCCGACGTCGTGCTCACCGCTGGCGCAGCGGGGCTGTTGCAGGCGTGGTCGGTCCCATCGTCGCCGATACCCGCACATTCGTTGCCCATCACTCGGCCAGCCGTGTCGCCCGATCGCAAGTTGTTGGCCACCGGGTCGGCGGATCAGTCAATCGACCTGTGGGACACCACCGATGCCCATCGGCCGGTGCGCCGAGCGACCATCGCGCGACGAGTGGGTACCAGCGGCGGATATTACGTCGCGTTCAATCGAACTGGCCGGATCCTTGCGGTGGCGTTCGGCGGTGGTCGACATATTCAACTGTTCGACGTCGCCGACCCGGCGCGACCTCGGCCCCTGGCGGATCTGAGTGTAGCTACGAGATACACAGCCCCGCTTGTCTTTTCGCCTGCGCGCGACGTGCTGGTCACCGGCGACACCGACGTCTCGTTGGCCAGGTGGGATGTGTCCGATCCGGCCCGGCCGGTGCGATTAGGCGGATCGCTAACGGGCCCAACGGGTTTCATCCAGCGCGCGGTCTATAGTCCGGACGGCGGACAGTTGAGCGCCGCCAGTGCGGACGGGCGGGTGTACCAGTGGTCGACGTCGGCTGCCGATGAGGTGAAAGCGTCTGCTCCCCTCGATGTGCACAGCAGAGTAGTGAACGACATCGCATACGCGAAGTCCGGCGGTTACCTATACACGGCGTCGGACGACGAGACGATTTCGGTGCACAATCGGCAGGGCCGCCAGGTCTTCGTTGCTCGGGTGGGCAATCGTGTTGCGGCACTCTCCGTTTCCGACGACGGGCGCACTCTCGCCGTCGGGACCGATCAGGGCCTGGAGCTTTGGGACCTGCATGACCCGGCCAGGCTGACGCGTAGAGGTGACGACGATCCGCTCTCGCTGACGTCGATGATGACGAGATACGCCACATTCGTTGGCGACCAGACGATCTACACCGGCGGCCAGTCGATGCTGCAGTGGTGGAATACCGATGTTCTGTCCTCGGCGAAGCGGGTGTGCGACACCACCAAGGGGAATGTCAGTCCGTCGCAATGGCAAGCGGCGGCACCGGATATCCGGTACACGCGGCCATGCGTCGCGGTGTAAGACGCATTCGATCCTGCTGGAAATGTCCCCGTCAGCTGAACAGGCGGCGATATAGCGCCTGCTCCCGCTACGGGGACATTTTTAGTGGGTTATCGGTGTTGCAGGACCCGCAGCGACCCGTGAACGGCGACTTCAGCGAAGTTCCCGGAATCCAATGCCTGGCAATAGATTTCGAACGGTGGCCGGCCGCCGTCGGCCGGGTCGGGAAACACGTCGTGGATCAATAGCGCACCCCGGGGCCGAACCCACTTGGCCCAGCCGTCGTAGTCGGCTTGTGCGGCTTGCGAACTGTGGCCGCCGTCGATGAAGACGAAGTCGGCGGGCTTGCCCCACACTCGTGCGGCGTCGACGGATCTGCCTAACAATCCTAGGACGGTGCCTTCCAGGTCGGCGTCGAAGATGGTGCGGCGAAAGCGGGCCGAGGTATCCAAGGCCCCCGCGTGCGGGTCGACCAGCGAGGTGTCGTGATACTCCCACCCAGGTTGGTGCTCCTCGGAGCCACGGTGATGATCGACGGTCACAATCAGTGCGTTCGACTCCAGCGCCGCGGCCCCCAGGAACACCGTCGACTTACCGCAGTAGGTTCCGATCTCGACGCCGATCCCGACTGAATCTGGCTGGCCCAGGTAGTTCCGCGCGACGTCGTACAGGGCCATTGCCTCGTCGATCGGCATGAATCCCGGTGCGGCGTCGGCGGCGGCGAGACGTGCCGGCGTCAGCGTGGAGGCGGTGGACTGGGCGGGCGACATGCGCTCGATGCTACCGGTAACGTGTTCTACTTCTGCGCCGAGGCGGTTAGTCGGTTGTCGACGACCGGACGTTGCGTCGCGCGTAGGGTCGGGAGCTATGAAGGCGCAACTGTTAACCGAAGAGTCCGGTCCGGCCGGGCTGTCCCTGACCGACGTCGATGATCCGACACCCGGTCCCGGCCAGGTTCTCGTCGACATCAAGTCGTGCGGCATCTGCTTCCCCGACTTGCTGATGAGTCAGGGCAAATATCAGTTGCGGCCACCATTGCCGTTTATCCCGGGCACCGAGGTTGCCGGCGTAGTCCGTACCGCGCCGGCCGATTCGAAGTTTCAGCCCGGCGACCGGGTAATTGTGGCGTCGATGGTCGGCGGATTCGCCGAACAGGTCGCCGCGCATCCGATGCAGTTGTTGCCGATACCCGATGCCATCAGCTTCGAGGAGGCTTCGGCGCTGGGGATAAATTTTCAGACCGCGCTATTCGCGCTCAAAATGCGCGCACAGACAGCGCCCGGAGAGATCGTGGGCGTGCTCGGATCGGCCGGCGGCGTGGGTATCGCATCGATACAGGTCGCAAAGGCTATGGGAGCCAAGGTGATTGCGGTGGTGCACCGAACCGGTGCCGAGGAGTTACTCCGTGCGGCGGGGGCCGACGAGGTGGTGCAACTCTCGGAGGGCTGGGGTAAGCGACTCAAAGAATTCGCGCCCGAAGGTGTTGACGTGATGATCGACCCGGTCGGCGGCGAAGTATTCGACGAAGCGCTACGACAGGTCGCGCCAGATGGACGGTATGTGGTGATCGGATTCGCAGCGGGTGGAATTCCGACCGTCAAACTCAATCGAGTGTTGTTCCGAAATATCGCGGTGACCGGTGCGGCCTGGGGCGAGTACGTACGGACTCACCCCGACGTACCGGCGCTGCTGCACGATGAGTTGATCGAGATGATCGATGCCGGTATGCGCCCGCCGGTCAACGCCACCTACACGTTGGAGCAGTTGCCGCAGGCCCTGTTGGATCTGGCCGAAGGGAGGGTCCGTGGCAAAGCTGTCGTGCGGATCGCCGATTAGTTCTTCGGTGGTCGGCAGTCTGTATTTGTGAGTCCGGTAGTCATAGTCAATGTGGGAGTTTGGTCATGTGTCGAAATATCACTGAGCTGCGTGGACTCGAGCCGCCAGCCACCGAGGACGAAGTGGAAGCCGCCGCGCGCCAGTATGTGCGCAAGGTAAGCGGTATCCGTCATCCGTCGGCCGCCGTCGAGGCGGCCTTCGAGAAGGCAGTCGAAGAGGTAACCGCGTCGACGCGCGAACTGCTGGCCCAGCTGCCCGCCCGACGTCAGCCACCGAAGACTGTGCCGCCACTGCGTCGGCCCGAGGTGCAGGCAAGGATAGCTGCCAAGTCTGCTGGCTGAGTTACGCGCGCCCGGCTGGTCGAGTGCCGTGCGAGGGTGGAGTGGTCGCCCCACCCCGTTGGTCGAGTGCCGTCGCGCGAGCTTGCGAGCTCGCCGGTGTATCGAGACCTGGTGACTCGACGTCGGAAATCGTTGTGGGGCAGTCGTTGTGGGGCAGTGGTTGCGGGGCTTGATGCGCCTCGTCGCTAGCGCTCCTGGATACTCGACCATCGGGAGGAATGTCGTTGTCTGCGGTGTCGCCCCCACCTGGCTGGTCGAGTGCCGTCGTGCGAGCTTGCGAGCTCGCCGGTGTATCGAGACCCGGTGACTCGACGTCGGAAGCCGTTGTGGGGCAGTGGTTGCGGGGTCTCGATACGCCTCGTCGCTAGCTAGCGCTGCTCGGCACTCGACCATCGGAGGTTTGTCGCTGTCCGCGGTGTCGTCCCACCCCTGTTGCTGGTCGAGTGCCGCCGTGCGAGCTTGCGAGCTCGGCGGTGTATCGAGACCCGGCGACTCGACGTCGGAAGCCGTTGTGGGACAGTGGTTGTCGATATTCGATTGTCCACCGATTCACTATCCCGTACCGTGCCCCGAGTAAGATTTCGTCAAGAAGGGGAAGGTAAATGAACGGCTACCCGGTGCAGCTATCCGGCGCACCGAATACACTGATGTGGGCGCACGAGTATGAGATCGAGCCGCAGGCTCTGCAGCAATTGCGAAACATCTCCCAACTTCCGTGGATCCACGGGCTGCGTGTCATGCCCGACGTTCACTTCGGCAAGGGGGCAACGGTCGGCTCGGTTATCGCGATGCGCGACGCGGTGTCACCGTCGGCAGTCGGCGTCGACATCGGCTGCGGCATGGAGGGCGTACAGACGTCACTGACTGCTAAGGATCTGCCAGATACCTTGCACGCGTTGCGATCCCGGATCGAAGCATATGTCCCGGTCGGGTTCCGTATGCACGACAGTCCGGTTGATCGACACAAGATGTCGACCGCCACCAAATGGCATCTGAACGAATTGTGGGACTCGTTCTCCGACCTCGACGAGAAAGTGCACAATCGGCACACGCGTGCGTCCAAGCAGATGGGCACCCTCGGCGGTGGAAACCACTTCATCGAAGTCTGCCTCGACGAGAACGACCGCGTCTGGCTGATGCTGCATTCCGGGTCGCGAAACATCGGCAAAGAGATCGCCGAGCGGCATATCGGTGTGGCAAAGACCTTGCAGCACAACGTCGAACTACCCGATGCCGAGCTCTCGGTATTCCTGGCCGGGACTCCCGAGATGGACGCTTACCGACGCGATCTGACCTGGGCGCAGAATTACGCGGCAAAGAACCGCGCCGTCATGCTCGACCTAGTAAAGCGGGCGGTACTCGACGAGTTCCCAACCGCTGGAGTCACTTTCGGCAGTCAGATCTCGTGCCACCACAACTATGTAGCCGAAGAGGTCATCGATGGTGAGACGATGTACGTCACCCGTAAGGGTGCGATCCGCGCCGGTTCGGGCGAACTCGGTCTGATCCCGGGTTCGATGGGTACCGGATCGTACGTCGTCCGCGGGCTGGGTTCGGCGGACTCATTTGTCAGTGCGTCGCACGGTGCGGGACGAAAGATGTCGCGTAACAAGGCGAAACGATCATTTACGGTCGACGACCTTATCGCCCAGACGGCGGGCGTCGAGTCGCGGAAAGACCAGGGCGTGCTCGACGAAATCCCCGGTGCGTACAAGGACATTAACGAAGTTGTTGCAGCACAGGCCAATCTGATCGAGGTCGTCGCATTCCTGCGTCAGATTGTCTGCGTCAAGGGATAGGAAGTACCGCTGAGATATGTCCCCTAACGAGTTGAGATGCCATATCGCCATCTCGTCTACGCTCGGGACATATCTCAGCGGACCGCGGCGGCCAACTCCGCCAAGATCTGCGCATCAGCCTGATACGGCGTATTGAATCCGAGACGATCAACTAAGCCGCCGAATCGCTCCGACAGCTCCATCGCACCCGATGCTGGATCATTCACTGTCACCGCAACCGTATCCACTAGTTCGTCGTCGATGAGATCAGCCATCTCAATCCACTTGCCCTGCTTCGACAATTCTCGCAACTGCGGGCCTATCGAAGCGCGGCCGTGTAATTCCAGGATGGGCCAGTAGGCTGGCGTCGACGCGTAGAAGGAGATTTGTTTGCGGATGGCCTCTCGCGCTGCCGCCCTTTCCTCCGACGTCGCCCCGACGATAATCATCGCCGAGTGATGAATGTCGACGTTCGTATCGCGGTGGCGCGAGGCCGCTCCGACGTTCAGCGTCGGAATTGTGACCTCCCGAATAAAGTCGGCGGTAGCTAGCGGATGCGACAGAAATCCATCCGCCACCGCACCGGCAGTCCGAGTCATGTGCTCGCCGATTCCGGCCAACCATATTGGGGGAGTGCCAGTTTCAGCTACAACGTTCGGATCTGGCATGAACAGTGGAGTCATCAGGGTGTGCTGGTAGAACTCTCCGCGATAGTCGAGCCAACCACCGGTTAACCAGGTATCCCAGATTGACCGCACCGCGTCGATCATGTCCGCCATTCGCGCCGCGGGACGACTCCACGGCATCGAATAGCGGCGGGTGATGTGAGGTTTGATTTGGGAACCGAGCCCCAAGACGAATCGCCCGCCCGAGTACGACTGAAGGTCCCACCCCATCGTCGCCAACAACATCGGGTTCCGCGCGAACGCCACCGCGATCGACGTCCCCAATGTCACCTCCCGAGTGTGCTCCGCTGCCAGCAACAATGGAAGGAACGGATCGTGTGATCCTTCGAAGGTCCAGATCCCTTGGTACCCGGACTCTTCGGCCGCGACGGACGCGGCCGCCATCTCGCTCAGATCGCAAGTCAGCGTCACGTCGACATTCATGATTCCGGGCTCCTCATTCAAACGCCGAACACACGCGCGGCATTGGAGTAGAACACGCCGCGAAGCCAGTCGTCGCCCAGATCCAGTCGAATCAGTGCGTCGAGCGCGTGTCGATAGCTATACGGAATATTGGGATAGTCGCTGCCGAAGAGAATGCGGTCGCCCAAGTCGGTCAGTCGAGAGTGGGCATCTTTTGGGAACGGAACCAACTCTTCACTGAAGTCGGTGAACGACATCGTCGTATCTAGTAGAACCGCAGGGTATTTCGTGGCGATGTCGAGGAACTCGACGAACTCCGGAGTTCCCATATGCGCGATGATCAGCGGCAACGACGGAAACCGGTGCAGAACATCGGCAATCGGCCCTGGGCCGGTGAAACGTCCTGGTGCGGGACCAGATCCGCAATGGATGACCACTGGAATCTGCGCGTCGGCCAGCTGAGCCCACACCCCATCGAGCAGCGGGTCGGTCGGGGAGTAGTCGCCAACCTGAATATGGGACTTGAACACGCGCGTACCGGATTCGATGGCCTTACCGACGTAGGCCGGTGCTGATTCTTCCGGATAGAACGTGGACGTATGCAGGCAATCGTGCTGTCGCGCGGCGAAATCCGCGGACCAGCCGTTGAGCCATTCGCCCATATTCGGCTTGTGCGGGTAGATCATCGACGTGAAGCGCCGGACTCCGAACGCACGCAAGCCGGCGACACGTTGATCCTCATCGGCCCGATAGTGGATCGGCCACTCGCGGCCCACCATCGGCCCGACCGAATCGAAGTAGGCCCATACCTTGTCCATGACGTTACGCGGCATGAAATGGGTATGGACGTCGATCAACCCGGGCAGTCCGAGCTCTCGCCACACCGCTGTGACCGAGCTTGCCTCGTCGTCGCTGAAGGGTT
>NZ_BAEH01000037.1 GCF_000241305.1 Gordonia effusa NBRC 100432
ATGCGGCCGGTGCGGTTGGGAAAACGGCCGACTGCGCTACCGAAAACTATTCGCACATGACTTTTCCGGGCTCGGATTCAAAGTTGTGTCTCGCACTGAACCTCGCGCAAGATAGTTGCTATCAAATCAATCCGTCGAATATTGCGGTATATCGTCGGATCGATTGTGGCTCAACCCCAACGGACGGCGCTGTGGCATATAAGGTCGTCAGTCGATCTGACAGCGCCGCGAGCTGTGGTGCCGGCCAACTTGCCGTGAACTACGAGCAACCGAAGGTCATCGGCTACTGCCTCGAAAAGGTCTGACGCCGCTACGCTTGTTCGCCGATCGTCGGCCCCAATAGGTCGTCGGCGTCGGTAATCCGGTAGGCATAGCCCTGTTCGGCGAGGAAGCGCTGGCGGTGCGCCGCGTAGTCGGCGTCGAGGGTGTCTCGGGAGACCACCGAATAGAAATGTGCTTGTCCGCCATCGCGTTTCGGCCGTAACAGTCGCCCGAGTCGCTGTGCCTCTTCCTGCCGCGACCCGAAGGTGCCCGACACCTGGACGGCAACCGACGCTTCGGGGAGATCGATGGAGAAGTTGGCGACTTTCGACACGACCAGCGTCTGGATCTCGCCGGAGCGGAACTGATCGAAGAGGACTTCCCGGTCCTTATTCTTCGTCGAGCCCTGAATCACCGGCGCGCCCAACGCTTCTCCGAGTTCTTCCAGCTGATCGATATAGGCGCCGATGACGAGAGTCGGGGCATCACGGTGCCGATCGAGGATCGCTTTGACGACGTTGACTTTGGTATGCGCTGTCGAGCACAGCTTGTATTTCTCTTCCGGCTCGGCCACCGCGTATTGGAGACGTTCGTCGTCGGTGAGCGTGACTCGTACCTCGATGCAGTCGGCAGGGGCGATCCAGCCTTGTGCCTCAATGTCTTTCCACGGCGCGTCGTAACGCTTGGGTCCGATCAGACTGAACACATCGCCTTCGCGCCCGTCCTCGCGGACGAGTGTCGCGGTGAGTCCGAGCCGACGTCGGGATTGGAGGTCGGCGGTCATCCGAAATACCGGCGCGGGCAACAGATGTACCTCGTCGTAGATGATCAGTCCCCAGTCGCGGGAGTCGAAGAGATCGAGATTCTTGTACTCGCCCTTCGACTTTCGGGTCATCACCTGATAGGTGGCGATGGTGACCGGACGAATCTCCTTGCGCTCGCCGGAATATTCGCCGATCTCCTCCTCGGTGAGCGAGGTGCGCGCGATCAGTTCTCGTTTCCACTGCCGGCCGGCGACGGTATTGGTGACCAGGATCAATGTGGTCGCCGACGCCTGTGCCATCGCCGCGGCGCCGACCATCGTCTTACCCGCGCCACACGGCAGCACGACGACGCCCGAACCGCCGGCCCAGAACGATTCGGCCGCCAGCGCCTGGTAGTCGCGCAAGTGCCAGTCGTCTTGAGCCAGGGCGATGGGGTGCGCTTCGCCATCGACATAGCCCGCCAGGTCCTCGGCCGGCCATCCGACCTTGAGTAGCACCTGCTTGAGACGTCCGCGCTCGGACGGGTGCACAACGACGGTGTCCTCGTCGAGGCGTTCACCGAGCATCGGCGACACCTTCTTGTGCCGCAGAATCTCCTCCAGTACCGCGCGGTCGAAGCTGACGAGTGTCAAGCCGTGCGCGGGATGTTTGACCAACTGGAGTCGACCGAATCGGCCCATCGTGTCGACGACATCCATCAGCAGCGGCTGCGGCACCGCGTACCGCGAGAAGGTGACCAGCGCGTCGACGACCTGTTCGGCGTCGTGGCCGGCGGCGCGTGCGTTCCACAGGGCCAGCGGCGTCACCCGGTAGGTATGCACATGTTCGGGTGCGCGTTCGAGCTCGGCGAACGGGGCGATCGCGGCTCGGGCGGCGCCAGCGTCGGGGTGATCGACCTCCAACAGGAGAGTCTTATCCGATTGCACGATCAACGGTCCATCAGTCACTCGATCCATTGTCCAGGTGCGAGGCGGTGTTGTCAGGTGCGGGTCCGCACGGTTGTCAGGTGCGGGGCCGCGAGCCTGTTAGGTGCCGGGCCGCGGGCCTGTTAGGTGCGGGCCGCAGGCATCTACTTTTCGTCGAGTAATTCGATACTGGTCACCCGATGCAATGAGAAATGCTGTTCCTCGTCGGTGGCGACGTCGGCGGCGACGAGTTGTCCCGCGCCGAGCAGCCGTGGGCGCACGATATGGCGGCTGGCGCTTCCGTGCGCGTCGACGTAGTCGATCCGCAACTGCCGGGCGGTACGCAGTGCCAACTGGATGAGCGCGACCGCGGATTCACCACTGCCGCTGGCACGCACCGGCGATGACGATGTCTTGCGCGGCGTCGCGCTGGCGCGGTCGGCCGAGCGGATCCGCGCGACGATCTGTTTGAGTTGTGCCGGTGTCGGGGCGGGGCGTCGTGGATCGACCTGCCGCGGCGCGCGGGTGTCGCGAATGCGGCTGCCCTGCGGTCGCAGATCGACGAGGGCACCTGAGGAATCCTCGCCCGCTGGGGTAAACCCGGCGCTGCGTAACTCGTCGATGACATCGCGCACCGAGGCGCCCGACACCGCGACGGTCGGCGCGAGTGCCCGCAGCGCAAGGGTTTCGGCGGCACTACTGCGTAGGACCTCGGCCATCGTCGCGGGGTCTTCGCAGCGGACGAATGCCGAAGCGATACCGACCCGAAGGCTGCCGTGACGTCGGGCGACATCGTCGATCAAATAGGTAAGTGCCTGTGGCACGGGCGTTGACGAGTGCGTGGTGAACATCGCGACGAGTTCGGCGCCGCTGCGTCCGGCGTCGAGCGCGCGCCGCACGCTAGCCTCGGTGACTCGGTAAACCGAAGCGGCGCCGCCAGATTCGAGGTCGGCGACCAACTCGACCTGATCGGCGAGATCATGTGTCATCGGACCGGGAACGACCAGCGTGAGGTCAGCCTGGGTGAGGAAGTGATCCACCGGTTTGGGCAGGGAGATGTCGATCGCCGACGAAATCGCGGCATCGGACTCGGCGGGCGGCGCGACGAGAGCCGCGCGCCCTACGCTGCTCAGCGCGTTGTGCGCCACCAATCCCAATTCCGTTGCTTCCCTGATGTTTTCGGAGATAAGCGCACGGGTGAACTGACGCAGTCGGCGAGGATGACGCCACAGCAGGTACGCGGTCAGGTCATCGATCGACACGCTAGTGCCCGGCACGGCGTCGGCGAGTGCGGTCAGGATGGTCATCCGCAGGGTGGCCGCCTGGCCGTCGTAGACCTCCGTCGACAATGCGGGCAGTGCGTTGCCATCGCGGTCGGGCTGACCGACCAGCCAGGCGCGGCGCGGCATCCGCAACCAGGTCGCCAGTATCACCTGCCATTGTCGTTCGGTACTTTGACGCAGCCATCCATCGGCCGCATGTGTTGGCGCCCAAGCGAAATCGTCAGACCCGACGGTCGGTGCCGGGTCGGGGTATCCGGCGTCGACGAACCGCAGATAGCCGAGGAGTTCGACGATCAGTCCAACGCGGGTTAGCGACAGGCCGGTGACTTTGGCCAGCCGGCGCAACTCGCGGATACCCATCGCGCCCGATCGGAGCACGGCCGCCGGTGTCTCGCCGAGCAAGTGCAGAATCAGCGTTGCGTGCCGGATCAATTCGAGGGCTTCGCCGCCAGCCGCTGCGTCGACGTCGGCGAGGGTGAATCGTGATTCGGTGCCCGTTGGCGTCAACGACGGTGGCCGCAGGTCGTCCAGGCGCAGCAACGGTTCGTCGCGCAGGATCTGACGGACGACCGGCGTGATCTCGACGGTTTGGTCATCGATGCGGGCCAGCAGGCCTTTGGCCAACAACGTCGGGACCGGCAGCGACGAGTCGGCGCCGGGCGCGGCGTCGCGGCTGCGGCCCAGCGGCGGCCCCTGCGACAGGGTCGTGAGCAACGAGGTCTGTTGCTGCGAGAGTTGGTCGAGTTCGGTGCGCCATTGCTCCGGCGTACGTGACGCCGTCGGTGCGGTGATATGCCGGCCCTGCCACGGCATCGCCGAGGGGGCATGGGCCGGTGCGACGAGTCGCCGGCCATCGGTCCAGAGCAGTGCGCGTTGGGTTAGCAGCGTGATTCGATCAGCGATGTCGGCCGCATCGGCTCGACCCGCGAGGGTCTTAGTGACCGCGGCCGCCGTCGGCGGCTTGTCGGCAGTCGCTACGACGTCGAGAACGGCCACCGCCAACAGATCCAACGTATCGCCGACCAGCGTGATGGAGGCCGATGACAGGGCGCGCTGGGCCAGCACGCCGGAGCCCTGCGGCGGTGGTGAGGCGAGGTCCGGGCGGGCGGCCAAGAGCAGCGCCAACTCGTCGTCGGAGCGATCGGCGAGTTCGGCTGCGAGCGATTTGGGCGTCACCGAATCACCGCCGCCGACCGCTTCACACTCATTCGATCAACCTTACTTACCGAGCGCATGGCACAATAACCGACGTGGCTGATAAGGAACCTGCAGCAGCGGCTGCCAAGAGTAAATATGTCGACAACGGTTGGCCGAACGCCGACGGCGAGCATGCCGTTTCGGAATTCGCCGCCAACGTCTCGGGTGCGTTGTCCCCGTTCGGAAGTACGGAGTTTCCGCTCCCGGTCGAGGATCTGCCGTTCGTGCAGTCCAACACCGTCGTCAACCGCTAGAAGAATCGCGCAGAACAGGGGACTGAGCCGCTGCGAGGGGAGATTGCCCTCGGTGCCGCTCAGAACGCGGACGCCAACAATCTGGTTGGTGGGCTAAAGAATTGGAGAAGGGCCCCGCACGGGTGAAAACCTCGTGCGGGGCCCTTTGTCTTTGGGGCGGCCCGTTGTCTTTGGGCGCTCAGTCAATCAGGGGAGAGGCAGCAGCGACTTGTTCTTGTTGTAGAAGTCGAGCTGACCCTTGTCGAGCTCGTAACCACTGTTCTTGGCGGCTTCCCACAGGTTCTTCACCGCGGGATTAACGGTGCCCTTCTTGTCCGCCTTGCTGATGGCGTCGTCAACCTGCTTCTTCACCTCGGTGGTGTCCTTGGCGTTCGGCGAGGCTTTCAGCGAGTTCTGCGGGGCGGCCTTGTCGGACTTCGGCTTCAGGTTCGACGGAAGGGTCGTCGGTGCGTCGCGCTTGGTCGGGCCCGAGAGGACACCGCCACAGGTCGGCCATGCGCCGTTGCCCTGGGTCGCGAGGACCCGCTCGGCGATGGCGATCTGCTGCTCGCGAGTCGCCTGGTCGGCGGTGGGGGCGTACTGGGTGCCGCCGTGTGCGGCCCAGGTGCTCGGGCTGAACTGCAGGCCACCCTGGTAGCCATTGCCGGTATTGATCGCCCAGTTGCCGCCGGACTCGCAGGCTGCGACCTGATTCCATTCGGAATCGGTTGCGGCACTGGCGTTACCGGCGCTCAACATAGCCGCTCCGCCACCGAGAACAGCTCCGGTGAGGGCGACCTTCGCGAAGGTCTTGGTCGTGGTGGTGGAAGTCGGCTTGCGGTGACGTCCGGACATGTGTGTATTCCTCTCTCCACGCGCCTACGAAGTCAGCTGTCGGGTTCGAGCGAGAGGTTGCCCGGCCCCGCTAGCGACTGGAAGTCGTTCGCGGAGCTACACCCCAAGGAACTGTCGTAACACGCGGTGTTATCCGTGTGATACATCAGAACCGGGTCTCACGGGAGAATGGGTCCCCCGTCCTTGTTCCTGAATTGCAGTTGTGCGACCCAGCTGGCGGAACAAGGCTCGGCGCGGCCAGCTGATTCGTTTTTAGGTCTGGGTGACAACCTGGCTGGTGGTCGCCTTGAACCCTACGGCTTTCCGGCGGGTGGATCACCCCAGCGACGCAACTGATTTTTCAGGGTTTTTTCAGGGGTATCGCGTCGTCTGGTCGTTATTCCTGCTCACGCTACTGATGCCCGGTTCGTAGCCGTT
The DNA here is from genome assembly GCF_000241305.1 of Gordonia effusa NBRC 100432. Classification (GTDB taxonomy): domain Bacteria; phylum Actinomycetota; class Actinomycetes; order Mycobacteriales; family Mycobacteriaceae; genus Gordonia; species Gordonia effusa. Next base: position 5,916 of record NZ_BAEH01000037.1, read on the forward strand.
CCGTTATGCAGTCGTGATGTGACAAACGTCACAGGGCCTAGGTGGCTTGCGACACGCTCTTGCGGACCTCTAACGCTCGGAACGAACTCGCGTGGAATACCAGAGGCTCAACGCCGGGGTCGGCATGCAGGGCATCGATACGCAAGAGGACGAGCGTGTGATCGCCCGCCGGGATCTCGTTATACAAACTGCAGGACAGTGACGCGGCCGCTTTCGGAATGAAGACAGCTTCGTCGCCGGCGTGCAGCGGCTCGATGCCGTCGAAGCGATGTTCGGCCGGTCCGGCTAACTGTTTGCATAGCGCCGCTTGCTCGCTGGAGAACACACTCACGCCGATCGACGTGACGCCACGCAAACGCGGCCACGTCGTCGACGTGTTTTGTACGCACAGCGAGACCAGTGGCGGGTCGAGTGAGACGGTGCTGAACGCACTCGCGGCCATGCCGACCAACGCGCCGTCGAGCCGACAACACACCGCCACCACACCCGATGGGAAAGCGCTGTAGGCCTGTCGAAGACTGGTGCCGTCAGTGGTGGGGGTTAGGGACAGTTGAGCCGAATCTGCGGTCATGCCGAACGCCGTTTCTTGTCGGTGGATTTTGCTGGGCGGCTCGCCGTGACGGTTGCGATCACGGAGATTACAAATCCGGCGGGTGCGCACATGGTCAGCACATAGACGAGGGTTGGTGCGGTCCGGCCGTCGGCGACGAGTGGCGTCACGAATAGGGCGACTATCGCGACCAGCCCGATCACGAAGAGCGCGATGGATAGCAACAGTATTCGGTTGGGGCCCTCGGAGCGCATGAAATCAACGGTAGTGCACGCGAGCGCATCTGCTGGTGGTCGAGAGGGGCGATGCGTAAACCGGGGTGACCGAACCCAATGACATTGGATAGACTGGTTCGCACACGACGCGCCTTTGCTCATTGTCATGGGTCAGGGCGCGTTTGTCGTGAAGGTCCCGCAGGTCGATCGGGCTGCGGGAGTGATCAAGCACAGATTAAGGGTGAGCACGGTGCCTACCGGCAAGGTGAAGTGGTACGACACGGACAAGGGTTTCGGCTTCTTGTCGCAGCAGGATGGCGAGGACGTCTACGTCCGGTCGTCGGCGTTGCCCGACGGCGTCGAGGGGCTCAAGCCCGGCCAGCGCGTCGAGTTCGGGATGGCGGCGGGGCGTCGTGGACCGCAGGCGCTCACCGTCAAGATCTTGGAATCCGCGCCGAGCGTCGTGAAGAACAGCCGCGATGCGGCACGCAAAGAGGCTGCGGTGAAACGACATTCGCCCGACGAGCTACACGGGATGGTCGCCGATTTGATCACCTTGTTGGAGAGCAAGGTGCAACCCGATCTGCGACAGGGGCGCTACCCCGATCGCAAGACCGCACAGCGCATTTCCGAGGTCGTGCGGGCCGTCGCTCGCGAACTCGAACACTAGACGTCGACGAGCCTTCGAGACTGACCGCCGAGCAGGATTACTGCTCGGCGGTTTCTCGCTTCGGGGTGGTGTCGGCGGCCAGGAATCCACGCACGACGAAGCCTTGGTCGGTGTTCACGGCCGACGGTGCTTGGATCTCGACGTTGATAAGAGTGCGGTCGAGCGTCGAATGCAATGCCACGGTGTATTGCGTTCCGCTGCGATAGACGGGTTCGTCTCGGGTGATGCCGCGAGGTGTGTAGTACTCGGCGATCAACGCCCACGGACTGTCGGCGATCTCAGCCGACACCGACACTAACGCCGTTTGCCCGACGTTGACCGGAACATGCGACTTGGTTCGCGTCGACTTGCTACGCAGCGGCGGATCGCATTCGCGCATCAGCACATCGCACCACACGATCGGATACACCCGGGTCAGCTCGTCGCCGACGGCGATCTGCATATACGGCCGATGATCGGACTCGGTGTTGTGCGCCAACGATGCCGCGCCGCCGACGACGATCGCGCCGAACAGCAGGGCGATCGCCGCGAGAATGGCCAGGGTCTTCTTTTCCGCTGCGGTGAAATTCACGATCGTCCTCGATGTGGCGGTGGATCCGTTGGTGCCGGGTGGTGTGCGCGCGTCGGCGCCGACGTTGGGCCGGGGCGTCGGGCGGGATTGCCCCCGGGGGCGCGCTGTGGAGTATCCGACGGCCTGGGCGCTTGCGCGCGGGCGTGCTGGACGTGCGGTGGTACTTCGATGCCGCCGGTCGGCGCGGCGATGTCGGGGCGATTGCCGCCGAAGCCGGGGATCATGGTGCTACCGCGAGTGGTCAACACCGTCTGCAACAGTCCGACCCCGATGAGTGCTGCCGCCACGCCGAACCCGACCGTGAGATTCGGCGGCAGAAGTACGCCGAGCGACGCCCCGAGGACCCACGACAGTTGCAGGACGGTCTCGGAACGACCGAATGCCGATGCCCGCGATTCCTCGGGCAGATCGGTTTGAATCGACGAGTCCAAGCAGACTTTGCCGATCGCGCTGGTGCCCGACGCCACGAGCGCGGCGATCGCGGCCACCAGCACACTGCCGAATATGGCAGCGAGCACGGCTACCACGAAACACGACGCGGTAGCCCATACGACGATCGCCGGCGGATTCTTGAGTTGCAGCCTGGTGCCGACACCGTTACCGATGAGATTGCCGACGCCGGCCGCGCCGCCCACCGCGCCGAGCATCAGGAGTTGAGCCCAACTGGACTCGCCACTCTGATTGGATTTCGCGTAGAACGCGATGAACAACGTGAGAAATCCGGTGAGAATACGAATCGTGCCGTTGCCCCACAGGCCGGCGACGACCTTGCGGCCCAGCGGCTGGCGCATCGTTCGAGCGATCGCGGTGGCCGAGAATTTCTTACCGCCGCCGGCCTCCGAGCGTTGCCGCGGCACGGTCGCGGCGGGTTCGCCGTGGTAGGTGATCGTGGTGGGGATTTCCCCCTCGGTGCTCTCCACCCACTTGGGGATACGCATGCACAGATAGGCGCCCGCGCAGGCGACGACCGCCAGCCACAGCAGTGCGCCGGGAACGTGGATCGGCAGAGCCTTCGCCAGCAGTAGCTCGAAAATCCCGGCTACCGCTCCGCCGATCAGGGTGCCGCCAATTAAGCCGAAGGTGGTGAGCCGGGAATTGACGCGCACCAGGTCGATGGTCGGCGGCAGCACCCGGGGGGTAACCGCGGATTTCAGCACACCGAATGACTTGGATAACACCAACAGACCGAGCGCACACGGGTAGAGCACCCAGGGGTCGTAGGAAACCTGACCACTCGCACCGTCCCAGGTGTAATTCGAGATGATCAGCAGTGCGAGCACCACGCGCACACCGAAGGTGGCCGCCATCGCGATCCGGCGGCCATGCTGCAGCTTGTCCAGGAGGGGACCGATCAGCGGCGCGATCAGCGCGAAGGGCGCGATGGTCAACAGCAGATACAGTCCGACGCTGGTTTTGGATTCGCCCGACGCCGCGGCGAAGAACAGGGTGTTGGCCAGCGCCACCGTCATCGCGGCGTCGACCGCGGCATTGGCGATGACCGGCAGCGTCAACGCGGCCAGCCCGGACCGGTCGGCGCCATCGGCGGTGACCGCCTGATGGATCTTGCCGATGCCGCGATTGGTCAGTTCACGTCCGCGTGCGGCCGCGACCCGGGTGACGGTGATCTTCTTGGGCCCCGGAACCGCGGATTCTTTCGCCGTATTCGGCATCGCCCGCGTGGAGTTGATCTGCTCGGTCGCGTCATCGAGCGGCGGGAGATGCGGATTATGCGTGCGCGGCGTGCGGTACGCGTCGCGGCCGGATGGTGATCGGTGGCCCGCATCGGGTTCGGCTGGGGGCCCCTGACGTCTGCCACGGGTCGCACGCGTCGGGGCATCGGGCGGATAGTTCGCCGCTCCCGGATGCTGATTGGGCCGTCCCCGCCCATTGCGTGCGTTCACAGAAGTCAATTGTTCCCTATCCCGCTGACAAGGGGGCGTTGCCCCACGGTTGCCCGGCGATCCGGAACGACTATCGGCAGGTGCGATGTGCCTTTCCGGAGCGGATATTGCACACTGGATGGCGTGAGTTCTGTGCTAGCGAATGACCGATTGACCGCGGCCGTCGATGTCGCGCGTGATGCGCTGATCGCCGACGGCCAACGGCCGGGGCGCCATCTCGTGTCGACGGTCGAGGGGGAGTGCGCGGTCGCGCACTACTTCGCTGCCGACGTTCCGGGCTACCAGGGCTGGCAGTGGTGCGTCGTGGTGGCCGGGGTGCCCGACTCCGACGACGTCACGGTCAGTGAGGTAGCGCTGCTGCCAAGCAACGGCGCGCTGCTGGCGCCGAGTTGGGTGCCGTGGATCGAGCGAATCCAGTCCGGCGATATGTCGCCTGGCGATCTACTCGCCGCACCTGCCGATGATCCGCGGCTGGTACCCAATCAGATCGACACTGGCGACGAATTCCGATTCGAGTCCGAGCAAGTCGACCCGGACGATATCGCCTCGGTCGCCGGCGAACTCGGCCTCGGTCGTAAGCGGGTGCTCAGTGCGAGCGGTCGTGCCGACGCGGCGCAGCGCTGGTTCGACGGCCCCTTCGGCCCAAGCTCGGAGATGGCGCTGGCGGCGCGGTATCACTGTGCGAGTTGCGGTTTCTACGCGCCTCTCGCCGGTTCGCTGCGAGCCGCGTTCGGTGCGTGTACCAACGAGTTCGCCGCCGACGGACGGATCGTCTCGGCCGAATACGGTTGCGGCGCACACTCCGACGTCGTCGGTCCGTCCGGCGAGGGGTCGCCGGCATTCGAAGCCTACGACGACGGTGTGGTGGAAATAGTCGCCGACGCCGCATCCGGCGTGTCTTGACGTCCTAGGGTGGTCGATCCAGCGTTAGCTAACGACCCGTTCGGCCTTGCGGCACTTCGGGATTCGACGCTGTCGGCCTGGCAGTCGTCGCCGACTCGCCTCGCCGAGGATATCGCGACCGAGCATGATCTTGCCGCCATCGGTTATCGCGATCGCCTACTCATCGAACTTGCCGCCAACGCCGCCGATGCCGCCACTGCCGCCGATATCGCGGGGCGCCTGAGTATCTGGCTCGACGACGAGCGCACGCTCGTGGTCGCCAATACCGGCGCCGACTTGAGTTCGGCCGGCGTCGCATCACTGTTGGCCGTGCGAGTGTCGCCCAAACATTCCGGTGCCGATGAATCGGCGGCATTGGTCGGACGGTTCGGCGTCGGGTTCTCGGCGGTGGCGACGGTGGCCGATATCGTCGAAATACGTTCGGGCACCGGGTCGATCGTTTTCGACCGGAACAGGTCTGCGCTCAGTGTCGATGCCGTCGACGCGCCGTTGCTCCGAATGGCCTGGCCATCCGACGTCCCACCGCCGGACGGATTCGATACCGCGGTGGTACTACATCTGCGGGATGACGTCGACGCCGCGGCACTGCTCGACACGATGTCCTCGAGCGTCGCCGACCTTCTACTCGAATTGCCCGCGCTGGAACAGATTTCGGTCGCTGACATGACTACGACTCGTCGGCGGAGAAATCTCGCGCCGGGTATCGACGAAATCACTCTCCATGCGGGACAAGGTAATTCGCGGTGCTGGCTCCAGGCCACCGCGCGATCGGGTGGGCGAGACGGTGCGCCGGGGAACCGCTGGCTGGTCGAGACGGTCGACGGGGTGCCGCGCCCCTACGTCACAGACTTCCTGCGCGCACCCACCGAGACCGACATCGGATTGTCGTTGCCCGCGCGTTGTATCGCCTCGGTTGCCGTCACTCCGGACCGGAGACAGCTCTATCCGGGGACCGACATCGCCGTTGCCGCAGTCGGTTTCATCGAGCTGGTGCGCGCGGTCGCGCCGGCTCACCGTGCGGCACTGATACCCGCGGCCGGACTCGCCTGCAATGACGTTGATGCCGCGCTACGCGAAGCGGTCACTGCCCGCTTGCGAACACAGCGCTGGTTGCCGCGCGCGTATGTCGAAGACGGTGAGGACGCGGACGTCGCCGGCGAGGCCGCGCTGGTATTCCCCGATGTCTCAACCGATCTCGGTGAACTCACCGGACAGGTCCTCGCCAACCTCGTCACGCCTGAACTGTCCGAGACCCGCATGATGGCGCGGCTGCGGACGGTCGGCGCCACCGCGATCTCGCTGGCCGACCTTGCTGCCGAACTCGCGGCGGTAAACCAACCGGCGGACTGGTGGCAACGACTCTACGAGGCATTGTCGCCGTATGTCGGTTCGGCACACGACGTCGAAGACCTTGGCGCACTGCCTATTCCGCGTGCTGATGGGCGGATGAACTTCGGTGCGCGTGGTCTGTACCTCCCGGCACCGGGGGTGTCTGGAGTTGGCTGGTTGCCGACGGTAGCCGACGGCGCGGTGCATCCGTTGTTGGAACGGCTAGGGGCGCTGCCGGTTTCGGTTTCGGACATGTTGTCGGCGGATTCGTTGCGCGCAGCAGTCGAAGCGCTCGACGATGCGCTCGATGACCTCGATTTCGACGACAAAGCCGATGCACTCGCCGCCGACGTGCTGGCTCTGATCGCCGCCGATCCGCACGCCGGGATCCCGGAATGGCTTGCGGGCTTGCCGATCCGCGACGCAGACGGTGAGCTGGCGCGTGCCGACGAACTGCTGTTGCCCGACAGTCCGCTGGCCACTGTGCTGGTGGCGGATTCGCCATTCGGGATGGTCGATGGCGACCTCGTCGAGCGCTATGGCGTCGACGCACTGCGGCGGCTCGGCGTCGGGTGGGGATTCTGCCTACTTCACGACGACCTGCCGACAGGCCCCGACCACGATCTGCCCGACGAAGAGCAGTGGTGGGATGGACTCGCGACGCAACCTGCCGAACTGTGGGCCGTCCGTGATCTGGATTTAGTTGCCGAGGACCGATGGCGTGACGCGCTGAGTCTATTGGCCGACGACCCCCGCATCGCCGCCACCCTGGTCGACGCCGACGGCTATACCTGTTGGTGGCTGCGGACATTCGCCCGGATCGATGGCCGCGAACTAGCCCGGTGGCGGGCGCCGGGCGACGTTGACCTGGACGAGGTCCTTGATGCGCTGGATCACCCGAACGCAGACGTATTCGGCGCGGCCCTGGGGCAATTGCCGGTGCGCGGGCAGGCTACCGCGCTAGCCATCGTCGAAGGTCTTGGGGACGCGGCGCGCACGGTGTCGCCCGGGCAGTCGATCCGAGCCTATTGCGCTCTGGCGCAAGCAATCTCGGATTCGGTTGTCGATGACAACGAGCTAGCCGAGCTGGATCCGATAGCTGTGCGTGCCTTCGACGGTGGCGTCGTTGGGGAGAGCGCGCTGGTTGTGGACCGGCCCTGGCTGCTGCAAGTTATCGACCCGGCAATCGCCGTCGTGGTCACCGTGCCAGTCGAACAGGCGGCCGCCCAAACCATCGCCGATGCCTTCGACCTACGGTTGGCGTCCGAGGGGCTGGCGGTAGAAATCACCGCGCCCGGCGACGTGACGACGTGGGCGTCGAGTGTGGCTGCGCTGTCCTTTGTCGCCCAGCGCGGCGCGGAGGTCCCGCATGGCGAGGTTCGCCTGCACGATCGCCTCACGGTGCGGGTCCGGGACGACGAATCGACGCGTGACGTCGATGTTTCCTGGTGGGTCGATGACGCGGGAGTGACACACCTGCAGCGTTTTACTATGATGTCCTAGTTAATAAAGACTAACTGGAGGCCGCGATGCCCGTCGAACGTCTACTGCCCAACGACGAAGCACATGCACTGATCGAGCTGACCCGCGATATCGCCGACAAGCGGATGGCGCCGATCGTTGACGCGCATGAGAAGGCCGAAACGTATCCGGATGGCCTATTCGCCGAACTGGGCGCCGCGGGTCTCCTCGGCCTCCCGTATCCCACCGAATGGGACGGTGGTGGGCAACCTTACGAGGTCTACCTCCAGGTTCTCGAGGAACTCGCCGCGCGCTGGGCGGCGGTCGCGGTCGCGGTCAGTGTTCACGGACTGGCCTGTCATCCACTGTTCTACTTTGGCAGCACCGAACAGAAGACGCGTTGGCTGCCAGATATGTTGAACGGCAAGCTGATTGGCGCCTACAGTCTGTCCGAGCCGCAGGCCGGATCGGACGCGGCAGCCCTTGCCTGCAAGGCTACCGCTGGAGACGGCGGCTACACGATCAACGGCGCCAAAGCGTGGATTACTCACGGCGGCATCGCCGATCACTACAACCTCTTCGCCCGGACCGATTCGAAAGCAGCTGGCTCCAAGGCCATCTCATGCTTCCTCGTCGCTCGTGGCACCGATGGCCTCACTTTCGGTAAACCCGAGGAGAAGATGGGGCTGCACGCGGTCCCCACGACGTCGGCAACCTACGAAAACGCCTTCGTCGCCGACGACCGCTTGCTCGGATCCGAAGGCGACGGCTTGCGAATTGCCTTCTCCGCCTTGGATTCGGGCCGACTGGGCATCGCCGCGGTGGCTACCGGACTCGCACAGTCGGCGCTCGACGAGGCCGTCGCCTACGCGAAGGAGCGAGAAACATTCGGCCGCAAGATCATCGACCACCAGGGGTTAAGTTTCCTGCTCGCCGACATGGCTGCCGCGGTCGACTCCGCTCGTGCCACCTATCTGGACGCGGCCCGTCGCCGCGACGCCGGACTCGACTACTCGCGGGCGGCCGCAACCGCGAAACTTGTCGCGACCGACGCCGCGATGAAGGTGACCACCGACGCGGTTCAGGTACTCGGCGGCTACGGCTATACCCGCGACTTCCGCGTCGAACGACTTATGCGCGAAGCCAAGATCACCCAGATCTTCGAGGGCACCAACCAGATTCAGCGCCTGGTCATCGGCCGCTCGTTGGCCAAGTAGCTCGGCGGCGCTGTGATTCTCGAACAGACCACCGTCGACGTCGACGTCTACCGATGGGTGACCGAACGACGATCTGAGCCGTGGATCACGGTGTCGCACACGGTGACTTTTTTCGGCAACACGATTCCGCTCACAATCATCGCCGTCGCGGTCGTCTGCGGTCTGTCGGTTCGTCGCCACTACTCGACCGCGGTGTTCGTCGGGGCGGGCGCACTGCTGGGCTATTTACTGATGGTCGCGCTCAAAGCGATTTTTGGACGTGAGCGCCCGCCGGAACCCGACCGTCTCCTCGACATCAGCACTCATTCGTTCCCGTCCGGGCACGCGATGATGAGCACGATATGTTACGGACTATTCGCTATCGCCGCGTTCCACCTCAGTCGATGGATCCGCGAGCACTGGTGGGTTCTCGCCGTCGCGCCGGTTCTCGCGCTGCTGATCGGCATGAGCCGCATCTATCTCGGCGTCCATTGGCTGACCGACGTTCTCGCCGGCTGGGCTATCGGTGCCGTTTGGTTGGCGCTCTGTGTGGCGCTGTGGCGGCGGTGGCGACCGCCTGTCGTCGACCGGCAGGACCGGCAGTCGTAACTACTCCAGGCCCTCCTGGGCGCCTTTGGAGCCGCGGCGCACTCCGGCGCGCTGCACGAGGAAGATCGTCGTACCCAACACGCCGACCGCGAGTCCGACCCAGCAGACCCGCAACAATCGCTCGTCACCGATACCGGCAGCCCATACGACGATGGTCGCGACCAGCCAACCAACCATTCCGGCGATGATCACCGGCTCCGGCGCACGCAGCGCTGCCGGGAGTTGGGGTACCTGATCCGCTGCGTCGCTCATTGCATCAGGTTAACTTCTCTTCGTGGCAGATCAGCAGCCAGGCGAGCAGCCGGACACACCTCAGACGCAATCGGTCAACGCCGTCGACCGCTATTTCAAGATCACCGAACGAGGTTCGACCTTCGCGCGCGAGGCACGCGGCGGCGTCGTCACCTTCTTCACGATGGCCTATATCGTCGTGCTCAACCCGATCATCATCGGCGGCATCCCCGGCGAACCCAAGAACGCGGACGTACTGGGCAACGTGTTGCCGCTAGCCCAGGTCGCCGCCGTTACGGCGTTGGTCGCCGGTGTGATGACAATCGTCTTCGGGATGGTCGCGCGATATCCATTCGCCATCGCAACAGGCCTGGGCATCAACAGTCTGCTGGCGGTTTCCGTTGCGCCACAGGTGACTTGGCCCGAGGCGATGGGCTTGGTCGTCGTCGACGGCATCATCATCGTGCTGCTGGCCGTCACCGGATTTCGCACCGCTGTCTTCAACGCGGTCCCCGACGAACTCAAAGCGGCGATCGCCGCCGGTATCGGCTGCTTTATCGCGTTCATCGGCTTTGTCGACGCTGGATTCGTCAAGCGGATACCGGATGCCGCGAAGACCACGGTGCCGGTCCAATTGGGGATCGACAATTCGATCGCGACCTATCCGACCTTGATCTTCGCGATCGGGGTCCTGCTGATGGGTGTCCTGATGGTTCGCAAGGTGCCCGGCGGACTGCTAATCGGGATCGTCATCACCACTGTCATCTCGATCATCATCGAGGCGACAACGGGTATCGGATCGAGCCGAGACAATACGCACGGCTGGAATCTGTCGGTACCCGAGTTGCCTAGCTCTCTGGGCAGTTTGCCGAATTTGAGCCTGGTCGGCGACGTCGACCTGTTTGGTGCATTTACGCGGATTGGTGTGCTTTCGGCGTCGGTGTTGGTCTTCGCGCTCGTGCTGTCGAATTTCTTCGACGCGATGGGCACCATGACCGGACTTGGCAAAGAGGGCGGCCTGGCGGACGAGAAGGGCAACCTGCCCGACATCGGCAAGGCGTTGGTTGTCGAGGGGACCGGTGCTATCGCCGGTGGTGTGGGTTCGGCGTCGTCGAATACCGTCTTTGTGGAGTCGGCGTCGGGTATCGCCGAGGGGGCGCGTACCGGCCTGGCCAATGTGGTGACCGGGGTGCTGTTCCTCGTGGCGATGTTCTTCACACCGCTCTACGAGATCGTTCCGCTCGAGGCGGTTTCACCCGCTCTCGTCGTCGTCGGCGCGTTGATGATCGGGCAGGTCAGAAGCATTGATTTCACCAAATTCGAATATGCGCTGCCTGCCTTCCTGACCATCGTGGCGATGCCGTTCACCTATTCGATCGCCAACGGCATCGGTCTCGGTTTCATCGCCTGGGTCGTCCTCGCGACGGCGAAGGGAAAGTGGCGGACAGTGCATCCGCTCCTGTGGGGAGTTGCCGTGATTTTCGTATTGTATTTCGCGCGTGGGCCAATTTCTGATTTGTTGAACTAAATATTTCTGGCCTGTTTGGACCAACTTCAGCCCGGCGGTCTCGCGGAATTTCGTAAGTTTGCCAAAACTTGATCTACGCTAATCAAGTGAACGATGCATTGAAGAGTGTTGACGCCATACCCGATGGAAGCCTCGCCGGGGACCTGTCACTCGCGGTTGTTCGGTTCGCACGCCGGTTACGCGGACGTCGAACGAGCGGATTGGTATCTCTCACTCAGCTGTCAGCGTTGGCGACGCTGTACCAAGAGGGCCCGATGTCGCCGGGAGCCTTGGCCGCTGCGGAACGTGTTCAACCGCCGTCGATGACACGCGTAATCGCGTCGCTGGCCGATCTCGGCATGGTGGAACGTCAGCCCCACCCGTCCGACGGGCGCCAGGCCATCGTCAACGTCTCGCCGGACGGTGTCGAAGTGGTCGCCGCGGAATTCGCCGCCCGCAAGGAATGGCTCAGTGATCGGCTCAATGAGTTGACTCCCGACGATCGCGAAACCTTGCGTAAGGCCGTCGGACTCATCGGTGCGATCATCGCCGGCGAAGACAACCAGGGGCCGGTGCGGGCGGTACGCCAACCGGCCACCCATCGTTCGGGGATCTAGCGGGGCATCGGCCCGCTGTAAGGCCGTCTTAGAAGAAGGTTCCCGTCGCCGGGACCCGCCCGGTAGCGAAGGCCGCGTCAAGTGCCGCAATACTATCGGCGCTGCCGTCGATTCGTCCAGCACGGGCGAAATCAGTTGCCCGACAGCCGCCGAAGTACAGGCTGCCCAGAGTTGGTAGCGAGAGGGTGATGTCGGCGGCCGCATCGGACCGGGCGACCGTCGCACGCCCCTCGTCGATGGCAAGCGCGAATCGTCCACCGGCGCAGCCGAAGTCATCGGTTACCGCCAAGACCATGCTCGTATCGGCGGCGTATCGCCGACCGGCCAACGCGGCGGGGATGTCGAGGATATGCACCCAGAGGGTGTCATCCTTGGATACCCGCCGAACCGATCGAAAATCGCTGAGTTTCCACCGAAGGGGGTCGTCGGCGGGGAGTACGACGTTGACCGTGCTGGTACGGTCCAAGCTGGTCAGCACCCGCCACAGGGCGGAATGGGCGTCGTCGGTCACGGCGACGATCTCGACAACCTCTACTTCCGGGATGCCGCTGCTCACCCGGTGGAGCCGGTACATCGCGTAACCGTCGGCGTGCAGGAGATAGAACATTTGTGTGTGGTTGGCTCTGCGTTCGGCGGGGCGGTCGGCGAAAATTGGTGCCCACCAGTCCGATACGCGGGTAATGGCGCCGGGATGCTGGGCCGCCCAGCGGGTGTGGATCTCCGGAATCAGTTGTGCGGCTTGCTGTGCCGTCGCGTAGAAGGTGGTGCCCCGGGTCGTTTCGTCGTCTCGCCAACCCGTGCCGGTCGGTATCGCTACGTGATCGGCGAACGCCGCGACGCCGAAGCCGAACCGTTCGTAGATAGTCGCCTCGGTCGCGGTGAGGATCGCAAACGGATACCCCTCGGCCCGCCATTGCTCGGTAAGTTCGGTGAGCATCATGCGCAGGATGCCCTGGCGCCGATGGGTCGCTGCGACTGAGACCCAGGTCAGTCCGGCGGCGGGCGTCGGCGTGCCACCGGGTGGGGTAATGCGCATTCGGTAGTAGGTACTGAACCCGACTAGTGGTTCCGACGGAAGTGATCGGTCGCGCACCACGCGCATGGCGTCGTTGGTGAGCAATTTCGAAATCTCTTCGCGCGCAACATCATCGATCGGTTCGGTCATCGCGAAGGCGCGTGCGTCGGCAGCGACGATATCTTCCCAGTCGGCGTCGGTGGCGGGTCGCATAGTCAGGTCGGCCATATAGTCCACAGTATTGCCAACCCTCGTCGGCGTGCCAACCAATTATCCTCATCCCATGCTCACCTCCCCGCGACTGGCGGTCACCGTCATCGACATCGCCGACCCGGACGATCCGCGTGTCGACGACTTTCGTGACCTCAACTCCGTCGACCGCCGACCCGATCTGCCAGTGCTGCCCGGTGGGCGGATCGGCAAGGGGCTGGTCATCGCCGAGGGGGTATTGGTTGTTCAGCGCATGATCTCGTCGAGATTCGAGCCGCATGGATTTCTCGGTGTCGACAAGCGGCTCACCGAGTTAAGCGGTCCGGGCGGGATGGATATCACCGACGATCCCGGAGCCGTCCCGTTCTATCGGGCGAGTGCCGACGTCATGGCGACCGTTGTCGGCTTTCATCTCAATCGTGGGGTCCTCGGCGTCGCTCGGCGTCCCGAACCGCTCGATCCGGCTGAGATCGTCGCACAGGCGCGCACAATCGCGGTCTTGGAGGGTGTCAACGATCACGAGAACATTGGCAGCATCTTCCGTAATGGCGCGGGCCTGGGTGTCGATGCGGTGCTCTTCGGCGCTGGCACTGCCGATCCGCTCTACCGGCGCAGTGTGCGGGTGTCGATGGGACATGTCCTGCTAGTGCCTTTCGCGATGTTGCCTGCGTGGCCGCGTGAACTCGAACTGTTGCGCGACAATGGTTTTCGGACAGTCTCACTGACACCGGAACCGACTGCGCTGCCGCTGGCGCAGGCGGTCGATGCCGAGCGAGTGGCGTTCCTCGTCGGCGCCGAGGGGCCCGGGCTCAGTGAAACGGCTATGCGTGCCAGCGATATTCGGGCTCGTATCCCGATGAGTCGGGGCACCGATTCGCTCAATGTGGCTACGGCCGCGGCGATCTCGTTCTATGAGCGAGTCCGGCTAACGCAGGGCGAGTGACAACCCCATAGTGACGGCGATCACAACAATCTGGTGACAACAGCCGCGAGATGCCGGCCGCGGACTGTGTCCTGGGGCACACTGAAGGATGTGAGCCTGGAACTCGCGCGGGAATCGACACGACGCGAACCCACACCCTGGGTGCTGGGGCTCACCGTCGCGGCCATCATGCTCATCTTCTCCACCGGCGTCCTCGTCGGCATCTTCGAGCTGATCGATTCCTTCAGCGAACTCGCCGCGGTGGCGTCGGTGGCGATCGTCGCCGTCGGCTTGGCCAGTACGTTGTGGGAGCTCCGGGTCAAGGCGGTGTGGCGCTGGATTGCCTGGGGGACGCTGCTCGGGCTATTGGCAGGGTTAAGTTCGGCAGCCGTACTGGCTTTTATGCACGGGTGAGCGAAAGTCGGCTTAAAGCCTCGCGCACCGTTAGGGTCACTACCTATGGCTACCCGTGTGCCTCCAGCAGGCCCTGCGACGCCCCGCCCCCGGCGGGCTCGTCGACTCGCAGTCCTTACCCTCATTGGCGCGCTCTTCGCGTTGCTCCTCGCCGCCTGCGGATCGAGCGACGACACGGCCAGCACCGACCTGTGTGCGCCGCCCGGTGTCGGGTCGGCAGCGGCGGCTCCGACTAACCTCGACGCCGCGTCGGGAAGTGCGGCCGAAGACAAATACACCACACCGACGACTAAACCGCTCGATCAGATCGACAAGAACGCGCTAGGTCTGCTGACCGCCGGCAAACTGTCGGTCGGGACCCTGTCGGACGCGCCACCGAGTATCTGCGTCGATTCGTCGGGCAAATTCACCGGATTCGATAATGAACTGCTCAAAGCCGTCGGTGCCAAGCTTGGTTTGCAGGTTGAGTTCTCTGGCACCGAGTTCGCGGGTTTGCTCTCCCAGGTCGCCAACAAGCGGTTCGATGTGGGGTCGTCGTCGATCACCACGACCGACGATCGCCGCAAGACGGTCGGGTTCACCAATGGTTACGACTTCGGCTACTTCTCCCTCGTCGCGCCAAATGGCGGAAATATCAAGGGATTCGGCGATCTCAAACCCAATGTTCGGATCGGTGTCGTCCAGGGCACGGTCCAAGACGACTACGTACAGAACACCCTGCACTTGTCGGCGGTGAAATTCCCTGACTACGCCACCGCGTACGCGAACCTCAAGAGTGGCCAGATCGACGCGTGGGTGGCACCTTCGCAGCAGGCCGAGGGAGCGATCAAGCCTGGCGATCCCACCTCGATCGTGCAAAATACGTTCAGCGTCAACAACTTTGTCGGTTGGGCGGTGAACAAGGGCAACCGAGCGCTGATCGACGCACTGAACTCGGGCCTCGACGCCGTTATCGCCGACGGTACGTACGCCAAGTTGTACGCGAACTGGGTGCCTCGGGTCCTGCCCGAGGGCTGGAAGCCGGGCTCCAAAGCGGCGCCCGCACCGAAACTCCCTGACTTCGCCGAGATCGCGAAAGCCAACGCGCAGAACAAAACCGAAGCAGTCGCGGCACCCAAGTCGACGCTGGAACAGCTCGGCGACACGTTCTTCAATTGGGACCTCTACCGCAAGGCGCTGCCAGATCTGTTCAAGACCGGTCTGCCCAACACGCTGATTCTCGCGCTGGTGTCCGGGGTGCTCGGCACTATCTTGGGCATGTTGCTCGCCGTGGCCGGCATTTCGCGGACGCGGTGGCTGCGGTGGCCGGCGCGCGTCTATACCGACATCTTCCGTGGACTACCGGCAGTGGTGATCATCCTGATCGTCGGCCTCGGTGTCGGACCAATAGTCAGCGGATTTACCGACAACAACCCGTATTGGCTTGGTGCGGTTGCCCTGGCGTTGATGGCCGCCGCGTATATCGGCGAGATCTTCCGCTCCGGTATTCAGAGTGTGGAATCCGGCCAGCTGGAGGCGTCGCGCGCCATCGGCTTCAGTTACCGACAGTCGATGGCGCTGGTCGTCATCCCGCAAGGTGTGCGAAGGGTGTTGCCCGCGTTGATGAATCAGTTCATCGCGCTGATCAAGGATTCGTCGCTGATTTACTTCCTCGGTCTGCTGGTCACTCAGCGGGAACTATTCGCCGTTGGCCGAGATCTCAACGCGCAGACCGGTAATCTCTCCCCGCTGGTCGCCGCCGGTCTGGTGTACCTGATCCTCACTATTCCGTTGACGCACCTCGTCAACTACATCGACAAGCGGTTGAGGACGGGTAAGCGTGAGACGCTTGACCCGGTCGAAGCCGACCTCGTCGTCGAGAAGGGATGACGTCCGTGCCTACCGATCAGAAGAAGAAGGCGGCTGTGGCCAAACAGTCAGTGTCGTTGCAGGGCAACGGACTTCACCTGGCGTTTGGCCCCAACAAGGTGCTGCGCGGGGTCGATATCAACGTTGACGCCGGGAAGACCACCACCGTGATCGGACCGTCCGGCTCAGGTAAGTCGACTCTGTTGCGAGTGCTGAACAGATTGCACGAGCCGCAGCAGGGCGACATCATCGTCGATGGCCGTTCGGTACTGAAAGACAACCCCGACGAGTTGCGTCAGCGAATCGGAATGGTGTTCCAGCACTTCAACTTGTTCCCGCATCGCACTGTCGCGGACAACATCGCACTCGGTCCACGCAAACTGCGCGGTCTGTCGAAGGAGCAGGCGCGTGCACTGGCCATCGAGCAACTCGAGACGGTTGGCCTTGCCGCTAAAGCGGATTCGCGTCCGGGCAATCTGTCCGGCGGTCAGCAGCAGCGTGTCGCGATCGCGCGCGCGCTGGCGATGGAACCTCAGGTGATGTTCTTCGACGAGGCGACATCGGCGCTGGACCCCGAACTGGTCAAGGGTGTCCTCGCATTGATGGCCGACCTAGCCAAGGGTGGTATGTCGATGATCGTGGTTACTCACGAAATGGGTTTCGCTCGAACAGTTTCCGACGACGTCGTCTTTATGGACCACGGTCAGGTCGTCGAATCCGGTACGCCGGAGAAGATCTTCGACGACCCGAGTAGCGACCGGCTGCAGCAGTTCCTGTCGCAGGTGCTCTAGGCGCCTAGTCTTTGGAGCCGAAACCGAAGTAACGACGTACGCGGCCGCCCTTCGGTGCGTCAGCCGGTGCTTCCGGTGAACCACCGCCCTCGTGTGCGTCGGCGGGCGCTGACGGTTTCTGACCACCCGGCGTCGGGGCGACGGGATAGGCGGCCGCACGGCTCGCCGCGTA
The DNA here is from genome assembly GCF_000241305.1 of Gordonia effusa NBRC 100432. Lineage (GTDB taxonomy): Bacteria > Actinomycetota > Actinomycetes > Mycobacteriales > Mycobacteriaceae > Gordonia > Gordonia effusa. The sequence continues at coordinate 23,048 of NZ_BAEH01000037.1, forward strand.
CGCCCGTTCGTCGTCGGGGGTCGGTTGGTAGTCAGCCGGATGAATTGCGAACGCGGTCACCGGGATTCGCGAGGGATCCACGTCGCCGTCGGCCGCGGGTGGCGTGAACCGAAACCCGAGCCATTCCCGATTAGCGTGTTCGGCCAGTTGCGCGGGATGGAATGGGAGCGCAAGCGGTTGGGGCGCAACACCTTCGGCATACTGCAGAGGAAATTCACCACCCCAGAATGGGGACTCGAACACAAACGGGAGGCCCGAATCCTCATAGATGTCAATGGGATTGGCCGAGAAGCTGCGTCGAAGTTCGCCATCCTCCCACCGCGCGAACACGCCAACGGATTCGACCGGCTCGGTGTGGAGCAGCGTTGCCACCTTGGCCGGCGCCAGCGATGTCACCGTCTTGGTGAGCGTCGAGGGCTCCCGACTCGCGAATAGCGGACTCGAGATTACTGACGCGGACCCGAATGATCCGACATAGGCGTGGGAATCGCCGGCTGACATCGCGGCGGCGAGATTGGTCGCGGCGACCGGAACAAGCGTGACGGCATCGCCGTAGATGCGGTCCGCGAGCGCTCGAGCCCGCGCGACGTCGTTATGAAGTGGTCCACGCAAGAGCGCGGTCGGGTCGTCATCGTCGATAAGCCATAGGGTCAGCGCGCGGTTGGACACAAAGAATGACCTTAGCTGTTGGGGTTGCTACGGACTCCGAGTAGTACATCTTCCCACGCGGGCACGGACGGTTTGCGCTGCTTACGGCGCCGTGGCTTGCCGTCGTCGGCCGCATCCGCGTTGTCGCGGGCCGCAGGGGGCTCCTTCTCCGCGCGGTCTGGCTTCTCGCCGACCACGCTGAAGCCGAGTTGCAAAGTCTCTTCGGTAGATCCGTCGAATTCGGCTGTCGGTTCGGCGTCGGCGTGGTCGGCATCATCGACTATTTGCGCGTCGATGACGTCGTCGGTCAGGCCGTTGGTTTCATCCTCGTTGGCGTGCCGCGGCCCGCCGATAACCGAACCCGCGTCGACGGTGACCGACTCGGCCACCGTTCGCGAATGGGCCGGCCGCGACATCTGCGGTACCGAGACCGGCGCGAGGCGACGTCGTTGCATCGCAACGGCTTCGGGGTCGGTCAGCTCATCGGCTAGCTCGTCGAGTGGGTCGGCGGTGCCGCCGTGCGCGCCCGGATGGAACCGCCAGTGCGCATAGTTGTCGGTGCGGCCGACCTGCCAGCGGACCTGCACTACCCAGAAGCCGTCGTCGCCCTTCCACGTGTCCCATTCGGTGGCGGCCGCGCTTTGGCCGCGAGCGGCCAGGGCGGAGTCGACGACTTCACCGAGCGTCGCGACCGCCGGTCCGTCCTCCCGAATAGGGTGAGCGAGCGCGGCAAGTTCGGCCGCGCGAGCGCGTTCGAGTAGCACCGGGTGCGCGAAACGTTCGACGCGGTCGGGCGAGACTCCGGCGACCGCGGCGACTTCTTCGATGGTCGCGCCCGCGCGGATACGCGCCTGAATCTCGCGTGGTCGCAGCGACGACTCCATCTCTATCTGAATCTGACCGAGCCGGGAAAGATCGCCGCGCGCGGCTGCCCGTAAGCGGTCATCGGCGCGGATGCGGAACTTCTCTTTGGTCTCATCGTCCTGCACGACGACATGAGTGCCGTCGGCCTCAACGCTGATGACGCGAAGCTCACGCATCTGCTCCTCCTGACGGTTTCGGATGACGCATTGTCGTCCACGGTAGTGCACATCCAGCGCGCATCACGATGCCGACACGCGGAAAACCGCAGTTCAGGACTAGTCGGTGACGGAAGTTCCCAATGATACGCGAGTTACAGCTGGCCGACGACATAGTCGATGCTGGCGGTCAGCGCGCTGATGTCGTCGGGCTCGATCGCCGGGAACATGCCGATGCGCAGCTGATTGCGGCCGAGTTTGCGGTATGGCTCGGTGTCGACGACGCCGTTGGCGCGCAACACTTTTGCGACCGCCGCGGCATCCACGTCTTCGACGAAGTCGATAGTGCCGACAACCTGACTGCGATGAGGCTCGTCGACGAACGGAGTCGCGAAGTCACTCGCCAGCGCCCAGTTGTAGAGCCGCGAGCTGGACTCGGCGGTCCGCGCGGTGCACCAGTCGAGGCCGCCGTTGCTGTTCATCCATTCGATCTGATTCGCGAACAGCAGCAGTGACGCGACGGCCGGGGTGTTGTAGGTCTGGTTCTTGCTGCTGTTGTCGACAGCGGTTGGTAGCGATAGGAATTCGGGGCACCAGCGTCCGCTGGCCGCGACCTCTTCGACGCGGGCCAGCGCCTTGGGACTCATCAACGCCACCCAGATGCCGCCGTCGGAGGCGAAGCACTTCTGCGGTGCGAAGTAATAGACGTCGGCGTCGGTGACGTTGACCGGCAGCCCACCGGCGCCCGATGTCGCGTCGATGGCGACCAGCGCGTCACCGGCGGCAGCGGGCCGCAGGACCGGAACCGCGGCGCCGGTCGAAGTCTCGTTGTGGGCCCAGCCGATCAGGTCGACGTCGGCGGCCTGTTCGGCGGTGATCGCCGCCGGATCGGGCGCGGTGCCCGGGTCGGTGGAAATCACTGTGGGGTCAGCCAGGAAGGGCGCCTTTTTGGCGACGCTGGCGAATTTCGACGAGAACTCGCCGTAGGTCAGGTGCAGCGAACGTTCCTTGATGAGACCGAATGCCGCCGCATCCCAGAATGCGGTGGTACCACCGTTGGACAGCACAACCTCGTAACCGTCGGGCAGTGAGAATAGGTCGGCGAGACCGGACCGGATGTCGCCGACGACATTCTTGACCGGAGCCTGACGATGACTGGTGCCGAAGACCGATGCGCCGGTGTCTACGAGAGATTGCAATTGTTCCGGGCGGACTTTTGATGGGCCGCAGCCAAAACGACCGTCGGCCGGCAGGAGGTTAGCGGGGATGGTGATCGCGTCGGTCATGATTACGAAGTCTAGTGCTGTGGGGCGGGCCACTCGTCACTGCGGTGGCAGTGGCACATGTGGTTGCGGTGCGAACCACGCCCGTGCCGAGTCCCGCCGCCAGAGCAGGATCGGAACGGCAACCGTGGCGACGATCCCGATGCCGGTGACCGCGAGGAGTCCGGCGACAACCGTGCCGAAGACGGCATAGCCTCGCCATCGGCTGTTCAATAATTTACCGCCGGCGACCACCGCCAAGAGTGATGCGACTACCACGACGAGCCCTCCCATGCGGGATCCGTAGCCGATGATGTGTGGGTCGGTCAGAAACATTCGCAAGACCCCACCGAAAACGCCAAACCCGATCAGCACGGCACCGGCGGCGATCACCGAGCCGGGAGGGTTGTCGACGGCGAGCGCATCGATCCGATCCGAAGGACTTGCGGACTCGTCTGGTTCATGCGGATCAGACCCGCTCATCGGAGCCCCCAATGTGTAGATGTCGCGTTATCGCCGGATGGGGCGAGGATAGGCGACGTGGCTCGGCGGTCAGTACTGCGGCGGCGCTCCATACGGCGGCACCGGTGGCTGCGGCGCGAACCATGCTTTGGCCGAGTCCTGTGTCCAGAGCAGGATCGGGACGGCGATGGTGGCGATCAGGCCGATACAGGTGAAGATGAGGAGTGCGGCCGCAACAGTGCCGAGAATCGCAGCGGCCCTCGACCGGCTGGTCAACAGCATGATGCCCGCACCGATCGCGAGCAAGCACGCTACCGCGCCGATGAGCATGGCGATTAGACCGCCGGCCAGTTCAGCGTTATCTGACGAGTCGATCGCGCTAACGCCACCGATTGCCGCAGCGCGCAGCAGTACACCCAGTAGACCGAACACGATGAGCACGATTCCGGCCGCGATCACCGGGCCGGGTCGTTTGTCGACCGCGAACGGCTGGCCTGGAGCGGGATATCCAGCCGGGTAGCCGGACCCATAGCCAGGGGCTTGGTAACCGGGGTAACTCGTTGGCTGCGGGTAGCCCGGCTGCTGGTAGCCCGGAGATTGGTAGCCGGGCTGCTGGTCACCCTGATAACCCGGAGGTTGATAGGCGGATTGCTGATAGCCGACGTTCGGCTCAGCTGAGGGTTGCTTGGAAGGCTGCTGCTGTGCGGGATCATTCGCGGCGGGTTGGCCGTCATCTTTGTTCAAGTTATACGGATTCGGACCGGTCATTCAGGCGCCCCCATGTTTGCGATAGTCATGATCGTCGTAATCATAGAGGAATCGCCACCTCCGATGGTCGAGTGCGCTCGCCGAGCGCAGCGAGACGCGCGTGTATCGAGGCCCGGTGAGTCGACGTCGTGCGGTGGCCACCGCAACCCTTGACAGGTGCTAAACACGCGTTTAACGTCCTGAACATGCGTTCAGTCGACGAATCCGATGATCGAACCGCGCGTGCGCGGTTGCGCGACGCCGCGATCGAGGTGTTCGCCCGCGACGGGTTCGGTGCGACGGTACGAACGATCGCATCGACGGCGCAGGTCAGCCCCGGTTTGGTGATCCATCACTTCGGTTCGAAGGCCGGACTGCAGGCCGAATGCGACAGTCATGTGCTGGCCTCGCTCTTCGACGCCAACCGAGACATTCTCACCGGAACCGACGCCTACAACTCATTCCTCGCGAAACTCCAGCACGCCGAGAGCAGCGGCACCCACGTCGTCTACATGCTGCGGGCCGTCCAGCAGGGTGGGGAGACCGCGCGCGCATTTCTCGAACGGATGGTCGCGGAATCCGCCGACAGCATGCGGATCGGCGTAGCGAACGGTCAGATCAGACCGTCCGTGGACGAAGCGGGCCGCGCCCGCTACCTGACGATGGTGTCGATTGGGGCGCTCCTGCTCGACACGGTCATGCACCCACCGCCCGACTGGTCGGACTCGACGGCGATTCTGCGCGGCTATATCGATCGCGTTGCCGTCGCCGGTACAGAAATGGCGGTACACGGAGTGCTGCTCGACAGTGCGGTACTCGATGCGGCGATCATGGCACGACAGGAATTGCTCAATACTTCGGAGGACAATGATGACCAAAGTCGTTGACGCTCAACAACTTGTCAAACGATTCGGCAGCTTCACCGCGCTCGACGGCCTCGATCTTTCGGTCGAAGCGGGGGAGGTCGCTGGCTTTCTCGGACCCAACGGTGCCGGCAAGTCGACGACGATCCGGATTCTGCTCGGCTTGTACCGCCACGACGGCGGGCAGGTGAAAGTATTTGGCGCACAACCCTTTGCCGACGCGGTGGCCATCCATCGACGAATCGCGTATGTGCCCGGCGACGTCAACCTGTGGCCGCAGTTAACCGGCGGCGAATGTATCGACCTGCTCCTGTCGGTGCGCGGCGTGCGCGCGAGCGCGACAACTCGTAAAGCCGAACTCATCGAACGATTCGAACTCGACCCGACCCGCAAGTGCGGTACCTATTCGAAGGGCAATCGGCAAAAGGTCGCGCTCGTCGCCGCATTCGCCGCCGACACCGAGTTGCTCATTCTCGACGAACCCACATCCGGTCTAGATCCGTTGATGGCCAACCACTTTGTGGAGTGTGTACGTGACAGTGCGGCACGGGGTTCTGCCGTGCTGATGTCGAGTCATATCCTCGCCGAGGTAGAGGAACTCTGTAAGACGGTCACCATCATCCGGGCCGGGAAGACCGTGGTCGCCGGGACGCTCGACGAGTTGCGTCATCTACGACGATCCCGCGTCACGATCACCGCCGACGATGCTCAGCGGCTCGCCGACGTCAGCGGCGTACGAGATTTCGCCGTCACCGCCGGCGGATCGGTCAGTTTCACCGTCGACGACGCCGGAATCTCCACTGTCACGAAAGCACTGGGGTCGCTGGCGGTGCGTGCCCTCACTGTGGAACCCCCGAGCCTCGAAGAGTTGTTCCTGCATGTCTACGACGCGCCGGCCGGGCAGGGTGCGTCGTCATGAGCGCGGCTGTCGGCACCGTCGCCGACGGTGGGGCCAGCCGATTCGCGTCGGCAGATATCTTGCTGCGCCTGAACATTCGGCGCGAGCGGGTCATCGCGCCGGTGACGATCGTGGCGATTCTCGTCGTCAATCTGGCTACCGCGGCGTCGGTCGTCAATATGTACGGAAGCTCGGCGGAGAAGGTCGCGTTGGCGGGCAGCGCGGGGACCAACGCGGCCTTCGCCTTTCTGCTCGGACCGCTACAGCACGTCGAGTCCAACGCCGCTGTGGCGTCGTGGCGTGCGGGCCTGTTCATGATCGCGGCAACCGCGGTCTGCGTCGCCCTCACGGTGACTCGTCTGACGAGGAAGGAAGAAGAGCTCGGCCGCGTGGAGTTGGTGCGGGCCGGAGCTACCGGGTCATTGGCGCCATTGTCGTCGGCTCTTGCTGTGGCCGTGGCGATCTCGGTACTCATCGGCGCGGTGATGGCGATCGCCATGATGCCGCTGGGAGCCGACGTCGCCTCGGCCGCGGCGGTCGGAGCCCAGTACACGACGACGGCCTTGGCCGCGGCCGGGTTGGCTGCGGTGGCAGCACAATTCGCGGCGACCTCGCGAATCGCGAATATGGTTGCAGCGTCGATCATTCTGGGTGGTTATGTACTGCGCGGTGTCGGCGACGTAGCGAGCGGGTGGGAGTGGCTGCAGTGGCTTACCCCGATGGGGTGGGCGCAACGAATCGATCCGTTTGGAGCCAACTCGTGGTGGCCGGCTCTTGCTTCGCTCGCGGTCTTCGCCGTAGGGGTGGTCGGTGCGGTCTGGTTGACCGCGCATCGCGACTTGAGCGGCGGCCTTCTGCACCCGCGGCCGGGCCCAGCGTCGACCACCCGGTTGGCGACGATGCGCGCGGTCGCGACCAACCTCGCGCGACCGGGGATCATCTCGTGGGTGGCTTCGATTACGGTGTACGCGTTGGTGATTGGCTTCTTGGTGTCGTCGATCGACGACCTTGCCGCGGACAACCCGCAGATCGCTGATTATCTGCACAAACTCGGTGGTTCCGGTGACCTCGGTACGGTGTTCACCGCGACGATGATGTCGTATCTGGGATTCGCGGCGGCAGCGTGGTCGGTGACGTTGGTACTGCGGCTTCGTGCCGACGAGAATGCCGGTCGGGCCGAAGTTCTTCTGGCGACACCGATTTCGCGATCGCGCTATATCGTCGATCAGGCCATCGTGCTGGTGCTGGGCATTGTCGGGATCATGGCTTGCGCCGCAGTCGGACTCGCCACCGCTGCCGGATTGTCCGCCGGCGGGTGGTTCGATGCGTTCGCGAACGCGTTCGCCGCCGCGGCAGTACAGATTCCGGCTGCACTGGTCCTCGCGGGAGTGGTTCTCGCGCTCTACGGAACTCGGGCCGCATTGACGTCAGTGGCGTGGCCGGTGGTTATCGTCGCCTTCTTGGTTGGCCCGCTCGGCGCGTTATTCGCTCTGCCGCAATGGGTTCGGGATATCTCGCCGTTCGCCCATGTGCCGCTGGTACCCGCCGAACCGATGCGCTGGTTACCGATGGTCGTCTTGTCGGCACTGGCCGTTGCCGCGGCAGGTGTGGGGTGGTGGAGGTTCGGGCGACGTGACATCGGTTGAGAGCGGCAGCCCGCGGAGAACCTAGAGTCGCTCGACGGCGTCGATCAGCCGGCTGAGAAACGCCTCTTCACCCATGGTGTTCATCTTGAAGAAGACCGCCTGGCTGCCGCCGGACGTAATCGCCGAGAGGAATAGGTCGTTGCCCTGCCCGGCGAGAGTGATGCTCAGACTCACCCGGTTGCCGCCCATTGTCGAGTAGCGCTCGTAAACCCTTACCGCGCAACGGATTCCACTGGATGAGAAGTCGCTGCCGTGCCGAACAATGACCGTCCGACGTTAACCGACCCGCGCTACTTGCCGATCAGTTCCCATCCCTCGACATCCTCGGGACGTCGGGGACCCGCGCCGGTGTACAGCGCGGCGGGGCGCACGAGTTTGCCCAATCGCTTCTGTTCGAGGATATGCGCGCACCAGCCGGCGGTGCGGCCACAGGTGAACATCGCGGGCATCATGTGCGGTGGTACCTCGGCGAAGTCGAGGATGACGGCGGCCCAGAATTCGACGTTGGTTTCGATGGCGCGATCCGGGCGGCGTTCCCGCAATTCGGTCAGCGCCGCCTGCTCCAGTGCTGCCGCGGCCTCGTACCGCGGGACATCGAGTTCCTTTGCGGTACGACGCAATACGCGTGCGCGAGGGTCCTCGGCCCGATAGACGCGATGGCCGAATCCCATCAGCTTCTCTTTGCGGTCCAGGATGCCCTTCACCAAAGTGCGCGGGTCGTCGGTACGTTCGACCTCTTCGATCATCGGCAAGACACGAGCAGGCGCACCGCCGTGCAGCGGACCCGACATCGCTCCGATCGCACCGGACAGTGCAGCCGCGACGTCGGCGCCGGTCGAGGCGATGACTCGGGCGGTGAATGTCGAGGCGTTGAGACCGTGTTCGGCGGCGCTGACCCAGTACGCATCGATCGCGGCGATGTGCTTGGGGTCGGGATCACCTTTCCACCGCGTCATGAAACGTGCTGTGACGGTGTCACATTCGTCCACCACACGTTGAGGCACCGCCGGCTGGTGAATGCCGCGCGCGGACTGCGCGACATAGGACAGTGCCATTACCGATGCCCGCGCGAGGTTTTCGCGAGCCGTGGCGTCATCGATATCGAGAAGCGGTTCGTATCCCCAGATCGGGGCCAGCATCGCTAACGCCGCCTGAACATCGACGCGAACGTCGCCGGTATGGATCGGCAGCGGGAATGGCTCGGCCGGTGGCAGTCCGTCGCCGAACTTGCCATCGACGAGCAATGCCCAGACGTCGGCGAAGGTCACCTTGTTTTCCACCAGGTCTTCGATGTCGACGCCGCGGAACCGAAGATTGCCGCCATTCTTGTCGGGTTCGGCGATTTCGGTGGTGAAGGCTACGACGCCCTCCAGGCCGGGCACGAAGTCTTGCGGTACCGAGTTGGTCATGAGTCGGATTGTATGGGATCGACACAACAGGCAGTCGACGTCGGGCTCATCAATAGTGCGAGTAGATTACGCACGGTGCCACCTAATTCATCCGATGATTCCATCGACCTCGCTGGTATGCGCGTCGGCTACGGTGTCCGCGCTGATGAGGAGTCGACCGGTGCCGACGGTCTCGCGGCTCACCTCGACGTGACGTGGCTGGTCGGCGACCCACCCTGGCTCGCGCTGTTCAACCGCTGGCTTGCCGACGTCATCCGGGGAGGCGAACCGGCGGGGACTTCGGACGCGCAGGCCCGGAGTATGTCGTATATCGAGGCAAACGCGATGGTGCTCGGCACGGTCGACGCCGACGGCCACCCGCAGACGCGAACCGTCCTCTGTAAAGGCGTCGACGCGACCGGTGTGGTGTTCTTCACCGGTTATGATTCTGCGAAAGGTCAAGCGCTGCAAGTGAATCCGTATGCGTCGGCGACCTTCCCGTGGATTAACCTGGAACGTCAAGTGCATTTCCGCGGTCCGGTGAGCAAAGTCAGTCCGGCAGAAACACAGGCGTACTGGGAGTCGCGACCACGCGGCTCGCAACTGTCGGCGTATGCGTCGGCGCAGTCGACGCCGATCGGTTCGCGTGAGGAGTTGGAGGCAAAGGCCGCGGCTATCGCCGAGCGATTCGGCGGTGTCGACGGCTCGGAGCCCGTTGCGGTCCCGCCAACCTGGGGTGGCTATCGGATCGATCCGCGGGTCGTCGAATTTTGGCAGGGCCGTGCCGACCGTCTGCATAATCGCGTGCGGGCAACGTTGGTTGACGACGGCTGGCTCGTCGAACGATTGCAGCCCTGACGCCGCGATGGCTCGACTACTCGCAGACACCACGCCGCTTCGTAATGATTTCTTCCGGCGCCTCTGGGTGGCCAACATCGTCACCGTCATCGGTGCGCAACTCACCGTGGTAGCGGTTCCGTCGCAGATCTATCAAATCACCGAGAGTTCGGCCTACGTCGGATTGACGGGTGTTTTCGGCCTGGTGCCGCTGATAGTTTTCGGCTTGTGGGGCGGTGCGCTCGCCGATGCCTTCGACCGTCGAATCATCTTGGTGGTCACCACCGTTGGCCTTATCGGCTGTAGTGCGCTGTTCTGGGTGCAGGCGGTCCTGGGGCTGAACAATGTGTGGATCCTGCTTGTCATTTTCGCCGTGCAGCAGGCGTTCTTCGCGGTCAATCAGCCAACGCGATCAGCGGTCCTACCCAGGTTGCTACCGGCGAAGGAACTGCCCGCGGCCAATTCGTTGAATATGACGGTGATGCAGGCCGGCGCGATCGCCGGACCGCTCGTCGGTGGTGTTCTCATTCCCATCCTCGGCTACTCGCTGCTGTACTTCGTCGACACCATTTCCCTTCTCACCACGCTCTGGGCGGTCATCCGGCTACCGGCATTGCGGCCGTTGAGTTCCGGTGCGGTCGGTGCGCGCAAGACGGTCGGCCTGCGGTCGGTTCTGGACGGATTCGTCTATCTGGGTGGGCATCCGGTGCTATTGATGTCCTTTGTCGTCGACTTGATCGCGATGATCTTCGGTATGCCGCGCGCCCTCTTCCCACAGATCGCACATGAGAGTTTCGGTGACAACCCCGAGGGCGGTCTGGCCTATGCGCTGCTGTTCGCGGCCATTCCCATCGGTGCGGTGATCGGCGGAGTGTTCTCCGGCTGGGTGTCACGAGTATCGCGGCAGGGTCTCGCGGTGATTATCTGCATCGTGTTGTGGGGCGGATCAATCGCCGTCGCGGGTGGCGCGTTGTTCTTCGCACAGGGGACGGCGCTGCCCATCCTGCCAATTGTGGTGGTGGCGTTGATGATTGGCGGTGCCGCCGATATGGCGTCGGCCGCCTTCCGGACCTCGATGTTGCAGGCCGCCGCGAGCGATGACGTGCGCGGTCGACTGCAAGGAGTGTTCATCGTCGTCGTGGCGGGTGGTCCGCGTATCGCCGACGTGGGGCACGGGGTGGCCGCAGCGGCCGTCGGCACCGCGGTGGCAACGGCGGGCGGCGGTATCGCGGTGATTATTGGGACCGTGATCGCGGCGCTGGCGGTGCCGGCCTTCGTGCGTTACCGCGTGGGTATGCGCGGCTGAGCCGGGCGCTGCGGTGACCCCGCGACACCGCAGCGACATCTAGACCTCGTTAGCCTGCCAGGGCAGATTCGCTCGACGCTGCGCGTGCACCGGGCAGTAATGCATCGGGTTGTCGCGCTGGGCGTCCGACGGCATATTGCGCGCGGGGGTTTCGAGGATGGGGGCGTCCACCGGGACGCGGCCGGTCAGGCGGTCGTCGGCGTCGCGGGCGCGCGGATGACGGCGATAGCGAGGTGGGATGATCTTCATCGCGGCGTTCACCGTCTTGCCGAATAGTCGCAACAGGCGCTCGTCGCGGTCGGACCAGGACAGGCCCATCATTTCGCGGATTGGTTCGTCGTAAAGGCCGGTGGTGATCCACATGAACATCTTCTGGACCTGGCCCACCTGCAACTTCCACAGCGGCATCGGCATCCATGACATCCACGGCGGCGGCGGGAGCTGGGAGATATCGAGTACGGTGCGAACTGCGGCATGGTCGCGTAATACATTGCGGCACATATGATCCCAGTACTTCTGGAAATCTTCGTAGGTATCCGGGCAGGGGCGCATACTTACCCCGTACATCGCGTACCAGGTGCGTGACTCTTCGAAGAGTTGACGTTTGGTCGCCTCGTCGATCGGCGGCCCGAAGATTTCCGCGCAGCGGACGTTGCCGTACCAGAAGGTGGTGTGTGCCCAATAGAAGACGTCGGGGTCAAGGGCGTGATAGCGCCCGCCGTCGTCCATCGTGCCTTTGATCTCGCGGTGGTAGTCGCGTACCTGCCGGCCGGTGTCGGGGGTCAAATCGAAGACGACGCCGCCGATCGGATAGATCGACCGGAGTAGTCGTTGCCAGCGTTCGCCGAAGAAGTCGGAGTGATCCCAGACGCCGGCGGCCAGTTTCGGATGCATGTTCTGCATCGACCCCGACCACAGGCCCATCAACATGCCGCGCCAGTCGCCGAAATAGCGCCAGGTCGCCGAGTCGGGTCCGAGTGGCGTGACGTCGGGGGATTTGTCGTCGGGGGAGACAGCAGGCGGAAGTTCGGTCTCGTTGAGTGACGGGTCGGGCAGTACCTCAGTCATGAGACGAAACTCTATATTCGTCTCAATAGGGTGTCAACGACTATCTGAAATCTGCGGTTTCGGATGTGCCTGGGGTCATGCTCCCTCGACGGCGTCGACGTCGCAGATTTCGGCGGTAGGCGTCGGCTACCCGCGCCGCAGTCGTACGACATTCCCCGGTGCCAACTGCCCCGCCCGATCCAGGGACCGCGCGCTGAGCACGGCGACCACCGGGTACCCGCCGGTGACTGGATGGTCGGCGAGGAAGATCACCGGCTGACCGCTCGGCGGGAGCTGAATGGAACCGTGGGCGATACCTTCCGACGCCAACTCGCCGACGTCGGCGCGCGTGCGCACCGAAGCGCTATCGCGACAATCCAGTCGCACGCCGACGCGATTGCTGTCCGTGTTGACCACCCAGGTCGTCGTGAACAGATCGGCGAGGTTCTCGATGCGATCGGTGCGCGGGCCGTCGGTGGCGTCGAGGACTACCACGTCAGGTAGGTGATCATCGACCGGTGCCGCACCGATCGCGGGCCACGAATTGTCATGCGCGCCGATCGGCAACCGCGTTCCGGCGGTCAACGCTGGTGGTCCGAGTTTCGCCAGCGTATCTGTCGACCGCGACCCCAATACTGGCTCGATGTCGATTCCGCCGCGGATGGCGACATAGTTGCGCAGTCCGGAAGTTGTTGCGCCGATGGATAATTCGTCTCCGGCCGATAGTGGCATCGCCGCGTTGCGGCCGTAGGGAATGCCGTTGCGGGCGACGTCGGCAACAGCGCCGCTCACCGCGACCAGCACCTCGTCGACCGCGCGCAGCCGCAGCCCGCCGAGTGTCGTCTCGATGCAGGCGAGCCCTTCGGCGTTGCCTACCAATCGATTTGCCAGACGTAACGCGCCGCGATCGGCGGCCCCCGACCGTGGCACTCCGAGATGGGCATAGCCGGGGCGACCGAGATCCTGCACCGTCGCGAACGGGCCGGGCGCACGAATCTCGACGACGGTCATCGGCGC
>NZ_BAEH01000036.1 GCF_000241305.1 Gordonia effusa NBRC 100432
TCGTGGCAGGCCGGTTGGCCGGGTGCGACAGCAACGGCGGATGCTCCCGGAAATCATTTCTCCCTACTCGAATCGGAGTCGGCATCAACCGCCGCCGCGATCGACACCTGGTTTAGTTCCCTCGAAAGGAAAGTTGAATGCCCGTGACACATCCCTTCCGTTTCGGCTTGGGCAAAATCGAAATTCCGTCCCCCGACCTCTGGCAGAAGAAGGTGATCGAGGCAGAGTCGCAGGGCTTCGACATTGTTCTGGTCCCCGATCATCTTGGTCGGACCGCCCCATTTCCCGCTCTGGTGTCCGCAGCTGCGGTCAGCGATTTGCGAATCGGCACTTTTGTGCTGAACTCGGGCTTCTACAACTCCCACCTCCTCGCACGCGACGTGGCGACAACCGATCAATTGAGCAACGGCCGGTTCGAGTTGGGCCTGGGCACGGGATATGTCCACGAGGAGTTCGCGGCTTTGGGCCTCGACCCGGGCAGCCCCAAAGACCGGGTCGATGCCCTCGAACGGACTCTCACGGAATTGCACGCGATTTTCGACGATCCGGACTCGTTACCGCGTCCGGCGCAGGACCACGTGCCCCTGCTCGTCGCCGGGAACGGTGACCGGGTTCTACGCATCGCCGCCCAGCACGCCGACATCGTCGGCTTCATCGGAATGCGGTACGACCCGACGGCTTTCGGTGGTTTACGCCCGATCACGCACGACCAATTCGCCGAACGGATCGCCTACTTCGATGATGTAGCCGGTGCGCGCAATAACTCAATCGAACGCAATCTGCTGATTCAGACGGTGGTTCAGACCACCGATCGCGAGGCGGCATTCGATCACATCTCACAGACCCAGTTGCCGATCCCCCGCGAAGAACTCGAGAACTCGCCGCTATTCCTGATCGGCGAAACGTCAGATATCGTCGACCAGATTCACCGACTGCGCGAGGACTACGGTATCTCCTACATCACGGTGATGGATATCTGCCAAGACGCATTCGTCCCGGTCCTCGAACGCCTGGGCGGCCTATGACCGACCCGCGGCGCACGGTCATCGCATTACGAGCTGGGGGCTGGCACCCGGGCGCCGCTAAGGGAGCCCGGCCCCAGGAGCTGACTGACCAACTGATCAGCGACGCGACGATGGTCCTCTGCGCACAAACACCTCCCGCACATCTGGCCATCGATAACCACATGTGGGTGGCGGAGGGCGACGAACAATGGGTGCAGGGTGAGGTCGGCGCGGTCCAACTGGCGGATCATCTCGCGGGCGCTACTGGAACCACCCTGGTCCCGACAGTTGCCGTCGCAGATATCGACGCCGCGATACTTACCGACCAACCGACGCCGGGAGCGCTTCCAGTGGATATCCAGGTTCGGGTAGGCAAGCTCGCCGATGATCAGTCGCCGGTGGCGTCGCCATATCCACCCGCGGTCGACCTGAGCAGTCCGGACTTCCTGGGCCCGATGGCCGCGCGATTCCAGGTCGCCGAACAGTCGGTCGCCGCTATTCGTGCTGAGGTCGTCGCCCGCGGTTGCCGGCCAAGGCGGCTGTGGGCACTGGCACATATCTCCGCCCCCTATCGATTTGCGGCGGCGATCTGCGACCGCATCGCGGTCACGCCGGGCGTTACCGGGACCCGGTCGGAGATTCTGCATGAACTGACGGAACTGACGAGCGCCGCTGGCTCGCGTCCACTGATCTACGCCGACGTCACGGCGTGCCTCGGCGAAACCGCCGTGGCCGCCCGTGCCCGAATGTCCGATCTCGACGAAAGGGTCGGGGAGCCATTTCGCTGCGATACGGAAGTGGTTGTCGGTAGTGTCGACGACCTCGCCCGCTGGTGCACGGAAACTATCGCTGCCGGGTTCGACGGCGTGCGGGTGCGGCCCTGCGGCCGTGCCGACCTTGCCTACCTAGTGCGTTCGTTCCTTCCATCGTCAGACCGCACTGATCATCGGTAGACGTTCAACCGTGAGGTGCCAACTGTGCGAGTTGGTACCACTCGCACAGACCAGCTCGTCCTGACACACCGAGCTTGCGATAGACCCTCGTAAGGTGTTGTTCGACGGTGCTCACCGTCACAAACAGTTGTTCAGAGATCTGCTTATTGGTCAGCCCCATGCCGGCATGGTCGGCGACACGCTGTTCGGCCGAAGAGAGCACCTGTTGTCGCGGCGCCGCACGGGCCCGCTGCCGGCTTATGTCCTCGGGTACGGAGTCACCGCACGCGGATAACGCGGTCCGAAGCTGGCTATTCACGCCGATCGCAACGGTCGTGTCCTCATCGCGAATTGCTCCGTCAAGCATCGACAGGGCTCGACTCGCGACCGATGGCAGGTCACCGCCTGGCGACTCGAGCTGCGTGGTCAGCAGGGCCTCCGCGGCGGAAAAATCTCCGATGCGCATCAACGCGTCGGCCGCATCGACTCGCCACGGCAGGAAGCCGGCATGGTCGATTCCCAGAATCGCCATGTGTTTTCCGCACCGCACGAATTCGTCATATCCGGCGTGAAGGTGACCATGGGCGACATACCAGTGACCGCGCGCGTAGAAGTATTCCAGAAGGCTGCGTGTATGACAGCGCCCAGCCGTGGAGCGGGGCAGGGAGGGCAGCGCATCGTCGAAACCCAATGCGATCGAGGCCCGCACCAAGGTCGACAGCGGCGACCCAAGATGTGTGCCCCAGCACTGTTCATTCATTCCTGCCAGCGCAGCCGTTGCCTGCTCGTGGGCCCGCTCGGGATGTCCGGCACGGAGTTCGAGCATGCCGGATATCGAAAGCAGAAATGCCCTCAGAGCGATCATCCCCCGCTCGGTGACGTCCTCGATGAGTTCGTCGCACCACTCCCGTGCCGCATCATTCCTGCCCGCGTAGACCAGCGTGAGCAGCGCCGACTCGACACTCATGAACGAGTTGTACGAGATCGGCTGAGACCGCAGGGCCGCCTCCGCACGCGACGCGACTACCGCGGGGTCAACCCCCTGGGTGAGTTCGGTCAATCCCGCGCACGCACCCCAGGTCGTCTCGTCCGCCGGACGATCTGACAGTGATTTCCGCACGTCGGCGTCGATAACAGTGGTATCGAGCCACGCGAGCACCGCTCGCGCGTCATCTGAATCATCTAAATCACCGTGTTCCGCAACTCGACGAACCGTGTGCACAAGCGCGTTTACTAGTTCGGCCGATCCGTGCCAGACGACTGCATGCGCCAGCATCGACAATCCCGCGTCGTCGAGTCCGCTGGAAGTGACCGTGTCCGCGACCTCGTCCATAGTTCGCAAACCCGCTGCCGGGTTGCGCAGCAATGTTGCTTGGGCGCGCACCACGACTGCGGCGAATTCCCTCGTCGTCGAGGGCGCCGACTGCTCGGCGAGGGCGGCCAGGGTAGCGGCTTCGGAAAACTCGTCGGCGGCGAGCGAAGCCTGCGCCGCCTGTAACAAGGTCGAGTACACCCACTGGTCAGAAGTCGTCGGCGACCTGGAGAGGTACCGGGCCACTCGGACGGGCGATTCGGCATTTTGATAAAGGAACTCGGCTGCCCGACGGTAGAGCCGGTTACGAACGGTGGCTCCCATTTCCTCGAGGAGAATATCGCGAGCCGAGCTATGCCGGAACCGACCGGCTTCCAGTAGCCCGGTGTTCTCCAAAGTTTCGAGAAGTTTCGCCGCCGCCGCCGGACTGGCGTCGATCATATGCGCCAGCAGGTCAATGTCGACCGGCGAATCGATAACAGCAAGACCGCGAGCGAGTTCGACAAACGGCGGACCGCTTCGGTAGATGCATCCCAGTGCGGCCGCGGCGAATTCCTCCCCTACGGCTGGGCTGAGGTCTGGCTCACCGCCGAGTGGTTGTTGTGCCTCGGTGTCCTCGATCAAAGCCCGCAACAGCAACGGATTGCCGCCGCTGTAACGATGCCACAGCGCGGCGTGTTTACGGGCAGCGAGTTCCCCTATCCCCGACTTCGCCACCACTTCGGTTACGGCTTCCACGCTGAGCGGTCGCACTCGAACACTCACGAAATGCGGCTGACGGAGTAAACCCACGTCGATCAGCCGGTTGGCGTCACTCGACGTGGGGCGCTCGATCGACGTCGCTACCAGCGCGACTCGCGCCGTGTTTAGTCGCTTCGCGATGTATAAGATGACATGCCGCGATGCCATGTCGGCTAGATGCAAATCGTCAATGACCAGAGCTATCGGGGTCTGCACCGCGGCCGACGCGAATGCGGACCAGATCCGGTGCATGCCAGCCGACGAGACATCACAATATCCGGCGTGTTCGCCGGGAGTGCGACGGCGAACATCATTGCGGCATTCCTCGATGAGGTCGCGCAGTTGACCGTGTTCAGTCTCTTCCGGCAGGCCCGTGAGCAATTGCTCAATGACCGCGAGAGGAAGGTCGCGTTCGGAGAGTGACCCGGTTGCCATGAGTACCCTACAGTCCGCCTCGTCGGCGAACTTGGTGAATTGCAGGAGAACCTGCGTCTTGCCAGTGGCGGAGGGACCGGTGATCAACGCTGAACCATGGCCACCATCGGCAAGCACCCGTGCGAGAGACGCCAGTGTCTCAATCTGCGTCTGGCGTTCCACAATCATGTGACTACCTCGTTGGACTGTTGCTTCTACCAAATCTGGCCGGAGCTAATGTGAATTGCGTGATCTTTTGCCAGCCTAAGGTCAAAACGGGTTCCCCTCCAGTCGAGGGCGCGGGGACAGCACGTCGCGGGATCAAATCACGCGGATCGAAACTCCACCGACGCGGTGGACGGAACTGATCAGGCCAGTATCCACCCGCCGCCGACGATCGCCGTCGCACCTACCCCCTATCGGATACCCCTAGTTACATAGTGTGGGGTTACCACGTCGGGTACTCAATAATTAGCGTCGACTCCGTGGTGGACCTCCGTGTGCGAAAGACCTTGCTGCCGACATTCGGGCACCGTCAGAGCTCACGTGCAATCGTGATTCTTTTCATCGCGGTGACTTGCGTTGCCTGCGGTGCGACATCGGCCGGTCGGTCCGACGACAGATCGCTCATGTTCGCCCTTGCGACCAATCCGATCTGCCTCGATCCGCAAGTGAGCACCCAAGACGTAGTGAACACCGTCACCCGCGGAATCCTCGATTCCCTCGTCTACGAGAAACCCGATCACACGATAGCTCCCTGGCTGGCCTCCAGCTGGGAGGAGTCGCCGGACCTCACCAGCTATGTTTTTCACCTGCGGCGTGACGTCATTTTCAGCGACGGTTCGCCCTTCGACGCCACCGTGGTCAAGACGAATTTCGATCGCATCGTCAGCCCCGCTACCAAATCGCAGTATGCGGCGACTCTGTTGGGACCGTACGTCCGCACCGACGTTGTGGACCGCTACACCGCGCGGGTGGTGTTCGCCTCTCCGTTCGCCCCGTTTCTAATCTCAGCCGCAACCCCGAACCTCGGCATGTTCTCGACTCCAGCACTGACGAAGAGTTCCGAAACTCTCTGCAGCGGTGAAGGATTCGTGGGCAGCGGCCCGTTCACACTTGGAAGTTTCTCGCGCGGGTACAAGATTGTGCTGAACCGCAATAGTCGCGCTCGACCCACCGCCCGCGACATCCCGCTTTCTCGGCTGGATTCGGTGGTGTTCCGCATCCTTCCCGAAGATCGCACTCGGTTGGGCGCGATAGCGAGCGGGCAGGTCGACGGAGCCGACTCAATTCCGACCACGCAGATTAAGACTATTGAGCACAGCTCCGAGTTGACCCTTCGTCAAATCGCTCCGCCCGGCATGGCCTATTCGTTATATCTCAACACTTCGAAGTCGCCGTTCAACGATCCGCGCGTGCGACAGGCATTCGCGCACGCGCTGGCTCTCGACCAGACAGTGAGCGCGGTATACGGCGGGCAGTACCCGCGCGCTCATGCCGCCTTCAACATTTCCAACATCGATTCCCACCGAACGGATTCAGGCCCAACTGCCGGCATCGCTTTCGACCGGGGAATGGCCGAACGACTACTCGACGACGCGGGTTGGAAACGCACCCCCGGCGCTCAAGTCCGCACCCGCGGCGGCACACCGCTGGACATCGTCTGGCCGGCACTTCCCGCTTCTCATATCGGCGACAAACGAACCGTGCTCGCATTCGCGATGATTTCCGATCTCGAACGTATCGGTTTTCATGTCGTGCACACGAACACCGATACCGGCATCTATAGCCGCCAGCTCAACAGCGGCGACTACGACGTGGCGGACCTCAGTTGGTCGGGTACCAATCCCGATGCGTTGCGGCAATTCTTCGGTAGTACCAACGCATTGCCGCGCGGTCAGAACATCTCGCGGCTGGACGATCCGTCAGTCGATAACGCGCTCGCGACTGCAACCACCTCTGCTGATCCAGACGTACGCAAACGCCAATACGCACTGGTACAAAAACGCGTCGTGGAGACGGGCGCCGTTGTCCCCGTTTACATCCCGCAACGTGTGATCGCGCTCAAACGATCGGTTGATGTCACTTTCGGGGCCGACGGCAGTCCGCGATTCCTCGGCTTCGGGGGTGCCAGATGACGACCACCACGCCCCCGTCCGCGCTACATGCGATGTCCTCCGCGGGTGGTGCGATACTGCGGGCGGTGGGCACCAGACTACTTGCCGCGTTCAGCGTAATCGCCGGTGCTGCTCTAATAGGTTTCCTTGCGCTGCAACTACTTCCGGGCGATCCTGTGGATCGGTTACTCGGCGCGAATACCTCAGCATCGCCCGCGGTACGCGCGAAGATCGTTGAAGCGTATGGATTTGATCAGCCGCTCTACGTGCGTCTGGGAACCTACGGATGGCATCTACTCAACGGCGACCTCGGCCAGTCGTATCAACTACAGGAACCGGTCACCGAAGCTATCGGCGCACAGCTGGGACCGACGCTTCAACTCACCGCGGCGGCACTGCTCATCGCCGTCGTCTGGGCGTACCTGTCGGCACTGATTTCGATACACAATCCGGGAGGCTGGGCGCGCGGACTTATCGAGGCATGGGAGGTCACCGTAGCGTCGGCGCCCCCATATTGGATCGGAATATTGTTGGCGTCGGCGTTCTCCTTTCGGTGGCGACTATTCCCTATCGCCGCCGCCGACGGCGCCGCGGCGCTCGTGTTACCGGCGCTCACCCTCGCCCTCCCCATCTCCGCGGTACTGGCGCAGGTATTCCGAGACGCGTTGTCCGGGGCGATGAATCTGCCTTTCACAATGACTGCGCGCTCACGCGGACTCACCGAATGGCAGGTGGTCACTCGACATGTCCAGCGCCACGCGATTAATCCAGTGATCACATTGGCCGGCTGGGTCACCGGGAGCCTTCTCGGCGGTGCGATCGCGGTTGAGACTGTCTTCGGTCGACCCGGCCTTGGCGCACTCACCCTTCAAGCGGTCAGTTCCGGAGACGTCCCGGTGGTAATCGGGGTCATTATGTTCTCCGCGGTGGTGTTTGTGGCGATCGCACTTCTCTGCGATGCCGTCTACCCGATCGTCGACCCGCGACTGAGGAAGGCCGAACGGTGAGTACCGCCGATGTCGACGCGCCACCAGAGGTGATCCACCCTGCCAACCGATGGACGCGGTTGACGGCGGCCGGACGCCGGCTTGATCTCACGACGGTTCCGGTGATGGCATCGGTGGCCTTCCTGGGGTTCATCCTGTTATGCGCGGTGTTCCCTCATCTACTGACGTCGCATCAGCCCGTCGCGCCCGACATGTCGGCGACATTGCTCGGCCCGGAAGCGGGCCATATCTTTGGAACCGACGAACTCGGGCAGGACGTGTACGCGCGCGTCGTCTTCGCGGTACGACCCGCCGTGCTTGTGGGAGTGGGTTCGACCGCGATCGCGGTCGTGTGCGGCGCGATACTCGGCATGGTCAGTGCATTGACGAAGCCCCTGATCGATACGATAACCATGCGACTACTCGACGTATTCGTAGCGCTTCCGTCACTCCTGCTGGCGTTGCTTATCATTGCTGTCTTCGGCACCGGGACCGGTCAAATCATCGTTGCGGTCGGAGTAGCGTTCATCCCTCCCTATGCCCGAATCGTCCGCGGCGAGACAGTGTCGGTCAGAGACTCGCTGCACATCGAATCCGCTGTGGGACTGGGAATCTCGCGATCACGAATCGTGCTGGTACATATTCTTCCCAATGCCGTTCGTCCGATTCTTGTTCTTGCCACCATCGGCTTCGGAACCTCGTTATTATCCGCCTCGATCCTCAGCTTCCTGGGCCTGGGCGTCCAACCACCGGCGCCGGACTGGGGAACGATGCTCTCGGGCGCGCGCGACTACCCGGATCAATGGTGGCTGGTCCTATTCCCCGGTCTCGCGCTGACCTTTACCGTCGTCGCGGTCAACATCGTTGGCCGTACGTTGCGCGAGCGCAACGACAAGGAGCGTCGATGAGCGCCCAATACGATAGTCCACCAACAGTTTTCAGCCCATACCTGCTGACCGTTCGCAACCTCTCGGTGCGGATTCCGGGCCCCAGAGGCGATCAGACCGTGGTGCGGGGCCTCGATCTGGACATCGCGCCGGGCGAATGTGTCGCGCTTGTCGGCGAATCCGGTTCCGGCAAGACCGTCACGGCGCGCGCGTTGAGCGGGCAACTTCCGGCGGACTGGTTGATCACTGCCGACGAATTCAGTTATCTCGGTGAGGATCTCAGGAAATCGACGACCAAGCGCTGGCGGGAGCTGCGGGGTGGCGAAATCGCCTTGATGGTTCAGAACGCATTGATTTCACTCAACCCCCTCCACCGGATTGGGGCGGAGGTGGCCGAAGCGTTACGGATACATCGCACGGTGCCAAGTCGCGAGCGTCCCTCGCGGGTTCTGGAGCTACTCACCGACGTCGGGATCCCAGATCCCGAAGTCCGCGCCAGACAGTATCCGCACGAACTCTCCGGCGGACTGCGGCAGCGAGCCCTAATCGCATCGGTGGTCGCGGCGGACCCTAAGATACTCCTCGCCGATGAACCGACAACCGCCCTAGACGCAACTGTGCGTCGCCAGATCGTCGACTTGTTATTGGCACTGAAGTCGACGGGAATGGGGCAACTTTTGATCACCCACGACCTGTCGATGGCGGCGATGATCGCCGATCGAGTGGCGGTCATGTATCGCGGCGAACTCGTCGAGTTCGGGCCTGCGGCACAGGTGCTCAGCTCGCCCGCCCACGAGTACACCGCAATGCTCGCCGCGGCGGTGCCGTCGGTGACCGAGCCGCGCCGTCGCCTTGGTCCGGCTCATCCGGCGGGAATAAGTCCACGCTCGGCGACACGCGATACGGAACTCGTGTTGCGCGCCGCGGACATCGTGAAAGAGTTCCAGCTTTCCCGTACAAAACGCGTCGGCGTTGGCGGAGTCTCCTTCGAGCTGCGCGCGGGGCGCACACTCGGGGTTCTGGGCGAATCCGGTTCGGGCAAAACAACATTGGCACGTATCGTGCTTGGACTGACCAAACCTGATTCGGGCAACATATTCATCGGCGATCAAAACTGGACAGACGCGAGTGAACGTGAGCGCAGACCGATGCGAACCGAGATTCAGGGAGTTCATCAAGATCCGGTGAGCTCCTTCGATCCGCGAGCGACAGTCAGGGACGTCCTTCTCGAAGCAATCCGGGCGGAGTCCGGTGATGACGAGCCGCGAGAACGCATGAACGAACTTCTCGACCTCGTCGGCCTCTCGCCATCAATCGGCGAAAGGCACCCACGGACACTTTCCGGGGGCCAATGCCAGCGCATCGCCATTGCGCGAGCACTCGCTCGCCGTCCGCGCATCCTGGTATGCGACGAGCCGACGTCGGCGCTCGATGTCTCCGTGCAGGCTCGCGTCCTCGATCTGCTCAAGGACTTACAGGACGAGTTAGGGATGGCGATGCTGTTCATCTCACATGATTTGGGGGTGATTCGGCACGTGAGCGATCGGGTTCTAGTGATGAAGGATGGCGCCGTCGTCGAGGAGGGCGCCGTCGACCCGGTATTCACCTCTCCTACTCACAGTTACACTCGCGAATTACTCGGATCGGTCTACACGGGCGCCCTGGAGCCGACATATGCGTGACGAGCCAAGGACGGACAACCCGCGCGTGATCGCGGTGGTGGGCGGCGGCCCCAAAGGGGCCTCGGTCCTCGAGCGGATCTGTGCGAATGCCCCGGCCTGCCCCACGCCGATCACCGTTCATATCATTGACCCCGACGAGATCGGGTCCGGCCGGGTATGGCGAGACACGCAAAGTCAACTGCTGCAGATGAATTCGCGGGCCGAATCGGTGACAATGTTTACCGACGACACCGTCGTCATGGACGGCCCGCCTTGTCCCGGGCCGTCGTTATGGGACTGGATCGCCGAGGTGAAGCAGCAGCGTTACACCTTCGACCTTGATGAGGATCTGCGTCGCGAGATCGAGGTGTCCACCGAGACGTCGTTCGTCAGCCGTCGTTTACAAGGGGCATATCTGAGATGGTTCTACCGTCGGGTGCGGGATGCTGCCCCGCCGTCGGTGACCATCATTGAGCACCGCGCGATCGTTGAGTCAGTCACCGAGCTGACGGTTTGTGGCGAAAGAGAAGAACGATACGAGCTGCGACTGAATCAGGGCACGACACTGAGAGTGCACGCATTGGCCTTGTGTATAGGCCATAGCGATGTGCTTCCGTCGGAGACCGAAGGTCGGACGGCGGTTTTCGCCGAGCGTCACAACCTTCGCTACTGGCCTCCCGGATACACCGCGGACCTCGACTTCAGCTCGATTGAGGCCGGAAGCGATGTCGCGATTCGTGGAATGGGTTTGGCGGCGATCGACGCCGTCACACTGCTAACGGCAGGCCGCGGCGGCACATTCGTTCCAGGTTCCGGGGGCCTGACCTACCGACCCTCCGGTGAAGAACCACATCTAATCCTCGGTTCCCGGCGCGGTGTCCCCTATCGGGCGAAGCGAGACTGCCGACCGATAACGCGCCATGAGCCGCCACGGTTCGCACGGGCAGAAGCGATCATGTCACGTCTTCAGCCCGATGAATCGATCTCGTTCACGCGACACCTGTTGGGACCGATACTCAAGGAAATGTCGTGGGCCTACTACCGCGAGTTCTACGCGCGTCATCCTGCCCGGGTAACTATGGAGTTCGATCAGTTCTCCAATGCGTTTGCCACCTACGAATGGGACGAGGCTGCACTCGACGAGGTCATCTCATCTGCGATCGCCCCTGCGGATACCTTCGATGCCCGCATCCTGGAACGACCGATGGCCGGGCGGAGATTCGATTCTCGGGCGGAACTACAGTCTTGGATAACGGCCTACCTGCGTGCGGACTATTGTCAGGCGGCCAGTAGCGAGTACAGCCCAGAGGCAGCGGCAATGGCGTCGATGTTGGGGATCTTCCGCGAACTCGGCATCATCGCAGCTTCGGGCAGGCTGGACGGGGAGTCTCAGTTGCGGGGCGTCGACAGATGCTGGTTCAGTTTCTTCAGCTTTTTCGGAAATGGGCCACCGCGGCATCGGGTAGCCGAATTGTTGGCACTGCAACACGCCGGCATCGTAGAGTTCTGCGGTCCGGATATGACGGTATGCGAGTCCGAACTTGAGCAACGGTTCGTCATCGGGAGCCCTGCGGTGCCCGGCACCGTCGCAGCCACCACACTGATCGACGCCCGCCTGCCGGAGCCCTCGTTCACTCGATCGGCGAATGATTTCATCAACTCACTACGAGCCCAGGGAATGGCCGTCGAAGAAGCGATCGCCCTAGGTGATCGACGCGTGGGCACCGGTCGGATGCACACCACCTCGCAACCGCCCCGGCTGGTTGATGCTGGCGGTCAGTTGCGCCGCGAGATCTCTGCACTCGGACCGCACACCAGTCAGCGCGCCGCGGGGGCCTTTTCGCGGCCGCGGTCTAACGCGCCCGGATTCCGCGAGTCCGACGCTGTAGCCCGAGGGCTGATCAGTGGCTGATCTCCACAACTTCGCCGGTCGGCGCCGCAGCGGTTCGCGCCGAGATCTCCGTTGGCAAGAGAATCGCGTCGAGGAGACCGGGAAATCTGACTTCCAGGTCGTCGCGGCGGATCTCGATTCGCCGTGTACGGCCGACGATCGTCGTCGTGGTCAAACCTGCTTCACGAAGCACCCGCCAGTGATGGGAAACTGTCGCAGGCGTCAGGTCGACGGCACCGGCGACGACACTGCAATCGATCGGTTCGACTCCCTGGTAGATCGCACGCATCAGCGAAAGACGAACCGGGTCAGCGAGCGCCGCGAGCACGGTGGTCAGATCAAGCGAGTCGACCGTGGGTTGTGGAACGATTCGCGGCATTTCTTCTCCAGTTTCAGTTGCGCGTGTCTTCAAAGGATTCTACAGTGATCGATATGGCGACTATTAGACAAGAATCGAACAATCTAACTATAGCCCAGCTGCTCACGTTATCCATCGGAACTTTCACTCTCGGCATCGACGGCTTCGTGCTGGCCGGGTTGCTGCCGGACGTCGCATCGGACCTACACGTCAGCCAGGCCACCGCGGGCCAGTTGACCACGGTTTTCGCGATCGTGTACGCCGTGGGATCACCGTTGATCGCAACCGTCACCGGTTCGTGGGACCGCCGCCGGCTCTTGGCAGGCGGCATGGCCATCTTCGTAGTCGGCATGCTCTTTCAGGCGCTCGGCCCGGTATATGTCACCGTTCTGATCGGACGAATCCTCGCTGCCATCGGCGCTGCCGCATTCCAAGCGAACGCCTTTGCGGTTGCAGGCCTGCTGAGTTCGGAGAAAGAACGGCCACGATCGTTGGCCTTCGTCGCTACCGGGACGTCGCTGGCCCTCGTCGTCGGATTGCCCTTCGGAGTACTACTCGGCCAATGGCTCGGCTGGCGAGGAGTGATGTGGGCACTCGTAGTACTGGCGGTGATATCAGGAGCATTCGTCGCGACCCTACCGGCCGCTCACACTCCGGCCACCAGCCTCCGAACCAGATTGACCGTCCTGGGTCGCGGCCCCGTCGTCGCACTACTGATCGGCACCTGCCTCTCCTTGATCCCGGCATATCTGGTTCTTTCCTACGCCCCGAACGTGCTGCGCGGATCAGGAACAATCGTGATCGTCGGCATGCTCGCCTTCGGAGCGGGTCAGGTCGCTGGAACGCGTGTAGTTCCGCGAATCATTACTTCCCGGAGCGCGCTGGTGGCGATGATCGTCGGCTCGACCGGCGGTTGCGCCGCACTGGTGGTGCTGTCGGTCGCGCAGCACTGGAGCTGGGCCGCCGCGATCGTTTTCGCGGCCGTCGGCTTTTTCGCGGGTCTATCGATCGTTCCACAGCAGAACCGCTTCTTCTCGATCGCACCCGACGTCGCACCGGTTGCGTTGGGCCTCAACGGTTCCGCAACCTACGCTGGATCAGCGATCGGCGCTGCTGCAGGTGGAGCCATTCTCGGAACGGCAAGCGCCACGTGGATTCCTCCGATCGCCGCCGGCGTTGCGCTGATATCGGCGGTCTACCTCTATCTCAGCGCCCCGGAAAAGCGAGTCTCCTCCCCGGCAGCACGAGTTTCGGTGGCGTGAGGCATCGAGAAAGATCACTCACCCGTAGCGCTCGAATAGATCGTCTCACCAAGGTCTCGATACACGCACGTCTCGCTTCGCTCGGCGAGCGCACTCGACCAACCACGACAACCGCTGGTCGAGTGCCGCGGGCTGCCAGGCCGAGCCTCCCCAACCGCTGGTCGAGTGCCCAGCGAGGCGCTAGCTAGCCGAGTCGGGTGTATCGAGATCCCCGCACGCTAATCCTCACCCCTGTATTCGCGCAAATGGTTGCGCCGCTTCAAGTTCGAAGCACAGCTCCAGCAGTGTCTGCTCCTGCCCCAGATCGGTGCAGTAGTGCAGGCCGATCGGCAAATCGTCCGATGACTGAGCCAACGGAAGGCTCACCGCGGGAGTACCGGCGGTATTGTTGATCGGCGTGAACGACACGTAACGCACCAGCCGGTCGAAAATCTCGTCGAAATCCCCGGCCGGATCCAAGTAGCCGATCTTCGGTGTCGTGTGTGCCAAGGTCGGCGACAAGACGACGTCGAAATTCTCATACACCGCACGGAATTTCTTGGTTTGGCGTTTGAGTCCACGCAATGCGAATGGCGTGCGCCAGAAGTTCCGCACGAAGTTGCGAGACAAGCTGCGGGTGAACTGGTCGAGTTGAGCTCGATCAAACCCTTTGTCTATCAACCGCTTTCCCATGAACTCCAATGAAAATGCCAGCAGAGACCAGTACTCGGTGAAATCCCGGATATAGCTCCGGTCAACTGGCACCGGAACGAGATCGACCTTATGACCCAACGATTGCAGGAGTTCGATATTCGCATACAGGGCGTCGTTGGTGTCGCGGTCCAACAGCGCACCGGTCAGCGGCTGAGTGAGGGCCGCGATCCGCAGTCGCCGATCACTGGGCCCTTCAACCAACCCCAACGCCGGCATTTTCTTTGCAGGAGAGAACTTTTGACTGTCGGCGAGGAAGTGCGCGGTGTCCCGCACGCTCCGCGACACGATGCCGTTGGAGATGATGTCGATCGGCGCTGCCTCCCCCTCCACGGAGGCGATCACCCGACCTCGACTTGGCTTGAACCCGACCAATCCACATGCGGCAGCAGGGATTCGGATCGAACCGCCGCCGTCGTTGGCGTGGGCGATCGGTAGTGCCCCCGCGGCGACGAGCGCGGCTGACCCACCCGACGAGGCGCCCGCCGAATACTCGGTATTCCACGGATTGCGTGTCGGCTCACGGTCCACGAATTCAGTGGTCGCGGTTAGGCCAAAGGCCGGAAGTGTTGACGCCCCAACGATATTCATCCCCGACGCCAGCAGTTGGTCGGTAAAAGGCTCATTGACGGTTGCCGGCACGTCGGGCACCGCCGCCGATCCGTGCATCGTCGGCAACCCCTCGAATAGCGTGTTGTTCTTGATGACTGACGGCACACCCCTCAACGTCCCTGGGGCGAACTTGTTGGCAGCGGCTCGTGCCAGCGCACGCTCGCGGTCATCGACGACAATCGCATTAATTGCCGGCTCCACTTTGTCGATCCGAGCAAAAGCCGCGGTAGCTGCGTCGAGCGCGGTGAACTCCCCCGCCGCGATAGCCCGAGCTACCCCCACCCCGTCGAGGTCACCGAGACAATCGTCACCGAATGCGTGAACACGTTTCATGCGGATCGACGGTACACGGCTATCGAAACCGAAAGGTTGCCTTGCCGCCGAGCCACATCGGCGCCTCATAGGACACCCCGACATGCTGGCCGGGATAAACCTGCACCGGCTGATCGATCGGGCCGAGTGTGCCCATGTATCGCGTATGGATGTGGAGGTGGTGAACACCGGGAGCCACTTCGAAAACAGCTTCACCCCACTTCCGGCCACGCTCGGCACCGTCGATCGCGATGAGCGGTCCGGTGAAATACAGGAAAAAGCCGAGTGGCATGAACGAAGTGTGGATGTGAATGAACGAACCGCCGCCCGGTTGAGGTTGCGGTCCGGCGAACTGCTGCTGGGGATACGGCTGCTGATATCCCTGCGGCGGCGGCGCCTGCGGCGGATATCCCTGCGCCGGTCCGTATGGCTGCTGGCCCGGCTGCGGTCCCTGTGGATAGTTCACGATCGACAACCTACCGTGATAGTCGACGCCAGGCGTTCTCGACGAGGATCCGGCGTAATTCACCCCAACCCGAGACCCCGCCCCGCACCTGGAGTATCAAGGTAGTCATGCAGCTGACACTCAACGCCGATGAAGCAGCATTCCGCGAGGAACTGCGTACTTTCTTCACCACCCAGATTCCGCAGGAAATCCGTGATCGCGCAGCGGCCGGTGACCTTCGCTACCCCGACGACATCGTCGAGACCACCCGCATCCTCAACGCCAACGGCCTCTGCGTGCCACACTGGCCGGTCGAATGGGGCGGCAAAGATTGGACGCCCATCCAGCGTCACATTTGGCAGGAGCAACTGAACCTGGCGAATGTGCCCGACCCACTGCCGTTCAACGCCAGCATGGTCGGCCCGGTGATCGCCGAATTCGGATCACAGGAGCAGAAGGAGAAATTCCTTCCCGCGACGGCGAACCTCGACATCTGGTGGTGCCAGGGATTCTCCGAACCCGAGGCTGGCTCCGACCTCGCCTCGCTAAAGACCAGAGCCGTCCGCGACGGCGACGAGTACATCGTCAACGGCCAGAAGACCTGGACCACGCTCGGTCAATACGCGGACTGGATCTTCTTGTTGGTCCGCACCAATCCGGATGCCCCCAAACGGCAAGCGGGTATCAGCTTCCTGCTGGTCGATATGAAAACCCCGGGCGTGGAAGTTCGACCGATCCAATTGATCGACGGAGGCTACGAAGTCAACGAAGTCTTCTTCAACGACGTTCGGGTACCGGCGGAAAACCTTGTCGGGGAAGAGAATGCCGGCTGGTCCTATGCCAAGTTCCTTCTGGGCAACGAGCGCAGCGGGGTGGCCCGCGTCGCGGCATCGAAGATTCGCATTTCGCAAGCCAAGCAGTTGGCCGGCGAGACGAAGACGGCGAACGGCACGCTGCTCGACGACCCATTCTTGGCATCGCGCATCGCCGAGTTGGAGAACGAATTGCTCGCCCTCGAGCTCACCCAGCTCCGCGTGGTCGCATCGTCAGCTGATGGAAAGCCCAACCCGGCATCGTCGCTGCTGAAGCTGCGCGGAAGCGAATTGCAGCAGGCCGCAACGGAATTGCTCGCCGACATCGCCGGTCCCGACTCCTTGGCGGTGGCCGCACTCGATGCCGACGCTCCCAACGGCTCGGCTGACATCGATGCCGCCACCTGGGCCCAACTCACCGTCCCGACCTACCTCAACTACCGCAAGGTCTCGATCTACAGCGGCTCGTCGGAAGTCCAGCGTCAGATCATCGACAAGGCCGTGCTCGGCCTCTAGGCCGCACAATTCGAAAGGTATTGAGTACCAATGGATTTTGAACTCACCGAAGAGCAGCAGATGCTGCGTGAAGCAGTGCGCGATCTACTCACCAAGGCCTACGACGTCGAGTCGGTCCGCAAGGTCACCGACACCGAATTGGGGTGGAGCCCGGACGTGTGGAAGCAACTCGCCGAGATGGGCATCCTCGGATTGACCATCGACGAGGAAAACGGCGGGGCCGGTGCCGGCCCGATCGAGGCATCGATCGTGCTCGGCGAACTCGGCCGGTCACTAGCTCCCGAACCTTATCTCGACGCCGTCGTCCTTCCCGCATCGATTCTGTCCGCGACCGGCGACGCCGCCGCTGCCGAACTTCTGCAGGGCCTCGCGTCCGGCGAACTGCTGATCGCCTTGGCACACAACGAACCTGGTGACCGCTGGCCAAGCGCAGCTGTAGCGACCACCGCGACGGGGGACGGCGACTCAATCACCCTCACCGGTACCAAAGCTCCCGTGCTGCACGGCGATTGCGCCAACAAGTTCATCGTGTCGGCTCGCAGCGGCGACGCCATCGGCCTTTATCTCGTCGATGCCGAGGCAACGGGCTTGTCCCGCAGCAACTTCCGGACCCACGACCGCCGACGTGGCGCACAGGTGACCTTCGACAACACTCCGGCCGTCAAACTGGCCGGCGACGCGGCATCGATCCTGGCCGACGCGGAGATCACCACGCAGACCGCATTATGCGCCGAAGCCGTCGGCGCGATGGAGAAGTCATTGGCTCTCACCGTCGAATACCTCAAGACACGCAAGCAATTCGGCGTGACGCTGTCGACCTTCGAAGCGCTGACGCACCGCGCCGCGGATATGTACGTGCTTCTCGAGTTGGCCAGCAGCCTGAGCCTCTACGCGACCGCGCGTCTCGCCGAAGGTAGCTCCGACGCGATCACCGCCTCGCGTGCCAAGCTGCAGATCTGCCGGTCGGCTCGCACCATCGGGCAGGAAGCCATTCAGATGCACGGCGGCATCGGCATGACCGCCGAGTATCCGGTCGGTCATTACGTGAGTCGATTGACCGCCATCAGCCACACCCTCGGAGGTGCCGACGAGCACCTGGCAAAGCTGACACAATCGGTGCGGGACTGGGACATGGTGTCACCGGTCTGATTCGGCGAAGAGGGAGAACTGCAGATGGTCGAGATGCTCCGTGACAACATGGCGTCGAGCGCGTCCTACGGGCTCATCGCGGTGGCGGCGCTCGTCGCCGCCTTCGGGGCTCTCGATCTGGTTACCCCGGGGAGTCTGCGCAAACTGGTGTGGATCGACCACAACCGAAACGCGGTGATTCTGACCGTCGCCCAGGTGATCGCCGTCGCGCAGATCCTCACCGCGTCGATCATGGCGGGTACCGGCCTGGAACTGTGGCGCTCGATCCTGTTTACCCTGGTGTACGTCTTTATCGGGATCGCCATGCTGGCCTTCTCGTTCGTCTTGATCGACTGGCTTACACCGGGCAAACTTGGCTCGTTGGTGCTCGAAGGCAATACCCCGACAGTGTGGATCAACGCCGCCGTTTTCGTCGGAATCGGAGCCGTGATGGCTGCGGCACTGACCTTCTAATAGGGTGACGGTCGACATCTTGTTTTACCGAGAAGGGATTCGGCCATGGCAGCGCCACTGATCGAAGCATCCATTGATATCGACGCCAGCCCCGAGCAGGTGTGGGCTGTTGTCTCCGACCTCAAGCGCATGGGCGAGTGGAGCCCGCAGTGCCTGAAGATGATTATCCGCGGCAACCCGATTTCGCTGGGCACCCGCACGATCAACGTCAATCGCCGTGGCCCGCTGGTGTGGCCGACTACCGCGAAGGTCGTACGCTTCGAGCCTAATAAGGAATTGGCTTTTCGGATCACCGAGAACCACACGGTGTGGAGCTACACGCTCACCCCGAATGCCGCGGGCGTCACGCTCACCGAGCGCCGGGAAGCGAAGAACGGCGAAACCACCACTGTCTCAAGGGTTCTCATCGACCGCATGTTCGGCGGAGCCGACTCTTTCGAGGCCGAGCTGCACGAGGGTATGAATGAATCCCTCGGCAAGATCAAGCGCGCCGCAGAGGCTGGGTAACACGATGGCTCGACGCCCTGTACCCGACCCTTCCGGTCCGCCCGGCGTCGAGCCGCGCCAGCAGTCGACAATCGAGCACCTGCGGTCACTGGCAACACAGACAATTCCGCCCCTGCATCCGGCGGGTATCCCGTTCGTAGCGGTACCCGCCGCGGTTGCCGTACTGACCCGCCGCAAACGATGGATCTCGCGACCCGCGACGATCTTCGCCGCGGCCAGCGCCGCATTCTTCCGAAACCCCAGCCGAGTCCCGCCGACGGAATCCGGGGTAGTCGTGGCAGCCGCCGACGGCGAAGTCGCACTCGTCGACGAGGTTGTCCCACTTCCCGAACTCGGTCTGGGTGACCGGCCCGTCCCCCGGGTTTCGACCTTCCTCTCGGTCTTCGATGTCCACGTGCAGTACGCACCGATCAGCGGGGCCGTCGAGACCGTGACCCGGACAGCCGGCAAATTCCTCTCCGCAGACCTCCCAGCGGCCAGCACCGATAACGAGCGGACGTCGATGATCATCCGCACCGACGACGACGTTCGCATTGGCGTCATCCAGATCGCCGGGCTGATCGCCCGCCGCATCGTCTGCGACGCCGGGCCCGGTGACGCGCTGACAATCGGCACCACCTACGGCCTCATCCGGTTCGGATCCCGCGTCGACATCTATCTGCCCGCTGGCTCGGTTCCCCGGGTACAGGTCGGGCAGCGCACCATCGGCGGCGAAACCGTCATCGCGACGCTCCCGCAGGCCCCGGCGTGATCTCCGGCCGGCCACGCCAACCGGCGCGGGTCGCACGTCGCCGCCTCGCCGGTATCCGTCCGGGTAGATCATCGCAGCGCGATGGCCGCAGCAACTTGCAGTCGGGGCTCATTGTCATTCCGTCGGCACTGACCATCCTCGCGATCTGTGCCGGACTGTCGGCGATCCGTTTCGCCGGCGACGACAAGATCGACCTCGCGTTGGCACTTGTGGTCGCTGCCGCGCTACTCGACGGCATCGACGGCCGCGTCGCGCGATTGATGGGCGCCACCACCAAGATCGGCGCGGAGATCGACTCACTCGCCGACGCGATCAACTTCGGCGTGGTACCCGCGCTCATCGTGTACGTCCATTTGATGCCCGGCGAAGATGTCGGTTGGTTGCTGGCATTGGTCTATTGCTGCGCGATCGTATTGCGCCTCGCCCGGTTCAACACGATCAACGACGACGAGAACGCCCCCGGCTACACGAAAGACTTCTTCGTCGGTGTGCCCGCACCCGCGGCGGCCATTATTGCCTTGCTACCGATCGCGGTGGCACAGCAGTTCGGTGATGGCTGGTGGACGTCGGTCGGAGTGGTCGGTGCCTGGCTCATCTTCTCGGCTTTCCTTGCGGTAAGCCGTATTCCGACGTCGTCGCTGAAGGCGACGAGCCGGATCTCCCGCGCCGCGATCGCTCCGATCATGATCGTGATCGCCAGTGCGGCGGCATTGCTGGTCACCTACCCGTATGTGCTGATGGAGATCGCGATCGTGGCGTACCTCGCGCATATCCCGTTCGCGTGGCGTAACAGGCGGTGGGTCGCCGCCCGCCCCGAACAGTGGGACAGGCACCCACGCGAACGGCGCGCTGAACGCAAGGAATTGGGGCGGGCCCAGCCCAAACGTCGCAGGCTACCGGTTCGGCGCAAGTCACAGGCACGCCTGGGCCTTCGCCGGCCGACCGGCACCGGGCCGACACCATGACCGGATCCCAGCTGACCCTGACCGCGAAACTCAATCCGGCTGCCGTCGAAGCTCGACGCGGCATCGCGCGCGTTCACCCCGAAGTTCTTGCCGCACTAGGGCTTCGGGAATGGGATGCGGTGTCGATCACCGGAGCCAGGGTGACAGCGACCGTAGTCGCGGCCACTTCGGCAGATTCTCCCACCGGTGCCATCCTGCTCGACGACATCACCCTGTCGAACGCCGGCGTCAAAGAAGACGCGTTGGTTGTCTTATCGCCGGTCGTCGTTCACGGCGCGACGCGCGTGGTGGTTTCCGGCTCCGCGTTGGCGAGCCAGTCCGTCGACGAAGCGACCTTGCGGCGTGCGTTACTCGGCAAGGTACTCAGTGTCGGCGACACCACGTCACTGCTTCCCCGCGATCTCGGGCCCGACTTCACCGCGGGTACCGCTACGCGCAAACTCGCTGCCTCGGTTGGTATTACGTGGACCAATGAGTTACTGACCGTCGTCGAGGTAGAACCACGGGGGCCAGTCAGTGTGCAGCCCAACACCGCGGTCCTCTGGCCAGCGCGCACCGATACGGCAGTGCCGGCCCCTCAATCACCGAGTACCGCAATAGTTTCCGCTCGCCGTACCCCTCCGGCGAAAGCCCGTCCGGTAAATGAACTGGTCGGCGTCGACACTCAGATCGCCAAACTCACCGAATGGCTGCGTATTACGCTCGACGAGCCAGAGGTGTTGACCGCGCTCGGTGCACAACCGCGACTGGGTGTACTCATTACCGGCCCGGCCGGCGTCGGAAAAGCAACGCTCGTCCGATCGGTCTGCGCCGACCGCACAATCGGCATCATCGACGGCCCGACCGCGGGAGCCCTTGAGGCACAAGCACGTACCCGGTTGGTCACCGACACCATCGCGGCACTGTCGGCCTCCGGTGGCGTTCTGTTGGTCACCGACGTCGATGCGCTACTGCCCTCGGGACCGGAACCAGCGTCAACCCTCATCCTCGACGCATTGCGCAAAGCGATCGCCGAACACCCCATCGCGTTGATCTGCACCACCGCGAGTCCGGCCGGACTCGACACACGGTTGCGCGATCCGTCGCTCTGCGATCGCGAATTGATCATCAGCCTCCCCGATGCGGCAACTCGAGGCCGGCTCCTCGCGGCCATCTTGACCGGCGTGCCAACCGGCGGCGACCTCAAGCTCGACGAAATCGCCTCGCGGACACCCGGTTTCGTGGCAGCCGATTTGGCCGCGCTAACTCGGGAAGCGGCATTGCGAGCCGCCGGACGAGTGTCGGCCAATGACGGCGCTCCACCGCGGCTGACCGCCGAGGATCTGTACGGTGCGCTTTCGGTTATCCGGCCGGTGTCGCGAGCCGAGTCGCCCGAAGTCGCATTGGGTTCGATCACACTCGACGACGTCGGGGATATGGAACAGACTCGTCAATCGCTCACCGAGGCCGTGTTGTGGCCGCTGCGGCATCCGGATACCTTCACCCGACTGGGCGTGCAACCTCCGCGCGGAGTACTCCTCTATGGTCCGCCCGGCTGCGGCAAGACTTTCGTCGTACGCGCGCTGGCAGCGTCGGGACAACTCAGCGTCCATACCGTCAAGGGTGCCGAACTGATGGACAAGTGGGTCGGTTCATCGGAAAAGGCTGTGCGCGATCTGTTTTCGCGTGCACGCGAATCCGCGCCGTCGCTGATCTTCCTCGATGAGGTCGATGCGCTCGCTCCCCGGCGCGGTCAATCCACCGACTCCGGGGTGAGCGACCGCGTAGTGGCCGCACTGCTTACCGAACTCGACGGCGTCGAGCCGCTGTCCGACGTCGTAGTGCTCGGCGCGACGAACCGGCCCGACCTGATCGACCCGGCGCTTCTGCGGCCGGGTCGGCTGGAGCGGCTGGTGTTCGTTCCACCACCGGATGCGGACGCGCGTTACGAAATTCTGAAAACCGCCGGGCGCAATGTGCCGCTCGCCGACGAGATCGACCTACGAACGCTCGCGGACGAACTCGACGGCTACTCCGCCGCGGATTGTGCTGCGCTGCTTCGTGAATCGGCCCTGGCGGCTATGCGCCGCGATATCGACGCGGCAACTGTGAACGCCGAGGACTTAACGTCGGCACGCGCGGCGGTGCGGCCGTCGCTCGATCCGTTACAGGTGGCCGAGTTGGAGGCATACGCGCAACGTCGAGCTACTCAGCGTTGACCTGATAGAAGACCGAATTGGGTCCACCAGCGGCCTGCGGCGTGGCGCCAACCTGTGCCCAATAGGTCGTGTCTCCGTCTTTACGCGACAACATCACCACGTGCTGGCCGCCCTCGGTAGTCCGCGACGATTCGGTGAAACCAGACTCGGTGAGTTTCTTGACCGCGGCGTCGAGCGCGTTGCCGACATCAGATTTGCCCTGCACGGTAATCGACCATCCGTCGGCGCGGGTTCCATTGGCGGTCAGTACCCGGCCATCGAGAAGCGGAATCTGATCGGCCGGGAAATCGCTCGGCAACGCCACCACATCGAGGCCATCACTGCTCTTGGTGTCGTCACCGCCGCACCCGCTAAGTAGAAGCAGGCACGAGAGAGCGGCGAGCAGGCACGCGGTCAATTTCCTCACGAGGTCAACCGTAACGGTCGGCCGTCAGTGGTGGAACGGGCTGGTCGCGCTTTCCCGCGGCAACGGGGACTCCAGCCGATCCAGGAAGTCGACCTCGGATTTGATGTCGGCCAGCAGGACCGTCGCCAGATCTCGGCTCAGTCCCGATCGCACGACTATCCGCTGGACGGTGAGATCGGCCAGGTCGTCGGCCAGCGGGTAGGCCGGTACCAACCAGCCCCGCATCCGCAGGCGATCGGACAGATCATAGAGATTCCACTTGTCGGTGTACCCCTCGCGCAGTCGCCATGCGAAGACCGGAATGGTGTCGCCTTTGCTGATCAGCTCGAAGGGCTTCATCTGCCCGATCTCCCCCGACAGATATTGCGCGACATCGAGTGACCCCTGCTGGACCTGGCGATATCCTTCCCGACCAAGTCGCAGAAACATGTAGTACTGCAACAGAACCTGCGCCCCGGGTCGGGAGAAATTCAACGCGAACGTCGGCATATCGCCGCCCAGATAGCTGACGTGAAATATCAGACTCTCCGGCAACGCCGCACGGTCACGCCACACCACCCATCCGACACCCGGATACACCAGACCGAATTTGTGACCGGAGGTGTTGATGGAAACAACGCGCTCCACCCGGAAGTCCCACTCCAGATCGGGCTGGCAGAACGGTGCGACCATCGCGCCCGACGCCCCGTCGACATGAATCTTGATGTCCAGGCCGGTACTCGCTTCGATGTCATCGAGCTTCGCGGCGATCGCGGCCACCGGCTCGTACATTCCGGTGAACGTCTGACCGAGAATGGCGACTACACCGATCGTGTTCTCGTCGACATAGTTCTCCAAGTCGTGGCCGTCGAGAACCAGGTGATCGGCGTTCACCGGCACATATCTCGGCTCGACCTCGAAGTAGTTGCAGAATTTCTCCCAGCACACTTGCACGGCCGTCGACAACACCAAATTCGGCTTCTCGGTGGATAGTCCCTGAGCTTTACGCCGGGACTGCCAGGACCGCTTGAGCGCGAGGCCGCCGAGCATGCACGCCTCCGACGACCCGACCGTCGACGTTCCAATCGCATCGTCGACGACCGGCGCGTTCCACAGGTCGGCGATCATCCGCCAGCATCGATCCTCGATCGCCGCGGTCATCGGATACTCGTCCTTGTCGATCATGTTCTTGTCGACGGTTTCCGCGTACAGCTTTTTCGCTTCGTCATCCATCCAGGTGCTGACGAAGGTCGCCAAATTCAGTCGGGCGTTGCCATCGAGCATCGCCTCGTCATGCACGATCTGGTAAGCCGTTTCGGGCAGGCTCTGATCCTCCGGCAAGGCAAAACGCGGCATTTCGGTCGCTTCGCCCGGCCTGGTGAACACGGTGTTGAGTTGAATCGAGTCAGAGAACTCGATGTCACGACGCGGACTTCCGGGACGGTGGGCCATGAGTACTCCTCGGGATGGGTAGTCAGCCGTAAAGAGCCACATCGGTAAGATGGATACCTGCGGGACCTAACTTCCCGTGACACCCCGTCGTCGACAGTGGCCGACTCAACCGTATCGGAGTGCCCGTGATTTCAGTGCTGGTCGCGCTATGCGTGTGCGCGCTTCTAGCACCAATGATCATCATGCGACTGGGTACGCGCGGGTTCTACGTCCTGGCCCTCGCACCGGCCGCGGCGTTGCTCTGGCTTGTCTTGAACTGGCCGACCGCCGGCTCGCCGTATACCGAAACGCTCGAGTGGGTTCCGGGGCTGCACATGTCGATCGTGCTGCGGATGGACACTCTCGCCGCGATCATGTCGATACTCATCCTCGGCATCGGCGCGCTCGTATTGTGTTACTGCGCCAACTATTTCGACGAGGTGCGACCGCGCGTCGCGACCTTCGGCGGCGAGATGATCGCTTTTGCCGCCGCGATGTTCGGGCTCGTGGTCTCCGACAACATGCTGGTGCTGTACGTCTTCTGGGAAGCCACGACGGTGCTGTCCTTCATGCTCGTCGGCTTCTACGCCATGCGCGCGACGTCGCGTCGCGCGGCTACCCAAGCCCTGCTGGTGACCACCCTGGGCGGACTCGCCATGCTCGGCGGCATCATCATGCTCGGCGAGCGGGCCGGCAGTTATCTGCTGTCGGACATCCTGGCGAATCCTCCCGCGTCGTCGACGTTGATCGACACCGCGGTTGTCCTGATACTCATTGGCGCACTGAGCAAATCGGCTATCGTCCCGTTCCACTTCTGGCTGCCCGGCGCGATGGCCGCGCCCACTCCGGTGAGCGCTTACCTGCACGCCGCGGCAATGGTGAAGGCCGGTATCTACCTGGTCGCCCGCCTGGCGCCGGCATTCGCGACGACGGTCAGTTGGCATGCGGTGGTCATCACCCTGGGCCTGGTCACCATGATCCTGGGTGGCTGGCGGTCCCTGCGCGAACTCGACCTCAAACTGATCCTGGCTTTCGGCACGGTCTCCCAACTCGGCTTCTTGACCGTGCTGGTCGGTATCGGCGATGCGAATGTCGCGATGGCGGGTTTGACCATGCTGGTCGCACACGCGCTGTTCAAGGCATGTCTGTTCATGGTGGTCGGCATCATCGACCACGCCACCGGCACGCGTGATCTTCGACGCCTTGCCCGGTTGGGTGAGCGACTTCCGGTACTCGCACTGACCGCTGCCATAGCCGCCGCCAGCATGGGCGGGCTGCCGTTCACCATCGGATTCGTCGGCAAGGAAACCGCTTTCGGCTCGGTGTGGACCAGTGGGGCGTTATCGGACTGGCAGGACAAGGTCGTCGACTTCACGCTCCTCGCGGGGTCGATTCTCACCTTCGCCTACGCGACGCGTTTCCTGTGGGGCGCCTTCGGCCGCAAGGTCCGCAAGTCTCCTACATCGGCGGTACGCGACATGCATCCGCCGAACCGGATGTTCCTATTCGCTCCAATCCTGTTGGCACTGTTGGGTGTTGTCGCCGGATTCCTCAGCCCACTCCTGGGTGATCTCTTCGAGCCGTACGCGCATTCGCTGCCCACCTACGGCCACGAGATCGAGCATCTGGCGATGTGGCACGGGTTTGGTCTGCCAGTGGTGTTCTCACTCGTCGCGATCGTCGGCGGCGTGTTGGTCTTCCTCGTCGTGCGAGCGCAACGTGACCACCTCTTCGTGCATCGCCCGCTGGTCAATGCCGACCGCATCTACGACGCCGTGTTGCGTGGCGCCGACATCGCTTCGCTAACACTGACCCGTAACACCCAACGCGGGTCCCTCCCGATTACCGTCGGCGTCATTCTGCTGACCACCATCGCGCTGCCGGTAGCAATGCTCTTCACCGGAAGCCGAAACACCCTGTCTATCAAGGGTTTCGAGAACGCCGCGCAAATCGTGATCGCCGCTGTCATCGTCACCGCCGGCGTAACGGCCACGCTGCTGCGTAACCGGTTGGCCGCGGTGATCGTCGTCAGCGTCACCGGTTACGGCTGCGCCGCTCTGTTCGCGCTCTACGGCGCACCCGACCTCGCCCTCACCCAATTCCTGGTGGAAACACTCACCCTGGTGATCTTTGTGTTGGTGCTGCGAAAGCTGCCCGCGGAACCAGAACCCCGGCATTCCACCGGCTTTCGACCGTTACGTGCGGCGCTCGCACTGGCTTTCGGCGCGACCCTCGTCGGAATCGGTCTATTCGCCGCCGCGGCCCGCGACACCACGCCGGTTCAAGTCGATCTCCCCGGTGCCGCATACACTTTCGGCCACGGCGCCAACGCGGTGAACGTCATTTTGGTCGATATCCGCGCCTGGGACACCCTCGGCGAAGTATCCGTCCTCATCGTCGCGGCAACCGGTGTCGCGTCAATGGTGTTCCGCAACAGGCGTTTTGGGGCCGCACCCCGAGTCGCCGACGCAATGGCGATGTCCGACATCGACGACGATCCAATCCCACCCGATCGC
Source organism: Gordonia effusa NBRC 100432 (assembly GCF_000241305.1). Lineage (GTDB taxonomy): Bacteria > Actinomycetota > Actinomycetes > Mycobacteriales > Mycobacteriaceae > Gordonia > Gordonia effusa. The sequence continues at coordinate 27,308 of NZ_BAEH01000036.1, forward strand.
ACCACCTGGCTCAAGGGAAGCGACCTGCGCGACCCTCGGCATCGTTCGATGGTGTTGGAAGCCACTACCCGCCTCATCTTCCCGACGATGGTCGTACTGTCGGTCTACTTCTTCTACGCCGGACACAACGCACCCGGCGGCGGTTTCGCCGGCGGACTCACGATGGGTCTGGCGCTGGTGCTGCGCTATCTCGCGGGTGGGCGGTATGAACTCGGCGAGGCGTTGCCGGTCGAACCGGGCAAGATCCTGGGCGCGGGCCTGGCCGTCTCGGCGGGCACCGCTATCGCGTCGCTTCTCGTCGGTGCACCGGCATTGTCGTCGGCGATGGTCAGTTTCTCGCTGCCGGTGCTCGGCGATATCAAGATCGTCACCGCACTGTTCTTCGACCTCGGCATATACCTGATCGTGGTCGGCCTGGTTCTCGACATTCTGCGCAGTCTCGGTGCCCGCCTGGACGTCGAGACTCAGCAGATCAGCGGCTCACGGGCGGTGAGCGCATGAGCGTCAATCTCGGTCTCCTCGTCGCCGCCGGAATTCTCGGTGCCGCTGGCGCCTACCTGCTGATGGAACGCTCGCTGGTCCGCATGCTGCTCGGCCTGATCCTCGCGGGCAATGGCATCAATATGCTCATCATCGTCATCACCGGCGGCATGGGTAATCCGCCGATCAAAGGTCAGACCGCCGCCGACCGTTCCCAGGACGCCGACCCACTCGCGCAGGCGATGGTGCTCACCGCGATCGTGTTGACGATGGGCGTCGCCGCTTTCGTGCTGGCGCTGGTCTACCGGCTCTTCGTCCTCAATCGAGATGACGACGACGTCGAAGACGACACTGAGGACGTCAAGATTCTGACTAGCTCAATCCACACCGCTCCCGACCGCGACCGCAGTGACGATCCGATCACCGGCGCCGATACCGCCGCGGGTGACTACTTCGACGACGACGGAAATCCGCTCACCGCAGAGGAATTCGTGGCCCGCAAGGTCATCGAAACCGACCTCATGCCGGAGGAGGTCGCCGACATCGTCGACGAACTCTGCCTCGATGACACGACCGAGTCCGAGTCGGCGGGGGAGGCTCGCGAATGACCCCCCACAGTTCGTGGATCACCACGCTGATCGTCTTGCCAACCCTGGTACCTCTCGGCGCGGCCGCGTTGACTCTGCTGCAGGGTCGCCACCCCCGCTTCCAGCGGGCCGTAACCGTCGCCGCGATCACGGTCGCGCTGATCGCATCAAGTCTGATGCTGTATCTGACGAATGAGAACGGCACCTATGCCGTCCACATCGGCGGCTGGGGCGAGAAGGGATTTCCGAACGGACCGCTGGGTATCACGCTGGTCGTCGATCAGTTGTCGGCGCTGATGCTGGTGGTGTCGACGACGGTGCTGCTGTTCGTGGTCATCTACGCCATCGGCCAGGGTATCCGCGACGGCACCACGCAGCAGCCGGTGTCGATCTTCCTGCCGACGTACCTGATCCTGTGCGCCGGAGTCTGTAACGCCTTCCTCGCCGGCGATTTGTTCAACCTATTCGTCTCCTTCGAGGTGCTGCTGGCGGCAAGTTTCGTCCTGCTGACGCTGGGTGCCAGCGGCGACCGGGTTCGCGCCGGAGCCTCGTACGTGATCGTCTCGATGGTCTCGTCACTGATCTTCCTGGTTGGCATCGCATTCGCCTATGCCACCACCGGCACGCTGAACCTCGCCGAGATGGCGATCCGACTCGACGACGTTCCGTCGGGAACACGCAATGCCCTCTACGCGGTGCTACTCGTCGCCTTCGGCATCAAGGCAGCCGTCTTCCCGCTGTCGACGTGGCTACCGGACTCCTACCCCACCGCTCCCGCACCGGTCACCGCGGTGTTCGCCGGCTTGCTGACCAAAGTCGGCGTGTACGCGATCATCCGCACGCACACATTGCTGTTCCCCGGCGGATCGATGGACACGATTCTGCTCGTCGCCGGATTGCTGACGATGCTCGTCGGCATCGCGGGTGCCATCGCACAGTCCGACATCAAACGTCTACTCTCGTTCACCCTGGTCAGCCACATCGGCTATATGATCTTCGGCATCGCGTTATCGTCGGAGTTCGGGTTGTCCGCGGCGATTTACTATGTGGCACACCACATTCTGGTGCAAACGACACTCTTCTTAGTGGTCGGCCTCATCGAACGCCAAGCCGGATCAGCGTCGCTGCGCCGCCTCGGTGGCCTGATCGCGAGCCCGCTACTCGCGGTGTTGTATTTGATACCCGGTTTGAATCTCGGTGGTATTCCGCCATTTTCCGGGTTTATCGGCAAGGTCGCGTTACTGGAGGCGGGCGCACAAGACGGGTCTGTCCTGGCCTGGTTGCTGGTTGCCGGCTCACTGGTGACCAGCCTGTTGACGCTCTATGTGGTCGCACGTGTGTGGACTAAAGGCTTCTGGCGGCCCCGCGCCGATGCGCCCGAAGGCGAACTCTCGGACGCCGGACCGTCGGCGTTGGTCGATGAAAGCACCGACTCGGCATTCGCCGAACGCGCCGACGTTGGCCGGATGCCACCGGCGATGGTGTTGCCGACGGTCGCCATGGTCATCGTCGGCCTGGCGATGACCATCTGGGCGGGCCCGATCATCGCCTACACCGAACGCGCAGCCCACGACATCACTTCGCGCACCGTCTATCTCGACGCGGTGCTCGGCCCCAATTCGCTCGACGGCACCGCGAAAGGGGGCAACTGATGTCGTTCCGGTCCGCGGTTGTCAACGCGTGGCGGCTTAGTCTGTTGTCCATTTTCTGGGCGGTGGTATCGGCTCTCGTCTGGGTGCGCGGGCATATTCGGCTGCCGCGCTGGCTCGGTAGCGACAGTCGCGAGGTCGCCGTCCGGTTGTGGACGCTGGCGTGGCTGACTTTCGTGTGGGTACTGCTGTGGGGTGTGGTGTCGTGGGCGAATGTTATTGCGGGACTTGTCCTCGCGATCGCGGTCGTGACACTTCTGCCACTGCCGCGCGTACCGGTCGAGGGTCGTATCCATCCGTTGTCGTTGGCAATCTTGGTGATTCGGCTGCTCTACGACTTCGCGGTGTCGAGTTTCCAGGTCGGCTGGATGGCGCTTCGGCCGGGTAAGCCGCCGCTGGGCGCGGTCGTTCGCGTGCGCGTGGCCATCAAATCCGACATGGTACTGACCCTGGCTATCGACTATCTCAACCTCGTACCCGGCACGATGGTGGTGGAACTCGACCACCGACGTCGACTGTTATATGTCCACGTCTTCGACGTAAGCAGTGAACGTCGGGTACGCGCCTTCTACCGACAGGTCGCCTACACGGAGAAAATGTTCATCAAGGCATTCGAGCGGGACAGCGAATGGCACCCCAGCCCGTATCACGGCATCGACGACGAGGAGCGAGCATGAACTCGGTGATGCAGACGGCGTGGTCCATCGCGGGCGCGGTGTTGCTGATCTCGGCAGCACTGACCACCTACCGGATCTTGCGCGGCCCAAGCACATTGGACCGGCTCGTCGCGGCCGATGTGCTCATCGCATTGACAATGTGCGGCCTCGCGTTGTGGGCCGCGATCAGCAGGGACTCCACCGTCGTCCCGTCCATCGTCGCGATCGCGCTGGTCAACTTCCTCGGATCATTGGCCGTCGCTCGCTTTCGCGTTCGGGATGATCAGCAATGATCGGCGACATCATCAGCACGACGCTGATTCTGCTCGGCGCCCTGGTAGCCCTCACCGCGTCGATCGGGTTGGTGCGCTTCCCAGACACCCTCAGTCGGATGCACGCCGCCACTAAGCCGCAGACTTTCGGGTTGCTGCTCATCCTGGCCGGAGCGTCAATTCGCTTGGCGGGCAACGTCGATGTCGGCATGCTGATCTTGGCGGGGCTATTCGCGTTGATCACCGCTCCGGTGGTCGCACACCGGATAGGACGGTTGGTCTACCGCGAACAGCGAGCTCAGGACGGGCTGTCCAATTCAGAACCGGAACCGGAGTCCGAGTCGCCGAAACCGTAGTCAGTCGCAAACCCGACTCGCGCAGACAATCCCGACACCAAAACGGGGTCGGATCTGTCGCCCAGAGTGGGGTTTACTAACCCAGTTCTGCGACAATCGAACTCACGACGTCGCGCATATCGGCACTCCGTGCGTAGGCCTGTCGCTGCCGCTGGTACGACGCGCCCCGGCGAATGATCTCTTCCACACCGGCGAGTTCGTCGACGCACAACAGTTCCCGCGCGATTGGCGCTAGCCGCTCCAAGATGTCGGCCAAGTCGTCGGTGACCAACCGCTCGTTGCACTGCGCATCCTGGATGACGATCGCATCGAGCCCGTATCGCGCTGCGCGCCACTTGTTTTCCTGCACCAGCCAGGGTGCCATCTGCGGCAGCGTCGCCGATGGATCAGTGCGCCGATCTTCGGTTAGCGTCCGATCGAGATAGACGATCAGGCAGTGCGTCAATGCGACAAGGGCGGACAGCTCGCGCGTATTCGACACTCCGTCGCAGATCCGCACTTCGATTGTGCCCAAGTGCGGCGATGGCCTTATATCCCAACGGATTTCGTTGAGATGGTCGATAATGCCGGTCGTCTTCTGGTCGGCGACGAAGGCTTCGAATTCCGACCATTGAGTGAACTGGAAGGGCAAGCCGGCGGTCGGCAACTGCTGGAACATCATCGCGCGATTACTGGCGTAGGCGGTGTCTTGACCCGACCACATCGGCGACGACGCCGACAACGCCAGTAGATGCGGGTAGTACTTGAGCAAGGCAGAGACGATCGGTAAAACCTTGTCGCGGTGGGAGATTCCGACGTGTACGTGTACTCCCCAGATAAGCATCTGACGACCCCACCATTGGGTCCGCTCGATCAGCTCGGCGTATCGATGCCCCTCGGTGAGTAACTGCGTCGACCACTGCGCGAACGGATGCGTTCCGGCCCCGTACAGGTCAACGCCGAGCCCGTCGGCAACCGAGCGCACCAGCGAGAGCGTATCCCCGACGTCGGCGACCGCTTCGGCAACGGTCGTGGAGACACCGCTGACGAGTTCGACGGTGTTGCGTAACAGTTCTTTGTGCAGTTTGCGGGTGATCTCTTCACCGGCACGCTCTACTACGCCATCAATAAGCGCCGCAGCCGAATTCGACAGGTCACGAGTATCCCTGTCGACCAGCGCGAACTCCCATTCGACACCCAGCGTCGGCGTCGGCGATCCCACGAACTCGACCGGAATGATCATGCACAGCTCACGTAGATCACTCTTTGGCCGTGATCACTCCGCACGCGAGCCGAGGGCCCGCGTCGCCGGTCTTCATTGTCGTCTGATCCGGCGACGGCGCGTACCGCGTCGGGATGTTGCCGAAATTGTCCGGCTTCTCATGAATCACGATGGACTTTCCGACGATCTGGCTCAACGTCACCGCATCGGTAGTGGTGATCGTGGTGCCGGTGCCGTTCTTAAGTACGTTGAGCGACACCAGATCTCCGCTCGATGGATGGCCGGTATGGCCGTCAACTTGCAGGTGTCCACCCGCGCTGCTGAACGGTTCGGTCGTCGACGGATCGCATACGCCATTGGAATGAAGGTGCAAGCCGTGGAAGCCCGCGGCGACTCCCTTGGTCACCTCGACGGTGACTTTCACCGCGGCACCCTCGGGTGTGAAGATCGCCGTACCTACTTCATTGTTCTTGGCGTCGACCAGTTTCGCGACAGCTCCCACCTTCTCCGACGAGCCGCCGGGGACCGTTACCTCGCCGGGAGGCGCCTGGTCGCCGGTGATGACCGAGGGAGTGGTGCCCGGCACGTCGGTCGGCTCCTCGCCGTTGCTACAAGCCACCAGGCCGACGGCGACAACGCCGGTCGCGCCGACAGCCGCTACCGCCCGTGCCCACGTGCGGGCAGTCCTCGTGTTCGATGTTGCCGACCGACTATTCACTGCGACTCCTTGCGGGTTGGGTTACGAACGCGAAACCATTACGACCGGAATACCACTGGCGCACTGGGTGAAACTCGACGGGCGCTCCTCTACACTCGCGCCACCGGGAACGTCCTTGGCGACTTTCTCGGCCTCCGACTTGGTGTTCCCCGCGTCGCCGTCGGTGTCGTAGAAGACCGTATTCTCCGTGAAACTCGACGTCGAAAGATTGTGCGGCGACGCGAGCGTATATCCCTTTTCTTTCAACGCATCGGTCACTTCACGCGCCAAACCACTGACCGACCCCGCGTTGAATACGCATAGTCGCACGTCGGTGGCTGCCGAGGTCGACGAAGGAGGCGTCTGAGAACTAGCCGAAGACGGTGTGCTGGTGGCAACTTGGTTCAATGCCGTATCCGGATCGTCGCCACTGGTCGCAACTCTGTGCGCGCCCAATCCTATGCAGGCCACGGCGAGAGCAAGTAACAACATGGCGCCGGCTCGCAGCGGAAGACGGTTCGGTTCGCGATCTGCATTCATCACGGCAACTTTAACTCACGGCACCGAGTGAGCCGGACAACACAATCGGCTCAGGTGATGTCGAATCCAAGGCGGCGGGCCGCACGTGCTTTCTGACGCGAGGCGCGCAACCGCCGCAGGCGCTTGACCAGCATCGGGTCCGCGGCCAACGCTTCGGGACGATCGACAAGTGCGTTAAGGACCTGGTAGTAGCGTGTCGCCGACAGACTGAAGAGTTCCTTGATGGCGTCTTCCTTGGCGCCCGCGTACTTCCACCACTGGCGTTCGAATGCGAGGATGTCGCGTTCCCGACGCGAAAGGCCGTCCGCGCCAACCTCGTGCGGATCGATATGCGACGAAGCGTCGGCACTGGTCGCATGCTTGCTCGCATCACCTTGATTCTGACTCTGCGCTGCTGCGCCGTCCATCTCGCTCCCTGAAAGAATCGCTTGGTGAAAATTACTCTCACACTGCTGCTCACGACCCGCTGACCTGGGAGTTCCTTCGGCGTGTTCGTACCGAAAGGCAAGTCTGGTCCGAGCAGTTCGGGTTAATCACAGCAATGTTGTTCGTTGATATCTAACCACGGCGGCCCACTGGGACACGCGATGACTCGCCCGGAAAAACTTTCCGGTGCCGCGAAGCCGGGCTCGCATCAGATTGAAGAAGACCGCAATCGAAATGAAAAAGTGCCTTCATGTGAAAACATGAAGACACTTTTTCTGTCTTTGACCCTGGGGGGGCCTCTTCGTGATCGACGGTACGCGGCGGGTTGCGTCCACGCAACCAGCGTCATCCGCTCATGACCGGCACAGTCGACTTCTCGACAGGATCAGTGGCGAGCGTGTCGCCCCGTACTCGCGAATCGCCCAGGGGCACGGCCGGAACACCCTTGCTTACTACCACTGGAACACGCAACTGGCCGCCGCCTATCTCGAGTTGCTGTCGGTCGCTGAGGTGGTCTTCCGCAATACGGTTAACGAGCAACTGCGGGAGTGGTGCCGCGTGCGTACTGGTGAGGATGTATGGCTGACCTCAAACACCGCCCTCCCATATCCGCTAGATAAGTTGTTCGAGTCAGTACGGCAGGGTGCGATGAGTCGGGCCCGTGACGCGAAAACTGTGCGGGACTCGACGCCGGGGCACGAGCGCACAGGTTCACCACTGACTGAGGGAGATTTGCTGTCCCAGGTGACATTCGGTCAGTGGCATGGCCTTTTTCCTTACAAGGAGGGGGCCGCCGCCGACCCAACGACCAACGGATACCGCCTCCGCATTTGGGGTGAAGCACTACACACGGCCTTTCCTCCGGATGTGAATCCGGGCGACGTACGTTGGTTGCTCTTTCGTCTTACGTACTTCCGAAATCGAGTTGCCCACCACGAGTGCATTATTTCTCCGCCTCTGCCACCCGACCGGCGTCATCCTTTGCGTGCACGGCTGAGAGATGTCTTTACCCTGCTCCGATGGATCGACCCGGGCATCCACGAGTGGGCGTCTGGTTCCAATCGAGTCAGCGGCCTACTGAATACCGGCGCAGCAACGCTCGAAATACCGAAGCCGTCGAGCGAAGGGATGCCTCCTGTGCTACCGCCGACGTCAAAGTAGTCGGACGCCACAGCGTAATCTTTCTGACCATGGCTATTCTCCCGATCTGCATTGTCGGCGAACCCGTCCTGCACCGGCCGACCGAACCCGTCACCCTCGACGCGACCGGTAAGCCGTCGGCGTCGGATGTCACGTTGCTCGACGACATGTACGAGACGATGGACAAGGCGAACGGTGTTGGCTTGGCCGCCAATCAGGTAGGTGTCGGCAAGCGGATGTTTGTCTACGACTGCCCGGCTGGCGATTCGCGGGCGTCTGAGCGCCAGCGCGGGGAGGTCATCAACCCGGTGTTGGAGACTTCCGAGATCCCCGAGACGATGCCCGATCCCGACGATAACGACGAAGGTTGCCTGTCGGTGCCCGGCGAGCAATTCCCTACCGGACGCGCCGACTGGGCGCGCGTCACCGGCGTCGACCGCAACGGAGACGAGGTAGTCGTCGAAGGCACCGGATTCTTCGCGCGGATGCTGCAGCACGAGACCGGCCATCTGGACGGCTTTCTCTACGTCGATGTCCTAGTCGGCCGCAACGCCCGTGCCGCGAAGAAGGCAATCAAAAAGCACGGCTGGGGACAGCCAGGGCTCACCTGGACTCCGGGTGACGTTTCCGATCCCTTCGGTTGGGATGACTGACCCTTCCGTCCTGTACCTCGGCGACCGCATCGTCGTCCGGTATCGCGTCGATGATCGACGACTCACCGACGTGACGGGCCTGGTACGCGACACCAACGATCCGTTGATCGTCGAGGGCACCGGCCCCAAGGAGCGCGGTGAACACATCTCGATCAGACGCACCGATGTGATCTCGGTGCGACTACTGTCCTACGCCACCGTCCGTAATTCAGAGATCCGCGCGGTGGCACAGAAGCTCGCACGAGCGGTACCTGCTCATGTCGACCTTCATTCGGGGTGGCTTCTGCGCGCGGAAGCGGCTGCGCCGCTTGATAATTCGGCGGTGCCCGTCGACGTCGAGGCGCGCGCCGACGGCTCCTCGTTGTCGGCGATCTCGCAGTGGTACACCGAGCGTGGACTGCCCCCGATCCTGGCGCTGCCCGAACGATTGATCCCCGACGCACACCTTGCCGGCACACCCGTCGGCCCACTACTCCACGTGTTGGTGAAGCCCGATGACTCCTCCGACGCGATCGTCGTTGACGCCACCGATCGGCCGCGCGGCGAGGATTTTAGGTCGTCGGGCTATCGACTGCACCACGTGATGCGCCATCTACAACCCGGCACGTACGGTGATGCGTGATGTCAGCGGATTCCTCACCTCAAACACGTGCGCGCCGTAAGTCGATCGCGTCGGCGATCGCGGTCGTGATTATCGTCGTCGTGGTTGGCGCGATCTGGTTAGTCACCAATCGCTCCGAGAGCACCACGTCTTCGTCGACCGTCGGCACCAGTTCGACGAAAGCCACCAGCAGCAAAGTGCCGGCTCGCGTCAGCGCTACCCTGGCGCTCATCGACGCCGGCCGCTGGCCCGAAGCGGCGAATGCTCCGGGCACTCAGGGCGGTCGGACCTTCCGAAATAACGAAGGCCGCCTCCCCCGTAAAGCTGCGTCAGGCAAGGCGATGCGCTACCAAGAATGGGATGTCAACGCCAAGGCACCCAACCGCGGTCGCGACGCGGAACGAATCATCACCGCAGCCGACGGCAGCGCGTGGTACAGCCTTGATCATTACCGCACCTTCATTAAGATCCGAGGGCCCAATTCGTGAGTCGCACTGCCACTTTCGCGGAATTCCTGGCGAATGCTCAACGCAGCGACGATGTCGTCGCGCTGCGTAGCGATAGCAACGCCGCCGCTTTGTCGGTCGCCCCGCGCCACGTCGACGGCGCTGCGATGCCCGGCCTGGCGGGGGTCTATTCCGAGTTCGCGCGGGCATGGGAATTCCCCGACTATTTCGGGGCAAACAAGGATGCGTTCGACGACTGCATGCGCGACCTAAGCGGCTCTGAGTTGGTGACCGAAATCCGAAGTGCGCAAAAGCTTCTGATCGACGAGCCACGTCAGCTCCGCTGGTTTGCCAACTCGCTGGCCTTCTACGCCGAGCACTATCGCCGCGCGAGTCCCGCCGCCACATTCGCGGTGGTGCTGACCGTGCCCGCGACTGATCTAGCTGCCGTGCGGCGTCGGTGGCAGAACGTCGACGTCACGCCAATCTTGTTGGGGGAATAGCGAAGTGCGTATTGCGACCTGGAATGTGAATTCGATTCGGGCCCGATCCGAACTCGTCGTCGAGTGGCTGACCAAGAACGATATCGACGTCCTTGCGATGCAGGAAACCAAGTGCGACAACGGCGAATTCCCGTCGATGAGCTTCGCGGTAGCCGGATACGATGTCGCCTACGTCGGCAGCGGTGGTCGCAACGGCGTCGCATTGGCCTCGCGAACGGTCCTCGAAGATATCGAGACGTCCTTCCCCGGGCAGCCAAGGTTTCCCGACGATGCCAAGGGCGAGTTGGAAGCTCGCGCTATCTCCGCGCGCTGCGGTGGAATTCGAGTCTGGAGCCTGTACGTGCCCAACGGTCGCGCCGTCGACGACCCGCATTACCTCTACAAACTCAAATGGCTTACCGCACTTCGGGATATCTCGTCCCTGTGGAAGGTGCATGACCCGGCCGCTCAAATCATGCTGGCCGGCGACTGGAATATCGCACCGACCGACAACGACGTGTGGGACCCCGAGTACTTCAAGGGTAAGACACATGTCACCGACGCCGAACGAAATGCATTGCGCGAGTTCACCGATACCGGCTTTGTCGACTCCGCCGCACCGTTCGCGGGTGACGCGTACACATTTTGGGATTACACCCAGCTACGGTTCGCCCGCAAAGAGGGCATGCGCATCGACTACGCGATGTGCTCCCCCGCCCTCGACGATCGGATCACCAATGCCTGGGTGGACCGCGATACCCGAAAGCTCAAGGGTGCGAGTGACCACGCCCCGGTAGTGTTCGAGATCGGCATTGGTTAGGCCATAACTCGCTGGTCGAGTGGCCCGCGACCCGATAGTCGAGTAAGCCACAACCCGCTGGTCGAGTGCCCGACGACCCGCCGGGCAAGTAGGCCACAACCCGCTGGTCGAGTGCCCGGCGAGGCGTTAGCCGAGCCGGGTGTATCGAGACCCCGGCGCAAGCAAACCCTACGCTGACCCGCGAGAACCGACCGACTCATCGATCGAGCCCAAGAACTCGTCGATGACCGGCCACGTACTCGCGACGGCGTCCGGTCCGGCGAGCAAACCCAGATGCGACGACTCAATCGTCTCGAACTCCACCCGCGGTGAACCCGTCAGCAGGCCCACGCCATGATTCGCGGCAGGCCAACTGCACAGAGCGTCGCGGTGACTGCCGAACAATTGGACCGGCACGTCGATGTCGGCGAAGTTTAGTTCAGCCTCGCCGATGGTGAGTTCGCCGGTCCGCAACCGGTTGCGATAGATGAACTCTTCCCACATCTGCTCGACGAGCCGACCGGGATACCCCGGAAATGTGCGCTGGAACCGGTTGATGACTTCCATCCGCTCCAGCGTGCGGGTGTTGCGCAGGTTCTGCAGGATGAACAGCGGCTTACGCAGTTCGCGCTGCCACGACGTCGCCCGGTAGGCCACCTGAACAACCGGTGCGGGAATGCCGCCCAACAGACGCAGCGGCAGCAGCGGCGCCTTGCCGCCATTGGGTCGCATCAGCGCGCGGGCCTCCCGGTATCCGGGGAGTGCGTCGTAGTCCAACGGTGTGGCGATCGCGGTGATCGAGCGGATCGACGTCTCGCCCCGTTGAGCCGCAGCGGCAGCGGTCAGCAACGACAGCGTTCCGCCGAGACTCCAGGCCACCAGATCCACCTGATCGCAGTCGGAGTCATCCAGGACTCGGCTAATGGCCTGCGGAATGATATCGAAGACGAAATCTTCGAATCCCATACCCCGATCGCCGTAGCCAATCTCGCCGAAGTCCACCACGTAGGGTGTGCGGCCGACATCACGCAGGTGTTTGACCAGGGAGAATTCGTCGGAGAGGTCATAGCAACTCGCTGGCGCGGCGATCGGCGGAACCAGCAATACCGGTGCGCCACCGGTATTCCCGTACCGTCGCAGCACGCGATGCTTCTCGTCGAATAGCACCGTGTGATCAGTTCCAGCGGAACGGCCGATTCCGTCGCCCAATGTCAGCGCCCACAGATTGCGGGCGCCGACGCCAAGTGTCGTGATCAGGTCGTCAGAGTCGTTGGTCCGCGACGCGGTTGCTTGTGACATGTGCCGTCTCTCTAGGTCGATATCGTCGATGCCATTATCGACTGAGACCATGCCGAGTGGCCAATCGGGCCGTCACCTACTCGTCGCGGATGGCTACGAACACCCGCTGATCCAGCATTTCGAGCGGATGTTCCTGGCGCGGCAACACGACGGCGGGCGTCAACCCGGCCGCGCGGAATCCGTCAACCCATTCGTCTTCGGTGAGGAAAATCCGGTCGGTCCCCGCACGCACGTCGGTGACACCGGCTTGCGGTTGTCCCGCACGGGGCGACATCAGCAGATGCACCGACGTCAACATCTGTGCGTGTGCGTGGACCGATTCGATCACCACCAACGCGCCGCCCGGATTCAGCCGATCACGCAACTTGGTCAACAGATCGCCGATGTGCAGAGCATTGTGCAGCACATTGGACCCAATAATGATGTCGTAGCGCTCGGTACCCAGATCCACGTTCATGTCGACAATGCCGAACCGCATCCACGGATAGTCGGCGAAATGCTTCCGGGCCGAGGCCAGGAAGAAATCCGAGAGGTCAGTGAAGAAGTAGTCGACGGGCAGGCCGACCAGACCCGCGGCTACGTCATTCGTCGTTCCACCGACGCCGGCGCCAAGTTCCATGATCCGCACCGGCCGACGTTGCTGTTGCAACGTGCCGACCAGGTCGGCGACGGCCGCCCGCGCACCGCGGTTGAGGTAGCTGCTGATCAAATTGTCGCGGTACGCCGCATCAGCCGCGGCCGTCCCGCCATCGGCAAAAAGGATCTCCTGCAACTGTTTACGATCCTGGACAAGCTCGGTCAGGTGCTCGTTTGATCCACCGAGGAAGGCCGCCATTTCCGGTCGATAGCCCAATTCTCGGCACACCTCACCCAGGTCGGCGCGCGACGGCGTCGGAACGGGTGCGACGTAGCGGTACTGTCGCGTTCGCTCGTCATAGTCGACGATGCCGTTACGCCCCAGTTCAACTAGCCACTGCCGTAACAACCATTGGTGTCGCGGCGCGAATTCGATGGCTGCCGCGATCTCTTCCTCGGTATGCGCCAGACCGTCAGCGAAGGCGGGGTACAGCGAGCGCATCATCGCGCTGAGACCGAACAAGTTGATATCCGTTCGGGCCGAACGCATTCGATCACTGTCAAGTGGCCCGTCGATCACTCCCTCCGCGACGGCACCCACCCGGTCGATCAGTTCACCGGCCGGAGAATCAACCGGTGCCGCAGAGACGACAACGGACGCTGTTGGTGTATTAGCCTGCGGTACAGCAGCTTTCGCATCTCCGATACTGCCAACGGACGGGCGGTCGCCAATCATCCCGATCACATCGTCGAGTGATGCCCCGCTGACCAACTCCGCGACCGGCAACTCAAACCCAAACTCCACCGACACCTGACGCCGTAACTCCAACGCCTGCAACGAATCCAGCCCCAACGCCACCAACGGCCGCGCAGTATCAATACTCGCCACATCAACCACACCGATCACCTGACCGACCATCGCCAACACCCGATCAGCGACATCCACACCACCCGACGAGACCGGCGCGACCACCGCTGATGGCGTCGGCGCGGGTGTCGGTGTCGGCATGGTCGCGGTCGCGGTTACCGACGGCCGGTCGCCAATCAACCGGATCACATCGTCGAGCGATGCCCCGCTGACCAACTCCGCGACCGGCAACTCAAACCCAAACTCCACCGACACCTGACGCCGTAACTCCAACGCCTGCAACGAATCCAAGCCCAACGCCACCAACGGCCGCGCAGTATCAATACTCGCCACATCAACCACACCAATCACCTGACCGACCATCGCCAACACCCGATCAGCGGTGTTAGCGCCGATCGATGGTGGGGCGGGCGCCACTGCCGGGGCTGACGCTGGCGCGGCAATCGGCTCGACTGCCGGCTTCGGCGCCACCGCATTGCTCGACAGTTTCGAGAGCAGTGGCCCGTACCCGAAACCACTCAGCACCGCGCGCGCACGTTCCCAATCAAACCCAACGACAACGGCGTTGCTGCCGGTCGGCACCGACTGCGCGACGTCGATCGCATCGTCGGCCGACATCGGCAGGTAACCGATCGCCTCCAGGCCCCGCCGGTCTGATGCGCCAGCACCGTCATGGGCTGCCCACAGTCCCCACTGCACAGATACGCACGCCACCCCGTCGGCGCGCAATCGGATCGCAAGGGCGTCGAGCATCCGATTGGCCGCCGCGTAGACCAGCGTCCCGCGACCGCCGATGGTCGCCGCGAAGGACGAACACAGAATTACCTCGGCCCGGTCAGAGAGCGTGACCGAGTTCAGCGCGCTGACAAGGCCGCTGACCTTCGCGCCCATCAATCCCTCGACATGCCCCGCTGTTACCTCGGTCAGTTCAATTGACCGGATGCCCATCAGGTCTGCCGCGGCGTGCACGACGAGATCTACTGGATGGCTAGCCAATTCGCGGCCTAGATCGACCACCGACTCGGCGTCGGTGATGTCACTGGCTATTACAGAGACATCGCAGGTACTCGCCTCGCGGATAGCAGCCAACGCCTCGGTGATCGGAGCGGTCTCGCCAGACCGATTCACCAGGGTGATCCGGCGTGTTCCGCGCCGGGCGTGGTACTCGCAGTAGGCCAGCCCGACGTCGCCGGTTCCGCCGATGACCAATACATGATCATACGAAGGAACATCGGCCCTGCGTTGGGAAACTTCTGCCGCCACAAGCCGTTTGGCGTACAGATCTTTGCCGCGCAATGCCAGTTCCGGCTCGGTCGCCGTGTGTAGAGCTGTGACGAGTTTCGCGATCGCAGCCGGGTCGACGTTGGACGGCAAGTCGATATGGCGGAACGAAATATCCGGGTATTCCGCTCCAGCGCAACGGAATCCGGCCGCGATCGCGGCCTGCGCCAGGTCAGGTGCGGCATCCGCGTCGAGAACATTCTCGCCACCGGTGGTGATCAGCCAGTAGTCGCCGACCGCCTCTGGCTTCGACCACCAGTCACGACTAGCGAAGAATTCCGCGGTTTGGCCAATCGCGTCACGCACCAAATCTTCGATGCCGCGCTGAGCGGTTGCGGACTGCGGCACCAGGATCACGGCTGTATCGATGGCTCCGTTTTCGCCCGCCGCCGCGACGTCGATCATCCGGGCTGTCGCGCCGTACGCTTCGGCCTGCTCGATCACCGAGGCGGCAAGATCGGCCTGGTTGCCGGTGTAATCGACGATGCCGATGGTGCGCGGCGCGACCGTCTTTCGACGAGACAGTCGGACCCATTCTTCGACGACATGTTGCGCCGATCGCACGGTCCGTGTCGGTACGGCGGGCGCCACCGGCGCTGGTGCGCTCTGCACAGGCACTACCCGGCGCGGTTGTGTCGCCTTGTCTCCCAACGGCATCCACAACGCCTGACGGTTCATCACCGTATTCGGGAAGTCGAGCAGAGGGAGGCCGAGGTCGTCAATGTCCCCGGTGCGCAGCGACGTCAACGAATACTGCAGGTCGCCGACGATGACGCTCGCGAGGTTGCGAGTGAACACCGACAGGTCCGTCGCCGAACGATTGGAGGTGCCGATGACGGCCTCGGAGCCCGAGCCGACTGCGGTAACTGTCTCGCGTACCGGAAGCGCGAGAGTCGGGTGCTCGGCCAATTCGATGAAGGTATCAGCACCACGCTCTACGGCCGCGCCGATCGCTTTGTCGAACCGCACGGCATTGCGAAGATTCCAGAACCAGTACTCGTCGAAGGGAAGCTCAGCGGTGATCGAATCGCCGAGTGTGCCCCCGATACAGTCAATTTCGGTCGGTGTGAACTGATCAGCGGTGAGTTTAGTTCGCGCGGTATCGAAGATGACGTCTTTGAACTGGCTCACCAGATTTGTATGCGCGGGATACTGGACGCCGATGACTCGACCGAATCGGCCACGCGCGGTGAATTGTTCGACGATCTCGGTCACAGTCTGTCGTTCACCCGAAATACCAACCATCCGAGGCGAATTCACCACCGAGATCTGCGCCCAGCCTGAGTAGCGGGCCAGCAGCGCTTCGGCTTCGTCTCGATCCGCGTCGATCACACCCATCGCATATTTGTCAGAGGCAATCGGCTCGACCACGCGAGCTCGCGTTCCCACCATCATCACCGCGTCCGGCAACGTCATCGTGCCGGAGACATAAGCGGCCGCAATCTCGCCCTGGCTATGTCCCACAACGACACTCGGCTCCACCCCAACCGACCGCCACGTTGCCGCCAGCCCGGCCATCTGCATAAACAGAGCTGGTTGTACTACTCGCGCCGGCTCATCGGAATCAACATCATCAGCGATGACATAGTCACGCGGCGATTCGCCGAACGCGTCAACAAACGCGTCGTGGCAAAGGTCAACTTCGGCACGAAACGCGGGCACCCCTTCGTAGAAAAGTTTGCCCATTCCCCGACGTTGTCCCCCCTGCCCGGGGAATATCCAAGCGGTCCGCCGCGCGATAGCCGGCTTGTCGTTAGTGACGACGCACGGGTGCGCTTCACCCGCCGCGATCGCGGTGACAGCGGCGTCCAACGTCGCACGATCAGACACCATTGCCAACGCCCGGTACCTGCGCACGGTACGGGTGCGCAGCAGCATCGTGGCGATCTCGTCACACGAGACAGACGGTTGTGCACCAAGGTATTCCGCGATCGCCGCACCTTCGGCGCGTAGCAGATCCGGACTTTCGGCGGACAGCAGAACCGGGACAGAACCGTCGGGCAGTCGATAGGTTGGCATGGTCGATCTCCTCAAGCAGAACAGATGGTCTTCTCGGCGCCCGGCTTATGTAGGGGCTTGTTCGCGCGCGTCTTCGGCGAGTAGTTCAACGATGTCCTCGAGGTGCTCGTTGAGATAGAAATGCCCGCCGTCGAAGACGGTCACCTCGACGTCGTCGCTGTGCTGGCGCCAGCCGTTCAGATCGGCAAGGGCGACGATCGGATCGCTGTCGCCGCCTAGCGCATGAATACGCGTCGCGATCTTCACGTCCAGTGGGCACCGGTAGGCATCAGCAGCGGCGTGGTCCGCCTTGAGTACCGGCAAGGCCATCCGCATCAACTCACGGCTGGCGAGCACGTCATTGCCGGTGCCTTGCAAGGCGGCCATGTGGTCGAGCAATTCCTCATCATCGGTCGGCGACGGTGGTCGAAACTCGTGACGGCACGGCGCGACCGCCGCCGACAGCGTTACCTGCCGGACCGGAATACCGGCGGCTTCGGCGAGCCGAACGAACTCGAAGGACGTCACCGCACCCATGCTGTGGCCGAAAGTCATGATCGGCACGCCGCGGTTATACGACGACGCGCGAAACTCCGCGAACGCCCCCGCGGCGATGTCGGCCAAATCTTCGAGCGGGGGCTCGGCCAGCCGGTCCTGCCGACCCGGATACTGGAAGATGATGACGTCGAAATGCGCGCTGAGCGCCTTCGACAGCGATCGATAAGCCGACGCCCCAGCTCCCGCATGCGGGAAAATAAGTAACGGAATACGTGCATCGACGTCCGGCTTGTGGAACTTCCGGATCCATCCTGGTTTATCCATGTCGAATAACTCCGCTTCGCGATATGACTATGGCTGACATACTTTTTCCCTTTCGATCGCTGCGCGTGTGGTCGCGAGCAGACTCACACTGCGCTGCCAGAGGTCGACTAGTTCATCGATCTGAGCCAGCGTGAATACCGCGTCGCTCCAGCGCACCGTTGTGGCCAGCTCCGGCTGCCCGTCATCTGCCGCTTGCACAGCCGCGATGAGGCTCAGCGGGAATCGCAGCGTCATATCCGGCTCCGGCGCAAGGGGAATCACGCGGTTGAGTTCCACATCAGTCACCATCGTCCAAGGACGTTCGGGACCGCCACTGTGATCGAACCTTCCGAGGTAATTGAACTCCACCTGCGGCTCGGCCGCCGCGACAATCTGCTGATCACGCGAAATATCGCGCAGCAGACCGTAATCGAGGCCCTGCTCGGGGACCGACGCCAGGTGGCTGACTACCGAATCAACGAGTTCTGCTATCCGCTTCGGGGACCGCTCGGCTTCCTCGAGGTCGACGGCGAACTCGCCGGCACCCAGCCGCGCTGGATACACGTTGGTGAACCATCCCGCCGTACCTGTCGTGTCGGTTCCCAGCGCATTATCGGCACGACCATGACCCACCAGCGCGATGAGCGAACCTTGCCGGTGGTCAGTGTCATGCGCTATTCGCCATGACGCCAAAGCCATTGTGAGAGCTGCCAATAGCAGCTCGCGCACACCGTCGGCACGAGTTACTCCGGCCAGCAACGCCGCGCTGTCACTAGGATTAATCGTGACCTCGGCGAGTCGCAGACTCGACCAGGTGACGCCACCCCGAACCACCGCACCCAGCGCCGGGTCCGGTGTTGCAACCTGAGAGAGCCAATACTCCTTCTGTGCAACGACTTCCGGTGTGTCCGCGCGCTCGGTCATCAGCTCACACCAACGACGATAGGACGTGATCTCGGTCGGCGGCTCCGGCTGCTCGCCAGCGACGATCTGCTCCCACGCCTGCGACAGATCGATCATCAAGACGCCCCACGAAACGACATCGATGGCGAGGTGATGGATCGTGAGGACAAGGAGATCCATGCTTGGTCCGCCACGTAATAAGTTGGCGCGCACCAACTCTCCGGCCCAGGGATTCATCTGTTCATTTGCGCGGTCAATCACCTTCGCGATTCGGTCCGCATTCGACGGCCCCGCCGGCTCGAACTCCTCTTCGGCGAGCACCGACGCCGCGAACACCGTTCCGGGTTCGCGCGTGCGCTGCCGAGTTTCGCCGTTCTCGTTAGTAACCAGGATCGACCGCAGCGTGTCATGACCGTCCAGCACCGCCTGCAGCATGGATTCGACATCCGCACGGGTCGCCCCATCGGCAACCCTCAACAACACCGTCTGAGTAAATCGACGATAGTTGTCCTGCTCGAACATCCAGGATGCGTACGGCAGCGGCATAACATCGCCGTACCCGTCGTGATCCTCGTCGGCCAGTTCACCGAGTCCGAGATCGACCGCGGCGGCGAGGTCGCGGATCGTCGGGTATGAGGCGATCAGGCGCACCGTCACAGCCAAGCCACGCTTCCGAGCTCTCGTCGCCAGCGAAATCGCGACAATACTATCGAGGCCCAGCTCGAAGAAGTCATCCTCGACGCCCGGTGCTTCTCCGTCGAATACCTCCGATATCAAGTCCACCAAAGCTCGCTCGGTATCGGTCGCGGCTACCGCACCGGCGTTTGAGCCGACTGTGGACATCGCTTCCGAAGCGAGCCGATTCAGTTCGCGCACATCGGTTTTGCCGTTCGAGTTCACCGGCAATTCAGCGAGCACCAGCAGTCGGGCCGGGATCATATATCCCGGTAGCCGCTGCCCGAGCTGAGCACGCAAAAGTGTAGGACTGAGTTCTGCGCCAACTGTAAACCCGACCAGTCCCGCTCCCCCGCCTCGACGGACCACGGCTACCGCGGCGGCGGTGACGTCCGGCAATTCACGCAGCGCCGTCTCGACTTCACCGATCTCGATCCGATAGCCGCGGATCTTCACTTGGTCGTCGGATCGGCCGAGATAGGCGATACCGCCGCCCCGCAAGCGGCGGACCAGGTCTCCGGTGCGATACATCCGCCGGCTCAACGCCCCTGTCCCGTCGGAGGTTTCGCCGACAAATGGGTCGGCCACAAAACGGTCCGCCGTTGTCCCCGGCCGGCCGACATACCCTCGCGCGACCTGCGGGCCGGCCAAATAGAGTTCACCCACTACGCCAGCGGGCACCTGCCGAAGCCGAGAATCGAGGATATAACCCGACATACCGGCAGTGGGCGCACCGATATTCGCCAGCGAAATATCTGAAAACTCCTGCGACACAGTAAGATTAGCGACAAGCGCTTCCACAGTCGCCTCGGTCGGTCCGTAACAGTTATGTACTGAAACGCCCGGCAATGCTCTCAGTCGAGCCCACAGCGCGGCATCGATCGCCTCGCCGCCGAGCGCCAGGATCGTCAAACCGCGGTCCACCACACCCGCGAACTCCAACTGCCGGAACATCGACGGGGTGGTGTCGATCATGTCCACACCGAACTTGGCGATACCGTCGACCAGGCGATGCGTGTCACGCATCGTCTCCTCGGAAAACAGTTGCAGCGCATGGCCGTCGAGTAATCCGATCATCGGCTGCCAGGAGGCGTCGAAGCTCAGCGACCACGCATGCGCGATCCGCAGGGGGCGGCCCAGCCGCGCTCGTCCCGGTCGGTACACCCGTTCGCGATGATCGGCGAAATAGCTGACGACCGCACCGTTGGTATTGACGACGCCCTTCGGCTCACCGGTCGAGCCGGACGTGAAGATGATGTACGCCGCCTGCGCCGGATCGCGCCGTGCCCGCGGCGACTCAACCGGTCGCGCTGCGATCCGGTCAACAGTCTTTGGGTCATCAAGGTCGATAACAAGCTCGCCCCGCGGTAACCCCGCGACGCCCTCGCCGCTAACGATGCTCGCTACCGGTGCGGCCTGAGCGAAGATCGACTCGATACGGCTGGCGGGCAGCGAAATATCAACGGGCACATACGCCGCACCGGCGGCGAGCACCGCGAAGATGGCGACGAGCGAGTCGATGCCGCGCGGCAGACAGATCGCGACGACATCTTCCTCACCGACGGTGTTAAGTTCGCCCGCCAGGCGCACGACGCGCGCGTAAAACTCCTCGTAGGTCAGCTCCGTGTTGTCGTCGGCGATCGCCAGCGCGTGCGGTGTCGCATGGACCTGACGCTCAAACGCACTGAAGATGGTCGTCTCCGGCTCGGTAGCCGTCAGCGCAGGAGTAGTCGCGGCACAAGCTAATTGGGCTCTTGTCTCCACCGACACGACATCGATGTCCCCGACCTCCGACGCCGCGCTATCCGGCAGAACGCGCAAGACGTGGAGAAGGCTCGCCGCCAGGTCGTCGGGAGTGAATGGCAGTGCCGACGCGACAGCCTCGACCGCGATCAGTAACTCGTCGCCGAGCAGATGAGATACCACCGTCAGCGGATAGTGAGTGAGGTTTTCCCCCATCACCGGAGTAAAGGTGACACCGTCACCGAAGTCTGTTGCTCCCATTGCCGCTTCCATCGGCGCGTTCTGGAACACAAACATCGCGTCGAACAGAGCACCCTGACCGGCTGCGCGTTGTACCGCCGACAAACTCAGATAGCCGATATCGCGCATCGCGGTCGATTCACGTTGCAACCGTTGACATTCCGTGACGACCGTGGCCTGTCCGTCAATCGTGAACGCGACCGGAATGGTATTGAGGAATAACCCGATCATCCGGTCGGCATCGGGCAAGCGCTCCGGCCGACCGGTGACAATCGTTCCGTAGACGACGTCAGAACGATCGACGAGCCGCGAAAGTACCAGCGTCCAAGCGAACTGAGCAGCCGTGTTGAGTGTGATCGACTGAGCACGGGCCCAATCTCGCAGGCGCGCGGTGTCATTGGTAGACAGTCGGTAGTGAGTGGACACCGGACGAGCTCCGGCAGTCGCTCCGATGCTCGACCCCGAAGCTGCTTCTGCGACCATCAGCGGGGCCGAGATACCCGACAGATAATCCGACCACTGCTGCCCCACCGCCGCAACGTCGCGGTCGGCTAACCAAGCGATGTAGTCGCGGTAGGGCCGCACCGGCGGGAGCGCCGTCGCGACGCCGCCTGCGAGGTACAGCGCCTGGAGTTCTGCGAAGAATACGCCCAGCGACCAGCCGTCCATCAGGATGTGGTGCACCGTGACGATCAACCGCCGACGATTCTCACCAACTGTGAGAAGTGTTGCCCGCAGCGCCGGCCCCCTACGCAGATCGAAGCCCTTGGCCACTTCGGCGGCGGTAGCGTCGTCAACTCCACGCGCGTCGACCGCTCGTTCGGCCCACGGCAGGGTGATGTCACTCGGCACGATCTGAACCGGCTTGGGAACATCGGTATCCCAGAACACCGCGCGGAGGTTGGGGTGTCGAACAAGTAGTGCTGTCAGGCTGCGCCGCAACACCTCTGGGTCTACTGGACCATCAATGTCCACCACCAGCGGGATGGTGTAGACATCCCCCTGGGGTACTTCACCGCCGGCACGTTCGGTTGCCAACTGCGCCAGCGAAAATAGCCCTTCCTGCAACGGACTAAGCGCCAGCACATCTTCGATCTGACTCACTGCCACATCCTCCGCATTACTAGGGTCCCTTCCGCGTCATCGTCGAGAACCGCACTGTCGGTGACGATCTGGTCCGGATGTGCCGCGATCTGCCGCAGTGTGTTCAGGAACGCGGCCTCGACGATGTCGGCCTCGTCTGGCTCGAAAGCGTCCGCCGCGGCGAGGATGATCGCCTCGACACTGTCACTGGGCAGCAAGGAGTTCGCCGGGAAGATCATCAGCAGCAGCGAATTATCCGTCGCGCCACCGCCTTCGAAAGTCTCCAGCCGCAATCCCGCGTCGGCGAGTAGTGCGGCGATCTCGTCGCGCCCGGGAGGATAGGACTCATAGACGAACATCGTGTCGAATAGTTTCCGGATGGTGCCGTTGGCACTTGCCGTTCGCATCGCCGATGTGAGCGGGTACTGCGGGTACTCCATGAGTTCGGTTCGGCGAGTATGACTTTCGCCGAGGAGCGATCGCCAGCTCGCGTGATCGTCAATAGTGATGACCGCTGGCACTATATTGGTGAAACAGCCGATCGCGGTATCCACGCCGTCAAGATCGGCTGGCCGCCCCGATACCGCTTCGCCGAACACGGTCGAAGGTTCGCCGGTGATCAACCGGAGGGTGTTCGCCCAAGCAACCTGGCAGATGGTGCTAAATGTCGCTCCTGCCGCTCCCGCGATATCGGTAAGAATAGCGACGAGTTCGTCGTCGAGGGTGAACGTGCGGGCCAAGGGCGCCGATCCGTCGCCCGTACCTCGGTCGGGTGCGACCAGGCAGGCACCCACACCGTTCATCGTTTCCGCCCAAGCCTTTTCGGTCTCTTCGGCACGCTCTTGCGTGAGTGCGAGGAATTTGCCGTACGTGGCCGGGTCGGCGATCGGGGGTGCGCCAGCCGATGCGTACTCGGCGAAGACCTCTCGCATGAGTAGCTGACCGGACCACCCGTCGAGCAGGATGTGGTGCATGGTCAACACCACCAGATGATGGCTCGGTTCCGGCAGCTTCAACACACTAACGCGCGTCAACGGCCCACTAGCCAGATCGAATCGTTCAGCGTTGTCGTCTGCGTTGAACTGTTCGAGTCGCGCGTCCACGTCCGCTGTATCGGAAATATCGATAAGCCTCAGCGGAACGTCGACGTGATCGGAGACAAGCGCGTGCGGCACACCGGTTTTCGACACCGCGACGCGGACTCGCAGATTTGGGTACCGGTTCACGACGGTGGCGAACGCGGCTCCCAGCCGCTCGATATCGAGTTGGCCGGAAATCTTGATCAGCGTCTGAGTGTTGTATACATCGCCGGCCCCAGCGGACAGCGCGGTGTAGAACAGGCCGGCCTGCATCGGCGCGAGCGGATAGACGTCGGTGAATTCGCCAGTTGCCTGTCGCCAGCGACTCAGGTCATCCAGGTCCACTCCTGCGGCGAGGACATCCGACGGAGTCAGCCTGCGACGGTCATCGGCGCGCACCGCTTTTACCAAGTCCGCCAACGCATCTCGCCAATACTCGACGAGTGTTCTGACTTCAGCCTCGGCAATCGCACCGACCGGGAATCGAAACGATGCCCGCAATTGGGCGGCGGCGCCGTCAACGATAGTGACCGTGTTGACGTCGAGTAGCGCGGGCGCCGGTGCCGTCGGATTGGCATGGCCGCCCAGATAACCGAATTCGGGGGCGGCATCCCACGGATCGGGTTCTCCCGCACCGGCTTTGGCGAAGCGGCCCATGTAGTTGAAACTAATTTGCGGGGCGGTATGCGATTCGAGCGTTCGTCGGGTCTCCGGGTTGAGCCAACGCAGCAGGCCCCAGGCGATACCGGAATCGCGGACCGCAATCGACTGCTCCTTGACCAATGCGAGCGAAGACTCGACATCGACCACCCCCGCGCCGTCGGCACCGAGCGCAGCAGGGTACGCCGTCGTGAACCAGCCGACCGTATTGGCCAATTGCGCACCCGCGAAGAGGGATTCGGCTCTGCCGTGCCGCTCCATGGTCACGGCAACCCGTCCGGTCGCCTGTCCCTTGCCAGCACGGAAGCGGTTGACCGCGACGGTCAACGCGGCCAGTTGCACATCGAGGAAACCCGCTCCGAAAGCAGTGGCAACCGCGGTCATCAGATACTCGGTGTCACCGGCCGCGATCTCGGCGGTCACCTCTGCGACCGTGTCCACCGTATCCGTCAGCGGATCGAAGGCCCGGGTACCTAGAACGGGGTCGGGAGTAGCGGCGATTCGGTCCCAGTCGGCCAGTGACTGGGTAATCGCCGGATCGCTCGCCAGACGAGCAACGTTGGTACTCCAGGAACGCATCGAGGTTTCGTCGATCTGCTGGGCGAGCGGAGACTCCCACGCCTCGCGCAAGTTTTCGGTGATGATGCGCCAGGAGACACCGTCGACGACGAGGTGGTGAATCACCAAAAGCAGACGCCCTACACGTGCGTCATCGGTGTGCACCCAGATCGCGGCGACGGTGCGTCCCACGTCGGGGTCCAGGCGCGCGGCCTGCACCTTGAGTTGGTCGTTAAGCACCTCGCCCGCGGTGGCGTTCCACTCGTCCGACTCCACCGTGACATCGATGAATTCTATTGTGTCCGAGGATGTATCAGCCGGAATATGGAAGGCGAGTCGCCCGGCGCTGTCCTCGACCAGCGACGCGCGCAACATCGGGTGACGGGCGATGACGGACTCAACGGCAGCCCGCACACGCGGTCCGTCAGCATCGGGCGGAGTGACGACAGCCGTAGCCAACGCGAAACCGGTGCGGTCCACATTCTGCTCAGTCCACATCGTGGCGATGGGGTTGAGTGGCACCCATCCGCTCGGTCCATCCACATCCACCAGCGCGGGAGCTTGGTCGACCGTGACGATTCCGGTGGCAGCGGCGATTCCGGCTACCGACCGTGCCGCGAAAAGCGCACTGGTGGTGATCTGCCAACCGACCTTTTTCAGTTCCGCGGCAATCCGGATTGCGCTGATCGAGTCGCCGCCCAGTGCGAGAAAGTCGTCTCCGGCGCGTAATGCCGCGGGATCTGCCAGTCCGAGTACTTTCCCGATCGCTGCCGCGACCGCGCGTTCGGCATCGCCGCGGAGTTCACGACCGTTGCCCGACTCTGCACCGAGTTCTGGCACCGGCAGGGCTTTGCGATCCAGTTTTCCGTTGGCGGTCAACGGAAGTGCGTCCAACGCCAACAATGCGGTCGGCACCATATAGTCGGGCAACCGAGCGGAGAGATGGTCACGGATCGCCGCGTCATCCACGTCGTCGGCACCCGCGGCCGGTACGTAGTAACCGACTAACGCCTCGGCATGGACGGCCACCGCGGCCGCTGCGATTCCCGGTGCCTGACGCAGCACTGAACTGATCTCACCGAGTTCAATCCGGTGGCCGCGAACTTTCACCTGATCATCGGCACGACCAAGGTATTCCATCGACCCCTGGCCATTCCACCGAGCGATATCGCCGGTGCGGTACATTCGAGCACCGCCCTGGTCGGCGAACGGGCACGCCACGAACGCGGTCGCACTCAAATCCGGTCGCCGATGGTATCCGTGCGCCAACTGAACGCCGGCTAGGTACAACTCGCCGACAACGCCGGGGGGCACTGGCCGCAGGTGATCGTCGAGCACGTATACCGATGAATTCGATTCGGGCACACCGATTAACGCCGGTTCCACGCACTCGCCATAACGCTCGCGCGTACGGATCGAGTCGGTGAAATCCTCGTGCATGATGTCCATCGCGGCCTCGGTCGGGCCGTACAGTCCCAGCACCGTCCCGCCGAATACGTCGCTCGCCTCGCTGACGAGTTCGGGCGGCACTGCCTCCCCGCCGAGATAGACATAACGCATCGACGCCAGCAGTGCGGGGTCGGGACCGGAATCGAGCAGTGCCCGAACCACGCTGGGCACCAACGAGATTTGGGTAACTTGGTGTTCGGCGATGATGCCCGTCAGCGATTCGACGTCGGCCTGCCACCAATCGGCCGGCGGCAGAACGGTTGCCGAGCCGGTGCACAACGCGTTAATCAATTCGAAGACCGACACGTCGAAGCCGACCGGCGCCTTCTGCAGGATGCGTTCCATCCCGAAGGCGAAGTGTTCGGCCATCCACTGCACGTGGTTCGCCGCGGCGCGATGTCCGACCATCACACCTTTGGGCCGTCCGGTGGTGCCAGACGTGTAGAGCAGGTATGCGGTGTCGAGTGGATGCACCGGGCGAGATATCTCGTTGTCGGCCAACGGACTCGAGGACAGCGAGGCGAGTTCGGTCGCTGCTGCGCCGTTCCAGACATCGATGATGTCCCACTGACCGGCGACAGACAGTACTGTCGCCGAGGCGCACACGATCAGGCGCAACTCGGCATCGTTGACCATGTACTCGACACGATCAGCGGGATAACTTGGGTCGATCGGCACGTACACCGCGCCTACGCGCAGAATCGCGCTGAATACGATCGGCAGCCATTCGCTACGCTCGGCGAAGAGCCCGACCTTGTCGCCTGGCACCACACCGCGATTGATCAGCAGTCGTGCAACGGAATTCACCCGGGCATCAAATTCCGCATAGGTGAGTTCGGTACGGCCGAAGACAACGGCCACTCGGTCGGGATACCTGCTCGCCGACGCTCTGATCATCGCATCGAGGGTTTCCGGTTCGATGGGTACGAGCGGACCATGTGCGGACTCGTTCAGTCGCTCACGATCATGCTCACTGAGGACCAACAGATCGGTAACAAGTTTCTCCGGCGCGGCGGCCGAAAGCATCTGATCGATATAGTCGTGCAACCGAGTGATTGTTGACTCGTTGAAAAGGTCTGTGCGATAGGTTATTTGGACGTCGACTCGGTCATCGAGCAGAAACACTTCGACCGCGATCGGAAGCAGCGAAGCGCCATGATGTGCTAGCTCCCAGCTTGTCTGCACACCTGGCAGCTGCGGTCCATCGATCGTCTGCTGCAAGAACAGCACCATCGTGTCGAAGAGCCCAGAGCCCACGTTTCCGGTCACCCGGTTCACCGCGCGCACAATCGCCTCCTGCGGAAACATCTTGTGTGCGAACGCTTCGGTGGTAACGGCGGCGGTGTGCGCGGTCAGCTCGGCGAAAGTCGACGCCCCCGCACCGGTGAACCGGAGCGGGAGCATATTACTCAAGTTCCCGATCAAGAGATCGGTCCCGGCTTCTTCGCGGTTGGCGACGGTGGTGCCGACGACGATGTCGGACTGACCTGTGATCTCACGCAGGGCGAGATAGTACGCAGCTAGAAAGACCTGAAATGGCGTTGCCTGCAGACGATTTGCCAAGTCACGAAGGTTCTTGTCGGCAGCCGGTCCGAGCAGCCGATCGAGCCGTTCGCCCCGCTCGGTCTCGACAACCGGACGGCGGTCGTAGGGCAGTGGAAGGTCGGCCAGTTCAGCCGCACCTGATTCGCCGATGAATCGAGAGGCCCAGAAGTCGATTTCACCAGAATGGTCGGCTGCCTCGAACGCATCTTGCTCGGCCTCGGCGAAATCGGCGACCTGCAGTTCCAGCGGTTCGACCCTCACCTCGCCAGAGATCGCTTGCGCGTATGCTCGTTCCACGTCCCGCGACAGAGCGGGCAAAGTCATTCCGTCCCAGGCGATATGCTGGATCACCAGGATGACGACCAGAGTGTCGTCGGATACCCGGACGAACTGCAGTCTCATCGACGATTCCGCGGTGAGGTCGAATTCCTCATGCGCGGCATCGGCTACCAACTGGTCGATCTGCGCGGTCGCCTCAGCCGCAGTCGATCCGGTCAGATCTACGGTGCCGACTCTGGGCGGCAAGTCATCGTGGATCTGCTGAAACGGCGCTCCACCCTCATCGGTGTGATACGTGGTGCGCAGAACTTCGTGCCGGGCGACCAACGCTTCGAAGGAACGGCGCAGTGCGTCGTCGTCGACCGATCCGCGGAAAGTCAGTGCGAGACAAAGGTTGTAGGCGGTACTTCCAGGATTGATCTGCTGGTGTGCCCACACATAACGCTGACCGAAGGACAGCGGTGCGCGGTGTCGATCGCGGCGACGCGAAACCGCGGGTGCGGTGGCTAATCCCTCGGCGGCAAGCCGCGCCGCCATCGCGCGCTGGAGGTCGTCGAGTGTTCGCATCTACTGTCCCCCACCGAATTTCGCTCCCAGTGCGGCGAGTGTCGACGCGTCCAACCCCGACGCGCTCATCGGTGCGCTCTGCACCGGTGAGTCACTGGCACCGTCGGCATGCTCAGCACTGCCCGAACCCGAGTCCAGCGCGGTCGCCAATTCATGCACGGCCGGGGAGATAAACACGGTCTGAACATCGATGACATAGCCACGAGCGGTGAGATCAGTGACCATCTTCAGGGCCGCGATGCTGTCGCCGCCAAGTGAGAAGAAGGTGTCCTCGCGGCCAATCTCGTCGTCGTCGTCAAGCTCCAGAACATCCCGGATAGACTGTACGACAACGCGTTCCGACTCTGAAACGGGCGGACCCCCCAGACCCGACAGTTGGGTGAGTCCACCGGAATCACCGGAGAATAGCGTCACCCCGACGCCGCCGGCGGCGATATTCCCGTCGAGGTCGCCGGCCCATGCACTCGCCCGTTGGCCGATTCCCGCGGCAAACGCGTCAATTTCGGGACGTCCGGCCAGACGCGGCGGGAATGACACGACAATCGTGGCACCGGAATAGTCAAGTTCGACGTCGATCGCGATATCCACGCCCTCGTCCTGCGCGCGCTGGCGGACCGATTCACGAGCGGTGATCCCGGCACCGCCAACGGTGGTCCGAGGAGTCTGGCGCACGGAGAGTTGCGCCTGATAGAGGCGCTCGGACGCCATTGCTTGTCTCGTTTGCTCAATCCGGACCTCGGAATGACCGCGCGCCGCCGAGATCAGTTGCGCGGCATCGGCGATCAATGCGCGCGGCGACTGTACGGTGACGCGGCTGCGCAGCGGCAACCGGTTGGCAACCGTGCCGACGAGGCCGGCCGTGGCTTGGTCCACACGCGCGTCATCGACCAACCCGATCACCACGTCGTCCCCTAGGCCCGCGTCGCGCAAAGCAACGGCCGCAAGTGCGACCGCCACCGCGGCGGCAGCGTCTTCGGTGTTCTCCTGTTCCGGAGAGAGCGCCGCGATGGTCGCTATCGGGATCGTCACGGTCCGGCGTGCCGGACCTGAACCGGCGGGAACCTCGACAATCGGGACGTGACCTGCCGGCTCACGCAGATGATCGGTCCAATAGGACCGATCAGGATCCGACGCCGATGTCGCGGCGACCTTCTTTAGTTGTGCCGCGGCATAATCGCGGTACTGGCTGGGCACGCCGACAACGTCGTCGGCGAAGAGTTCAGCGACGATCAGGTCAAGTGCGGCATCGTCAGCGGCCACCGGATGTACGGCGACAGACAGCACGTCGCGACCGGAAAGGCGGTGTAACCGGATTCGAATCGGGAGCTCAGATCCCAGATCAAAACCATATGTCGCATCGTCGATCAACGCGCCCAGCAACGCCGATTCGTCTCGGTCGTCTTCGATGATCTCCAGGACCCTGTCGGGTGCCGCGACTATCCGTTGATACGGCCGCCGGCGATCGTCCGGATATACCCCGCGCAATACCTCGTGACGAGAGACCAATTGGATCGTGGCTGCCTCCAACGATGCCACATCCAGAGCACCGTCCAGGTCAAGCGCGACAAACAGATTGATCGCGTTGCCGCGACGATGGGCCATCAGCGCGGCCATTTGCGGCAGCGACAGCGGAAGTGGCCGCTCTGTCGGTTGAGCGGGAGCGTGTTGCTGCTCAGGCGTTTTCGTCATTGTGTCCCTCTACTGAAAAATCGACAAAGTCTCGGGCCGCTTCGGCTAGTTCGGCGAGCCCGTGGTTCGGGTGGTCGGCGAAGGTCTCCAGTGCGCGCTTCACGGTCCGGGCGAAGACGTCAAGTTCTCCGTGTCGGTAGCCGCTGTCGCCGGCGGTTACCCGAACCTGGAAGCCGCCGTGGGGCGCATCGATGAACTCAAATCGCAAGCCATCGCCCGGGCCGATGCGCGAAGTCCGCACCTCGCCGAGCAACCCCGGACCGAACTGAACCTGCGACGGCCAGTTCTCTTCTCGCACTTCAACAGTCGCCCAGACATTCGGCCGCGACCGCTGCTGCGCAATAGCCTGTGCCGCGAGGACCTCCGCCGGAAGGTCGCCGACGCCATACGCGCCGAGAGCCGCATCTCGGGACTGTTCGAGCACCATGCGCAAGGTCGGCGAGCCCGAAAGGTCATGGCGCAACACGAGCACGCCGGAGAGCGGTCCGACCATAGTCGCCATCGCCGCATCGGCTCGACCGGAAACCGATCCGGCGAGCGCGATAGTCGTACCAGCACCGAGCGCGTTGAGCGCGACGGCAACCATCGCCTGGTAGAACATGAACTCGGACGCGCCGTCGGCGGTAGCGAGCCCGCGCAGTCTGCGTCGCAGACCGGCGTCGATCTCGAAATTCGCCGGATCCGGCGAAATATCCTGTCCTCCAGCGATTTCGGTATCCGATAGCAGCAGGGTTGGCTCCGGGATACTCGCCAACATGGCATCGAGTCGGTCCACTTCCGCGGCGAAGATTTCTACGCACTCAGCCTGCCAGTAGACGTGATCGGTGTAGTCGAACTCAGCGGCGGCTCGTCCGGGCCGTGGCGCGGCGTCCTCGTGACGCCCATATGCGTGCGCCAGTTCGTCCACGATGACCTGCAACGACCAGCTATCGGTGATCGAGCGATGCATTGCCAGGGTAAACACCCCGGTAGTTCCATCGGTGAATAGCCTGGCCCGCCAGAGCTTTTCACTTCCCAGATCGAATCCCCGCCGCTCATCCTCGACGAGGACCGTGGCGAGGTCGTCGGCTTCCACTCGCTCAACCGAGAAATCGATGGGCGCCATGCCCAAAATCTCATGCCGCGCAACGACCTCAGAGAGCGCATTCGCCACCAGTGCCGAATCGGGCTCAGCATCGAAGGTGACTGTCGCCCGTACCTGAGCATCACCGCCGTGGGCGGACGCAATGTGTTGCGCGGGAGACGGCGGCACCTGACCGGTACGTGCGTAACTGCGGATCGCAGGTGCACGGCGCGTTGGCAAAGTCTTCGGGGCGGCCTCAACCAGGGCCGCGAGGCCCGCGACGGTGGGATGTTCAAAAAGGTCGCGGATCGCAGTCGCTACCCCAAACTCCGTTCGCAGCGTATTGACCAAACGACTCGCGATCAGCGAATGCCCGCCGAGTTCGAAGAACGAATCGTCGGCGGATACCTCTTCGGCTCCGAGCAATTCAGCGAAGATTTCAGCGATACGGCGTTCTGCACGCGACTTTGGACGCCTGCGGTCTCTGGTTCCTACCCGCTGGGCTGGCGGCAGAGTCGCCTTGTCGAGTTTGCCCGCGACCGATCGCGGTATGTCGGCGAGTACTGCGTAACGCCCTGGAATCATGTAGTCCGGCAAAGTCTTCGCCGCGTAGGCGCGCAGCTCTGCGAGGTCGATTTCGGTATCAGCCGCAGTGAGGTAGGCGGTGAGCCCGCCCAGGGGGTCGTGGTCGTCGTCGACGACCACGACAGCGTCACGCACCGTTGGGTGACTGTTCAGCGTCGCTGCGATTTCACCGAGTTCCACTCGATGACCGCGGATCTTTACCTGCTGGTCCGCACGGCCCACGAACTCTATGTCACCCCGGTGACTTCGTCTCGCGAGATCACCGGTCCGGTATAACCGCCGCCCGGAGCAGAACGGGTCGGCTACGAAATGTTCGGCGGTCATCGTCGGCCGAGAAAGGTATCCGCGGGCCAATTGTGGCCCGCCGAGATAGATCTCGCCGACCACGTTGTCGGCGACGAGTTGCAGACGCTCATCGAGGATATAGGCGGTGACGTTGCGATTGGGCTGCCCGATCGGCACGATCTGGCTTCCCTGAATATCGCGGATCGAGTAGTGGGTCGCCGACACCACCGCTTCGGTTGGTCCGTAATAGTTGCGCAGATCAGCCTCGTAGACTGCCGCGAACCGATCGGCGACATCGCCGGGCAGGGCTTCACCGCCTACCGGAACATGGGTCAAATCACGCCACTCACGCGATTCGGGAAGCGCCAACAGTGCGCGTAGCAGCGACGGAACCACATGAAGTACGGATATGCGATGACGCGTAATGACTTCTGCCAGATAGGACATGTCGCGGATCCGCTCCGCATCGGGAACCACTAGTGTCGCACCATGATTCAGAGTGACGAATAGGTCAAGCATCGATGCGTCGAAGCTGACCGACGATATCTGCAGTACCCGTGCGGCGGCTGTCAGATCCCACTGAGCGCCGAATCCCGTGATGTGGTCGCAGATCGCGGCGTGCGAAACCGGCACGCCTTTGGGTGTGCCCGTCGAACCCGAGGTGTACATGACGTAGGCCAGATTGTCCGCCATGAGCGGTCGCACTCGTTCGGCGTCGGTGACCCGATCCACCGATTCGGTGCGGGCCTGCGCTTGGGCGTCGGCCAGCGCCGCCGCGTCGATGACAATCCGCGGCTTCGCATCCGCGATCAGATGTTCGATACGTCCTTCTGGATATGCCGGATCGATCGGCAGGTAAGCGGCACCAGATTTGAGCACCGCGAGCATGGCAACTACGAATTCAGCCGACCCGGACAGCCGGAGCCCGACTAAGTCTTCGGTTCCAATTCCGCGAGCGATTAAGTTGCGCGCCAATTGATTTGACTGAGCATCGAGGTCACGGTAGGTGAGCCCACATTCGTTGACGGCAACGTCGGAGACGATCGCCAACGAATCAGATTCAGCTCGCGCGGAGACCAGATCTACCAAGGTGCCGGCTGCGGGGCGAGCTTGTACGCCGGTGGATCGCGCAATGATGTTGGCTCGCTCCGCGTCGCCCAACATATCGAGTTCGGCGACCGCGCACGATGGTTCGCGTGACGCCGACTCCACTAGCCGCCGAAAATGGCGAAGCACCTGCTCGACCATCGCGTCGTCGAGATGGCCCGTCTGCGCGTCGAGCACCAAGGCCGCGCCGTCGACGCCGACATCGACGCTCAACTGTATCGGTACACCGACAAGGGTGGGGCCGGCATGTCGCAGTGAAGCCCGGTTACCGTCGAGGGCAAGGACACCAGATCGATCGACCATGGAGAAGCCCAGGCGCACAACCTGTTCCATGCCATCGCGATATCGGCTACGAGTAGGATTCAGCGCGCGGACAACATCGTCGATACCCACCGCGCGGTGGGTATCGGCGTCGGACAGCGCCGCATCGACTCGCGTCACAAGCTCGGCGAACGACTCACCGGGATCGACACCTGCGCGCAGTAGCATCGTATTGGCATAGCAACCAATGGAATTCGCGCTACCGGCGTCGCGTGTCGAGGTTCCCACCGCGATCGCGAAATCTGCCGCGCCGGTATACCGCTGAATGAGCACCGCATATACGGACAGCAACACAGCTTGAAGTGGAAAGCCACCCGAGGCAGCGAACTGATTGGCCGTTTCGATCTCGGCGCCAGCATCCACTCGAATGCGGACCGCCTCGCGCGATGGCGTGGACCGTATACCGCCGGACAGGTCAACGGGTTCGGGCAGTGGCTGAAATTGCCTGCGCCAGAACGTGACATCGGTCGACGCACTCGAGTCAGGGGTGGACTGCGGCGAGATCGCGGGGAGCTTCGCCGAGTGGTCGGTATAGAGCGCACTGATGTCACTGGCAACCACCGACAACGACTCGTCGTCAAACGCGATTGCGTGCGCCGAAAGAGCAATAATCGCGTCATCCCCGTTGCGATGAATCAGGGTGATTCGCAACGGTGCTTCAATCCGCAGGTCGAACGGCCGCATGGCGTCACGCCGCAGCAGTACCTCCGCCCGACGGCGGGCCGCTCCGGGCGAGAGGTCGGCCAGATCAACGGTGTCCCACCGCGGTGCGACCCCGCTGATAACCCGCGAGGGTTCGCCGTCGGCGGCCTCGGCAAATGTACTGCGCAGCACGTCGTGGCGAATCGCCAACGCGTCGAACGCGCGGCGTAGCCGGTCGGCATCGACCGGACCTGCCAATTCGTAGACCGCGCGGAAGTTGTGCACCGCCGACCCAGGCTCGCACAGATACCGGAACCATGCCCGGCGTTGCGCCGCGGTCAGCGGATATCGCGGTGCTACATCGGGTGATTGGACCTCCGGCGCTTTCCTACCGGCCACCGACGCCGTCATGAAAGTTGGGGGGTATCACACAGATACCCGCCGCGCCGGAAGAAGTCGGCGCCCTCGTGTTCTGTGCCGTCAGCGGTACGGATGCGGTTGACGACGAGCGCATAGTTGTTGCCACGCTTGGGATCCGGTCCGCAAACGACCGCACCGCCACCTTCTTGGACGATGACGCGACCCGCGGTTCCGCCGTAACGTGCCGTGGAAATTGCCGCCGCGAGGATTTCGATCTTCTCGCCGCGATAGAAGGAGTACGCGCGCGGGTACGGCTCGGACAGGGCACGCACGAATCGCTCAAGGTCCTCTGCGGTATCGGTCCAGTCGACAAGACTGTCTCGTTCCGAACGCTTATGGAAGTAGGTTCGTGCGGCCTTATCTTGCGGTCGCCACTGTGGTTCACCCGACTCAACCGCCGCCAGCGCCTCTTCCACCGCCCCAGGGATGAGATCCATTCCGGCGTAAACCAATTCGGTTCCAGTGATTCCGGGCGGTATGGGTAGTCGCTTCTGTACCAGGATGTCTCCGGTGTCGAGTTGTTCATCCATCCGGTGCACGGTGAGCCCAAATTCCTCCGCGCCGCTGATGAGTGCCCACAGCACCGGCGAGAAGCCGGTGAATTTCGGCAGCAACGAGTCGTGCAGGTTCAGGGTGCCGTGTGGTGGAAGGTCGTAGAGTTCCTTGGGCATCCAGGTGTACCAGCTATTGACCACGATAAGGTCCGGCTCGGCGCGCTTGACGATATCGATCGTCTCGGCGTCGGCGCGCTCGGTCAGATGGACCGGAATGTCGTTGGCGCGCGCGAGATCCTCGACCGAATCAGCCCAGCTTCCCTTGTACGCATCGTCGCTCGCCGGGTGGGTCACGGCGAGCACTACGTCGTGGCTGGACGCGATTAGTGCGGCGAGGGTGCGTTGGCCCCACGTTTGGAAGCCGAATGACACGATGCGCATATGATCTAAACCTTCTGGTTGGGAGTTGGACGTATGTCGGCACCAGCACGCGTGGCACTTAGTGCGGCGGCATTCGACAGGACTCGATCGGATAGTTCGCCGAGGCAGCTCAGATTCGGAAAACCGGGCCCTTGAGCGAGACCGGCAAGACTGGGCAAATGAAGTCTCGCCGCTAGCCCGTCGATCGCGAGGTCGTGTCCGATTGATGTCTCGATGCGGTCCTGGGTGATCGGACCGCCGACAGCTAGTTCGATGAAATCGGTTGCCTCAGCGTCGAATAGATCGAAGAACCACAGCGGCTGGCCACCGGTGGCATCGACCACCAAGTCGTAGCCGTGCACCTGGTCGGGGCGGAATTCGTTACGCAGGGTCAGCGCTACACCATCCCCTTCGGGCAGCACACGTATTACCCTGCCTTGCAAGTGATGCACCCGATCGTCATTGAGTAACGATTCTTGTACGCGAACCGAGAACACCCCGCGATCGGTGCGCCGCACCACATCTCGCCGTTCGGCCAGACTCAGGGCGCGCCACTTGATCGGGTCGCTATAGAGCGAATTCTCGAAGAAGCTCTCGCCACGCGTGTATATCGTGGCGCCCGGCGAGATGACCGACACGGTAAGCACGTCATGCCGAACCAGTTCGTCGAGTGCGGACCCGGCGGTTTCGCCGCCACCGATCACCGCGGCCCGCGAGGATACCGGCAGTTCCCGACGACCGGCACGGCGCCAGAATTCGGCGACGCTCAACACCCGGGGATGCTCGGCGAGTGCACGGGTGGACTGTCCGGGCCCGGTGAGCATCAGCCGTTCTGCCTCGACGGTCGACACATTGCCATCGGCCCCGACGACGGTGACCGACCAGCGAAAGCCGCCGCGATCGTCGGTCGATGTGCAACCGATCGCAGTAGCGCGACCGCGGATCAGATCCAGGTCAGCCTTTTTCGCCACCCATTGCAGGTACTTCGCCCACAGGTTGTGTTCCGGGCTAGGCCGGCCACGATCGACCCACTCGGCGTAGGTTCCGCGTTCGACCAGAAAGGTAGTCCAACTGAACGCGAGCATCGCCTCGTTGATCTCATGATTGTGACCGCGCGCCCAGGTGGAGTGATACGGAAAGCCCACATCCTTTTCGGGGTTGGTACCGAGGCGGTGCCGCCCATCGGTCCAACCGCCCGATTCCATCCAATTGCCGCCTACCGCAAGCGGTTCGATGACGCTGACACGCGGAGCGGGCAGACCGAGTCGACGAAGTACATGAGCCTTCGCCGCGACTGCCATTGCCTTGGGGCCGGCACCGATCACCACTAGTCGTTCCATGAGTGCGCTCACTTCCTCACCATGTCGGGGGCCCAGTAGGTGGACGTATCGAATCGGGTGTGGGGGAAATCGGGTAGCGGCAATCCGTCGCCCGTCTGCGGCCAGGTATATCCGGCATCGTCGACGATTACCCGGGCGAGATTCGCACTGAACTCGGTAAGTGGGTCGGTACCGCGTTTCGCGGTGCCGACGGTCACCGTCCGCTCCGGCGCGGTTACCTCGGCGGCATAGACATTTTCCTGAATCGACAGCAACATGGTGGGGTGCTCAGACATCTCGACGAAGGTGTCGACGCCGGCTCGTACCGCATTGATGATCGCCAAGTCAAAGCGGACCGTATTGCGCAGATTCCAGAACCAATAGTCGTTCAACGGCTCGGCGGGGGTGATCCGATTGCCAAGTGTCGCACCGAAACACGGCAATGTCCCAGGAAGGAACTCAGTGGCGGTCAGACCGGCGTTGGCCCCACCGAATTCCTCACGGAAGTCGTTCACGTAACTCGTGTGCCCCGGATAGTCGACTTTGATCCGACGAGCGAAGGCGCCCGCCGCTTCGGCTCGCGCCAGAATCTCGACGACAGCATCCTTTTCACCCGATATCGCATGAATATGGCCGGAATTGACCACCGCGAGTTCGGCCCAGCCCGAACATCGGGCGAGAAGATCCTCCACTTGGTCGCGGGTCTGCCCGATCACACCCATCGTGTGGTTCATGAGACCGGCAACGTCAAGTTTGCGAATCTCTTTGGCACGCATAGTGACTACTCGGATCGCGTCGGCGACGCTCATCAATCCGGACACCGCGGCCGCGGCGATCTCGCCTTGACTGTGCCCGATCGTCGCGGCCGGCACGACGCCAGCTTCCCGCCACATCTCGTACAGTCCGAGGGTCAGGAGAAAGATGGCAGGCTGCACCAACGTGACCTCGTCGGCCGCGTTGTCATCGAGCAGGTAGCGCAGCGGCGACAGTCCCACCGTGGCCTGGAAGTCGCGGTCAACATCGTCGACCCGCGCACGGAACACCGTCGACGCCTCGTACAGTGCAGCACCCATCCCGGCGCGTTGGCTGCCCTGACCGGGAAACACGAAACCTATCTGACGGTTGATCGCCGGCTTTGAAGCGACCACAACGTCGGGGTGAGGTCGCGACGTCGCTAGTGCCTGTAGGGCGCCGAGTGTGTGGTCACGATCGCCCGCGATGATCAGCGCTCGATGTCGGCGGACCGGACGTGCGCGCATCAACGCCGCCGCGAGGTCTGCCGCCCTCACCTCGGAATGTATGTCGAGGTAGTCCGCCAAAGCCGCGGCCTCGAGCGCCACACCATCCTGCCGCTCAGATGAGACTAACAGCGGCACAAGACCATTGGGCATCGTCATGTCAGACATTCGCACTGTCCGCCGTATTCATCGCGATGATCGCGTGTGCGTTGGTGCCCGCTATGCCGAACGACGACACCGCCGCATAGCGCGACTGGTCCTCGACCGCCCACTCGGTGAGCGAATCGGCCAGTCGTAGCCCGGTCGATGACCAGTCGATGGATTCAGTGGGAGTCTGCACGTGTCGAGTCGGCGCGATCTGACCGTGGAGACCACACAACAGCACCTTGACGAGTCCGAGCATCCCCGACGCCGCCTGCGCGTGGCCGAGATTCGATTTGACCGACCCGACGTAGGCTGGTCGAGCCTCGTCGCCGCGTTCGCCGTAGATCTGTTGCAGCGCTTCAAGTTCCAGCGGGTCACCAACCGCGGTGCCGGTACCGTGTCCCTCAATCAAGTCAATCTTGCGGGGGTCGACTCCGGCTAGGTTAACCACCCTGTCCATCAATCGCTCCTGGGCGGTGGCGCTGGGCACCGCGATCCCCAAGCCGCCACCGTTGTGGTTGACGCCGGTAGCCAGTACCTCACCATAGATTCGATGACGATCGCGCAGTGCGGCGGACCGACGCTGCACTACAACAACTCCCGCGCCTTCGCCCCACAGTGTGCCGTCGGCCTGTGCCGAGTAGGGGCGGCATTGTCCGCCCGACGCCAGCGCATTATTCTTCGAGAACTCGTAAAACGCTGCGGGCGAACCCATTACGCAGACACCGCCCACGATCGCGGTTTCCGCCTCTCCGGCCCGGATCGATTTGACCGCGAGATCGAGGGCGGTCAACGACGACGCGCACGCGGTGTCGACGGTCATCGACGGGCCGGTCAACTCAAGACAGTGCGAGATGCGACCAGCCAATGCCCCCAGTGCCGTACCACTCGCGCGGTATCCCGAATACTCATTGATCTCGGCTGCACGTGGGCCATACTCGGTGATTGAACCACCAACGAAGACCGCCGTATCAGTGCCGGACAACGACTCCGGATTGATGCCGGTGTTCTCCAATGCCCGCCAAGCCGTCCGCAGGATTACCCGCTGTTGCGGATCCATCGCGACAGCCTCGCGTGGTGAGATTCCAAAGAAGAGTGGATCGAACTCGCTCGCCGACTCCAGAAAGCCGCCCGCATCGGTGACCTTCGACCATCCATCAACGTCGGCCAATGCAAACAATTCGTCGATGTCCCAGCCGCGGTCCCGCGGGAATGGGCCAATGAGGTCGGCCCCTTCCGACAGTGCCGACCAGTACGCCGCGAGGGTGTCTATCCGCCCCGGCGCTTCGACTGCCATTCCGACGATGACAATCGGATCATGGTCAGTTTCGGTGGAACTCATTGGTGCACTTCCTCTTCGATGGAGATGTCGGCGAGTTCGAGGAGGATTTCAGCAACCCGCGATAGCCGCTGATCACTGCCTTCAGCCTCAACGAGCCTGATAGAGATGTCCCGCGCCGTGCGCGCAGAGAACACCTCCGCTGCACGAAAACCGCTGAGCGACAACAATCCACGCAGTCGCGCGGTCAACGTGGTCGCCAGAATGGAGTTGCCGCCCTGGGCAAAGAAGTCCGACTCAACACCGAGCCGGTCCACCTGCAAGACCTGGGCCATCACATAAGCGACTGCCGCTTCGATCGCATTGCGCGGCGCCACATACTCATCCGGCGCCGGACCGCCCCGTGCCGCGGCAATTCGCGCCGCCGCAGCTCGGTCGAATTTTCCGTTGGCGGTCAGTGGAACGGTATCCAGAATGTTGATTTGGTCAGGAATCATATAGTGCGGC
The DNA here is from genome assembly GCF_000241305.1 of Gordonia effusa NBRC 100432. GTDB lineage: Bacteria > Actinomycetota > Actinomycetes > Mycobacteriales > Mycobacteriaceae > Gordonia > Gordonia effusa. Next base: position 67,410 of record NZ_BAEH01000036.1, read on the forward strand.
AACAGAATTCCCGCCTGAATGAACAGATCGTCCGCATTGGGCGTCGCGGCCGTTTCGGCGACAATGACTGCTGTCAGACCATCGCCGGCATTCTTTACCACGACCGCGTCACGCACGCCGTCGACCGACATCAACGCCGCCTCGACTTCGCCCAGTTCGACGCGATGTCCGCGAACCTTCACTTGGTGATCGGCGCGCCCCTGGAAGTCTAGCGAGCCATCGGGGCGGTAGCGCGCGAGGTCTCCGGTCCGGTACCACCGAAGCCCGGCATGGGTGACAAACCGCGCCGCTGTACGCTCCGCGTCACCGCGATATCCGTCCGCGACACTTGCCCCACCGATCCACAGTTCTCCGACAACCCAATCCGGGCAGTCGTGACCCGACCCATTGACGACGCGGCACGCCACTCCGCGCAGCGGGACTCCATAGGGCACCGACGTCGCGTCGGCCGGAAAATCATCTCGCACTTCGCAGATCGTCGAATGGATAGCCGCCTCGGTGGCGCCGCCCAATCCGGCGAATCGCAAGCCGGGCACGGCTTTTCGGAGTGCACGCGCCGATGCCGCGGGTACCCGGTCACCGCCGGTGATCACGGTCCGCAGGGTGCGCAACTGCTCTGGGCGGGCAGTGTCGACGATCATGCCGATCAGGCCGGGTGCCGCATTGAGAACGCTTACTCGCGACCGCTCGATGGCATCACTCCACACCTGCGCGTCCCGGCGGTCGGCCTCGTCGATGCACACGATCGCGCCACCCGAACTCAGGGGACTGAACAGATCGAACACCGAAAGGTCGAAGTCTAGGGCCGACAGCGCTAGCGTCCGGTCGTCCGCGGTGAGACCGAACTCGGTGCCAATGGCGTCGATCGTGTTGGCGGCAGCGCGATGACTGACCTGCACGCCCTTGGGTTCGCCGGTAGAACCGGAAGTAAATAGCACATACGCCGGCGACTCCGGGGAGACGACTGCCGGCACGGAAAGCGCGGCTCCCTGCGCCGCATCGGCCAGGGCGATTGATGTGACGCCGGCCAGCTCGTCGGCGGCGGTCGCCACCAACGCGACCCGGGCCCCACTTCGCTCGAGCACGCGTTCTGCTCGCGCGGCTGGTTGGTCCACACCGATCGGGACATACTGTGCCCCGGCCGCGAGTACCCCCAGAACCGCGGCGACCTGATCGGCTCCCTTAGGCAGAACGATGGCGACGGTGTCACCAGCGCGTACACCCGCGTCGGCGAGTGTTTGTCCAACAGAGAGAGCACGCGTCGCTAGGTCACCGTAGGTGATCTCGCCGTCACTGGCCACCACGGCGATACGATCGGGCTCCGACAGCGCGTTTCCGAAGAATCCCTGATGCAGGGTCCGCGACGGAAATGCCTGTGTGACAACCGAATTGACGCGGTCCCGTACTGACCGCGCCGGTTCGGATAGTTCCGACGGCCCGGCGTCGTCCCAGGTCCGCGGAGCGGCGATGAGGGTGTCGAGGATTCGACAGAACTCGGCGAACATCTCTTCGGCGACGCCATCGGGCAATGCGTCCCGCCGGATATCCCAGTTGGTCAGCAGTCCGCCGCCCATCTCCACGACCTGCGCGTCGATGTCGACCTGCGGACCCTGCGAGATGATCCACACCGGCTCTCCGAACCGCTCGGTCACTCGCGGGGAGAAGACTTCACCCAACCCCAGGCCGGAGGTAAAGACCACCGACGCGGTCACCGGGCCGCCGCGCAGACTACCGAGGTCACGCAGCACGTCGAGGCCGCGATAGGCCGAATGTGAAGCGGCCGTGTGGAGCTCACGCTGCACCTGGCGGGCGGTTTCAACTAGCGACGTTGTTGCCGAGGTGTCGACATCCACCAGCACAGAGTTGGTGAAGTCACCCACGACCAGATCGACGTCGGGGTGCAACGCTTCTCGGTTGAATAGCGGTACGTTGAGCAGGAACCGTTGCTCCGACGACCAGCGTGCGATCACTTCCGAGAAGACCGTCGCCAAGGCAACCGCGATGGTCACACCACGCGAGCGGGCCGCCGACTCCAACGCCGACATTGCCTCGGCGTCGAAATGCCGTGCCAATCGGAAGCTGCGCGACGGGTCGGCGCGTTCGGCTTCGGGGACGAATGGCAACGACGCTGGCTCGGGCAACTGCTCGTACCGCTGCGCCCACCACTGCCGGTCGGCGTCGATGTCCTCTGAGGTCGAGGCGGAATCCCCTTCGCGCGCTTGGAGATACTCGCGAAAGGTGTAGCCGATCGGCGGCAGCTCGATGCCGTCGTACAAAGCGGCGAGATCGTCGAGCAGGCGCCGATAGCTCTGCGCGTCGGCGGCGAGCATGTCGACGTCGAGTTGCAGACGATGCCGGTTGTCGGGCAGGAGAGTCAGCGTGATGTCGATGACCTGCCCGGCGGCGACATCCATTCGCTGGTGGCTCTTCGCATCACGGATTTGGTCCAGTCGTGCAGCGATCACCGTCGAACTTTTGTCCCGCAAATCCTCGGTCGACAACACCGGGATCGTCGGTGCCGGCAGGATACGTTGCGTGCCATCATCGGTGATGGCCGCGCGCAGCATCGGGTGCCGGGCGACGAGTTCGCGTACCGCGGTGGCTAACCGTTCAGGATCTATTGGGTCGACATCCGGTCCGCCACCATCGAATTCGGCGTAGAGGTGAGCGGCCACACCGCCGAGAGTCTGTTCGTCGCCTCGACCGATCCAGTACGCGTGCTGCATACCCGCCAGTGGGAAATCGTCGGATTGTTGTTCGGGCTGACTCGGTGCGGATTCGACCGGCGTCGCCACCACCGCTTTACGCTTCTTGGCGAGCCCGCCAGCCTTGGCGAATACTCCCGACCAGGCTTCGATAGTGGGCTCGAGCACAAGTGCCGAATAGTGGACGCGCGCGCCGCTGGCTCGCCAGCGTGAGGTCAGCGCCATGAGCTTGAGCGAATCCAGCCCCAGTTCCAACAGGTCTTGATCGTCATCGATGTCGTCGATCGGCAAATCCAGCGTCTGCGCGACGACTGCCCGAAGTTCGTCCTTTGTCACGTGTCTTCCTCTATCCCTAACCTGCTATCCCTGGACCGCACGGCGGTAACCACGCGCGGCAAGTACTCCGAAGACCGCCGAGATCGCCACGGCCCACCCCACGGTCAACGACAGCGGCACCGCGATCGGACCGCCTTCGGTCAGCGCGACCATGGTGTCGATCGCCGGGCTCATCGGCTGATATTCGACAATCGGCTGTAGCCACCCCGGATATTCGGTCGCCGGAGCGAAACCCGTATTGAAGAACAGCAGCACCAAGAACAGCACGCCGAGGTACTGGATCTGCGCCTTGCCGGATACGGTCGCGAGCGCTATCACCACCCACGCCCACGCCACTCCGAACAACACCGGAACCAATACCGCGCCGAGGCCAGCCAACAATCCCTGCTCGAACCGAAAGCCCATCGTCATCGCGAATACGAGCAGAACGACGGTGCCCGCCAGAATGCGGACAGCTTCGGCGAGAATTCTCCCGAGCAGAAATCCCGATCGCGGTACCGGCAGCGTCCACAATCTGCTGAGCAGTCCACTGTCACGGTCGTTGATCAGGGCGACGCCAGTCAGCATGGTGCCTTGCATCGCGCCAACGAGCGCGACCAGTCCGGCATTGCCGAAGATGCTCTGCCCAGCACCGATCGCGGTGGTCGACTTGCCGAAGACCACCTGGAACATGATGAGCAGGAAGGCGGGAAAGACTAATGCCTGAATGATCACACCGGGATCACGGAGCCACGCGCGAAGCAGCGCACCACAATGCACCGCCGACTGAGTAAGTACATCCACCGGGGCGCGCGACGCCGATACCGGAGGTGTGGACAGCGTCGTCATCGTCGGACCTCCGACCGTGCCGCAACCATCACCGCGACCACCCCGGCGACGAGCAATCCGAGCGACCACGCCACGACCGGAAGGTAGTGCGGCGCAACACCGTTACTGAGCGTGCGCATCGAATCGGAGAAGATTGACACCGGCTGGTTGCGCACCACCGGGGCGATCCAGTCCGGAAACGCTTGTGCGGGAACCAGTCCGGTGGACAGCATGACTAGAAGCAATTGCGGAATCATCAGGATCTGCACCAGGCTGTCCGGATGGGCCGCGATCTGCGCGAGCGAATCGGTCAGCATCGACAGACCAACCGCGAACACGATAGCGAGTACTACGAATTGCGCACTCTGCCACCATGATCCGTGGAATCTGAACCCAAACGCCGAGCCGATCACGACCGCACCGGCGGTAGCGACGAGAATTCGTACGGCCGCGTAGAGAATTCTGGAGGCTACCGGCAGCCATCGTTCCATCGGCAACGAGGCAAGTCGGTCGCGGACACCGTCCTGCGCCTCGGCAGCGGCGATCTCCGCCGAGATGATCGCCGCGAACATCGCGGCCTGCAGGATGATCACCGGGGTCAGATATTGCGCGTACCCGCCGTCGTAGGCGGCGAAGCGACGGTACAGCGGCACGTACAGGCAGACGAAGAACACGATCGGCGAACCGAACGAGAAGAAGAATTGCCCTTCGCGCACCCCGGCCCGCATCAATCGGGCCGTCAGCACCGAGAGTGCGGTCGGCGCGGCGATCGAATCGCGCGCCGGCACCCGGCCGTCCGGCCGGGTGTCGAGAAGGGTCATGATCGTTGCTCCGCGGGCACATCGGAGACGAATCGGAAGAACACTTCGTCCAACGACGGCCGACGCAACGCGATGTCGGAGACGTCGATAGCGGCCTCCTGCAACACCGAGACAACCGTGCCGATCGAATCGAGTCCGTCCGGCGCGGCCAGCGAAATCTTCGGGCGCGCACCGGCGACGGTATCGCCGGGAGCCGGATCGAACCGTGCCAATACCTCCTCGGCGCGTGGCAGATCGGCGCCGTCAGCCAGGGTGACGTCGCAAATCGCCGCGCCGGCAAGGCCTTTCAACTGCTCGGGAGTTCCGGACAGCACGACCGAGCCGTGATCGAGCATGACGATATTGTCCGCGAGCCGGTCGGCTTCCTCCAGATATTGGGTCGTCAGCAGTACCGTGATGCCCTCGTCGCGTAGCGCGGCCACGGTCTGCCAGACCGCCGCCCTACTCTGTGGGTCCAAGCCGGTTGTCGGCTCGTCGAGAAACAACACTCGCGGGCGAGTAACCAGCGCGCAGGCGATATCCGCGCGGCGACGCATACCGCCCGACAACGCCGAAACTTTGCGATCGACGAACTCTCCGAGTCCAAATGTCTCGATGACCTCGTCGATCCGTCCCGCGACGTCGCGGCGGCCCAGACCGGTCAGCCGCCCGAACATCGTCACATTCTCGCGAACAGTCAACGCACCGTCGAGCGACGCGTACTGGCCGGTGAGCGAGATAACCTCGCGGACCTTCGCAGCCTGCGATGCGACGTCGTAGCCGCAGATCGACGCACGCCCGCCGTCGGGCCGCAGCAAGGTCGACAGGATGGATACCGTCGTGGTCTTTCCGCTTCCGTTGGGGCCGAGCAACCCAAGGATTTGCCCCTCAGAAATCTCCATCGAGACACCATCGAGGACCCGCGGTCCGCCATAGCTCTTGACCAAGTCTTCGAGTTCAACAATGGGCATGGCTACGCCCTCCTTAGGTGATTCATCGGCACGTGTTGACCAGATCAGTCGGCGGCGGGCACCACGAAAGGTGCGACGCTGCCGAGCTTTTCGCAGGTCTCCTCGAATTCGCGGTCGGGGGTGGACTGATCGACGACGCCCGCGCCCGCGCAGAGCCATGCCTGGCCGTCGTCGGAGAAGGCGGTCCGCAGCGCGAGCGTCGCTTCGAGGTCACCGGCCGACGACGCCGTCAGCACCGCGCCGGAATACAACTCACGGCCATGCGGTTCGAGGCGGTAGATCGCTTCGATAGCTTCCCGCTTCGGGATACCGGAGGCGGTAATCGACGGGAACAACACGGCCAGCGCGCGCCACGGTCCGGCGGCGGGATCGAGCGAGCCGCGCACCGTCGATGCGAGGTGCTGCACGCTGCCCCGCTCGCGGACCACCATAAACTCACTCACCGCGGTGGAGTCGGCAACCGCGATCGACTCGATCTCGTCAAAGCACGCTCGTACCGAAATCGCATGCTCGGCGATCTCTTTCGAATCCGAGACCAATTCCGCGCGCGCCGACGAGTCCTGCTGTGCCGATCGTCCGAATGCGCGTGTTCCGGCCAGGGGCTCGGTTACCACCGTGCCGCGCTCGTCGACGGCCACCACGAGTTCCGGGCTGAATCCGGCTGCCTCTAGTGACCCCAGGGAGAGCAGGAAAGACCGCGCCGGGTTATTTCCCGCTCGGCCCCGCGCGTAGGTCGCGGGCATATCGACCGAAAATGGGATGGACACCCGGCGCGACATGATGACCTTCTGATAGTCACCGCGACGGATCTCGGCGACCGCGGTAGCGACCCGGCCTCGGTAGTCGTCAACGTCGGCGGTCACGTCGATCGGCGCCGATTCCGCCAATTGGCCAGTGTTACTTGCGATTTCATGTAGCCGCTCGGCACGGACCGGGTCAACCGAACTAGTATCGATACCTGTCGCGTCGACATAGGCTTCAAACTCGGGAACGATCAGATGCGCCAGAACCGCATCGTCGAGCACCCGGTCGGTCAGGTCGTGGTGTGAAGCACAGAAGTCGAAACCCACCCAGCCATAGACCCGCCACTGTGGCAGATCAAGAGCACGCAGCGCGGCGTCGAGCGCGATAGACGGATCACCGGCCCATCCGCGCGAAGTCTGGTCGGCGTCGCGAGTGACCGTGATCGTATCTTTGGTCAATACGATGCGGACCCGAGCACCGGCCGCAAATACCCATCGCCCGTCACGTTCGTATACAACGTGATCGCCGAAACTTCCTTCGTCGGCCCATGCTGCACAAATCCGAGCAGCCTGCTCAGGAGTGATCGCGGATAGCGAGTGATCGACATTCTGCTGGTCGGTGGTCAGCGACATGATGTTTCATTCCTCGAACATGGGTTGACGTGGGGTTATCGGAGGCAAGGACTCGGCTGGGTCTTAGGTCAGCCTAACCTAGAATCGTACAAAACCCACTGTTAGCTTCGTCGCAGGAATTATCATAAGGCTAACCTAAAGATCCATGTTTTAATAACCCCCGTGGATTCCCCCAGCGACCTCACCGTCGGCTATCACGCACATCCTGAAATTGCGGCACAGACATACCGAAAAGCGGACATATTCGACAATCAGCCTCTTTGGCGAATCTACGAGTGGGCAGTTGCCAATCGAGCGAATTCACCCGCGATTACCGATGCGTCGATCGATGGGCCAGTCACGCTTACCTACGCCGAGTTGGATGCCGCGGTAGCACGCCGAGCCGCGGGATTCGCCAACGCCGGGCTACGCCCCGGCCAGCGGATAGTTCTGCAGTTGAATAACTCCGGCGCGTTCGCTATCACGTTGTTGGCCCTGCTGCGTGCCGGAGTGGTCCCGGTGATGACTCTTCCCGCTCATCGAATCTCCGAGATCGCCGGACTCGCAGACCGATCGGGGGCGGTCGCGTATATCGGCGAGGATCGTCGGCGCGGCTTCGACTACCGAACACTCGCCGCCGAACTGCGCATCAGGGTGCCCACCGTCGAGCACGTCTTTATCGACGGCGACCCGGGCGAGTTCATCGCGCTGCCCGATGCGGACCCCGGCTCGATCGCCCTCCCCTCACCCGCCGATCCCGACCTCCCCGCGTTATTCCTCGTCTCCGGCGGCACCACTGGACTCCCCAAGCTGATCGCGCGCACCCACAACGACTACACCTACAACGCGCGACAATCGGCCGCGATAGCGGAACTGTCAGCCGACGATACCTACCTGGTCGTGCTGCCCGGCGCACACAACTTCCCGCTATGCTGCCCAGGCCTGCTCGGAATGCTCTCAGTCGGCGGCCACATCGTGTTCACCGACGTCGCCAGCCCGGACAACACCTTCGACCTGATCGAGGACTATGGCGTCACCGTCACCGCGTTGGTTCCGGCGCTGACCCAATTATGGTGTGCCGCAAGCGAATGGGAGCCCGCCGATATCAGCTCGCTGCGGCTGCTCCAGGTCGGCGGCGCCAAACTGGCCCGCCCGGACGCACAGGCCGCGGACGCCGCGTTTCCGAACGCCATCCAACAAGTCTTCGGCATGGCCGAGGGCCTCATCTGTTACACCCGACTCGACGATCCCCGCGAACTGGTCCACGAGGTCCAGGGGCAACCGATGTCGGAATACGACGAGGTACGCGTCGTCGACGAACAGGGCAACGACGTCCCCGATGGGACCGATGGCGAATTGCTCGTCCGCGGCCCCTACACGATTCGCGGTTACTACCGCGCCGACGAACATAACGCGCGATCGTTTACCGAAGATGGCTTCTATCGATCCGGCGATCAGGTTCGGCGTCTGCTCTCGGGACACCTCGCGGTGACCGGTCGGATCAAAGACACCATCGTCCGCGCCGGCGAGAACGTAGCGGCCGACGACATCGAAGAGGCGCTGTTGGCACATCCGAATATCAGTCAGGCCGCCGTCGTCGGCTTGCCCGACGACATGCTCGGCGAAAAGATCTGCGCCGTTCTTGTGCCGCCTTTCGATCGATCCGATGCCGATGGACTTGACCTACCCGCGGTCCGGAAGTATCTCACCGACCGCGGGCTCGCCTCGTTCAAACTTCCCGACGCCATCGCTATCGCCGGCAAATTGCCGGTGACCGCGGTCGGAAAGATCGATAAGTCGGCACTGCGCGCCGAATTGCTCGCCGACACCCAGTAGTGCCGACCCCAATTATGGTGTTCCACACCTAGTCTCGGTTGATGTCGACGACGTGCTACGGCACCGCGAATGGAAAATGTAAATCACCACACATTATTTCGTGTTCACGCGCCCGTTCGGAATCGAGCAAAGCCGAAATACTAAGCAGCACAAACGATTATCTAGATCTGGACCGATCCAAGTATTCCGATCTACGATCGGTTTGCCCCTTTCCCGATTAGTTTTTATTCCAGCTCGCCGGCATGGCAGCAGCACCGAGTACATCAACCAATCAGGAGTAGTCATGCGAAAGATTCAGATCCTCGTCGCCAGCGTCGGCGCTATCGGCCTTGTCGGCGCCCTGGGTGCGTGTTCCGATGATTCGTCAAGCGATAGCGGCGATAACACCGGAAATACCACTGCGATGAGCACCGCGATGGGTACGGGCGGTGAGGCCTCGGTGACTGTCGATGGCAAGCCGCTGGAAATGTCGTCAAAGACGGTGGTCTGCAACGAAACCGCGGGCAAAGTCATGATCGCCATCGGCGACAGCACCTCGGCCGGGAGCGCCGCCGTTGGCGCCACGCTGACTACTGGAGATAACCCTGAGGTTGAGTCGGTCGGCCTCGGCGCCACCAACGGGCAGGCGCTGGGCTGGTCCAAGGGCGTCCCCGGAGGGGATGCCAAGGCCACCAAAGACGGCAAGAACTACACGATTACCGGCAATGTAACCGGCGTCGATATGGCCAATCCCACCGCGCCATCGAAGAAGTCCTTCGAAATCAAGGTCACCTGCCCCTAATCCAACCTCTGTCGGACCGATGGCGGGTCTACCCGAATGAACGCCCGTAGATCCAATACGCCTGCGACTTAACGCCTTTGCGGCCAAGTTTGTAGTCGTTGCGCAAGACCGCGGTAATAGCTCTTGTCGATACCGATTCTGTTGCTACCCAACCGAATTGACCCGTGGCGTCAAAAGCTTGCGCGGTGACCGCGGCGATCAGATCGGCACCGCCATCGGTTCGGTCGACGTAATGAACAGTGTCCTGCGCGCGCGTCTTCATGGGCAGCGTGCGCTCGGAGGCGTGGCTTACTTCGAACCAAATAGTCGCCGCCGCAGCCGGATTCGACGATCCGTCGATGGCTTCGAGAAGTGAATTGATCGCCGGGAGCGCAGCGGAATCTCCGACAATCAGCCATCCCGACGGCGCCGGTTCCGGGTATGCGAACTTCGATCCCATGAAGGTGGCGTTGATCTGGTCGCCAGGTTCGGCGGCCTGCGCCCACCGCGCCGCGGTGCCGTCGTGGATGGCGAACTCGATGTAGAAGGTGTCGGCGGCAAGATCGGTATCGACGAGCGTGTACCCACGCTGGTGCAGTTTGCCGTTGTCCTCGAACCAAAGTCGCACCCACATCGTCGGATGGATCGGCCGTGAGGCCAGCAGCCCGCCGCCGGTGAAACCGAGCCGCACGTAGTCGTCGGTAATCGACTCGTTGCTGGTAACAGTGAAGACGAAGTCATCAGCTCCCAAGAGCTTGAGTACTCGCCCCTGCCAACCGCGGGACAATGTTTGTGTTGACGCGTCAGCCATTTGGCGCACCCTTCGCTAGATTCGACGGCCACCCTACCTGAAGTAACTTAGGCTAACCTATCTAACCAACCCGGAGCGGTCGCGGCCTCGGGGCAACACGCCGTAAACGCACAGGTCATCGGCATTGCTCATCATTTGCTCAGCGACCCGGGGCATGCTCGAGTGATGAGCCCGCAATCAGTTCAGGCGATCTCGCGACTTCCCCAGCCGACAATCCCCATCAACGTTAGGATCGCGCAATGAGCACCCGAAAGCGCGACCGGCAAATCCCGCAATGGCTCGGTGTGATGATGACCGCCTACGGCTCACTGGCCTCGCTCGCTTTGGTGGTGCTGTACGCAAAGGCCGGCACCGGCTCGTCATCTGGAACCCTCACCGCGATTGGGGCGAGTTGGTCGGCAGCAATTAGTGTCGCCCTCGTCGTGGCCGCGACGATGACCGCTGGAATTCGCTTGGCCAACAGTCGTTTACAGCCAGCAGCGCTGCGTGAGGGCCGGACGCGTCAATAGTCGATCTGCGCGTCACGCCGCAATCGGCACAACCCCCGGATGGGCGTCAAGGTACTGCTTGGTGAAGGTGCAGACCGGGCGGATGCGCGCACCTTGTTCCCGCGCGTAGTCGAGTGCTCCACGGGTAAGTCTGGTACCCAGACCATGCCCGGTGTATTCGTCGTAGATAACGGTGTGGAGCACGGTTATCACCGACCCCTCGGGTGATGTCTCGGTCTGATATCCGAGCACACCTACCAGGTCGCCGGCGACCCACAACTCGAAGCGTTCACGCGTTGGATTGTGCACAACCTCGGCGATTCGCTGCAGGATGGCCTGCGCCGATTGCGGCGGGCGATGACGACGTTTGAACTGCACTCTGACTCCTTACTCCCAGGAAAGCCGGCCAAGTTGTGACTCTAGTCACAGCATAGCGGCGAATATCCACGCCAGCGAGCCAACGTGACGTCGATTTGTCACCTGTTTCCGTTCTGTATGCAAAATGCGATCAATTTCCCCATTAATTAATCTTTACCACTTGCGTCACATCCGATAACTCGGACATTGCGCGCATTCGGTGGCGAGGTGACGCATCTTGACGGCCACAGCGGTAACGTGTTGGGCGCACATCACAAATGAACACGCGGGGGCTCTCACGAACCGAGGGCTGAGATGGCGACAGGACGGTCGCCGACCGCCGGAACCTGTCCGGATAATGCCGGCGTAGGGAGTTGAAATTATGGGCACACCTGTATCCGCTACCGAGATCACCACTGGACCGATCGAAGGCAGCAACAAGCGCTACCTCGAACTCGACCATCTGAGAGTTCCCCAACGTCGGGTGAATCTGACCAACGGCGAGTACCTCGATCTGTACGACACGTCCGGTCCCTATACCGACACCAACGCCGTTATCGACGTCGAAGCCGGACTTGCCCGCACTCGCGAATCATGGACCAAACCCCAGGCCGTCGGCGGCGCGGCTACGCAACTGGCCTGGGCTCGCGCTGGCATCATTACCGACGAAATGCGTTTCATCGCCGCGCGCGAAGGCGTCGATCCCGAGTTGGTCCGTAGCGAGGTCGCCATCGGACGCGCCGTCATTCCCGCGAATCATCGCCACCCCGAATGCGAGCCGATGATCATCGGCAAGGCATTCGCGGTCAAAGTCAATGCGAATATCGGCAACTCCGCGGTAACCTCATCGATCGCGGAGGAGGTCGAGAAGATGGTGTGGGCGACCCGATGGGGTGCCGACACAGTCATGGATCTGTCCACCGGCAAAGACATTCATCAGACCCGCGAGTGGATCATGCGCAATTCACCGGTACCCGTCGGGACGGTCCCGATCTATCAAGCGTTGGAAAAGGTCAACGGTGATCCAACCAAACTCACCTGGGAGTTGTACCGCGACACCGTAATCGAGCAGGCAGAGCAGGGCGTCGACTACATGACCGTGCACGCCGGAGTTCTGCTTCGCTATGTGCCGCTGACGGCACGTCGGGTCACCGGAATCGTGTCGCGCGGCGGATCGATCATGGCGGCCTGGTGCCTTGCGCACCACGAAGAATCCTTCCTCTATACGCATTTCAACGAACTCTGCGAGATCTTCGCGCAGTACGACATCACGTTCTCACTCGGCGACGGCCTGCGTCCCGGTTCCATCGCCGACGCGAACGACGAGGCCCAGTTCGCCGAGTTGCGCACCCTTGGAGAACTCACGAAGATCGCGAAATCCTTTGGCGTGCAGGTAATGATCGAGGGACCCGGCCACGTGCCAATGCACAAGATCGCTGAGAATGTTCGCCTCGAGGAAGAACTCTGCGAGGAGGCGCCGTTCTACACACTTGGGCCACTCGCCACCGATATCGCACCGGCGTATGACCACATCACCTCCGCGATCGGCGCTGCGATGATCGCCCAGGCCGGTACCGCGATGCTCTGCTACGTAACGCCGAAGGAGCACCTCGGGCTGCCCAATCGCGACGACGTGAAGGTAGGCGTGATCACCTACAAGATCGCCGCGCATTCGGCCGATCTCGCGAAAGGCCATCCTCGCGCGCAAGACCGCGACAACGCATTGAGCAAGGCGCGCTTCGAGTTTCGCTGGACCGACCAGTTCAATCTTGCTCTGGACCCCGACACCGCCCGCGAGTACCACGACGAGACGATGCCGGCCGAGCCCGCGAAGACGGCTCACTTCTGCTCGATGTGCGGCCCAAAGTTCTGCTCGATGCGTATCTCCGCTGACGTGCGTGCCTACGCCGAAGAGAACAACTTGGTGACCACCGAGGATATCGACCGCAAGATCGCCGCGGAGATGGCAGCCAAATCGCAGGAGTTCATCGACGCCGGCAATCGGGTCTATCTGCCGCTGGACACCGTCGAGAGTATCGGAACCGCTTGAGCCACAACAGTATTCCGCTGCTCCCCACCGCCCGGATCGGTGCGACGCCGATCCGGGTGATGACCGTCGCCGGCTCAGATTCCGGCGGCGGAGCTGGGATTCAGGCGGATATGCGAACGTTCGCACTCCTCGGTCTTCATGCGTGTGTCGCCGTCACCGCTGTGACGGTGCAAAACACTGTCGGCGTGAGTGACTTCGTCGCCATCGATCCGGAAATCGTTGCCGCTCAAATGACTTCGGTCGTCACCGACATCGGGGTGAATGCCGCGAAGACTGGCATGTTGGCATCAGGGGCGATTATCGAATCGGTCGCGCATACCGCCGACGACCTCGGCATCGGGCGCGACCACGACACACCGCTGGTCGTCGATCCGGTGGCAGCCTCGATGCATGGCGACCCGCTGCTGGCAGCTGAGGCATTCGATGCGTTGCGTACCAAGTTAATTCCGCGCGCCACCGTGGTGACCCCGAACCTGGACGAGGTACGTCTGATCACCGGTATCGAGGTCAACGACCCTGCGTCACAACATGATGCCGCACGAGCACTGCTGGATCTCGGAGCACGGTGGGCGTTGGTCAAAGGTGGCCACCTACGGAGTTCTCAATACAGTCCCGACCTCCTCAGCGACGGTAGCGAACAGCACGAGTTCACCGCCGAGCGCATCGCGACCGGCCACGACCACGGAGCGGGAGACACCCTGGCGGCGGCGATCACAGCGGCTCTGGCACATGGGTTTTCCGTCCCCGACGCCGTCCGGTTCGCCAAATCATGGGTCACCGAAGGGTTGCGGTGGGCCTATCCCCTCGGTGCCGGGCATGGTCCGGTGAACCCGCTGTGGCGGGTGTCGGAAGCGGAGTAGCCGAGGTTGATCGCCTTGTCGCACACTCTTCCAACGCCTTCTCGATTGGCATGCGCGCCTGATGAACTCAGCAAGAATCTAGTCCCCACTGGACATCCCTACTCGACCAACCGGTACCCCATCCCCTGTTCGGTGATCAGGTGTCGGGGGTGAGTGGGGTCTGTTTCCAGCTTTCGTCGCAGCCCTGCCAAATAGACTCGTAGGTAGTGGTTTTGGCCGGCGTACGCTGGCCCCCATACCGAATTCAGCAGTTCCGCCTGGGTGACCAGCTGCCCGACGTTGTTGGCCAGTAACTCGAGGATTCCCCACTCGGTGGGTGTCAGGTGAACATCGACACCGTCGCGGGTCACACGTTTCGCGCCGAGATCGACGGTGAAGGTTTGGGTGGTCACCACCGGTTTGTCGACCCGCGTTCCGACCGCACCACGACGCACCGCGGCGCGCAACCGAGCCAGAAACTCTTCCATGCCAAAGGGTTTCGTCACGTAGTCGTCGGCGCCGGCGTCGAGAGCATCGACTTTGTCCATCGCATCGGTACGAGCCGACAGTACGATCACAGGCACGTTGGTCCAGCCTCGCAACCCGTCCAGCACGGTCCGACCATCCATATCCGGCAAGCCGAGATCCAGCACCACAACGTCGGGTCGATGGCGGGCGGCCAGTGTGAGCGCCTGAGCCCCGGTAGCCGCCACCGCCACGTCAAATCCCCTGGCGTTGAGATTGATTCGCAACGCACGTAGCAACGCGGGTTCGTCATCGACGATCAACACGCGGACTCGTTCAGGCGACGACGCCATCGATTCCCTCCTCGCTCGGCAACTCGATCACCATGGTCAATCCGCCGCCCGCGGTCTGCCCGGCGTGGATGGTGCCGGCCATCGCCTCAACGAAACCACGCGCCACCGAGAGCCCCAGTCCCACACCAGCGCTAGCATTGCGATCGCCAAGTCGAGTGAATGCCGCGAACATCGCCTGACGTTCCCGTTCCGAGACGCCGGCGCCATGGTCGACGACCAGGATGCGACATCGCCCGCCCGCCGTCGCAACATAGCGCGCGGTAACTTCGACCGCGGGTCGGCCGGCATCATTCTGTCCGGAGCCGCTGTGCCGCACGGCATTGTCGATCACGTTGGCCAAGACGCGTTCTAGCAGACCGACATCGGCGAAGGCCACGATGCCAGCGGTGCGATTTTCAATCAGTGCTGACACGGGTGTGCCGTCAACAGTGGGCGGCAATGTGGCGATCACGCGGTCAACGATCTCCTCGACCGCGACTAACTGCGGATGGGCGGTTACCACCCCGGCCGCGAGGCGGGAGGAATCAAGCAGGTTGCCGACGATGGCGGTGAGATGATCAGTTGATTCTTCGATACCGGCCAATAGTTCCGCGGTGTCGTAGGCGCTGAACGTGACGTCGGTCGCGCGCAAACTCGATGCGGCCGCTTTGATCGCGGCGAGCGGCGTCCGCAGATCGTGGCTCACCGCGGACAACAGCGCCCCGCGCAACTGGTCGGCAGCCGCGACCGCCTGGGCATCGGCGGCACGTTCGGCCAGTTCGCGGCGAGTGACCACACCGGCGACCTGGGCGGCGACCGCATCCAACACACGCCGCTCGCGGACCGCTACCACCGGCCCGCGCAACAGCAGGGCGAACTCACCGTCAGAAACCGAACACACCGTGTCAGCATCGGCCACCCCGGTGGGAGCGTCACCGACGCCCGCGACGACCGTCTGGCCGCCACCATGGTCGCGCAACAAGCAAACACCTTGCTGCGCATAGGCTTCGCGCACTTGAGCGAGCAACGATTCGATGCCGTCGCCGCGCATCGCCGCAGACGAGAACGTGGCGATGACCTCGGCATCGCGCGCGGCACGCTGCGCCTCGACACGTCGAGCGGCCACCGAATCCACCAGTACCGCAACAGCTATCGCGACCGCGAACATGACGACGATCGTGATCACGTTGGCTGGCTCGGAGATCGTCAACGTGTGGCGCGGGGCGGTAAAGAGCCAGTTGAGCAGCAAAGCCGACACCAGCGCGGACAGCGCCGCCGGTCCCCAGCCGCCCAGCAAGGACACCGCCAAGATCACCGCGAAGAAGATCGCCGACTCGCTACCGACGTTGAGCCACCGGTCGACGACACTGATCGCCGCCGACGCCGCGAGCGGAACCACAACTGCCGCAGCCCAACTCAAGGGACGGCGGAAGCGAGATCGCCGGATATCCAAGTAGTTGCGTCGCTTCGCGGATTGGTCGTGGGTGACCATGTGAACGTCGATCTTCCCGGAATCTCGCACGACGGCAGCGCCCGCACCTTCGGAGAGCAGCCGTCGCCACCGCGAGCGACGCGAGGTGCCCAGCACCAACTGTGTCGCGTTGACCGACCGAGCGAAGTCCAATAGTGCGCTGGGAATGTCGTCGCCGACGACGGTGTGCACCTGAGCGGAGAATCCTTGTGCCAGTCGAGTGAGTTCGGCGAGATCCGAGGTGGCCGGATCCATCAGACCATCGTCGGAGATCACATGCACGACAATGAGTTCGGCGCCCGATCGCGAAGCGATCCGACTGGCCCGCCGCAGCAGCGTCGCCGATTCCGGCCCGCCGGTGACCGCCACCACCACACGCTCGCGCGCCTCCCAGGTGGCGGTGATGTTATGTTCGGCGCGATAGGTCGCGAGCGATTCGTCTACTCGATCGGCGAGCCACAAGAGTGCCAACTCACGCAGCGCGGTCAGATTCCCGCGGCGGAAGTAGTTCGCCAGCGCACCATGTACCCGCTCAGCCGGATACACCTTTCCGGCAGTGAGCCTCTGCTGCAACGCTTCTGGCGCGATATCGACCAACTCGATTTGGTCGGCGGCACGTACGACGGCGTCGGGTACGGTTTCCCGCTGTGTGACACCGGTAATCTGCTCGACGACGTCATTGAGCGAGTCGAGATGCTGAATATTCACCGTCGTGACGACATCGATGCCGGCCGCGCGTAACGCGTCGATGTCTTGCCAACGTTTGGCATGCTTGGCTCCGACCGCATTGGTGTGCGCGAGTTCGTCGACCAGCACCACCTCCGGTGTCCGCTCAAGCACCGCGGTCAGGTCCATCTCCCACAGCACGGTATCCCGGTACGAATAGGACGTCGGGGCAATGACCTCCAACCCGTCGACGAGAGCCGCCGTCGCCGCACGCCCGTGTGACTCCACGACACCTACAACGACGTCGCGTCCCTCGGAGACAAGTGCGTGTGCGTGCTGCAGCATCTCGTATGTCTTTCCGACGCCGGGGGCGCAGCCGAGGAACACCGTGAGTGCACCACGCTGGTGTCCTTCACCGTCCTTCGGTGACGCGCCCTCGGTCATAGATTCGACGATACTGTTCGCCCTATCCGCCGGTCGCGCACCTACGTGTGACACACCGCTGCGACATGCCCCAGCGCGAGGTTGACCCGCATAACGTTCACCCTGGGCTGTCCGAGAAAGCCCCACTGCCGGCCCGTCGTGTTGTCGTCGAGGATCTGCCGCACCTTCGATTCCGGCAGCCGCCCCTCCCGAGCGATCCGCGCTACCTGGAGATTCGCGTAAGCGGCGCTGATGTCGGGGTCGAGCCCAGAACCGGAACCGGTTACGGCGTCCACGGGAACGGCGGACGGCGCCACCCCGTCGCGCGCGGCGATATAGCTCCGGCGC
This sequence comes from Gordonia effusa NBRC 100432, assembly GCF_000241305.1. Classification (GTDB taxonomy): domain Bacteria; phylum Actinomycetota; class Actinomycetes; order Mycobacteriales; family Mycobacteriaceae; genus Gordonia; species Gordonia effusa. Next base: position 85,230 of record NZ_BAEH01000036.1, read on the forward strand.
AGCTCGATCCGTGTCTGCAGATCTGGATTGTTCGGGCCGAGATTGCTCGCGGCCGACGACGCTGGGTCGCCCGCGGCCATGGCATCGTCCGCTGTTCCCGCGACTCGGGAGTGCAGGTACCAATCTGGCTGCCCTGCGGCTGGTTTCGGATCCACCCCGATCAATGCCGACCCGACCCCACAGCCTTTCGCATCGGTCAGTTGATCGCCTTCGGCGGCATGGGAATCGATGCGCGAGACGAGCCATACTCCCGCCGGGTAGGCCACTCCCAACAGCACGGTCAACGCCGCTAGCACCGCGAAACCGACGGCCAGTTGTCGTCCGAATGTCTTCAGAAGGTTGGTCATCGTTGCTCCTAGCCCATGCCCGGCAACAGCCGGACTATCAGATCGATAAGCCATATCCCGACGAACGGTGTGATCACGCCGCCCAGTCCGTACACCACGAGATTGCGCCCCAACAAGCGTTGGGCCGAACTCGGTCGGTATCGAACCCCTTTGAGCGACAACGGAATCAGCGCGATGATGATGAGCGCGTTGAAGATGACCGCGGAGATGATCGCAGAATTCGGTGAGCCCAACCGCATGATGTTGAGACTGTCCAGTTGCGGATAGACGGCGCTGAACATCGCGGGCAAGATGGCGAAATACTTTGCGAGATCGTTTGCCAACGAGAATGTGGTCAAGGCGCCTCGGGTGATCAGCAACTGTTTGCCGATCGCGACCACCTCGATGAGTTTGGACGGGTCCGAATCCAGGTCGACCATGTTGCCAGCCTCTTTGGCGGCGGACGTTCCGGTGTTCATCGCCAGCCCGACATCGGCCTGCGCCAGTGCCGGTGCGTCATTGGTGCCATCACCGGTCATCGCGACGAGGCGGCCGCCGGACTGCTCCGATCGAATCAACGCCAACTTGTCTTCCGGAGTAGCCTCCGCGACGAAGTCGTCGACACCGGCCTGCTCGGCAATCGACGCAGCGGTCAGCGGGTTGTCACCGGTGACCATAACGGTACGAATACCCATCGCACGAAGCTCGGCGAACCGTTGCGCCATACCGGGTTTCACCACGTCGGTAAGCTCGATGACGCCTACCACCTCGGGTGCGGTGCTGTCGTCGGCATACGCCACCACCAACGGGGTACCGCCGGCCGAGGCGATCTCCTCGACGCGGATCTCGGTTTCGGTCGGCACGGCGCCATCGGCGTCGCGGACCCAGGAGAGGACGGCGTCGGCGGCCCCCTTGCGAAGTCGGCGGATTCCGGTGCCCTCGGGGATATCTCGCCCGCTCATCCGGGTCTGCGCGGTGAAGGGCACAATCACCACACCCTCGGCATCGTCGGCGCGGTCGACGATGCTGGCAGTCTGAGCACCGCCGCGCTCGAGGCACAGTTCGATGATGCTGCGGCCCTCGGGAGTGTCATCGGCGAGGCTCGATTCGCATGCGGCACGGGTCATTTGGTCGTCAGTTACTCCAGGAGACGGCCAGAGCGCGGTTGCGCGGCGGTTCCCGAAGGTGATGGTTCCGGTCTTGTCCATGAGCAGGGTGTCGACGTCGCCGGCAGCCTCCACAGCGCGGCCGGACATCGCGAGAACGTTCCGCTGAACCAGCCGATCCATACCGGCGATTCCGATCGAACTGAGTAACGCGCCAATCGTAGTCGGAATCAAACACACCAGCAGCGCAATGAGTTTCACCGGATCAGCCTGCGCACCGCTGTAGGACTGCATAGGTCCGATGGCGACAACGGCAAGCAGGAATACGACTGTGAGTCCGGCTAGCAGAATGTCGAGCGCGATCTCGTTGGGCGTCTTCTTTCGCGAGGCCCCCTCGACGAGTGCGATCATCCGGTCGACGAAGGACTCACCTGGCGGAGTCATTATCTCGACAACGATTCGGTCCGAGAGAACTGTCGTGCCGCCAGTGACCGCACTGCGATCACCGCCCGATTCGCGGATGACCGGTGCCGACTCGCCAGTGATCGCCGACTCGTCAACAGTCGCGATGCCTTCGACGACATCGCCGTCACCGGCGATCACTTCGCCGGCTTCCACGACGATGCGGTCGCCGATAACCAGTTCTGCGCCGGGCACCTCTGTGATGGTGCCATCTGCGTTGAGTCGGCGGCCGATGGTGTCGCGCTTGACTTTTCGCAGGCTGTCGGCCTGCGCTCGACCGCGCCCTTCAGCCACTGCCTCGGCGAGGTTGGCGAACAGAACGGTGAACCACAGCCAGATGGTGACGCCGAACGCGAATACCGAGGGATGCCAGCACGCGAGCACGAGAGTGAGCACAGATCCCAGGTAGACGACAAACATCACCGGGTTGCGCGCCTGCGCTCGCGGTGTCAGCTTGCGCACCGCCAGCGGCAGGGCGGTGAGCATCTGGCGCGGCGAGAACGCGCCGGCCGACACCCGGTGCGCATCCGCGCCCGAATCGATGACTTTCCCGGATTCCGTTGTCTCGGTGTGTGTTTGAGGTTCACGCGTCGTTGTCACGCCAGTGCCTCCGCGATCGGTCCCAGCGCCATCGCTGGGAAGAAGGTCAATCCGGCAACGAGTACCACCGTGCCGGTAAGCAAGGTGCCATACAGAGCACCGTGTGTCGGCAAAGTAGCGCTTGACGTCGAGGATCTGGGTTTCTGCGACGCCAACAGACCGGCAAGCGCGAGGGTGAAGATAATCGGCAGTAGCCGGCCAAACAGCATGGCCAGTCCCAGTGATGTCTGGAACCAATCGCTGGTGACGGTGAGGCCGCCGAACGCACTGCCGTTGTTGTTGGCGGCGGATGCGTATGCGTAGAGCACTTCGCTGAAGCCGTGGATGGCGTTCACCGAACCGGGATCACCACCATTGCTCTGAAACCCACTGGTAGACGGCAAGATCAACGTAATCGCCGCTCCCGTCAGCACTAGCATCGGCATAACCAAGATCGACAGGACCGCGACGGTGATCTCCCGCTGTCCAATATGTTTGCCTCGGAACAGCGGCGTGCGTCCGACGAGTAGACCGCCCACGAAGACGGCGATTATTGCCAGCACCAGGAGGCCGTACAGGCCGGTGCCAACGCCGCCGGGCGCGACCTCGCCGAGGAGCATGTTCCATAACAGGGCACCGCCACCGGCTGGCGAAAAGCTGTCATGGGCCGAATTGACCGCGCCAGTTGATGTTCCGGTCGTAGCAACACCGAACAGCACCGATGCCGGTACTCCGAATCGCTGTTCTTTGCCCTCGAGCATGGCACCCGCGGCATTTCCGGCAACGCCCGAGGAGCGCGACTCCGCAAGCCACGCAACACTGAGCACGATGCCGAATAGAACTGTCATGACGCCGAGCAGAGTCAGACCCTGGCGATGGTCGCGAACCAGCGAACCGTAAGTCCGGGTGAGACAGACGGGTATCAACAGGATCGCCAGAATCTGCACGATATTGCTCAGCGGCGTCGGGTTGGAGAATGGATGGGCCGAGTTGGCGGCTAAGGTACCACCACCGTTGGTGCCCAACAGTTTTATGGATTCCTGTGAGGCGAACGGACCGACGACACTTCGGTGATCGACGCCGTCGAGCCCGGTGAAACCGAATCCTGAGTGGAAGGATTGAATGGCTCCTTGAGTGAGAAAGACCAACGCGATAAGTGCGGCGATCGGCAACAGGATACGTACGCAGCCACGCACCAAGTCGACCCAAAAATTGCCCAATTGCGGATCGCCGCGACTGATGATGCCCCGGATGAGGGCGATGGCGACCGCCAATCCGACTGCGGCAGAGACGAAGTTCTGGACCGCGAGTCCAGCCATCTGGGTCAGGTTTCCCATCACCTGCTCCGGTGAGTAGGACTGCCAGTTGGTATTGGCCACGAATGAGATGGCAGTGTTGAAGGCGGTCGCGGGATTGATCGAGGAATGTCCGCCCGACATCGGCAGCCACTGCTGAATACGTTGCAGTACATAGAGAAACACGATCCCTGCACCACTGAAGGCGACGACCGCAACGGCATAGCCGATCCAGGTCTGGCCGCGGGCCGGGTCAACGCGAGCTGCTCGGTAGATCCACCGTTCGGGTGCAAGGTCTCGGGTTCCGGTATAGACACGGGCCATATAGTCGCCGAGCGGAACGTACGCGGCCGCCAGAAAGAAGACGACAAGCAAGATCTGCAGTGTCGCGGCAAGTGCGGGTGACATTAGAACCTTTCCGGATACACCAGAGCCGCCAGCAGATAGCCGACGACGGCGAGCGCGATGATGACCAGCACAACACTGGTCACTCCGGCGGCGGTCATGATTGGTTCCGGCGCGCTACGGCACGGATCACCAACAGGCACAACAGGATTCCAACGACTATCGCGCACAGGTAGGCAACGTCCGCCATCGTGCTTCACTCTCCACTCACTCGCTGATCATCTCGGCGCGATGAGGATCGCGGCCGCAGATCTCACTGTGCGACCGAATACAGCCAGCGGGCGCGTTCTTAACGCATTCCGCACACTGTGACCTGGGATCTCTACGAAATCTTTACGCTCGCGATCGACGACGCAGGATCGCCGACACACCTATTCCGACGATGGCCGCGACCGCCAATCCGAGCAACGTCTCGGCGGCGGTCGAGGTATCGGGCTCAGGCGATTGCGAGGACGGCGACGGTCGCACCCGGCCGTTCAGGCGAATAGCGGAGTAAGTGGCGGGTCGGGCGTCGTCGCGCCTCCGGTCATCGCTTCGCGGGAGGCTGCCCAACGCCCGGCGCACGATACTGCACGGCGTCGGCCGTCATCGCCATGAAGACGTCTTCGAGCGACGCCGTAACCGCGGACAGTTCATGCAAGGTAATCGCGTGTTGCGCAGCGAGTTCGCCGACCTGTTCGGTACTCGCGCCGTCGATGACGATCGCGGGCGTGCCGTCGGCGGTGTTGTCCGGGCGCACGGCGATACCGCCACGCACCAGAGTATCGCCGAGCTGCTGAAGCTGAGGACTGCGCACTCGCACGGTCTGTCGAGCCGAGCTGGTGAACTCGCCAATCGTGCAGTTCGCGATGATTCGTCCCCGGCCAATCACCACCACATGATCCGCGGTCAACGACATCTCGGTGAGCAGATGGGAAGATACGAGCACCGTCCGGCCTTGCGCGGCAAGCTGTTTCATGAAATTTCTGATCCAGACGATCCCCTCGGGATCGAGTCCGTTCACCGGCTCGTCGAACAGCAGAACCGCCGGGTCACCGATCAGCGCGGCGGCCAGTCCAAGTCGCTGCGACATACCGAGCGAGAAGCCGCCAGCACGTTTCCCGGCCACATCGGAAAGGCCAACCATGTCGAGGACCTGGTCGACTCGACCACGGTCGATCCCGTTCGACGCGGCAAGCCAGCGCAGGTGTGACCGCGCACTGCGATTGGGGTGCACCCACTTCGCGTCGAGTAAAGCGCCGACATGCCGCAGTGGCGTGGTGAATTTGGTGTAGGGCTGACCGTCGAAGGTGACCCTACCGTCGGTCGGGCGGTCCAGACCGAGCATCATTCGCATGGTTGTCGTCTTCCCGGCACCGTTGGGCCCGAGGAACCCGGTCACCACGCCGGGGCGCACGTCGAAGGAGACATGGTCCACAGCGACTGTGTTGCCGTAGACCTTGGTCAAATTCTCGACGGAGATCATGTAGGCAGCGTAATGGAGTTCACCGCACCCACGGCGGCACCGCGACCGTGTCGGGGTCGCCGTCGCGCCATACGCCTCCGGGCGCCGAGGTTGTGACGAGCGCGATGAAGCCATCGGCGCCCGCAATCCACGTGCGCGGCACGTCGGCTGGGAGCACCGCGGTATCTCCAGCGCGAACTTCGGACTCCACGCCCGCGAGGATGAGCGTGGCGGTTCCCTCGGTAATCGTCCAGAGAACCTCGCCGACAAAAGCGTGTTCGGGCCCCTGGGCGCCAGGTTCCATCTCAACTCTCCACAAACTCGCCGACGCCTCGCCCAACGTCGGTGAGGCCAACGTCGTCATAGTGGCATTCGGGGTGGTAACGGAACGATGGCTATCCGCCGCAACGATCGTCATTGCGTCCTCCTATAATAGACAACATGGTTGACTATAACGACAACCCGGTTGTCTATCAAGATTTTGGCGGAGAGTTGGCCTTCGCGCTGATGGGGGCGTTCCGGACCTTTGTCGACGAGGCGCACGAGTTGCTGGCAGAAGGCGGGTTCGAGGACGCCCGACCAATCCACGGATTCACCTTGCAGGCAATCGGTTCCGGCCGGACTGCCGCTCAGCTGGCGGACAGACTCGGTGTGACCAAACAGGCGGTCGCCAAAACTATTGCGCGCCTAGAAGAAGGCGGCTACGTCACACGGACAGTCGACTCGGCAGACTCGCGTCGCAAGGTAATCACCCCTACCGCGCGCGGCCAAGCTTTCCTGGCGGCATCCGCGCACGCATTCGACAAGGTGGTGGGCCGATGGCAGATCAGAGCCGGCACAGACGAGGTGAACAAGTTACTCACGACACTTCGAATCATAGTGTCCGGCAAACCAATACCTCTGGATCTTGCGGCCTGGTCCGAATAGGTCGCCTGGCCTGCCTTAACTCCGCGACGGCGACGACGCCTGTGCCCAGAAACGCTTGGGAATCCGGCCAGCCAAGAGCGCCTGGCGCCCGGCGAGGACAGCGTGCCGCATCGCGCTCGCCATCAACTCCGGGTCGTCGGCGCGGGTGACCGCGGTCGCGAGAAGCACTGCGTCACAACCTAACTCCATCGCCAGCGCGGCGTCGCTGGCGGTTCCGATACCGGCATCGAGTACCACTGGCACCGACGCTCGCGACACGATCATTTCGATATTGTGAGGATTCCGGATACCTAACCCGGTCCCGATCGGCGAACCTAGTGGCATTACGGCTGCCACACCGGCATCCTCAAGTCGCGACGCCAATACCGGATCGTCGTTTGTGTATGCCAACACCACGAAGCCATCGGCGACGAGTGTCCGTGCGGCGTCAAGTAATTCGACGGGGTCAGGCAGCAAGGTGGTGTCGTCGGCGATGACCTCGAGTTTCACCAGATCAGTCCCGATAGCCTCACGCCCCAGTTGCGCCGTCAGCACGGCCTCCGCAGTCGTATGACACCCGGCGGTGTTGGGTAACACCGCAATCTCCAATCGGCGCAACATATCCAGCAGCCCGGTCCCGCTCGACGGCGATATCCGCCGCATCGCGACGGTGGTTAGCTCGGTGCCCGATGCCACCAATGCCCGTTCCAGCACAGCAAGATTCGACGCCCCACCGGTTCCGGTGATCAGCCGCGACGTGAACTCGCGGCCAGCGACGGTGAACACATCAGCCACCCTGCACCGCCGTCACGATGTCCACTTTCGCTCCAATGGGGATCTGCCTGTTCCAATTTCCCTGCGGCACAACAAATCCATCAACCGCGACGGCGATACCGGTTTCCGGCAACTCCAACTGAACAACAAGTCCCGCAACGGTCACATCGGCCGCCACTTCGGTGTCATCGCCGTTGACGGTGATTGTCATGGATTCTCCTAAGTCTTTCTACGACGTCAATAACTCTGCGACCCGGTCAGCGGTGTGGGGCGCTAACAGAATTCCGTTGCGGCCGTGGCCAGCGGCTACGACAACACGGTCATCCACTCGCTCGACGACAGGTACGCCGTCGTCGGTCATTGGTCGTAGGCCCGCGCCAACTTCTGTCAGGTCGTAGGTCCGTAATCCCGGCATGATCTCGCACGCGTCGCTCAACAAATCAGCAACGCCACCCACCTGCGGTGTCCGATCATCTGGGTCGGCCGATTCATACTGCGTCGCGCCGACTACAACACCGTCGCCTCTCGGCACCAGATATACATTGCGGTTGTCGATCCGCCCGCGGATCACGTGCCGAGGCGGGGCGACCGACCACCGGGTGCGACCCAATCGCAGGACCTCACCCTTGGCTTCGTATATTCGCAGCCCCGGCCACAACCTGGCCGCATCCACGCCAGCCGCCAACAGAATCCGATCTGCCCGCACATCGGCGAGGTCAGTCACCCGGGCGTCGATGAACTCGACGCCCACGTCGGCAAGCGCGCGGCGCAACGCCGACAACAGGCGCCGATTGTCGACCGCCATCTCCCCGCGTGCCTGATACCCGCCCTGCAATCGCCCGCTGAGCATCGGCTCTTTCGCCCGTACCTGCGTCGCGCTGACCTCGGTCAATCTCGATGCCACCTCATCGTCGGACGACCAGACGAAGCGCGCCAATTGATGCAGATACTTCATGTCGGCCGCGGTGAACGCGACGAACAGCGAATCGCGGGCCGCGACGATGTCGGGATCATCGAGTCTGCGCAACAGTTCGGGCCAGAGCCTTACCGAGGCGGCCGACAGTTCAAGCAGCGCCTCTTCGCCGGGGTGGCCCTCGCCGAGGGAGCCGAGCATGCCGGCTGCGACGTCGGAGGCTCGACGCGACACGCCGGCGTCGAATACGGTGACCCGCCACCCGGCGTCGGCGGCACGCAACGCACAGGTCAACCCGATGACACCGCCACCGACGACCGCGAGATTCATGATGTGATTCCTCCCTTCGCCGGCATGACCCGGATCAGGTTGTAACGGTCAGCGGATAGAAGGTCCGCACTCTCAGTCCAGCCCGTGCCCGCTTTCGGCACCCTCGGACTCCCGTGATCTCGCCGTCTAGCCTACCGTTGCGCGGGTGGACCTTCGCGCGCGACTTTCCCGAGCCCGCCTCTACCTATGCACCGACGCCCGCCGCGAACGCGGCGATCTGATCGAATTCGTCAGTGCCGCAATAGCGGGCGGCGTCGACATCGTGCAATTGCGCGACAAAGGTTCACCTGGTGAGCGCGAATTCGGGGCGCTGGAAGCCGGCGAAGAGCTGCAACTGCTCGCAAAACTCCGTGAGGTGACCGAGGCTTCGGGCGCTCTTCTCTCAGTTAACGACCGTGCCGATATCGCCGCGGCGGCGCGGGCCGATGTGCTGCATCTCGGCCAGGGCGACTTACCGATTGCCGTTGCCCGCGACATCGTCGGCGATGACATGATCGTCGGCTTGTCCACCCACGACGCTGAGCAAGCACGGGCTGCCGCGACGGCACCCGGCGTCGACTATTTCTGTGTCGGACCGTGCTGGCCGACACCGACTAAACCCGACCGCAGCGCGCCCGGACTGGGCCTGGTCCGCACCGCGGCGTCGTTGGATACCGATCGCCCGTGGTTCGCGATCGGCGGTATTGACGAACGACGCCTGCCCGAGGTGCTCGACGCCGGCGCCCGACGCATCGTCGTCGTGCGGGCGATCACGCACGCGCCGGATGCTCAGGTGGCCGCTCGACAGCTGCGGTCGGCGACAGCTTCAGTCTGATCGGTTGTCGTAACTGTCCCGAGCGGCGAGTATCTCGTCCATGTGCGCCTGCGCCCATGTCTTGAGTTGCCCGCACAGGATGCGCAGCGACGCGCCGAGTGGAGTGAGCGCGTAGTGCACCGTCACCGGAACGGTCGGGGTGACCGTGCGAGTAACCAAGCCGTCACGTTCGAGGTTGCGCAACGTCTGAGTCAACATCTTCTGACTTACCCCCGCGATACTGCGGGACAGCTCGGAAAACCGTTGTGGCTCACCAGCTTCATCGATGGAGCAGAGCACCAACGCGACCCATTTGTCGGCGATCCGCTCAAGTAGCTGACGGCTCTTGCAGCCTGCCATGAACGCGTCGTAGGAACTCTTCTCCGCAGCCTTCTTCTGTGCCGCGGTCATGGTCGGCATAAGCGATAACCTTTCCTCACAGATACCTACTTACTTCTGGGTGCCTACTTACCAATAGAGACTTACTCGTCCAGAGTGGACTACGCATCGCACACAAGGCAAGCGTCCCCACGGACGAGAAGGTAGGAAATCATGCGGGCGGCAATAATCAACTCACCCGGCGGGCCGGAGCAGATCGAGATCATCGAGGTCGCCCCTCCGATTCCCGGCCCCGGAGAAACGCTATTGAAGGTCGCGGCGGCGGCAATAAATCCGGTGGATCTGGCTACCAGAGCGGGAGTCTTCCACCAAGCTGGAGTAATTACGTCCGTGGGCTCAATCGGACTGGGCTGGGATGTCGCGGGCGCCGTCGTCGCGCACGGACCTGACGTCGAAGACGCCATACCTGTCGGCACCCGCGTCGCAGCGCTCGCCGTCGGCATGGATCGACCGTTGGGCTCGCACGCGGACTACGTCATCGTGCCGGCGAGTTCGGTCGCCGTGATACCCAATGAGATCAGCGATGTCGATGCGGCCTCGATTCCGTTGAACACCCTTACCGCGGCGCAGGCTCTCGACATATTCGGCGCAGCGCGCGATCGAACCTTGCTGATCACCGGGGCGGCGGGCGCTGTCGGTTGTTATGCGGCCCAGTTGGCTACGGCGCTGGGCTGGCGAGTCACCGGACTCGCGCGCCGGACCGACGCTGCACTGCTCACCTAATTCGGCGTCGAGTTCATCGAATCCCTCAATGCCACAATTCAATTCGATGCCATTCTCGATGCGGCTGGCCTCGACGATGACGCACTGAGCGCACTGCGTCCGGGCGGACACTACGTTGGGGTGACACCTCCATCTCCGACCACTCCCCCAACGGATCACGTGTCGACCTAGTCGGCGTCGTCCCTGACGGAGCGCGGCTGGCCACTCTATTGACCAGGTCGGCAGCGGGTGAACTGACTACCCGCGTCGCGACAACCCTGCCGCTCGCCGACGCGGCCGAGGGGCACCGACTCGTCGCCAAGGGCGGCCTACGAGGCCGAGTGGTGCTGGTCCCGTAGTCTCACCTAGCCCGCACCGGCTGCAGCGAATTCCCTCGCGGAATGTGGCCGCAGCTGGTGGGGGCAGGTTTGCCGGCGAACCGGTCGTTGATCCAAGGGAGTGCCTGTGCCGCCCAGACCAGTGCCGCGGTCTGATGGCTGGCATATTCCACCTGCTCATAGCGCACGCTCCGATTGCCGTCCGCACAGTACTGACGCGCCAACGATCGGACATCGCCCGCGATCATCACACCGTCGCCCACACCTACACCCGGTAGGTTTCCGGCGGTGCCTTCTAATTCGCCGCGGGTGGACTGCACCAACAGGAGCGGCATCGTCGGAGTGGGCGCCTGACCCAGGTTGAGCTTGTTGGCGATCTCGACGAAGGGTTTCACGCTCGCCGGGTCGGCATACTGCGGTTTCACAATGTCGCGCCAGGCCAACAGCGGGTGGCGGTACAGCACGTCGGCGATCGACGCATGCGACAGCTGCCGCGTCAGTGCACGGCCTCGCGCACTGAGATACGGCGTGAGATCGGCGTCGTACGCGCGAATCGCACCGATGATCGCCATGACGGCGACACCCGACCAACCCAGACTTCCACTGACATAGCGCAGATTGTTGAACGGCGCGACCAGCAGACCACCGCCTGCGGCACCTACGAGTCGGGTGTTCACGTCTGGCGCGTACTTGGGCGCCAGGGTCGCGGCCCAGTTGGTCGCGATCGATCCGCCCGAATAGCCCATCAGAGCGACCTTGGTGCGACTAGTCAGACCGGTGTGCGCCGCGCGGCCGGCGGCCCGGATCGCGTCCAGAGTGTTGGTTCCGTATTCGGGTCCGGCCGCGAAGTCGGCGCGCTGTCCCTGGGTGTCGGTGACGATGACCGGGTAACCCTGCAGGAGCAGCGGGGTGATGAATGAGGTCTCGACCGTATTGATCAATCCGCCGAAAGTGACGTCGCCCGCGATCGATCGCGACGGGCTGTCAGCCGGATTGAGCGAGTCATAGAACGAGTTGTAGGCGATCGCCTGACCGCGTCGCGGCTTGCCAGGGGGCCTGAGGATCGACGTCACGTTCGCCGACGGCCGGCCTTGCGCATCAATGGTCCGATAGACGAGTTGGACTACCGAGACTGGCGTAGAGATACCGCTCAGGTGGTAGCTGAGCTGCCGCGTCGCTAGGACATCGCCCGGCTGGGAATGCCCGATCTCTGCTGTCGATCGACTGTAGAACGGGTCAGCCTCGGCGATGCTGGCCGGCAGCGCGGTGATCAGCCCGATGGCGACGAGCGTGCACACTACGCGCACAACGACTCGGCGGGTCTTTGAACCCGATTCGATGCTCATCGGCCGCCAACCTCCGTCTGCTGCGCCTCCGCGAGCATGACCGGATCATGTGCGCACACGATTCGCAGATCCGAATCTCCACGCTGATACAGATCAGCCAGCGTCGCGTGATTACGCCTCACCGCGCGCATATCCTCGGCGACGGCCTTCTCGAATAGTCGAAGGGACAGCGGCGTTTTCGTCGTGCCGTCGACCGTGCCGCGATGAAAGAACGCGTCGCCGCAGTGCAGAATCCAATGGTCTCCAGCGTCGACGGCGACCGCCGCATGGCCAAGTGTGTGTCCCGGCATCGCGATGAGGGCGATGCCTTCGGAGATTTCGGCCAGTTGCATAACGTCGGTGAATCCCCGCCACCAATCTCCGCGCGGTGTATGCGTCACGATGCGGTCGGCAACCGAATCAAGTTGTCGGCGACGGTATCTGGCGCGAGAGCGAAAGCCCGAGGAGAATGCCACCGCATTCTCGACCGCCGTGGTGTGCACCTTGGCATCGGGAAAGTCAGACGCGCCGCCGATGTGATCGACGTCCAGATGGGTGGCGATTACGTGACGGACGTCGGCGACGTCGTAGCCGAGCGCGACCACCTGCGCTGCCGCTGTCTCCTGAGTAACTAAGTCGGGCCTGATCACCCTCTTAATCGCGCCGATGCGGGCAGGGTCGGTTCGGTCGTCGTGCCCGTACCCGCTATCGACTAAAACCAAACCCTCGTCGGTCTCGATCAGTAGCACGTGACAGATCACCGGATCCGCTCCTGGTGGGCGCATGGTGCCGCAATTGAGATGATGGACTTTCATTCGAACACTCCTATTGAACTCAGTTCAATGAACGAGGTTCACTCTGGCAGAGATACTCGAACAATGTCAACAGCGCACAGTTGGTCGACACGTCGCAGCTACAATTCGGCTATGGCCCGGCGAGTCGACAAGTCCGCGCGTCGCGCGGAGATCCTGCGGGCGGGCGACAGACTCCTGCGCGACCGCGGACTTCAAGCGTTGCAAATCCGGGAAGTGGCCCGCGAGGCCGGCGTCGCGGCTGGCACCGTCTACACCTACTTCGCGACCAAAGAGTCACTGTTCGCCGCGTTGTACGCCGAGCAGATTCTGCGGACCGTCGAAGAATTCAAGCCATACCTCGATTCTCCGCCGAGGGAGCAGTTCATCAGATTCGCCACCAGTTACCGCGACATGTACGGCGTCTTCGGTCGCGAAGTCGACGTCGCCTCGTTCGTTACCCCCGAGTCGCTTGTCGACGGACGAACGGTCGAGGAATTGCTAAGTGCGACAAGCCAACTGGTCGAGTTGATGACCGAGTTCATCGCAAAACACGATGTGCCGCAACCGGAATTGACCCTCACCATCCTCTGGTCACTACTATCGGGACTCGCCATGCACTACAGCGGACCGCGGCAAATGTTCGGCGCTTCCGACTGGGATGAGGCAGTTGGGTTCGCGGCCGACAAATTGGTCGACATCTTGCTGCCGAGCACCAAGCAATAGCGCCCGCGAGTCAGGGAAAACCGAGTTGACCCGAGCCTTCGGCCGGAACTAGGCTTGGTCCCGTGCTTCAACTCATTCTCGTAACCCGCCGTAGCGGGGTCTGGATCTGACCGACCCCCCGCTGCGGGTTGTTACGTCTTCTGTCGGTCACTCGAACTTCGACCGAAATGATCACACGAGATGCGTACTCTTCACTTTTCTGCGTCATCCTGTTCACGTCAGCCCCAATCTGGTTCCGCGCGGGGCGAGTTCCTCGGTTACTCGCTGCCTCGCGGTATTGCGCAAGAGGCAGCGAATATGGACTGGAACGGATTTACCTCAACCTATGCCCCCGAAGGCTCCATCCGACTGGGTTCGTGGACAATCGAACCCGCAGCACGAGACCAAATCGATTGTCGTGCAACACTTTCCATTGATGATCGCACAATGTCGTTGCACGCCAAGGCGTCCGGGCCGATAAGCGCGATGACATCGATGCTCTATGACATCGGAGCACCGATACAGATCCTTAGCCTGCACCAGCGCACCAGCGGTGATCAGGTGATCACTTTTTTGCTCTGCGAAAACGATGATCGCCAATGCTGGGCAGCGGGATTCGGCGCCAGCTCAGACGAGGCCAGCGTCAACGCGTTGATTGCCGGAGCCAATCGACTACTGCCAACGGCGCGACTCTGACCAGGCGGTTTTGCCACCTCTTGTATACCGTTCGACTGTATTGTTTAGACCACTAAGCCGGATCCGGACACACTGATGTCATGGGGACACCTAGCAAACCGTGGTCCGAGCGCGCTCAGACGCGGGCGACCAGTGCGGTATTGCTATTCACCAGAACTTCGGCGGTTGTGCTGGCAATCGCTTTCGTATCGACGATTGGGTTGGGTACCGCAACCGCCTTTCCGACGTCGATTCCACCGCGGTCCGGCCCCAACCAAGCAACGACCACGGCAGCTCAGACGCCTAGTCAGCAAACCCGCGTCGAACAGCTTCCGGCGAACGTGGATGCGAATAGGGATACCGACAGTGTGCCGATCCCAACCAACTACAGATATGACGGCCCCGGCACTAAAGATGCCCGACATGATTACTGCTCATACTCACCCGATCAGTATCCTGCTCCAGGACGAAATGCCAATTTCAGTGGTGCCTGCGCCCGGCACGATATGTGCTACGACGCGGCTGATGCCGCAAACCAAGGCTACGCAGGGTGTAACAATGCACTGTGGGTGGACATGACAACCGTTTGTAGCCACCAATACAAAATTTACGACCTACGGAGGCAGGGATGCTTGAGAGCGGCAGACGTCTATTGGATAGCTGTTACCGGCTCTCACGTAGGGCATCTATAGCCACACTAGTCGCCGTATTCGTGTTGATCGCGGTGTCGGGGTGCGATCGAAAACAGGATGAGAACGACCCTGGGCAAGCGACGATCGCCTACTTGAACGCTCTCGCGACGGGAGATCGAAACACAACACTGTCCACCACGTGTGGGCCTATCAATTGGTTCCTGGAAAAGACAACTGACAAGCAATTTATGGAATTTCGAAGCAGCGTTTTCGGCAATTCCAAGTCGCCAAAATTCGAAGTGGCACGGTCGAAGAAGACAGGCGACGACTATCTCGTAGTGGTACGTCAGGACGGCGTCGAGAAACCGGATGATGCGCTCCTTGTTTCCCTGGACCAAGACGGGCACTACAAGGTCTGCGATAGTCAAGCCGAGCCGGCGGGAACGCCCGCGCCATACTCACCCGCTCCATAGGCTTAGATCGGGAAATGCACATGCGAGTCGGAATCGCATTGTCGCTCTTTGTGGTGATGTGTCTAACCATGATCGGGCTAGGTCTCTTCACTACAACTATGTGGGTCTTGTACCTGCTGTTCGGTATCGCTGAACTCGCTGGCGCTGCATATCTGCGGCATCGCCGAGGCAGTTGGCTGGTGGTAGCAACTCTCCTCGTCTTGGGTGTTTACCAGCTCGTACAGGGGATCTTCTGGCGATCTGCGACCGCCGAGCAAATCAATTCGGCCATCCCCATCGATAATGTTGGCGCGGCGATGATCTGCCTGCTAGCAATCGTCTTGGTCCTCGCGGTGCCGTTGACAAATGATCCACACCGCCGCGCCAGGGGTCTCTGAAGCGTGAAGGCAACGACGCGACCTAGTCGCGGGCGAGATCAGCCAACCGCTCGCGCAGCGCTTGCCAGCTACCACCGAAACCCGGATGCAGAGGCAATCCGTCGACGTCGGATTCCGCCACCCAGCGAAGTTCAGCGGATTCGCCATTAGCTGTCGTCGCCAGCGGTTCGTCCACGTCGGCAATGACAGTCGTATAGGTCCACCCGCTCGGTGCCGAGTGAGTTACCAACGCCGCGCGCACCCGCAGGTCGTTGCCGCCGATGCCAGCCTCCTCGTCGGCCTCTCGGACTGCGGTGTCGACCGCGCTCTCGTGCGAATCTCGCGCACCGCCGGGCAGGCCCCACGTGCCTCCCTGATGGGACCATACCGCTCGATGCTGTAGCAGGATCGCCACCTCACCGTCGGCCAACGGCGCCCGCAACAGCAATCCGGCCGCGCCGTGTCGTCCCCAATAGCGCGAACCATCCGCATCGAAAACCCAGCCGTCGCCATCTCCGCGCACAGGTGCCTCCACAATCCCAACGGCACCGCCGATGTCGTCGTTCCTTGCCCAAAACGGGCACTCCCAAACGTAGGCGAGTTCGTCCCGCCTAGCCACCGCATCCGGTATTAGGGTTGTGTGGTGAGACGGTAGTGATTAATCGGGTCAGGTGCTCGGAGTGCGAGAGGGAGGATCAACTGGTGGCCGGCGACGCATCTTCTGTGCGGTCCCGGTTGGGTCGCGCACAAGTACCGCCGGACGGCAAACGCGGCGGCAAGCCCCGCGCTGAGCGCACTCGCACGCCAACCCCGCTCAGCAGTGCACACAGTCTCAGTACCGAACGAGCGGGCGGACGGCCGCCGAGCCCGCAGCTGCGCCGCGCGCTGTCCGACCGCCGTGAGCTGATGGCCGCAGCTCGCGTGCGTGCGCAGTCTCCACTGATGTCCGCCCGCCATCTCGTGGCGTCGAGCATCGGCAAACTCATCGCGATGGCGCTCATCTTGGCCGCGGCATGTTTCCTCGCCGGCTGGTACGCATCGCTAACACTCAACAGTCGCACACAGATCTTGCAAGACACCGTGAATCACACCGAGCCGCTTTCGGAGTCCTCGCAGGTGCTTTACAGTTCGCTCTCGATCGCCGACGCTGCCGCCAACGCCGCGTTCATCTCGGGCGGTCTAGAGCCCCCGACTCTGCGCAAACGCTATTCCGACGCGATCGCGACGGCATCGAATGCCTTGATCATCGCCGCCAGCAATTCCACCGGCGTCACCCCAACCGGAAACAACGACCTACCTGTCGATCCGGTACACACCGACCTCGCGCTACTGGCAACCAACGTTCCCGTTTACACCGGCATCATCGAGACCGCTCGCACCAACAATCGCCTGGGTAACCCGGTTGGCTCGGCCTATCTCGGCGAGGCGTCTTCGTTGATGCAGGACACGATTCTGCCTGCGGCCCAACGACTTTACGAGCGACGATCAGCAGCAATCGCCGATCCGCAGCGCTCACTGACCCAACCGCCGTGGGCAGTTTACGCGGTACTCGCGGTGGTTCTGGTCGCTTTATTTCTTGCCGCTCGATACCTCAGTCGCCACACTCGCCGCCGCTTCAACATCGGCATCCTTATCGCGACGATCGCCATGGTGGTCGGGCTTACCTGGTTATTGGTCGCCGGGCTGATGTCGGTCGCCGCGACCAACGATGCCAAGAATAACGGCGCCGATCCGCTGCGCGAACTGACTCAGGCGCGGATCGAAACACAGCAGGCGCGGTCGGCGCAGACCCTTTCCCTGGTACGACGCGACCAAGACTCGTTGGAGCAGACCTACCGAAAAGCCAGCGACTCGATCGCTCGCACCCTGATCACATTGAAGGACGAACGGCAGACCGGTGCGGCGACGTCGGTGTCCGACGAATTGATCCAACGCGCGATCAACGCTCACAACGGCTGGGACCAAGCCAATTCGGAGATCAACCGCCTGGTGGCCGGCGGAGACTTCCGCGGCGCGCGCTCCCTCCTCGTCGGCGACACCGCCAACTCGGCGGCGCGGTTCTACGGCGAACTCGACATGGCGCTCGTCGAGGCGATCACCAGCGCGCGCACCGTTTTTCGAGATGACATCAACACCGCACAGCGGGTGATGGGCTTCTCCGGAAACGGTATCTGGACGCTCGGCATCATCGCGGCCATAGTGATACCGATCGGCCTCGCTCCGCGGGTACGGGAGTACATGTGATGGCGCGCAACAGATCTACATCAGTCCAGCGACGGCGCCTCACGTTCGTGGTACTGCTCGGCGTGCTTACCCTCACCCTCGCCGCGTGTGTCAAATTCGCCGCACCGCAAAGTCTTCCGCCCACGGCAACCGCGACGCCGCCAACGCCAGCCGACGTCGAGACCAACGTCTCCCGTGAACCTCCGCCGAACGAGTCATGTAATCCATCGCTGACGTTGCGGCCCACCGAGCTGCCCGAAGCCGGAAAGATGGCCCCCAACACCACGATGGCTGCGATACACGGTCGCGGGCGGCTGATCGTCGGACTCGACATCGGTAGCAATCCATTCAGTTTCCGAGATCCACTATCGGGGGATATCAAGGGGTTCGACGTCGATATCGCTCGTGAGATTGCTCGCGCCATTTTCAACTCTCCCGACCGCGTCGAATACCGTGTACTCAGCTCGGCCGACCGCATCGAAGCCTTGCGCAGCAACACCGTCGACGTAGTGGTCAAAACGATGAGTATCACCTGCGACCGGATGCGCGATGTAAATTTCTCCGCACCCTATTACGTTGCTTCACAGCGAATCCTCGCGTTGCGCGACTCTACCATTGAGGACGCCGAAGACCTTGCTGGGCAACGAGTTTGCGCCGCCCGCGGAGTAACGTCGATCGGCCGTTTACAGCAGCTCGTGCCCAGCGTCAAGATGGTCGAGACCACCACCTGGGCGGATTGTCTGGTATTGCTGCAACAGGGCGAAGTAGTGGCTGTGTCTACGGACGACGCGATCCTCGCCGGCCTCGCGATACAAGACCCCTGGCTCAAGGTAGTCGGCCCCGGCCTGGGCACCGAATACTACGGCGTCGGTATTCCGCGGGGTCAGGACGACATGGTTCGCTTCGTCAACGCCGTTCTGGCATCGATCACCGTGAATGGCCGGTGGCAGCAGATCTACAACGAGTGGCTGTCGGTGCTGGGCCCCCAGTACATCGCCCCCCAACCGATCTATCGGGACTGATCGACATGACCTCAGAATCCGCCGACGTGAACGACTCCAATTCAGACGATCCTGAAATCAGTACGCAGGCAGTACGTTTCGACCCCTTTGCCGACGACGAGGACGAGTCGACCGATACCGCTGGCACCCAAGCCGTGCCGTTTGATCCGTTCGCGGATTCGGGTCCGACGTCGGGCGGTTCGCAACCTACCGCGCCGGTCGAAGATACGTCGCCCCGACGCGATTCGTTCAGTTCCGGCGGCACCCGACGCCTAATCCCGTCAAAGCGGTCACGGGTGCACGATCGACGCCTGGGCAGCAATCTTGTTGAACTGCCAAGGATTTCCGACACGGATCCAGCTGATGCCGTCATTGACGACCCGGTCATCGTCGAGCGCAAGCGCAATTGCTGGAAATGCGGCGAACCCGTCGGGCGCGAATCTGGCCCCGGCACCGGCCCACTCAGCGGCGACTGTCCGCACTGCGGCGCGCGGTACTCGTTTGTGCCAGGTCTGGCCAAGGGAACCCTCGTCGCCGACCAATACGAGATCCAGGGTGCGATCGCGCACGGCGGCATGGGGTGGATTTACCTCGCCACCGACCACAACGTCTCCGACCGTCCGGTGGTGCTCAAAGGTCTTCTGAATTCGTCTGATTCGGAGGCACAGGCGGTCGCGGTAGCGGAAAGACAGTTCCTGGCTTCGGTCAACCATCCCGCTATTGTGAAGATTTACAACTTCGTCGAGCACACCACCGAAGAGGGAAATCGCTTCGGCTACATCGTGATGGAGTACATCGGCGGCCAAACTCTCAAACAACTTACCTCTGCCGAGCCCGGCGATCCCAAAGAATCCACAAAGCTGCTCTCGGTGGAGCAGGCGATGGCGTATCTGCTCGAAGTCCTCCCCGCTATCGGATACTTGCATTCGGTCGGTTTGATCTACAACGACGTGAAACCCGACAACATCATGGTCAGTAGCGATGAGGTGAAACTCATTGACATGGGCGCGGTTTCGCCCATCAACGGGTTCGGCCACCTGTACGGAACGCCGGGATTCCAGGCGCCCGAAATCGCGAAAACGGGCCCACAGATTGCCACCGACATCTACAGCCTCGGCAGAACCCTTGCCGTGCTTACCATTCCGATGCCGATGCGCGGCGGGCAGTATGTCGCCGGCCTGCCAAGCGTCGCCGATGTGCCCGAATTCGAAGAGAATCCGTCCTTCCATCTACTGCTGCAACGAGCGACCGCACCCGATCCCGCCGACCGGTTCACCAGTGCGGAAGAAATGACCACCCAGGTCCTCAACGTGTTGCGCGAGACCGTCGCGGTGCATACCGGCGTGCCACGGCCAGCGCTGTCTACGGTGTTCACCCCACCAAGGTCAACATTCGGCGCCGACCTGCTGTTGGCCCCCATTGAGGCATTCTTCGATCCCGATCAGACCGCCTTCTACGATCCGGCCGACATCGCCCGGGCATTGCCCGTCCCCTTGGTTGACCCCAGCGATCGGGCGGCTCCGCTCCTGACGTCGGCGGCATTGAGCGATCCGAGGCAGATCCTCGATTCGATCCGTGCCGCACGCGCCAACGGATTTCCGCAACTGCTCGACGCTAACGACGGCCACCCGTCGATCGAACTTGAACTAGTTGAGGTGCGCGCCCACCTCGAACTCGGCGATGTCGATACCGCGTTGGACCTACTATCGTCGATCGCTCGCTATTACGGCGAGAACTGGCGCATTGACTGGTATCTCGGCATCTGCGCGCTCTACAACGATGAACCCGAGCTCGCCTTCGAGCGATTCAACGAAGTCCTTGAAGCCATGCCCGGCGAGATTGGCCCAAAACTTGCCGTCGCGGGAACCGCTGAGTTGATCGGTCGCTGGATTACGTCGGCCAAGACGAACCGATCCCCTTCTGCCGCAGCGAAAGCCAAGGATTGGTACAACATCGCCGGGCATCACTATCACGACTTATGGTTCACCGATCATGGCATTGTGACCGCGGCATTCGGTTGGGCACGGTTAGAACTGGTCGCGGGCAATATCGATGCCGCCATCGCCCCGCTCGATGATGTTCCAGCAACGAGTCGGCACTACAGTACCGCTCAAGCGACGGCCATTCTCGTGCTCGTTCACGGTCGGCCGTCGGGCGATGTCACGTACGAGCAATTAACAAGGGCTGCTGAGCGTTTGGACAAAATGCCCGATGCTGAGCTCTACAAAGCACGGCTCACCCTCATCGTTCTGGGTACGGCACTGGGCTGGATCGTCGCCCATCCACCGACCGAACCGCTGCCGGATTTCCTCGGCTATCCCTTTACCGAGGGCGGCCTGCGAGTCGCGACCGAGCAAACCCTGCGTCGGCTGGCACATCAGACTCGCGGCAATCGGGCACATCGGTTTATGTTGGTGGACCTGGCAAATTATGTGCGGCCGGAGACGTTGTTTTAAGTAGTTGTTCCGCGACCGTGACCGACTACTGGCCCGATCCTAAAGAGCGAAGTCGTTACCTCACTAATCGAGCGGCTCGGAGAGGGACAGTTTTACTCAGTGCGCGCCGAAGTCTCCCTAATGGAAGTAGCCAGCGCCGAGGCGCCTTAACTGAGTATGACCATTATCGGTGCGGCTCTTTCCACTCCTGAGTTCGGCAACGCGGTGGATCATGGGGTCGATTCAGCGCGCGCGGCAAAAGAGTCGGGTCTGTCAGGAATCTGGCTCGGTCAGCGTTTCGACTATGACGCGATCGCACTGGCCGGCATCATCGGCCGGGAGGTGGATGACATCACCGTAGGCACGTCCGCCGTGCCGATCTTCGGTCGTCATCCGCTGATCGTCGCCGGTCAAGCCCAGACGGCGCAGGCTGCGACCCATGGGCGGTTCCAGTACGGTCTCGCGCTGGGCGCGGCGGCGCTAACCGAGAAGGCATTCGGAGTTGAATTCCGTCGTCCCGCAAAACGATTGGCAGACTTTCTTACCATCACCCGTTCGGTATTGGAGACCGGGGAGGTAGATTATCGGGGTACCGAGATTAGTGCCGTCTCACCCATCCCGACAACACTCGCCGGCGTGGATTCGCCGCCGCCTGTGCTGGTCGCGGCATTGGGACCCCGTGTCCTCGAGGTTGCCGGGCGATTTGCCGACGGAATCTTGCCTTTCCTAGCTGGGCCGAAAGTGCTTGAGACGCAGATCATTCCGACTCTTGCCGGGGCGGCCGTCGACGCAGGGCGCCCGCCTCCGCGCGTCGTGGCACTGGTGCCCGCGCTGGTAACCGATGATCCCGACGCCGGCCGCGCAGCGCTGGCCGCCGCGACCTCCTTCTACGAGCAGATTCCGTCCTACCAACGGGTGATCGAGCTTAGCGGGGCCCGACGGGCCGTTGAACTGGGACTGGTCGGCTCCGCTGACGAGGTGCGGGCCGGGTTGCGTGACTATCTCGCTGCTGGAGCCACCGAAATCGTGTTGACCCAGACCGACTCGCTGGGCCCGCAGACCGAGCGTGCGACCTGGGAGGCCGCCGCGGTTCTCGGGCGGTAGCTAGAACCGCGGCGACTTCTATGCAATGGGTCCTACGAATGCACTCGGCGTTCGACGGCGAGGAGGAAGAACGGGATGGCGGATGCGATTCCCACACTGAAAGTGAGAACTACACTGGCTAGCCACCAGTTGAGGATTCGCAGCCGGCGAGCTTCAGCGAAGGCCCAGGTATGAAATCCGATGACGACGAATGTGAGGTCAACCATGGCGAAGCGGCTAGGCGTCGACGCTGTCCAGACTTCGCCGCTGAAGAAATCTTTCGCCGATCGCAAGCCATGGCGCCGTACGTAGGGCAGCGCTATTGAATTTTGACCTATCAGCGCCGCGACGAAAATGACTCCTAGCGCGCGTGCACGCGGCGTGGCCAGCCAACGCTTACTGTCGCGATCCGTGTCGGCAGGCCGGCTTCGAGCAGGGGACGAGTCAGTCATCGAACACCTCTTCGCTTTGGAACATTCAGTGCAGATTGTTCCAACGAACTCTACTGCTGGCCACGATCGGAGTCAACCGCCATCGACGCCGGAACATCGAAAAGTCCACGCGCAGGACTCAATCCGCCGAAGCCACCAACGCTGCCGACTGCTGGGCTATCGCCAACTCCTCGTTCGTTGGCACCACCAGTACCGTTACCGCTGAGTCGTCTGTCGAGATTCGACGAGGTTCTTTGCCTCGCAAGGCATTTCGCTCGTCGTCCACAACGATCCCGTAGTTCTCCAAGTTCGCCAGGCTGTCCGCTCGGACCGACGACGCGTTCTCCCCGACGCCGGCGGTAAACGAGATGACATCCACACGACCCAGCTCGATCATGTACGCGCCGATATAGCGCCGGAGTCGGTGGATGTACACGTCGTAGGCAGCGCGGGCATCCTCGTCACCCTGCACAATACTGGCGGTCAGCGTGCGAAAGTCGTTCTCCCCAGCCAAACCTTTGAGCCCCGACCGCTTGTTGAGCAAGGTATCGATCTCATCGACGCCCAGACCGGCGACACGGTTCAAGTGCAGGGTCAGACCGGGGTCAAGGTCACCCGATCGAGTGCCCATGACGAGCCCTTCCAACGGAGTCATGCCCATCGAGGTGTCAATCGGACTGCCCGCCTTGATCGCCGACGCCGACGCCCCGTTACCCAGGTGCAGGACAATCTGATTGATGTCGTCGTAATCGCGGCCCAGAAACTCGGCCGCCGCCTTGGAGACATACTCGTGGCTGGTGCCGTGGAATCCGTACCGCCGAATGGCGTGCGCCGCCGCGACGTCGCGGTCGATCGCATAGGTGGCCGCGGCATCGGGCAAAGCGTGGAAGAACGCCGTGTCGAAGATAGCCACCGACGGCACGTCGGGGAGCAGTTCCTGGGCTGCCCGGATGCCGATCAGATTCGCCGGGTTATGCAGCGGCGCAAGAGGAGAGATGCGTTCGATCTCCGCGATCACCTCCGGGGTGATCAACGTCGGACGGTAGAAACTGCGGCCACCATGCACTACCCGATGTCCAACGGCACACAGATCCGCGTTAGCGATGTCGGTGCCATTGGCCGCGAAGAACTCCAGCGCCCGCGCAATGGCCGCGCCGTGATCGGCCAACGGCAATTCGTCGGAATCGGTGTGCCCGTTCTGAGTATGAGAAATAACTGACTGGCTTTCACCAATTCGCTCGGCCAGCCCTTCGGCTACGACATCACCCGAAAGTGGATGCACCACTTGATATTTCAGCGAAGACGAGCCCGCATTGACGACAAGAACCGGCCGGTCGGAAGTTTGGCTGGGACTCACTTGTCTTGCCCTCCAGCGCTATTCGCCAGGTTCTGGGCCTGGATCGCGGTGATCGCTACGGTGTTGACTATGTCGGCGACCAACGCGCCGCGCGACAGGTCGTTGATCGGCTTATTCAGACCCTGCAATACCGGGCCGATGGCGATAGCACCGGCGCTGCGCTGCACCGCCTTGTAGGTGTTGTTGCCGGTGTTGAGGTCGGGAAAGATCAGCACCGTCGCCTTCCCCGCAACCGGGGAATCCGGCATCTTGGTGGCAGCGACGGACGGCTCAATCGCCGCGTCATATTGAATCGGCCCTTCTACCAACAACTCCGGAGAACGTTCACGCACCATTTCGGTCGCCGCCCGAACCTTGTCGACATCGGCGCCCGTTCCTGACTCTCCGGTTGAGTACGACAGCATCGCGATTCGAGGATCGATGCCGAATACCGACGCGGTCTCCGCGGACGAGATCGCGATGTCGGCGAGCTGCGTGTCCGTCGGATCAGGGACCACCGCACAGTCGCCGTAGGTGAGCACCTCATCGGCGAGGCACATGAAAAAGACCGACGACACCGTGGACACCCCGGGCTTGGTCTTGATGATTTCGAATGATGGCCGAATGGTGTGGGCGGTGGTGTGCACCGCGCCAGACACCATTCCGTCCGCCATTCCCAGATGCACCATCATCGTGCCGAAATAGGAGACATCGCGCATGAGATCACGCGCGCGGTCGAGTGCGACGTTCTTGTGTTTGCGCAACTCCGCGTAGGTCTGCGCGAACTGTTCGGTGAGTTCACTCGTCAGCGGATCGATGACGTCGACGTCGGTCAAGTCGATGTCGAGCGCCCCTGCCTTCTTCGCGACGATGTCGATGTCACCGAGCAGAGTCAGCCGCGCGACGCCGCGTCTCAACAAATGGCCGGTGGCCCGCAGGATGCGGTCTTCCTCACCCTCTGGAAGAACGATATGCCGCCGGTCAGCCTTGGCCCGCGCGACCAACTGGTATTCGAACATTTGCGGAGTGACGACCGCAGGAATGTCGAGATCCACTTCCTTGAGTATCTGATCGACGTCGATATGCTCTTCCATCAACGCGAGCGCGGCCTCGATCTTGCGCGCGGACTGATAGGCCACCCGGCCGCGAGTATGTGCGGCAATTCGTGCCGTGTCGTACGTCCCCTGTTCGCAGGAAATGATCGGCAACGTGGGGTTCAGTCCGTTCACCAATGCTTGAATCATCGGATGCGGTTTGAGTCCGCCGTTCAGAATGATGCCGGCCAACCGCGGAAAACCTTGTGCCGCATTAGCATTGACCAAGGCCAAGAGCACATCGGAGCGGTCGGCCGGCGTGATCACCGCGGTGCCGTCGACCAGTCGCTCAAGGATGTGTTCGACGGTCATCCCGCCGACCATCACATTCAAGGCCTCGCGGTCGAGTAGGTCGGCATCGCCGCTGTAGAGATAGCCACCGAGCGCTTCCGATAGCTCGCCCATCGTCGGCGCGCTGAGGATGGGCACTTCCGGTAGCGCCCACGACGCCACCGGAATTGCCTTGAGCGCCTTAGTAATACCGTTCAGCAGGTCGGGCTCACAACGATTCGCGACAACCGCGACAGCTGTTGCGTGAGCGGCCGACACTTCATGGAGCGCATGCTCTGCTGAGCCGACCACTTCATCCGCACTCCGACCAGATGCGTTGAGCGCCAATACAATCGGGCTCGACAGGTTCGCGGCGATCCGCGCGTTGAATCCCAACTCGGATGGGTTGCCAACGTCGGTGTAGTCCGAGCCGACCACGAGGACCGTGTCGCACTGAGCCTGCACGGCATGGAATCGCGCGACAATTTCACTGATCGCGCCTTCCGCGTCTTCGTTGACCTGGTCGTACGTCACGCCGATACATTCGTCGTAACTGAGGTCGACCGAATCGTGTGCGAGCAACAATTCGAGGATGTAGTCGCGCTCCCCTTCGCTCACGGCCCGAGAGATCGGTCGGAAGACTCCGATCCGACCGCCAGTCGCTGACAAGATCGCCAGAAGACCGAGCGCGATGGTCGATTTTCCGGTCTCCGCAGCCGAGGAGGCGACATAAATGCTGTTCGACGCGACCGTGTCTAAAGCCATACGCCTACCCTATCGTCAGTCTCCCGGCCGCTACGGGACAGGCGCGCTACCGCACGATCGCTCGAACAACGAGATCGGCTGCCTCCTCGTCGGACAACGCACCTTCGGGAATCAGCATGAACGAGTAGATTGTCCGCACCATGAACTCGGCGGCGGCGGCCGGATTGGGATAGAGCTGTTCGCCGATCTCGGGAGTCAGGTCTGGAATTGCAGCGTTGATGATCTGGTGAATCAATGTTGGCCCGGTCGCGTCCTTAGTCGACACCAGGGTGCGGACGATTTCTTCGGGTTCATTACGGAGGAGGTACTGAAGTGCTTCGTGTTCGCGGATGTATCGCATCGTTTCAACGACCTGAATACGGACCTTCCCCGCCGCATCGGGTCGAGTATCTGACCACTCGTTCAATCGAGCGCGCAGCAGTGAGACCTCACGCTCGACGATCGCCGCGATAAGGGCGTCCCGCCCGCCAAAAATTCGGTATGCCGTGGCGCGCGCGACACCGGCCTGCCGAGCGACCGACGTCAGGCTCAATGCCTTGGCGCCGAAACGGGATACCAAGGCGACACCAACGTCCACCATGCGCTCACGATCCATTGGACAACCGTAGCGAAGGCACGCGACGAGCAGCCGCCCCGATCACCGAACAGGCGTCGTCGTGGGGGTGGTCGTTGGCGGAGTGGTGGTAGTCGACGGAGTGGTAGTCGTCGGCGGAGGAGTGGTGGTGGTAGTAGTAGTAGTTGGCGGAGTCGTGGTTGCCGGCGGCGGGGTTGGGGTGGTGGTCGGAGTCGGGGTGGACGTGGGCGGCGCGATTGGCTCCGACCGCACGTAGACACTGATCGTGCCTGATCGGCTAACGCCGCCGCTACCACCCCGAAGCGTCGAGCACGCGACGTCGAATCGATGGAAACCGCTAGACAGGTTGCGGGCGTTAACCGCACCCGACGCTCCCGGACTCAACCGGACCGCCCCGATGCCTTCCACGCGGCACGTCAACGTCGATGTCGTTGACGGAGCCGAGCGGAAGCGCACAACAACGTCATCGTCACTCAGTTGGTAGGAACACGACGGCGCGGGCCCAGCTCCCGACAACTCGCACGACCCCATCGACGTTTCCGCATTCGCGGCGGTCGGCGCGACGATGGTGACTGTCGCACCGACCGTCACCATCGCGGCGAAGATGCCGACAGATTTGGTCACGCGCATCGTCGTGCTCCCTGCTCGGTGCCGAGTTATTTCCCTACGGCTATACCGACAGTTTACGCAAACGAGGCGCGAGATCGCGGGCGAAGTTCTCGAGGAATCGGCTCTGATCGTGACCGGGCGCGTGGAACACAAGATGATTGAGGCCGGCGTCGGTATAGAACTTCACCTTCTCCACCGCCTCGTCGGGATCCGACGCGACGATCCACCGCTTGGCGACCTGCTCGATCGGCAGTTCGTCGGCCAGTCGCTCCATCTCCGTCGACGAGTTCACGCTGTGCTTTTGCTCCGGCGTCAACGACAATGGCGCCCAGAACCGGGTATTCTCAAGCGCCAGTTCAGGATCCGGATCGTAGGAGATCTTGATCTCGATCATTCGGTCAATCTCGTCGAACTCGCGCTCGGCCTTGGCAGCGCCTTCTTTCACCGCCGGAATCAGCTTCTCCGTATACAACTCGACACCCTTGCCCGACGTACAGATAAAGCCGTCGCCGGCCCGTCCCGCGTACCGCGCAACCACTGGACCGCCTGCCGCTACGTACACCGGAATCGGTTGTGCCGGAATGTCATACATGTAGGCGCCCTGCGTGTGGTAGTACTCGCCGTCGAAGTCAGTCTCCTCGCCCGACCACAGCGCGCGCATCAGCGCGATCGACTCACGCAGCCGAGCGAACCGCTCTTTGAACTCGGGCCACTCCCCCTGAAATCCGGTCGCGTACTCGTTCAGCGCCTCGCCCGATCCGACACCGAGCATGATTCGGCCGGGATACAGGCATCCCATCGTCGCGAATGCCTGCGCGATCACGGCGGGGTTGTAACGGAACGTCGGAGTCAGCACCGAGGTGCCGATTTGCACCCGCTTGGTCCGTTCGCCCACCGCGGCCATCCAGGCCAGCGAGAACGGCGCATGACCACCGTTGTGACGCCACGGCTGGAAATGATCGCTTACCGCAACCGAATCCATACCCGCGTCTTCGGCGGCGACCGCGATCTCCACCAACTCGCGCGGATCAAATTGCTCGGCCGACGCTTTGAATCCAAGTTTCAGTTCCTGGGGCACCCGTTTCCTCCTGATCGTCACATTGTCGCCGCGTTACGCGACGCGGCACTGCTATCTCAGTTCTACCCGGTGCGGTACGCGGCAGGCTAGGTCGGCTACCGCCCGATTCTTCTCCAGGAATAGCTTGACTTCAAGTTAACTTGAAGTTCTACGGTGGCGTCCATGAGTATGGAATCGGTTGCCTGGGACACCATGTACAAATCATCGACGTCGCCTACCCAGCGGCGCCTCACTCGCGATAGCCGCACAACGCTGCAACGCATCGTCGCATTCGTCGCTCCCCACCGGGCACGGATCGGGGTCTTCCTATTACTCAGCGTGGTGGCCGCGATACTCACGGTGCTCACGCCGCTACTTGCCGGTCGCGTCGTGGATCTGATCACCGATGGTGGTCCGGCCGGCGCGATCGCCGGTATCGCCGCCGCCATCGCAGGTATCGCGTTGCTGGAAACGGTGGTCAGCCTGGTGGTCCGGTGGCTGTCGGCAAATCTCGGCGAGGGATTGATCTACGACCTTCGTCGAACCGTCTTCGATCACGTGCAACAGATGCCGATCGCGTTCTTCACCCGCACCAGAACCGGGGCTCTGGTAAGCCGGCTCAACAACGACGTCATCGGGGCTCAGCGCGCCTTCAGCGACACCCTCTCGGGGGTGGTGTCCAACGCTGTCACCTTGCTGCTCACCGTGTCGGTGATGCTGGCGATCAGCTGGCAAATCACCGTTGCAACGCTAATCCTGTTGCCTATCTTCATCATTCCCGCGCGACGGATGGGCGCCCGGATGGCAGCATTGTCCCGCGAGGCATCGGCGTACAACGCCGCGATGTCGAGCCAGATGACCGAACGGTTCTCGGCACCCGGCGCGACGTTGGTCAAACTCTTCGCCCGGCCCGCCGATGAGTCGGCCGAATTCGCGAGCCGGGCAGATCGCGTGCGCGACATCGGCGTTCGGCGCGCGATGCTCCAGGCGATCTTCTTCAACGCGCTGATGTTGGTCAGCGCATTGGCTCTCGCGCTCGTCTATGGCCTCGGTGGCTACCTTGCGGTTCGAGGCAGTCTCGATGCCGGGGCGGTCGTGTCGATGGCACTGCTGTTAACCCGGATGTACGCACCACTGACCGCGCTCGCCAACGCGCGGGTCGAGATCATGAGTGCCCTCGTCAGTTTCGAGCGCGTCTTCGAAGTACTCGACGTGGAGCCGCTGATCATCGACAAACCCGACGCCGTCGCGGCTCCCGACGGGCCAGCCTCGCTCACCTTCTCGAATGTCGATTTCGCCTATCCCAGCGCCGAGAAAGTGTCCCTCGCATCGCTGGAAGAGGTTGCCCAACTTGATAATCGGGGAGGTGAACAGATCATCCACGACGTCAGCTTCACCGTTGAACCCGGCAAGATGCTCGCCCTCGTCGGCAGTTCCGGCGCCGGCAAGTCCACCATCGCGGCACTGGCCACCCGGCTCTATGACGTCGATTCGGGGTCAATCATGCTCAACGAAAACGATATTCGCGATATCACCGCAGCATCTCTGCATCGCCGCGTCGGTCTGGTGACCCAGGATGGCCATCTGTTTCACGACACCGTCCGGGCGAATCTGCTGCTGGCCAACCCGCTGGCAACTGAAGCCGAGATCCAAGAGTCGCTTCGCCGGGCACGGTTGAGCGATGTAATCGCTTCTCTCCCAGAAGGACTCGACACCATCGTCGGCGAGCGCGGGTATCGCCTGTCCGGCGGCGAACGCCAGCGTCTCACGATCGCCCGACTGCTCTTGGCGCAACCGTCGGTGGTCATCCTCGACGAGGCGACCGCACATCTCGACTCGACGTCGGAGGCGGCGGTGCAATCGGCGCTCGCCGAGGCACTCGCCGGCCGCACGTCTATCGTTATCGCACACCGTCTTTCGACAATCCGCGACGCGGACGAGATCCTTGTACTCGAAGATGGGCAGGTCGTCGAACGGGGGCGGCACACGGCACTTTTGACTGCCGGCGGCCGTTATGCGGAGCTGTATCACACGCAGTTCGCAGATCAGGCGGCGTGAGACGGGATCCGGGTCGGGGCTTCCTTGTTTTCAGCCCCTACTTCGGCGGCGACGCCGGTTTGGTCCCGATCTTGCGCAGCTTCTTCAACTGCAGCACAACGAAAACGACGTTGACGACGATCACCACTACGCCGAGAATCACCCAGCCCCAGCGCTCGTCGCCCCACCAGATCGACGTCATCAATCCGACGAAGATCATCAGGATGAGCGATCCCACTATGGTGGTGATCGTCGAAACCCGTTGTGCCGCAGCCATAGCGCCCGGATTGAGGCCACCTCGACTCATCGGAACGCGTCCTTTCCGGTCAGCGCTTTGCCGATCATCAGTTGATGCATCTCACTGGTGCCCTCATAGGTAAGGACTGATTCCAAGTTATTGGCGTGGCGGATAACCGGGTACTCAAGCGTAATTCCGTTGGCGCCCAATATCGTTCGACACTCCCGGGCGATCGCGATTGCCTCTCGGACGTTGTTGAGCTTGCCGAGACTGATCTGTTCCGGGCGGATCTTGCCGGAATCTTTGATCCGACCAAGATGCAGCGCGAGCAACTGCGCCTTGCCGACCTCAAGCGCCATATCGGCCAACTTCGCTTGTGTGAGTTGATAACTCGACAACGACTTATCGAAGACTTCCCGGTCCGCCGCATACGACAACGCCGTCTCGACGCAGTCACGAGCGGCGCCGACCGCGCCGAAAACGATGCCGAACCGCGCCTCGTTCAAACAACTCAACGGACCGCGCAAACCCTCGACACCGGGCAGCATCGCCGACGCCGGCAACCGCACATCCTCGAGCACCAACTCTCCGGTCACCGAGGCGCGCAACGACATCTTGCGTTTGATCTCCGACGTCGAGAAGCCTGGAGTGTCAGTTGGCACCACAAATCCGCGGATCCCCCGTGCCCCGTCATCGAGGTCGGTTCGGGCCCAGACCACCGCGACATCGGCGACCGAACCGTTGGTGATCCACATCTTGGCGCCATTGAGCACCCAGTCGTCACCATCGCGCCGCGCGGTTGTCC
This sequence comes from Gordonia effusa NBRC 100432, assembly GCF_000241305.1. Classification (GTDB taxonomy): domain Bacteria; phylum Actinomycetota; class Actinomycetes; order Mycobacteriales; family Mycobacteriaceae; genus Gordonia; species Gordonia effusa. The sequence continues at coordinate 116,917 of NZ_BAEH01000036.1, forward strand.
GCATACCCGCCGGGTTGGAACCGAAATCGGGCTCGGTCAGTCCGAAGCAGCCGATCGCCTCTCCCGCAGCCATCCGCGGCAGCCACTCTTCGCGCTGTTCCTCGCTACCGAAAGCGCGGATCGCGTACATCGACAGCGACCCCTGTACCGAGACGAAACTGCGCAACCCACTGTCCACGGCTTCGAGTTCTAAACAAGCCAGTCCGTAACTGGTCGCCGAAGTATTGGCGCATCCGTACCCCTCCAGATGCATACCGAATAGACCCAGCTTGCCTAACTCGAGGGCAAGTTCGCGGACGGGCAACTCCCCAGCCTCGAACCAGTCCCCGACGTTGGGACGCAACCGTTTGTCGCCGAAGTCGCGAACGGTCGCGATGATCGCTTGTTCCTCGCCATCGATCAACGTATCCAGCGCGAATAACTCCGCTATCGACTGCACATCACTCATCGGCTGCCTTCTGTCGTCATTGTCGTGAATAGCCTGCTCACACACCACTAATTGCCAGCGCGGCGATCAGCGCGACTGCGATGACCACAATGGCGCCGATCAATACGAAGATCATCGTCGGCGAGGGCATCGCACCCCCGTCCCGCAGGGCACGAGTAGTTTGCCGCCACCGCACACCTCCGGTCACCGCGACTGCCGTTCCGACGAGAACCATCAGCCCGCCCACCGAATATTTGATAGCCGGGTGATGCGCTTCTGGGGTGACGTAGATCAGCGCAACGCCACCAGCTACAAATCCGAGTGCCGTCCTGATCCAGGCCAGCACGGTGCGTTCGGCCGCGAGAGTGAATCGTGCATCGATACTTCCCGGCGGCCGAATCTGCGATTCGCCGTCAGCCGGTGAGCGCTTCTGGTTCATCGGCAGAACTCGGAACCTCTCTGATCACGTCGGCGACGAAGGAAGCCACCGCCTCGATCGCGTCTAACACCTCGCGGTGCCGGAACGCCAGCACTGGAAACGCGTGTATCTGCCAAGAGTAGCTGTGCAGCTCGGCCCGAACACCTGCCGCGTCAAGTTTCTCGACGAGTTCGATAACGTCTGGTTCGATCATCTCGTCTTCGGCGGTGATCATCACCGTCGGCGGAAAGAGGGCGGGATCGAGCGAGGTGATCCGCCGTGTACCGACGAATGGGATTGGGCCCCAATCAAATTTGGGTGCCAGCTCGGCCATCTTCTCTTTCGGCAAGTAGGCATCGGAGCGACTGCTCCGATCTGGGTTAGAAGCCAGATCCAGATCGAGTAGCGGCGCGATGCCGACGAATGCGATCGGCGGTGTAAGCCCATTCTCGGCGGCCAGCTCAATGACCTTGCCACACAGGAACCCGCCAGCCGAATCGCCAGCGACAACGAGATGCCGAAATCCGCGCCGTTCGATGAGTTCACGATAGGCGGAGAACGCGTCATGGACCGAAGTGCCGACGCCACCTTCGGGCAGCTGGCGATATTCGAGTGAGAACACTGGGAGCTCGGCGCGCTCACACAAGCGGGAGGCAACCGCACGGTGCGTCCCGCGGCCGGCTACCACAAACGCGCCACCGTGCAGATAGAGAACCGCGGTGTCACCGTCGCGGCGACTCGGCCCCTTGGGCAACATCAGGTCGGCCGGACGGCCGCCGAGGGTGAGCGTCGAAAACATCACGGTCTTGGATTTCGGCGCGGTCTGCGCCAATTTGTCGATGAGATGCAACCGGTTCAGTCCACGTTCGGTGAGCGGGTACTTCGAGAGCAGCGGTTTGAGTACCGCTCTCGCTCCGAACCAGATCGGGTATGACGCGAAACTCGGCTTTCGATGCGCGACGAAGGACATGCTCAGCTCCGAACTGTGCGTAGACGAACTCCTTGGTGAAAATACACCCAGTGACATTCTTCATAACCCATCGGGGCGCCGCGCGACCACGCGCGAGGCGGCGAGTCGCAGATACGTGGCAATCCCGTGCATCTGGGCCTGGTGGGGCACAATAACGAGTGCCGATTTTCCGACAGATGGGACGCCCGTGCTGGTGAAAGCGCATCACACCGCGACAGCGTTCGCGGAAATGTTCATCGGCGGCACACCCTGTGGTCGTATCCGACGGTTACACTTCACCGCCCCATGTCGAGAGTTAAGGCGGTAATCGGTGCCCGACCCGATCAGTGACGCGATCCCCGCGCAATATCTGTTGTCTGGCCAAGCCAGCACGCCGCGGACGCTTGTTGACATCCTTGCCGAGACGGCAACCCGGCACCCGGACGCGCCCGCCATCGACGATGGCGATCGGACACTGACCTACGCGCAGCTGCATGCGGTGATTCGTCGTGGAGCGGCGCGATTCAGCGCCGCCGGCATCGGGCGCGGTTCACGTGTCGGCATTCGTATGCCGTCGGGCAGTCGCGATCTATATCTGGCGATACTGTCGACTTTGCAAGCTGGGGCGGCATATGTACCCGTCGACGCCGACGATCCGCCCGAACGTGCAGAGTTGGTCTTCGGCGAAGCCAGAGTTGATGCGATCGTCACCGCCGACGGCATTCACCGCGTACGCGACGGCGAAGTCGGCGACCCGGTACCCGACGACGCGGCGAGTATCGTCGCGCGTCCGACGCCGGACGACGATGCGTGGATCATCTTCACCTCCGGATCGACCGGAACTCCGAAAGGTGTTGCGGTGACTCATCGCAACGCCGCGGCGTTTGTCGATGCCGAAGCACAGATGTTCCTGGTAGACGAGCCGATAGGTCCGGGCGATCGAGTTCTCGCCGGCTTGTCGGTTGCCTTCGACGCGTCCTGCGAAGAGATGTGGCTGGCGTGGCGCTACGGCGCGTGCCTGGTCCCCGCACCGCGCTCGCTGGTGCGTAGCGGCATGGATCTTGGACCGTGGCTGGTCCAGCGCGACATCACCGTCGTCTCGACGGTCCCTACGCTCGCGTCACTCTGGCCGCCGGAGGCGCTCGAAGCGGTGCGGCTATTGATCTTTGGTGGCGAGGCTTGCCCGCCCGAACTCGGCGAGCGACTCGCCGTCGACGGCCGTGAAGTGTGGAATACCTACGGCCCAACCGAAGCGACCGTCGTCGCATGTGCGGCACCACTGGACGGCTCGCTGCCGGTACGCATCGGATTACCGTTGGCTGGTTGGGATCTCGCCGTCGTCGATGCCCAGGGACAGCCGGTCGCCGTCGGCGAGATTGGCGAACTCGTCATCGGCGGTGTCGGCCTGGCCCGATATCTCGATCCGGCCAAAGATGCCGAAAAGTATTCGCCCATGCCATCTTTGGGCTGGGAACGCGCCTATCGCAGCGGCGACCTGGTGCGGCTCGACGAAGAAGGCCTGGTCTTTCAGGGGCGCGCGGACGACCAGGTCAAGGTCGGCGGCCGCCGCATCGAACTCGGCGAGATCGACAATGCGTTGCAACATCTTCCGGGAGTAGCCGGTGCGGCCGCGGCCGTACGAAAGTCGGCGGCCGGCAATAGCTTGCTCATCGGGTATCTAGTGTCAGCCGATCCCGACTTTGATATCGCCGCCGCACACGCCGCGCTCGCCGAACAACTACCGGCCGCACTCGTCCCACGACTTGCCCTCGTCGATGAATTGCCCACGCGCACTTCAGGAAAGGTGGATCGTAACGCCTTGCCGTGGCCGTTGCCGTCGGCATCCGATGCCGACGTCGAGGACTTGTCCGCAACCGAAGCCTGGCTCGCCGAGCAATGGACCCGCGTGCTGGGAGTCCAGGTATCCGACGCCGACGCCGACTTCTTCGCCGAGGGCGGCGGCTCGCTGTCGGCGGCACAGTTGGTGACCGCATTGCGCACCCGGTATCCGGAGATTACCGTCGCCGAACTCTACGACCACCCGCGGCTGGGGTCGCTCGCCGAGATGCTCGACGAATTGAACCCGTCCGAGGATGTCGAACCGCGCCAGGTCGTTCCGGTACCGCGCCGCACCGGATTCCTTCAACTGCTAGCGGCAATTCCGCTCACCACACTGACCGGCCTGCAGTGGGCGACCTGGCTCGGTGTGGTGAACAATATCGGCGCCTGGGCGGCCGATCGCGCCGATCTGGACGTGCCGTGGCTGAACACCGTCAACTGGTGGGCACTGCTCGCCGCATTCCTCGTATTCATCACGCCTCCCGGCCGAATGACGATCGCGGCGGTCGGCGCGCGGCTACTACTGCGCGGCGTCGGTCCTGGCGCCTACCCTCGTGGCGGCAACGTCCATCTGCGGTTGTGGATTGCCGAGCGCCTTGTCGAGGCGAGCGGAGCCGCCAACCTTTCCGGCGCGCCGTGGATGATTCATTTCGCCCGCGCGATGGGCGCGTCCATCGGGACGGGCGTCGACTTGCACACGACACCACCGGTCACCGGGCTACTGACAATCGGCGACTTCGCCTCGGTGGAGCCAGAAGTGGATCTGGCCGGTTGGTGGATTGATGGCGACGTGCTGCATATCGGCGAGATCGTCATTCGCGACGGAGCATCGGTTGGCGCACGATCGACGCTGTTACCTGGCGCCGTCGTCGGCCGAGAAGCCGAAATAGCCGCTGGCTCAGCGGTTATCGGCAAGGTGAAGGCTCGTCAGCACTGGGCTGGCTCGCCCGCGGTCAAAGCCGGAAAGGCCGCACATCCGTGGCCGGTCGAGCGGCCGAAGCGACGGGGCTATTGGGTGCCGCTGTACGGACTGTCGTCGCTGGCACTGGCATCGATCCCGCTCGTCTCGCTCGGCGCCGGTTTGGCAGTCCTCGGTTCCTGGTCGCTGTCGGCCGATCGACTGCAGTCAGTCGCGGTTCGCTCCTTGATCCTGCTGCCGGCAGCAACGTTGGTCAGCCTCGGCGTTTACGCCACTATCACCGCGGTATCCGTCCGACTGCTGTCGTTCGGTCTGACCAAGGGGTATCACCCGGTTCGATCGCGGGTTGGGTGGCAGGTCTGGATGACCGAACGGCTACTCGACGCCGCACGTACCTACCTCTTCCCGCTGTACGCCAGTCTGTTGACGCCGGTCTGGTTCCGAATCCTCGGCGCCAAGATCGGCACGGGTACCGAGATCTCGACGGCGCTGGTTCTCCCGAAGTTCACCACCGTCGGCGACGATGCCTTCCTCGCCGACGACACCATGGTGGCATCGTACGAACTTGGTGGCGGCTGGATGCATATCGACGAGGCGAAGATTGGCAAGCGCTCATTCCTGGGTAACTCCGGCATCACCGGCCCGGGTCGCAAAGTGCCGAAAAACAGTCTCGTCGCCGTGCTGTCGGCGACGCCGAACAAGGCGAAGTCCGGATCGAGTTGGCTCGGCTCGCCGCCAGTTCGATTGCGGCGCACCGCCACAACGTCGGATACTTCGCGGACCTTCGACCCGCCGACCAAACTCAAACTCGCTCGGGCGACGATCGAGACGTTGCGGTTGATCCCGGTGATGGTTTCCTTCGGACTGGGCGTGTTTATGTTGCTCGGCCTGCAATACATCGGCTCACAAGCCAACGTCTGGATCGCGGCCGCGGTCAGCGGACTGTTGCTATTGGTTGCCGGCATGGCAGCGTGTTGCATCGCAGCAGCAGCGAAATGGATTGTGGTAGGGGCGATTCCGGCGTCGGAGCATCCGCTGTGGAGTTCATTCGTGTGGCGCAACGAGCTATCGGACGCGTTTGTCGAGACCGTGGCAGCGCCGTGGTTCGCCAACGCGGCGACAGGTACACCTGTTCTCAATATCTGGTTGCGACTGCTGGGCGCGAAGATCGGGCGGGGCGTGTGGTGCGAAACCTATTGGCTCCCAGAGGCAGATCTCGTTTCCCTCGGCGACGGCGCGACCGTTCAGCGCGGCTGCGTGGTGCAAACTCACCTGTTCCACGACCGTGTGATGTCGATGGACGAGGTGGTGCTTGAGGCTGGCGCAACGCTTGGGCCCCACTGCGTGGCGCTGCCCGCGGCAGGATTGGGCGAGTCAGCGACGGTCGGCCCGGCGTCGTTGGTCATGCGCGGCGACGTGGTTCCGGCGCACACGCGATGGCAGGGCAATCCGATCGCGCCGTGGCCTAAGCGGTAACCGGACCACAGTCCGGAATACTATCGGCGGGCTCGACGTTCCCCGGTCATGAAGGGTTTCGGGTTCCTGAGTTTCGGCCACTACCAGCACGGATCGACGGTCGGTACTGCCGAGATGATTCGACAAGCAGTCGATATCGGTGTCGGCGCGGACGAGTTGGGCGTCAACGGCGCATATTTCCGTGTCCACCATTTTGCGACGCAGCAAGCGTCGCCAATGCCGCTGCTGAGCGCGATCGCGGCGAAAACGCGCGGCATCGAAGTGGGTACGGGTGTCATCGACATGCGCTACGAAAACCCGCTCTACCTCGCCGAAGAGGCTGCGGCACTGGACATTCTCACCGACCAGCGAATCGCGTTGGGTATCAGCCGCGGATCACCAGAGCCAGCCGACCGAGGGTGGGAATCATTCGGCTACACCGGATCGACAGACCCGCGAGGCTCGGATATCGCTCGGGACAAATTCGAGCTGTTCCTGCGTGCTATCGACGGTGACGGCGTGGCCCCCGCGGCGTCGGGCGGGCCCGCGTTACCGATCGAACCTCGCTCCCCCGGCCTGCGCGAGCGCATCTGGTGGGGGTCAGGCAGCGCCAACACCGCCGAGTGGACTGGCCGGCAAGGACTGAACATGATGTCGTCGACGTTGGTCTTCAGCGACGAAGCCCGACCGCTACACGAAGTTCAGTACGAGCAGATTGAGCGCTACCGCGTCGCATATGCCGATGCCGGATTCACCCGCCCGTCGCGAGTATCGGTGAGTCGCAGCATCTTTCCGATCGCCAGCGCCGACGACGCGCAGATGTTCGCGATTCTCGGCGCCCGCGAAGGCCGGGACGGTTTCGGTTCGATCGACGGTAAGACGGCAACTTTCGGTAAGACCTACGTTGGCGAGCCCGATCAGCTTGTCGCCGCATTGCGGGCCGATACCGCGGTGATGGCGGCGGACACGCTGATGATCACCATTCCGTCGCAGCTCGGCGTCGACTTCAATCTGCGCGTCTTGGAATCATTTGCGCGTCACGTGGCACCGGAGTTGGGGTGGCAACCAAACACCGCGGGACCCGTGACCGGATATCCCGCGGCCGTGGCGCAGCCCGCCGACTAGTCTTCGCGCTGCTGGCGGAACAGATAATGATCCGCGGCGGCGAGTCCCGGCTTGGCAAAGCCGACCGCCAACGATGCCGCGATCAGCACGAGGACGAGTTCGTAACCGCCATCGGAGGCCCAGAATCCGGCATCCCAGTGTGCATACGCCATCGCGCCGATCATGTCCGCGGCCAGCAGGATTCCGACGAGCGGCAACAACAGCCCCAGTATCAGCAGGATTCCGCCGATGAGTTCGACCCAGGTCGCGTACTGAGCGGCCAGTGCCGGTGCCGGAATTCCCATCGCGTCGAAGCCCTTCTCCACGTTGGAGATTCCGTTGGTGTGCAGCTTCTGCCAGCCGTGCATGATGAAGGTGAAACCAAGGATGATGCGCGCCGCGAATAGGGCGAGGCTGCGGATGGCGGTCATTGCTGTTCCCTCTTTCCAGGTTTGGTGTCGGTGGCCGGTGTGGCCCCCGGCGCGGGGTCGCCGAGCCGAGTAGTCTTTAAGAGCCGCGATGCCGGTGAGCATCGCGAATCCGAAGTCAATCGAGCAGGGAGATTGGGTGCCAGGAAAATTGGGCCGACGGTCATTGCATCAGCCCCTTCTCGGTGCTCCCGCAGACCACATCGATTCCTACCTGCCAAATAACGGCAACCTGGGTTATCGCATCTCCCGATACGACCTCGAGCTCACGTATAAAGTAGCGACAAACAGGTTGGTTGTCACGTCAACCATTACCGCGACTTCATTTCAGCAGCTCAATAGCTTCTCGCTCGACCTCGCCACGACGATGAGCGTCGCGCGAGTCACCGTAAACGGGCAGCGGGTCCGCTACACCCACCGTCGCAACAAACTAACCATCACCCCACCCGGCGTCATCGACCCCGGCGGTGCGCTAACGGTGATCATCCGATGTTCGGGCAACCCGCGCCCGATCAAGGGAACGTGGGGCGAGGTCGGCTGGGAGGAGCTGTCCGAGGGGGCGCTCTGTGCCAACCAACCGAATGGAGCGGCGTCGTGGTTTCCGTGCGACGATCACCCGGTCTCCAAAGCCTCCTACCGATTCACCATCACCACCGATTCGCCGTTCTACGCATTGGCCAATGGCGTGCTGCAGTCCAAGCGTGTCAAAGCCGGCCAGACCACCTGGGTGTACGAACAGGTTGAGCCGATGTCGACCTATCTTGCATCTGTGCAGGTCGGCCCGTACCGCCTCCGCGAACTCGCAACACGGCCGGTTCCAGTCAAAGCCGTACTGCCCCAACGGTTGATGTCGACGTTCGACATCGACTTCGGACGGCAACTGGAGATGATCGAGACCTTCTCGGAGATGTTCGGGCCGTATCCGTTCCCGCAGTACTCCGTAGTGGTCACCGACGATCCACTTGAAATACCCATTGAGGCACAAAGCTTTTCGATCTTCGGCGCCAATCATTGCGACGGCACTCGCGGTTCCGAACGTCTGGTCGCACATGAGCTGGCACACCAGTGGTTCGGCAATTCGGTGACCCTGGCCCGCTGGCGGGACATTTGGCTGCATGAGGGTTTCGCCTGCTACGCCGAGTGGTTATGGAGCCAGCACTGCGGCGGCAAATCCGCCGATGAATGGGCCAGCCACTATTACGCCAAGCTCGCCGCCCGACCGGTGTCGGTGCCGCTGTCAGATCCAGGGCCATCGCAGATGTTCGAGGATTGGGTCTACAAACGCGGCGCGATGACCCTTCATGCTCTCCGACTAACGATCGGCGACGGCAACTTCTTCGCCCTGCTGCGACGTTGGACCGACAAGTACCGATACGGATCAGTGACAACCGAGGACTTCACCACGCTGGCCGCCGGCTTTTCGTCGACGTCGCTGACCGGCCTGTGGCAAGCGTGGCTACATCAACCCCAGTTGCCGCCATATCCGCGATGAGCGCGGCGTCGGACGCACCCGGGGTCGCGACGGATGAGACGAGCGCCGGGGATCTGCGTCAGGTAACCGTTGCCACGGTGATCGCCGCGGCATCGGGCTATGTGGTGATAGTGCTCGCGGGCCGGCAACTCGGAGCGGCGGCCTACGCGAGTTTCGCCGTGTTCTGGGCTGCCTACGGGATGGTGACCGGCGCGCAGAACGGCCAGCTACAGGAGACAACGCGGGTGATCCGCAGTTCGCTAACGGACTCACCTCACGTCACGTTCTGGCGACGACCGCTTTGGGTCAACGCGGCGATTGGTGTGGCGCTCGGCGTAGTCGTAGCGGCAACGTCGTGGCTGTGGGCTCCGCATGTCTTCGATTCCCATGTCGGATTGTCGGTGGCACTGCTAGCCATCGGGGTTGTGAGTTTCGCGGTGTACGCGCACCTCTCCGGGACGTTGTCGGGAACGCTGTCGTGGTCGACTTTTGCGACGCTACTGACCGTCGACGCCCTCATTCGCCTGATAGGTGCGATCATCGCCTTCACAATGGGATTGTCGCTCAACGCTTTTCTCGTCATTACGGTGATCGGCTCGGTGTCGTGGCTGCTCATATTGGCGATCTCCCCAGCGGCACGTCGGGTGATCGGCTTGGGCGCCGACGTCGGGCCGGGTGTATTCGCCACGAACACGCTGACCGCGATGGCAGCGGCGCTCGCCAGCGCGGTACTCGTCATGGGCTTTCCGGTGTTGATCCAAATCACCGCACCGGACTCCGACAACGCCGACGTGATCGGGGCGGTCATTCTCGCCATCACCCTCACCCGCGCCCCGCTCCTAGTGCCGCTCAACAGCTTTCAGGGCGTCCTAATTACCCGGTTCGTTGATCAGCGACATCGGCTGGTCGCCGCACTCGGTATTCCGTTCGCCGCGGTCACTGGCGTCGGCGTAATTGGCGCGGTCGCTGCCTGGCTGATTGGACCGTGGCTGATGACCACCGTGTTCGGGGGCGAGTATGAATTGCGCGGGATCACGTTGGCGTGGTTCACGATTGGCGCCACGATGCTCGCGCTGCTGACGATTACTGGTGCGTGTGTGCTCGCGGTCGGCGCACATCGATGGTTCGCGGTCGGCTGGTGGTTGGCCACCGCGGCGTCGATCGGATTGCTTTTTGTGCCGCTGGGAGTGCAGGGCCGGGTGTCGGTCGCGCTGATCGTCGGGCCGGTGGTCGGGATCGTGCTGCATTTGGTTGCGTTGCAGTGCAATGGTTTTCGAGGGAAGTCGCGGGGTCTCGATACACCTCGTCGCTAGCGCTCCTCGGCACTCGACCATCGGGGTGGCACTCGACTAGCGCAGGTGGCACTCGACCATCGGAGGTGGGCACTCGACCAGCGCAGGTGGCACTCAACTATTGGGAAGAGCGGCTCGACCATCGGGAAATCGCCTGATTCAGCCGCGACGTCGCGTGGATTCGTGCGGCTCGCTCCGCGCTCGTCCAGCCCAGCTCCCGACATCGGTCCGCCTGCTCGGCGAAGAAGCGATTCTCCTCGTCGAACCTGCGGCCATCAACGGCCTGGACCGAACTAACCGAGCCGCCGTGACGTCGATAGGAGAAGACGACCGTTGGGTCGTAGGCGAGCGACCCGCCGTCGACGGTAAGGTCGATGAGCAACGCGAGGTCGAGTACGACGTCGAAACCCGTTCGAAATCCGACCGCGCGAACCGCTGAGGTGCGCCAGAGCAAGGACGGAAAATACGTCCAGTTGCCGTGAAAAAGGCTGCGCGCCAGCGCTTCCCCGGATAGCACTGACGCGCGCGACGGAGCCAGGCGCGACTTGATCCGGTCACCGAGGGGCCGAACCGGCGCGCCCGCGTCATCGATGACATCGACACCCGGCTGCACGACCACGGCATCGGCGTTTGCGGCAGCAAGGCGCGTGACAGTCGCAAGATAGTCGGGAGCCATCACGTCATCGCAGCCCATGACGACGAAGTAGTCGGATTCGACAAGGTCGACACAGCGTCGAAAATTGCCGTTGACGCCGAGGTTGGTGTCATTGCACAGATAGACGATGCGGGGGTCGTCGAGAGACTTAAGCCAACGCGCTGGCTCTGGGTCTGGATAGCAGTCGTCGACAACGACGAGGCGCCAGCCAGTGTCGGACTGACCTACAACGCTGGTCACCGCCTGTTTGAAATGTGCGACGTCGCCGTAGAAGGGCATCATCACATCGACAGTCACCAGGCCAGCGTAGTGGGCGGGCGCGCTGATGCGAATTCGGCGCGAGCAGCGCGATAGGGTTACCGGCATGACCGCTGCTGCCCCGTCGGGCTCCAATGCCGACGTCTGGTTGGTGGTGCCGGTATACAACGAAGCGCCGGTTATCCGCGAAGTGATGGAGAACGCGGCACAGACTTTTCCCAATATCGTGTGCGTCGACGACGGCAGTTCCGATGGTTCGGCGGCCGAGATCAAAGCCTCTCCCGCACGATTGGTGCGACATCCGGTCAATCTCGGACAGGGCGCGGCAATTCAGACCGGAGTCGAATACGCACGTAAGCAGCCCGGCGCCAAGTACTTCGTCACCTTTGACGCCGATGGTCAGCATCAGGTCGATGATGTGGTGGCCATGATCGAACGGCTACGTTCGGAGCCGATCGACATCATCGTCGGAACCCGGTTCGCCGACGGTCGCAGCGAATCGGTGCCGCTGATCAAGCGGATCGTGTTACGGACCGTGGTGCTGTTGAGCTTCCGGACCCGCCGGCTCGGCCTATCCGATGCACACAACGGACTGCGTGCCTTTAACAAGAAGGTGGCCGACGAGCTCGACATCCGAATGAATGGCATGGCGCACGCGTCGGAGTTCGTGGCGCTGATCGACCACCACGAGTGGCGGGTCGCCGAGCAGCCGGTGACCATTTTGTACACCGACTATTCGCGGGCCAAGGGGCAGTCTCTGATCAACGGGGTCAATATCCTGGCCGACGGCATGCTGCATGGCCGGACGAGGAAGTGATGAGATGATCTGGTTCCAGATTCTGTCGGTGCTCATTATCGTCGCGCTCGTCGGCTTCTTCATCGCCAACCGCGGAACAGCGCGAGCGTCGGCAGGCGTCAAGTTGCTATTCGTCGGATTCATCGTATTTGGCGCCTACGCGATGCTCCGCCAGAACGACGTCACCTGGGTCGCCAACAAACTCGGTATTCAGCGTGGCCTGGACCTCGTCCTATTCCTCCTGGTGATCGCTTTCGCGTTCACGACAATATCCACCTACCTGCGGTTTCGGGATCTGGAGATCAGGTACGCCCAGCTGGCCCGGGCCGTCGCCCTGCAGAACGCGGAAGCGGAGAACGAGAAGCGATAAAGACTTATCCACAGGGCTGTGGATATTTGTCTATGCGCTCGGCATCTGACCGGGTAATCTTCACGAACATGGTGGCACCACTTCATCTCCGACTACTGACGTTGGACGAGTGGTATGCGCTACCAGAGGACTCGGCTGGGAGGGCCGAGTTGTCAAAGGGGGTCGCCGTAGTGTCACCAAGGCCGGGCATGCCGCATGCTGAGGCGAGTATGGAATTAGGGTTCCAGCTGCGTTCGCAGGTTCCCGCCACGATGAAGGTTCTACCCGAGTTCGAGGTGGTTCTTAACGCCGACTACCGGCCCACAATTCGTGTGCCAGATCTCGTCGTATGCCGTCGAAACGCGGGCGGGCGATCTCTCGTTGCCCGCGATGTTCTCCTGGCCGTCGAAATCGTCTCACCCAGTTCGCGACGGGTCGATCACGTAACGAAGCGCGAGGAGTACGCGGCTGCGGGAATCCAAGACTACTGGATCGTCGACCTCGACCGCGAAGTGCGGCTCACGGCCCTAACGCTGACCAAGGACGGGTACGACGAAGTCGCCGCGACCGGAGAGTTCTTCAGCGACAAGCCTTTTCCGATGAGGCTGGACCTTCACTCGCTGACAACGTAGCGCAATCGCGCCGCGGTCTTTTCACTTCGAATCCATCAACCGGTTACATGGACCCGGTATTCGTTAGACATGCTCACAAAGCGCGTAACCGTCTTGGTGGCCTCCCTCGTCGCCACCGCCGCCCTCCTCATCGGTCCGGTAGCTACCGCCGACGCCGCCGTCTCATCCTGCTACCTGTCGTCCTTGCCTTCGCAGGCAACCGACACCGTCGATCTCATCCACTCTGGTGGACCATTCCCCTACCCCAACAATGACGGCGTGGTCTTCGCCAATCGGGAAGGCATCCTGCCGTCCGCCGCGTCTGGCTACTACCACGAATACACGGTGATCACGCCCGGATCGTCCACTCGCGGTGCGCGTCGAATCGTCACTGGCGGAACACCTTTGACCAGCCCGCCGCACTACTACTACACCGGCGACCACTACGTGTCCTTCTGCGAGATCCGCGACGCGAACTACTGAGCAAAGGCGACTTCCACATGATCCGCTATCAGATCGACGGTTCGGTCATCTCGTCGACGAAGGATTTCTACGCCGAAATCGGACGTAGCGTCAACGGTCCCGGAGGCTACTTCGGTTCCAATCTCGACGGGCTAGCCGATTGCCTCCGCGGTAGTTTCGGTACACCGACCGACGAGCGGTTCGAATTCGAATGGATCGACTCCGACACTGCCCGCGCTCACCTCGACGTTTTCGACGACATCGTCGCCGTATTCGCCGACCAGGGAATCCCATTGCACCTGCGCTGAGGTCGGCTGGATGACCGACCCGGGTTAACGCCAGAACACCGCTCATTCGATGTAACCCATGTCAGCGGGGTGACAGCCGTATACATCGAATGAAAGGTCAGGCGCGGCATGAGAAAATCATCCTCCAATCGAATCGTCACCCTCCTCTTGGCAGTGTCGTTCGTCGTAACCGCATGGTTAGGCGCGGGCACAGCTCACGCCGATCATCTCTACGGCAACTTCTGGGTGGTGGGAAAAATCGAACAAGCCTACTTAGCCACCGGTGGACCGCAGAAATGGGGAAATCCGACGATAAACGAGTCCGCCGCTGCCAACGGCGGCAGGTTTCAGCGCTTCGCGAAGGACACCTCGTTCTACTGGCATCCCAATGTCGCAAGTGGCACCGCACATCAGGTCGGTGGTGCGATCCGAGCGAAATGGGCTGCGCTGCAATGGGAGCGTGGACCGTTGGGTTATCCGGTCAACAATGAACAGGCCCATCCCGAGTCGGTAACGCAACCCGGCGCTCGCTCGAACGATTTTCAGGGCGGCGCGATCTTCTGGTCCGCGCAGACCGGAGCACACCAGATCTGGGGCGAGATCTTCAAGAAGTGGGTACGTCTGGGGGCGACGAGGTCCCAATATGGACTACCCATCACCGACGAATACAAGGTGGGCAACCGATTCGAGCAGCGTTTCGAACACGGCCTCCTGGCTTGGCCGTAATTCCACCCTGGCCTGTTGCCGGACTACTACGAGTAGTCCGGCAACAGGCCAGATTCGGATGCCTGAGCCAAAGTCGGTGCGGCAGTGTCTTTTTCGGATAGTTCGTAAGTCAACGGCCTGCCGTCACGCCCAACCGTCGGCCAGTCGATGGCCAAGTCGGCGTCCAACGGATTGATTCCGTGTTCGGCGGTCGCGTTGTATCCAGTCGAGCACAGGTAGGTGACCGTCGAGCCGTCGGCCAGCGCCAAGAAGGCGTGGCCAAGCCCTTCGGCGAGATAGACCGCCCTACGGTCTACGTCATCGAGGAGCACGGTGTCGTAGGTACCGAAAGTTGGTGAGCCAACCCGGATATCGACGATGACGTCGAGAACCGCGCCTACCGGGCAGGTCACATATTTCGCCTGCCCGGGCGGAACATCGGCGAAATGTACGCCGCGCAGCGCACCTGTCGACGACACCGAGACGTTGACCTGCGCAAGGTCGAAGTGATGCCCGATAGCCTCGCTGACGAGCGGCGCCTTGAACGCCTCCAGAAATAACCCTCGGCTGTCGCCGTGTAGTACCGGGGTGAACTCCCACGCTCCGTCAATGGACAGCGGCCGAACCTGCATTTGCTAGAAACCCTTTCCGCGAGTGAGCAATTCAAGAAGGTAGTCACCGTATCCCGACTTGCGCAACGGCTCGGCACGACGTGCGAGCTCGTCATCGTCGATGAGGCCGCGACGCCACGCGATCTCCTCCGGCACAGCGATTTTCAGCCCTTGACGCTGTTCGACGGTGCGAACGAAGTTGCCGGCATCGAGGAGTGAATCGAAGGTGCCGGTGTCGAGCCACGCCGTGCCGCGCGGCAACACCGTGACCGCTAGATCGCCCCGCTCAAGGTAGTACCGGTTAATGTCGGTGATCTCGTATTCGCCACGCGCACTTGGGGTTAGGCCCCGCGCGACGTCGACGACATCGTTGTCGTAGAAATAGAGACCCGGGACCGCGAAATTCGACTTCGGTTGTGCGGGCTTCTCTTCCAGTGAGATCGCGGTGCCGTCGGCGTCGAAGTCGACGACGCCATATGCACTCGGATCGGCGACCCAATAGGCGAAGATCGCACCACCGGTCAGTCCGTCGAAGCCCGACAGCCGGCTGCCCAACCCCGGCCCGTAGAAGATATTGTCGCCCAGCACCAGTGCGACCGAGTCGCCGCCGATGTGCTCGGCGCCGAGTACGAAGGCTTGAGCCAAACCATCGGGTGACGGCTGAGCGAGGTAGGAGAGGCTGATACCGAACTGCTCGCCGGTACCGAGTAGATGCTCGAAAGCGGGCCGGTCGGCGGGCGTGGTGATGATCAGAATGTCGGTGATACCAGCCAGCATCAACGTCGACAGCGGGTAGTAGATCATCGGCTTGTCGTAGACGGGGACGAGTTGCTTGCTCACGCCCAGGGTGATCGGATGCAGTCGACTGCCCGTACCACCAGCCAGAATGATTCCTCGCATGCGATCACCCTAGCTTCTTCACAGGCCACGACCAGCCGCTGGGATGGCGCGGTTCGTACACTTGATTCGGTCAACGTCGTCTAGGAGAGGCCGTAATGCGCGTTCTCGTTACCGGTGGCGCCGGATTCATCGGCACCAATTTTGTGTTGCGGACCTTGAGTACGCGCCCCGACGTCGAGCTGACCGTGCTCGACAAACTCACCTATGCGGCGAACCCGGCGTCCCTCGCGGCCGTTGCCGATCGGGTGCGAGTGGTTGAAGGTGATGTCGCCGACGCCGAGGTCGTAGACCCACTGGTCGCGGCGTCAGACCTGGTGGTGCATTTCGCCGCCGAGTCGCATAACGACAATTCGCTTCACGACCCGTCACCATTTGTGCAGACCAATCTCGTCGGGACGTTCACGCTGCTCGAAGCGATCCGCAAATACGGGGTGCGCTATCACCACATCAGTACCGACGAGGTCTATGGCGACCTTGACCTCGATGACCCCGCTCGTTTCACCGAGGAGACCCCGTACAACCCGTCGAGTCCGTATAGCTCGACGAAGGCCGGCAGCGACCTGTTGGTTCGCGCGTGGGTGCGGTCTTTCGGCGTCGCGGCGACGATCTCCAATTGCTCCAACAATTACGGGCCTTATCAACATATCGAGAAGTTCATCCCCCGACAGATCACCAATGTGCTGTCCGGCCAACGTCCCAAGCTCTACGGTGACGGGCGCAACGTCCGCGACTGGATACATGTCGACGATCACAATGATGCGGTCTGGGCGATCATCGACCGCGGGCAGATCGGCGAGACGTATCTGATCGGCGCCGACGGCGAGGCGGATAACCGCACCGTCGTGGAGACGATTCTCGGACTACTCGACCAGCCATCGGACGCGTTTGATTTCGTCACTGACCGACCCGGCCACGATCGGCGATATGCGATCGATTCGACCCGACTGCGCGATGAACTTGGTTGGCAGCCAAACTATCTCAGCTTTAGGTCAGGATTGGCGGCTACCGTCGACTGGTATCGCGCGAATACGCGGTGGTGGCAGTCCGCGAAATCGGGGGTCGAAAGTCGTTATGCCGCAAGTGAAAAGGTGATCGGATAATCATGCGTGTACTGGTGAGTGGCGGAGCCGGCTATATCGGTTCACATACCGTCATCAAGCTGACCGACGCCGGGCACGACGTCATCGTCGTCGACGACTTCTCCAATGCTAAGCCCACCGTCATGGCCCGCCTGGAAGGCCTTACCGGACAATCGATTCCGACGCACAGTTTCGATCTCGCCGACGCCGACAAGACCGAACACCTTTTCGCAAGTGAGCAGATCGATGCCGTCATCCACTTCGCGGGCTATAAGGCGGTCGGCGAGTCGGTGGCAAAGCCGCTGGACTACTACGCGAATAACCTTGGCACCACCTTTGCCTTGCTACGCGCGATGGAACGACATTCGGTACGCAAACTGGTGTTCTCCTCATCGGCGACGGTGTACGGCGCCGAGCCGCGGTTGCCGATGACCGAAGACCTGCCGACGTCGGCGACAAATCCGTACGGCTGGACCAAGGTGATGATCGAGCAGGTGCTGGCCGACGTCGCGGCCAGCGACTCCGCTTGGCGCATAGCCGCATTGCGCTACTTCAATCCCGTCGGCGCACACCCAAGCGGGCTGATCGGCGAGGACCCCAGCGGAATACCCAACAATCTGATGCCATTCGTGGCACAGGTCGCCGTGGGGCGCCGGGCGAAGTTGTCGATTTTCGGCGATGACTACGACACCCCAGACGGCACCGGGGTGCGCGACTACATCCACGTGGACGACCTGGCCGCTGGCCACGTCGCCGCTCTGGACAGGATCGGTGCCGCCGACGAATCGATGTCGGTATGGAATCTCGGTACCGGACAGGGAGTTTCGGTGCTGGAAGTGGTCCAGGCTTTCGAGCGAGCCAGCGGTCGGCCGATCCCGTACGAGATCGCGCCACGTCGTGCGGGCGACATCGCGGCATCGTATGCCGATCCGACCCGAGCCAATGATGAATTGGGCTGGCGCGCAACGAAGACGATCGACGACATGTGTGTCGACACCTGGCGTTGGCAGTCGGAGAATCCCACCGGATACCCGGACGCGTAGGGGATCTCGATACACCTCGTCGCTAACGCTCCTCGGCACTCGATCAGCGGGAATGGCCACCCCCGATGGTCGAGTGCCGACCGACGAGCCTGCGAGTCGGACGGTGTATCGAGACCCCGCAAGATCACCTAGGTACCAGCACCTCGTCGCTCACCCGGTAGACAGTCACATTCCCCTTGCGGAAGACTGGCTTCAAACCCGGGGCACCCTTCGTTCGAACCGACAAGAACGGATCCCCTTGACGGCCGTGCTCGGGGTCGGGGACGCCATTCTGGAACCACCAGTAACTCGGCGGGCTGTCAATTACGTAGCGCACCTTCATATCTCGCACAATCGCATCGATCTTCGGATCGGCTCCGATTTGACCAACGCCCCAATACAGGTCACGTTGCCGCTGCGAAAAGTCGTTGGCCCGATAGAACGGGAACAGCGGCGTGAGGCCGGTCACCGGATAGATCCACCCGGTGCCCTGATCTAAGTTGTTGAGGATCAACGACTTACGTGCATCAGGTTGGTCGGCCAGCCAATGGTAGGCGGCCAGATCATTGGGGCCGATGAATTTGTCCCCGCGCTCCTTGGAAGCGAGCTGCGCATTCGCCGGGTACCGCAGAACTGCTCCGCCGGCGACCAGGACGAGAACTATGGCGAATACCGCCGGGACCGCGACGCGTGCGAATGGTTTGCGCCCCGTTTGCGCCGACGTTCGGGCAGCAAGTAGCTTCGCGACCCAATTCGTAACCACACCAACGGCAACCGCCGCCGCGGCAGCTGCGAATATCGCCGTGACGAAGGTCAGCCGGTGCCCCGAATTGTAGAAGTATCCACCCAGGGTTCCGAGGGGATCCGACAGTGGGCCAAGTGCGACAACTGAATTCGCCGCCACCAGTACGAAGACCAACCACGCCGCGAGACCGCCCCAGCATCGCAGCCAGATCAGCACAAGAAGTCCGATCATGGACGCCAACACCAGAATCCACACCGGCCCAAGCCGATTAAGCGGAATGGTGTAGTTGAATAGAGCCTGCTTCAGCGCTTCCACCAGCGTCGCGGATTCGTCGCGGAAGTCGAACCCAGAGAGTTCGTTATTTCCGGCGATCTTGATAGTGCCGTAGATGACCGGCGCCGAAAGCACTAGTGCACCAATACCGGTGGCCCCAAGGGTGCCGACGTCCGCTACACGGGCACGCCAGGCCGACCCCCCGCCCGACGTTGCGATCGGATGCCATAAAGCCTGGGTAACCCACCACAGTCCGACGATGACCACGACTACGACCAGACCCGACGGATGGGTTGCGGTGACACCAGCTATCGCGACCGCGGCCGGCAGGATGCGTCGTCGGTCCCGCACCGCGGAAATCGTGAGCACGGCCGCGATCGGCGCCATCGAGACACCGACGGCATTTGGCACCGCGGTCAGTTCCAATTCGACATAGGGCAGCGACGGGAACAGGCCCGCGATCGCCGCTCCGATTGCCGCGATCGTCGCCGATTCGGATGTAGAAAATCGGTGCCGGGCAAGCCAATACGCGAGAGTCGCGACCCCAAGGGGCACGGTGATCGCGAGCACGGCAGGCGAATACGTGTTGTATAGCTCGACCGGATTGGCTCCGGTAACCGGAAATATCAACGCTCCCAGCGCATGCCACGTGTTGGGATAGAAGTTGAATCCGTGCGTGTCGTAGTTCATCAACTCGCCCATGCGCAGCGAGGACCCGACCCCGGTCTCATGAATCCAGCGCAACGAGCTCGCGTGCCACAGCGAATCCCACACCTGAGAGATGTTGTCGAGCCCCCCGAACGCCGTGTTGACAATGGGACGCACCGCCGTTGTCACAATGACCACTACACCAACGCCCATGCCGGCGATCAATCGATAACAAGCATGGCGACTCAATGGCTCGTCGCCGGGTTCGGGAGCGGGGAGCAGTCGTCGACCTCGTCGCGAATAGAGGAAACGCGAGTATCCCCACGCCAGGACCAATGCGACGATCAGCGCGATACCGGCGGTAATGAGATTCCACTCAAACCCGACGGCCCCGTAAAAGACAGTGGCCAGGCTAACGATCAAGAACGTCACCGGCGGCCCCGCCGCGACCGCAACCGGCCAGGTCACCCCCAGTCGACGTGTCACCAACGCCCCCGGCGCCACCAACAACACCGCGGTGACCAGGGCGACCCACGCGGTGAGCATCATCTTCGGTCTACCTCCAGGGATCCTTTGGTTATCGACTGTCGAGTCGATAACCTGCCGAAGTCTGAGATTACTGGGCGCAGACCACTCGACAGATTGTGGATCGTGAGTTCGACGGCCGAACGTTGTCTGAGCTGGCCTCAACCGCCTGATCGACGTCGAACGGTCGCCACGTCAGTCAGTCCGGAACGTTGACAAAGGGCTCGACCATCGACTTACGATTGCCTCACAGGCACAACCGCCGAACGTAATTCGTTCTGTCGGCCTGGGGGGCCGACGCACTACCGAGTTCTACCTCTGGGGAAATGGCAGCTACGAGTGCGTCAACGATAGGGACAACCTAGACATGACTACACAAAGCAGATCATTTACCCCGGCCCTCACGAAAGTTTGGGATCTAGCCTCACGCGTCTATGACTTACCGGTCTTGCAGCGGCTCATCTACCGGCCTCCGCAAGACGAGGTGATCGCGGCGCTACGCGCGGACGGCAGTCGACGTATCGCCGATGTTGGTTGCGGCACAGGCATTCTCGCGGATCGCATCCAGACTGAGCTTCATCCTGAAGCGATGTACGGCATCGACCTGTCAACTGGGATGCTGGCCAAAGCCCGCGCTCGGTCGTCGGAGATAACGTGGCTCAACTCGCCTGCCGAGGACCTGCCACTCGACGATTCCAGCGTCGATGCGATCACCTCGACAACCGCTTTTCACCTATTCGATCGCGCCGCGGCACTCAACGATTTCCATCGCGCGCTCCGGCCAGGTGGCATCGTCGTGATCGCAACCGTTCATCCGCCGATAACATTCAACGCGTTCAGTCCACGCCCATCGGCGATGCGAAAACTGGTGCTCGACGCCGGTTTCTCGCTCGTCACTCAACACAAGATCAAACGGCCGCTGTACACCTGGCTGGTGCCTGACTACATCACAATCGGCCGCCGCGACTAGACGCTGCGAACCGCTTCGGCATTGCTACCGTTCCGCGGTCGCCGTCACATCTCTTCGGTGACCGTGGGCGGGTAACGCCGATGGCCGAGCAGACAGATCACCAAGCAGACGACCGCGGCAACCGCGCCAAACGCGAGCATGGCGGGATATGTCGGCGCCCATGATGTCTGGGCGAACCATGCCATTACCGCGGGGACTGCGAAACCGAGATATGTTCCGGAGTAGAAGACGGCAGTCAGACCAGCGAGATCGTCGGGTCCGGCGATGCGTTGTACTTCCAGAAGTCCGGCAATCATCGCCATTCCGTAGCCACATCCGAGAACCGCGGCGGAGACCAGCGCCAGCCACAGGGTGAGCGCGTGTGCGGCAGCCGCGGCCAGCACCATCCCGATCATCAGCACGACGAGCGCCACCACCGCCCCGCGAACACCAGTCGGATCATCGATGCGGCGACCCACCGATTGGATGCCGAAACCGGCGGTGAGGCCGACAACACAGCAGAGTGCGGCGAAGGCAATCGGGGCACCCGAGGTATGTGGCGTCATCACCGCGGGTATTACGGCATAGGCGACTGCACACGCGCCGAATACCCAGGGGGACACTAGAAGCACCACGGTCCAGAAACGGCCATTGGTCACCGAGGGGATCCTGAGGCCGTCGACAAATCTGACATCGTCGCCTTTCCTCGGATGCCGAGTCTCGGGAACTCGTACCAGCAAGACCAGGGCGACCACCGCCATTGCGACGTTGATCGCGTACGGCAGCACTGTCGGCCACGGTCCCCATTGAGCCAGGACCCCGGCCACACCCGCGCCGATACCGAAGCCAGCGGTCAAACTCATCGCGGCTCGACGGGCGCCGGTTCCCCCGGACGAGCCGTCGAGGTCGGACAATTCTTTGATCCACGTACCGCCGACAGCCATCGACAGTCCCAACGCGATACCGCTGAATACCCGGCCGGTGGCGAGCAACCCCGCCGAGTGAGCGCCGAGGGCAAGAATCAGCGAGCCCGCTGCCGCGGCGATCGGCGCTAGCACCATCAACTTCTTGCGACCGACGCGATCTGACAACGGTCCGGCGATCAACAGGCTCGGGATGATGCCCAAAACGTAGGTGAACAGCAGGGCATCGACCACGACCGCGGACATATTCGACGTCTGGCGGTACATCACCAACAATGGAGTGAATTCGTTTCCGCCCCAAGCACTTGCGAATAGCGCCGCTGCCACCGCGGCCCAATAACCTCGGTAGCGGGTGGCCGCCATTTGGCCTGTTCGCGATTGTGCGTTGGCGATCATCGGATCGCCTGACCATATGTGGACGGCCCCTGATGCACCGACGTCAGATGCGCGGCCAACGCGGCGTCGAAGGCCATAGGATCTCCCGATTCGATGGCGTCGATGAGTGCCGCGTGATCGTCGAAGATGCGGGCGACGACACCCGGATCGCGCTGGACACTCGCGGTCGTCATCCGCCGATGTCGTTCGCCGAGGCTGCTGAAGAACCCCGCGATCAGTTGATTGTCGCCAGCGGCGACGATGAGTTGATGGAACCGCGCGTCAATTCTCGAAAACGCCGCGATATCCGACGACTCGACGCCGCGATGGTCGGCCAAATTCGCGCGCAGCTCATCGAGCACCACCGCGCGGACGGCCGGCCGGTCGACGATCTGGGCGACGGCGTGACCTTCCAAGAGAAGTCGCGCCCGCAGTACGTCGCCGGCCTCACGATCGGTGACGGGCAGCACCAGCGCGCCACGTTTGGGGTAGAGCCGCATCCACCCCTCCGCCTCGAGCCGCAGGAACGCTTCGCGCACCGGGGTACGGCTGACCGCGCAACGTCGGGCGACATCACCCTCGCTGATGAGGTCCCCACCGGGGATTTCGCTGGTCAGGATGAGTTCCTTGACAACCTCGTACACCCGAGTGGCCGCCGAAGGTTCATTACTCATGACTACGACTGTAGGCATATGCGCAACATAGATACAAGTTGCATCCTTGCTTGTTGCCTAGGAAATGCGAGGGTGGCAGACTTTTAATGTTCTCGCCCCGCGCCGACGTTTGCGAACCGAATCCAGGCGACCGCGAGAAGGACGCTATGTGAGTGACGCACCAACCACGTGCGGCTCGTCGGCGACCGCTTTCTTGTAGCGCAACGACGCGCCTGCCAATCGCGCCTGTCACACTCGTGGCATTGATCCGCGACCCGTCTGTACTAAGGAGTGACCGTGACCAGCACGGCGAATGATCCCAGCACGCAGCCTGCCGAGACACCGTTACCCATTACCGACGAAGAGGTGTTCAACGCGCACGTCGGCGGCAAACTGTCAGTGGAGCTGCGTGCGCCGATCGACACTCAACGCGATCTGTCTATCGCCTACACCCCCGGCGTTGCTCAGGTCTCACGCGCCATCGCGGCCGAGACCGAACTCGTCAACAAGTACACCTGGACCGATCGCCTGGTCGCTGTCGTCAGTGATGGTTCAGCTGTTCTGGGGCTCGGTGACATCGGCCCCCGCGCCTCGCTGCCGGTCATGGAAGGCAAAGCGGCACTGTTCCGTTCGTTCGCCGGCCTTAACTCGATCCCGCTGGTACTCGACACGCAAGATCCCGACGAAATCGTCGAGACGCTGATCCGATTGCGCCCTAGTTTCGGCGCGGTCAACCTCGAAGACATCTCGGCACCACGATGTTTCGAGATCGAGCAGCGTGTTATCGAAGCGCTCGATTGCCCGGTCATGCACGACGACCAGCACGGCACCGCGATCGTCGTACTCGCCGCGCTCAAGGGTGCCGTACGGGTACTCGGCCGCGAACTCGCCGGGCTGAAGGTCGTCATCTCGGGCGCTGGCGCGGCCGGCGTCGCGTGTACCAACATCCTGCTCGCCTCCGGCATCGACGACGTCGTCGTGCTGGACTCGCGGGGCATCGTCAGCGCCGACCGCACCGATCTGACTCCCGTGAAAACCGATCTTGCCGCTCGCACCAACCCGCGTGGCCTTTCCGGGTCCGCCGCAGACGCTCTCAACGGAGCTGACGTTTTCCTCGGCGTCTCCGCCGGCCTCATCGCCGAAGAGCTGATCGCCTCGATGAGCGAGGACTCCATTGTGTTCGCACTGAGCAATCCCGATCCGGAAATCCACCCGACGGTCGCAGCCAAGTACGCCGCCGTGGTGGCCACCGGACGCAGCGACTTCCCGAACCAGATCAACAACGTGCTGGCGTTCCCCGGCGTCTTCGCCGGAGCACTCGACGCCGGCGCACGTCGGATTACCGAAAACATGAAAATCGCCGCGGCCGAAGCGATCCTGTCGGTTGTCGCGGACGACCTCGCACGCGACAAGATCGTGCCGAGCCCGCTCGATCCCCGTGTGGCGCCGGCGGTTTCGGCCGCCGTCGCCGATGCCGCGCGCGCCGACGGCGTGGTGTAGTCACTTCAAAATAAAGGCGCCGCCCGCTCGGGTGGCGCCTTTGTTGTTGTGTCAGTTATTACGCCGGCTCGACGTCGAGTTCGGTTGCGATTGCCGAGATTTGGCCTGCCAACTCCACGTCGAGGGCCGTGAGCGTGCCGACGCTATGCGTCGATAACTCGAAATGGATTGTGGCATAACGCAAGTCGATGTCCGGGTGGTGATTGAGTTCTTCCGCGGCGTCGATGACCCGCGCGACGAATTTTCCACCGGTGACCATGTTGCGGGTCAGGTAGTCGGCGTGCACCGCATTGCCGACGATGCGCCAGGGCACCGCGATGACTCGCTCGACTTCCGCGGGGTCGATTGGGGTCGGGTTGGTGGCAGCCATGTCTTCCACGATACGAGCATCCTGAGCCTTCGCACCCGGTTTGAGATTCCGGGTCCACGCTCGCTAGACTCGTGAGCGCTGTCGCGAGGCAGCGCGCCGCCTTAGCTCAGTCGGTAGAGCGATTCACTCGTAATGAATAGGTCAGGAGTTCGATTCTCCTAGGCGGCTCCGCGAAGAACAATCTCGCAGCAAGATTGTGCGACACGCCGGTCAATCGCACTATGTCTGCAGTAGCATCGCCGCGTGACGACCTGGGGGCCGCATGGGCGATAGATGGCCAGCATTGCGGGCATCCGACTTGGTCCGGATCATCGAACGACATTGCGGTCCCCCAACTCGACAACGCGGCTCGCATCGCCGCTACAAGGGCAAGGACGCCGAGTTCACCTTCGCTTATCATGACAATGTTGAAGTCAGCGGGAACATCGTCCGGCGTGTCTTGGTAAGTGACGTTGGGATGTCTGCGCAGGACGCACGGAGAGAGGTGAGTTGATGACTGACGAAAGTCAGCAAGTGGTCGTCTATCGCTCGTGCACGACTGATGGCCCACGGTGGCAGTTCTATTCGATGCCGGAAAGCATCGTGGGGGGCGCCGACGATCTCAATGCGGCACGTGAGCAATACCGCGACGCACTCGCCTTTTCACTCGACGTTCCGACCAATACATTGCCGGAGATCCGCGAACTCATCGAGCACGAAGCCAGTGAGGGAACCAATATCTGGATTCGCGGCGGGCTCAACTCACCCACATACAAAACGGCACTGAAGTTCCTGACCGCGTATGTGCAAAGTCAACCACCTGATCACGTCGACTGGTTCTTCGAACAACCAGCAGCAAGCGGTGACGTGATCATCGCCCCCGTCGAGTTCGACGACACCCTCAGGACAATCACCTCACAGATGACCGCATTCGACTCGGTCTGGGCCGTGGCTCAGGGCACGCATTCGGACGGAAGCGACATGCTGGTCTGGCTCGCTTTGGGAGGGAGCAAAGCGGCCTCTGGCGGGAGCGAGCAGGTTAACCTCGCCGACCTCGGCCTAACTCCGGACAGCCCGATGGTCGATGTCTTCACGCGGGTAATCACAAACGGCGAGCGTACCCATTCCGACAGCAGATACGCCCTCGCCACGGTATGACCTCCGCACATTAGACTGCCAATTTCATTACCCAGACTTAGAAAAATTCGGACTCGATGCAGCCGAGAGCCGCGGAGTGTGAAAGACTAAACGCCGGGATCTACACCTGATCTCTCTCTGAAGGAAGTAGTAAAGCAACATGGCACAAGGAACCGTCAAATGGTTCAACGGCGAAAAGGGCTTCGGCTTCATCGCTCCCGACGACAGCAACACCGGTGACGTCTTCGTTCACTACTCTGCGATCAGCGGTAGCGGTTTCCGCAACCTCGAAGAGGCGCAGCGAGTCGAATTCGACATCGAGCAGGGCCAGAAGGGCCCTCAGGCCACAAACGTGACCGTTCTCTAAGCTTCTCGCGACGAGAGCAGTCAAAAACCCCAGTCACCGTGTGACTGGGGTTTTTGCGCTCTCCGGGAAGGTATTTCACGCAACCGGACTTAACTCCATATAGTGGAACAGACACACGTCGATGGCGAGGAGATCAGCATGTCGAACTTCGGGAAGAAGATCAAAGACGAGGTCAAGGCCGTATCCGCCGCGATCGAGAACGAACTGACCGTACTCGAAGGCGCACCTGGCGGTTATGACCCACTCAAAGAGGACGACGACACCACCGATTCCGAGTCAGCCTCCGACGCTGACGACAAGTAGGCACACGAATCTACGAATCAGGGCCTTGCACAAGCACTTCCACTAGCTCGGCCAACAGTGGACTCGTCGGTTCGTCCGCACGCTCGACGGCGTTGACGTCCACCTGAAGCACCCCCGGAGACATCGGAAGTACCCGCACACCGGGCGTCGTCTCCCCTACGTAGAGAATCGTCCACGCATCGGGGTGGTTCACCAATTCGGCTACCGCGGTGCGATCCGGTGCGATCGGCGCACCCCATCGCACCGTCAATCCCGAAGCGGCGAAGGCGTCATCGATCACCGACCGCAACAGCCGTTGCTGCGCGAGCGAGGGCAATAGCAGCGGATACTTCGAAAGCTGTTGCAAATCAACAGATTTGGCGTTGGCCAGCGCGTGCTTCTCCGATGCGACAACCACCAGGTCCTCCGACCACAAGCGGCGAACCGCTAGCTTTGTGCGACCACCGGCCTCCGATTCGGGCAGTGACCCTCGTATCAGCGCGATGTCGACGTCACCCGAACGCACCGAAGCCACCCGCGCGGCAAAGTCGCGGATGATGAAGTCCACCTCGGCATCTGGGTGCGCATCTCGGATAACCGCGATCGCAGCCATCGCACGATTGGCGAAAGACATGTTGGCGGCCAACCGAATTCGCTGTCCGTCAGGCTGCACGGCAGCAAAAGCCAACTCCTCCAGTGCCAGCATCTGACGCGCGATCGGGGCCAAGCGATCAGCGGCGTCGGTCGGAATCACCCGCCGCGTCGAACGGTCGAAGAGTGTCACCGACAACTCAGCCTCCAACCGTGCGATCTGATGGCTGATCGCCGACTGCGACAGATAGTTGCGGCTCGCCGCTCGACTGAAACTTAACTCTTCGCAGACGGCGACGAAATAGCGCAGTTGACGCAGCTCCATATAGCCGAGGCTATCAGCATTTATTAGTGATTGAGATAACTGCGTTGAAATCTATGCGTTTTACCTCGGGATAGATCTGCCCCAGAGTGGTGTTGTTAATTAATGAGAGATACGACGCGAGAGAGGAATTCCCGATGACCACCACCCATACCGCCGACGTTGTGATTGTCGGTTCGGGCTTCGGCGGCATCGCAGCCGCACGTCGCCTCGCACGACGCGGATACCGCGCGCTGATCGTCAGCGACACCGCGCACTACCTGTTTCAACCGCTGCTCTATCAAGTAGCTACGGGCATCCTGGATCCGGCGATCATCGCTACCGCCGCCAAAGATACTGTCCCCGATGGCATTTCGATCCTCAAAGGGCATGTGACCGGGGTGGACGCCGCTGGTCAGAAGGTGTTCGTCACCACCGATGGCGACGACGCGGTGGTCGAATACACCTGGCTGGTCGCAGCAACCGGCTCGGCGCAGGCGTATTTCGGTCGTCCCGAGTTCGCTGAACACACCTTCGCCTTGAAGACCATTGAGGACGCGAAGACCCTGCGCGACCATATCCACGAACGGTTCGTCATCGCCGCCGATCAGACCGCCGACGATACGACGCGTCAGCGAGCGGCCAGCTTCGTGATCGTCGGAGCGGGCGCGACGGGCGTCGAAACTGCCGGCGAAATAGCCGAATTGGCCAAACGTCACTTCCACCAGGACGTACACATCACCCTCGTCGACGGTGCACCAGACGTACTACCGGCCTACGGTGGCAAACTCAGTGCCTACGCACGCCAGCGACTGACCGACGCCGGCATTACCGTGATCACCGGCGCGATGGTCACCGACCTCGACGCCACCGGCGCGACTGTCGAACATGACGGCGCGCCAACACGATTGGATGCCGACACGGTCATTTGGGCTGCCGGGGTGCGCGCCGCGGATTTCGCGGAAGCACTGGCTACCGCGACAGGCTGCGCTACCGACCGCGCGGGCAGGTTGCTCATCAACAACGACTTGACCGTCGGCGGCTACGCGAACGTATTCGCCATCGGCGATATGACCGCATTGCACGACTACCCCGGGCAAAGCCCCGTCGCGATGCAACAGGGTCGCCACGTCGCAGATACGATCACCGGAAAACGCCAGCGCGGCAGTGAATTTCACTATTTCGACAAGGGCAGCATGGCGATGCTCAACCGACTCGGCGCTGTCACCGACGTGCGAGACACGATCAAGATGACCGGACCGCTGGCATGGGTCACCTGGCTGGTTGTGCACTTGTACTACCTCGCGGGTCTCAAACATCGCACACAAGCTCTTGCCGATTGGGCACGCGCCTTTGTCGGACGCGGTCGCCCCGGGTACGCAACGTACGCGCCGGAGGCCGTACCCGACGGTGAAAAGGAGCATGCGGCGGCGTAGCCGCGGCATCACTGACTGACGTTGTGCAATGGGGCTGTCGCCGGGCCTTCGAGGATCGCGCCGTCCGGCGCGAAGCGCGAGCCGTGTAATGGACAATCCCAGGAACTCTCTGCATCGTTCCAGCGGAGAACACCGTAAAGGTGCGGACAGACCGCGGATACCTCGGTCGTGGCGCCATTGACGGTGCAAATTCCGACCGGTCGGCCGGCGCGGCGCTCGACACGCCCCTCCCCCTCGGCGGGAGGCGGCCCGGCGCCGCGCGTTTCGGCGGTTAACCAGCCACGCGTCATAGCTACCGCGACTCCGGCATTCGTCTGGATCATCGACGAAAGGCCCGCCAGTTCGCGCGGCGTCCATGTCTCAAGGACCCGCGCCCACCCGCCGCGGTCACCGAGCAGGCGAGCAGCAAGTGCGTGCGCGGCGGCCACGGCATTGGTCATCCCCCACTTGTTGTATCCGGAAGCGACCAGGATCCGATCACTTCCGGGCAATAGCGCGCCTGCGTAGGGAAGTCCATGGACCGGCGTGTAATCCTGAGCGGACCATTGGTGGGCGGGAGCGCCGATATCGAAATGCGCTCGGCTCCAGTCGATTAGGTCATCGACCTTCGCCTGCGGCGAAACCGCACGACCAACGATGTGGCCATTCCCGCCGACCAGAAGGTACTCACCTCCGACGTCGGGTGCGTATCGCAGCGATCGAGTCGGTTGATCCACCGAGACGTACATGCCGCGGGGAGTGTTCGCGGGGGCCCGGAATGCCAATCCGTAGGAACGGTGTGGACTCAACCTGGCGAAGAACCCGCCGCGATCAAGCACCGGCGTGCCAGTGGCAAGTACCGTCGCCGTCGCGCGCACGCGGGCTTTCACCGCGTCGACGACGACTCTCTTGTCACCGCCAACCGCTCCCGCGCCGTCGATCCTGACGTTCCTCACCCGACTGTGCTCGAATATTTTCACTCCGGCGGCGAGGGCCTCGGATACCAAGGCCCGTAACAACTCCATCGCGTCGAGTTGTATCTGATCGTCGAGCCGGACTCCCCCGCATGTGTCGAAGGGAAGTTCGGCGAGGTCTTGTTCCCACGACACATCCAGCCCCGCCGCGCGACACGCGTCATATTCCGCGCGGGCCTGCGAAACACCAGCGGCCGTCTGTGCGTACGAATATGCCGCTTCCCACTGAAACGGCACCCGCATACTCTCGCAGAAGTCCAGAATCCATTGCTGTGCTTGGGAATTGGCAGTCACGTAGTCATCAACCGTCGTAGCTCGGTGCCGTCGGGCGATAGTCGACAATTGAGAACCCTGCAAGAGACTCACCTTGCCGGTCGTATTGCCGGTCGTGCACGCACCGACGGTTCGACCTTCGATGACGGCGACACTCGCGCCGCGCCGTGCCAACAGCACGGCCGTCGCCATCCCGGTGAGGCCCGCCCCGACGATCGCGTAGTCGAATGAGCCATCGTCATCGAGGCTCGGGAAATCGTCAATCGAGACACGGTCACGCCATAGAGAGGACACATCAGCGGTTACCCGTCGTCGCCTCGATTGAAACCCGCTATCGGCGATGCCCTAGCGCGGTCGTTTACTCCTCATCGCCTGACCGATCTTCGCCACCATCGCATCGACCGCGAATTTGGGTTTGACGTTGAGGTCCAACGCTTCTCGGCATTCCAGAACCGCTTCGATGCACTGCAATAGTTGCTCCGGGGACGCGAACCCGGCCATGCCGGCCGTCGTGGACTCGACCATGTCGGGATGCATGAACTGCACTCGGGCCCCCGAAGCTGTGACCATCGCGTCACGGAAGAGCGCAGCCAAGTCCACCAGGGCTCGGTCTAACACATCGCGGGATGTCCGTGTCGCGCGAGACTTTTGTCGCTTCTCCAGTTCTTTGATGGCACCCGCCGACCCACGTGGTGCTCGTGCCGCGCCCTTACCGGTGCCGCCCGCACCGAGCGCGGTCTTGAGTTCTTCGGTCTCCGCCTCATCCAGCTCGGCACTGATAGCCTTCGCCGCTTCGTCGGCCGAGCGGACCAACGATTCGGCACCCGCATACGCCGTCGAATCACGGGTTGCCGCTCGGGCCAAGCCCAGTGCGGCTAGCCGTTGGCTGCGCGCGGCGGGATCAGTGGCTAAACGTCGGGCTCGACCAATATGCCCTCCGCATACCGATGCCGCCCAGAGCGCGTCTTCAGCGTCGATGCCGTCGTGGGTGGTCAACACGTCGGCGATATCGGCCACTGACGCAGTCGTGAGCGCGATATGACGACAACGCGACTTCAGAGTGACCGAGATGTCCTCCGGGTCGACTGACGGCGCGCACAGCAGGAAAACGGTACGCGGCGGCGGCTCTTCGACGACCTTCAACAACGCGTTGGCAGCCTGCTCGGTCAGCCGGTCGGCGTCTTCGACGATGACGATCTGCCACCGCCCTGTTCCCGGACGACGACTAGCCGTTTGCACGATGTCTCGGATTGCCAATACTGAAAGGCTCAATCCCTGCGGTACAACATGGCGAACATCGGCGTGTGTGCCACTCATCACAGTCGTACAAGAGCGACATATCCCACACCCGAGGTTGTCGGGTGTCTGACACTGCAGGGCGGCGGCAAAACAAGTCGCGGCGACTGAGCGGCCTGTGCCCGGTGGACCGGTAAAAAGCCACGCATGCGTCATCGACGCCCGCTGAGCGGCGACGCTATTCTCTACCTGACCTGCATCAGCGTCGAACATCGACACCGCGCCTGCACTCTGTTCGTCGAGCCGGGCGGACACCGACAAAGCCGCCCGCGCTGCCGCCGACAGTTCTGTCGCCACTGCCCGCTGGCCGATCAAGCGGTCGAACACGTTACTCACGTCAACAGACTAGAGGTCGCGCCGGACACTCGATGCGAAGCGGCAGTGTTTAACAATTGCAAGCATCCAGCTACCGTTGGTGGTGTGGTTGCACGTCGCTCGAGGTGGTCGAAGGGCATGCACCTGGCTCGCTGGCTAGTCCATACGCCATGGCCGGTGCTCGCCCTCGACATGCTGCGCGCCAATCTGCTCGGCGCACTGTTCACCTTCGCGTTCCTTCGATTCGGAATGCCCGACAAATATGCGGTCAGCCTTTCGCAGATCGACGCCCGGAACCAGCTTATTTTCGCGCTCTATCTGGTAATCGCGGCCCTCGTTGGCGGCTATCTCAGCATCCGTCTCAGTCTGCCGGTTCTGGTGTGGCATCGTCGGCGTTCACGTCTAGATGACACCTATGCCCGACGTCGCGCACTCGCGCTGCCGTGGCTGCTCACCGCATCGAACTTCGCGCTGTGGACGATCGGCGGCATCCTGTTCACCTATCTCAACCTCGGTATCAGCGGTCAGCGGGCATTCTTCGTCGCTGGCGCCACGGCTATCGGTGCACTGGTGACCTGTGTGCTCAGCTATATGCAGGCCGAGAAAGTCCTCCGGCCGATCACCGTCGCGGCGATGGCGAACGATCCCGATATCGCCGTGGCCCCGAGCGTCAGCACCCGAATCACCCTGTTCTGGCTGCTGACCGTTGCCATGCCGCTGATCGTCATCATCATCTTGATACTTCTGGCCCGGTTCCAGATCGCCGGCGCGACGGCGACTGAACTCATTCGCCCCATCCTCTGGATGGCCTGTGCCGGACTCGCCTTCGGCGTGCTCGCCATCGCGCGGCTGCTCGGTGCGATCACCGATCCCATCAAGCAACTCCGTCATGCCCAGAACGAGGTCCGCGCGGGCAATCTCGACATCGCGGTGAAGATCTACGACGGCAGCGACCTCGGCCTGCTGCAAGCTGGCTTCAACGAGATGGTGGCCGACGTCCGGGAACGCCAGGCGTTGCGCAACCTATTCGGCCGCTATGTGGGCGAGGACGTGGCGCGACGCGCCATCGAAACCGGCACCGAGTTGGGTGGCGAAGAACGCTACGTGGGAGTCCTTTTCGTCGACATCGTCGGCTCGACGCGACTCGCGGTCAACCGGCCACCGCGCGAAGTAGTCGGACTGCTCAATGAATTCTTCCAAGTCGTCGTCGACGTGGTCGGGCGGCATGGCGGCTTCGTCAACAAGTTCCAGGGCGACGCCGCACTCGCCATCTTTGGCGCGCCGCTCGAACTCGATGATTTCGCCGGTCGCGCACTCGCCGCGTCACGCGAACTGCGGGTGGAAATCGAACGGACACTTGGCAATACTGACTTCGGCATCGGCGTCTCCGCTGGCAAGGCGATCGCCGGCCATATCGGTTCGCAACAACGCCTGGAGTACACCGTCATCGGCGATCCGGTGAACGAGGCCGCGCGGCTGACCGAGCTGGCCAAGGACGAACCGACGCGGGTCCTGGGTTCGGCTCGCGCGGTATTCCTCGGCTCTGCCGACGAAGCCGAATTCTGGGATATCGGCGAAGGTGTCGAGTTACGCGGGCGCGGCATCGAAACGCTGCTGGCGCGGCCAAAGTTAGATCCGGTCGAGCAAGGCTGAGGCTAGGTCGGTCGGGCTCGGGCTCGGGCTCGGATCGCAAACCCCACCCTTTTCGCAAACCCCACTCGCCCGGACATTCCCGACTCGGTTTCCGTGTCGGGAACGTCCGCCCGGGTCGGGTTTGCGGGGGGCGCGTTACTCCGCGGCCGGCGGTGGTGTCTTCTTTGCCGCTGCCTTCTTCGCTGGAGCCTTCTTTGCCGCGGTCTTCTTGGCCGGCGCCTTCTTTGCCGCGGTCTTCTTTGCCGCGGTCTTCTTCGCTGCGGTCTTCTTCGCGGTTTTCTTGGCAGCCTTCTTGACCGGTCCGCGCGCCCGACGATCGGCTAGCAACTCCATGGCCCGATCGGGCGTAATCGTTGCGACGTCGTCGCCCTTGCGGAGGCTGGCGTTGGTCTCACCGTCGGTTACATATGGACCGAACCGCCCCTCTTTGATGACCATCGGCTTCTCGCTGACCGAGTCATTTCCCAACTCCCGCAACGGCGGAGCCGCAGCGGCCCGCCCGCGACGTTTCGGCTCGGAGTAAATCTTCAGCGCTTCGTCGAGAGTCACCTCGAAGAGTTGGTCCTCCGACGTCAACGACCGAGAGTCGGTGCCCTTCTTCAGGTACGGACCATAACGACCGTTCTGCGCGGTGATCTCGTCGCCGGATTCTGGATCGACGCCGACCACTCTCGGCAACGACAGCAGTTTGAGCGCGTCATCAAGGGTCACCGTCGCGATATCCATCGACTTGAACAGCGATCCGGTACGCGGCTTGGGACCGGCAGCTTTCTTCGCAGCCTTCTTGGTCGTCTTCTTAGCGGTCGCCTTCTTAGTGGTCGTCTTAGCCGTCTTGGTGGCGACACCGCCCGCAGCCGGATCGTCAAGGGACACTGGTTCTTCCGCTTCCGAACCGGACGTACCGCCAGGTGTGGCGCCGCCGTCGCGGGGTGTCGGGCCGGGCGGCACGGTCATGGCCGGGGCAGGTGTATCGCCGTCGTCGTCCTCTTCTGGCGTCGGCAGGATCTCGGTGACATACGGGCCGAATCGCCCTTCCTTCACCACAATTTCGTGTCCACTGGCCGGATCGACCCCGAGCACGCGCCCCTCTTGCGGTGTGCTGAAAAGTTTTTCGGCAACCTCGAGAGTCAGTTCGTCGGGTGTCATATCCGCGGGCAGGTTGGCGCGCTGCAGATCCGGTTCGGCATCGGGCGCGGCCACATTGCGTTCCAGGTAGGGGCCGTAGCGACCAACGCGCACGTAGATCGGTCGACCCTGCTCATCGTCGAACAGGTTGATGGAGTTGACTTCCCGCGCGTCGATCCCCTCCAGATTCACACCGACGAGAGTCTTGAGCCCGCCGAGTCGTGCGACGTCGGACCGAGCGCCATCCGCCGAAGTCGTTGCTGGCGTGGAAGATTCGTCGCCATTGCCGAAGTAGAACTCAGTCAGCCAACGGGTTCGGTTCTCGTTGCCGCTGGCGATCTCGTCGAGGTCATCCTCCAGCGACGCGGTGAAGTCGTAGTCGACGAGAGACTCGAAATGTGCTTCGAGCAAACCGATTACGGCGAACGCGATCCACGACGGGACAAGCGCGCTACCTTTCTTCACCACGTATCCGCGGTCCTGAATGGTGCCGATGATCGACGCATAGGTCGAAGGCCGTCCGATGCCGAGTTCTTCGAGTGTCTTCACCAACGAAGCTTCGGTATAGCGGGCTGGCGGATTGGTCGAATGCCCGTCTGCCTCAAGGTCATTGGCGGTAAGGGCCTGGCCTTCGACCAGATTCGGCAGGCGCGACTCCTCGTCGTCGGCCTGTCCCCCCGCTTGCTCATCGACGGTCTCGACATATGCGGACAGGAAGCCCGGGAAAGTGATAGTGCGGCCCGACGCGGCGAAGGTGCAGACCTCGCCGGTGCTGGCGGTCCCCGCGATTCGCAGACTCAGCGTCGTCCCCTTGGCATCGGCCATCTGCGACGCGACCGTGCGCTGCCAGATCAGTTCGTACAACCGAAATTCGTCCGATGACAGTGCGGAGGCGACCGCACCGGGAGTGCGGAACGACTCACCTGCCGGACGAATGGCCTCGTGTGCCTCCTGCGCGTTTTTCACCTTGCGGGTGTATTGACGCGGCGTGGGGTGCACAAAATTCGCGCCATAGAGCTCGGTGGCCTGCGCACGGGCCGCACTGATCGCCGATTCCGACAGCGTCGTTGAGTCGGTACGCATATAGGTGATGTAGCCGTTCTCGTACAACCGCTGTGCGATTCGCATGGTGCGATCGGACGAGAAGCGCAGTTTGCGGCCAGCTTCTTGCTGCAGCGTCGAAGTCATGAACGGTGCGTAGGGACGCCGCGTGTAGGGCTTTTGCTCGACGGAGGTGACTGACATCGCCGCGCCGGTGAGACCGGTAACGAGCGAGCGGGCTCGAGCCTCGTCGAGCACAACGACGGCGTCGGCCTTCTTCAGTTCTCCGTGGGAATCGAAGTCGCGGCCGGTTGCCACCCGCTGATCGTCGACGTTGACCAGGCGTGAGCGGAAGGTACGCGGCGACGTCGTAGCGTCACCGGAGGTATCTCCAGCGTCCATTGTCGCGGCGATATCCCAGTAGTCAGCTGAGACGAACGCCATCCGTTCGCGTTCGCGTTCGACGATGATTCGAGTCGCCACCGACTGCACACGGCCGGCCGACAGCTTCGGCATGACCTTTTTCCACAGCACCGGCGATACTTCGTAGCCGTACAGACGATCAAGGATGCGGCGGGTCTCCTGAGCGTCGACGAGGTCGATGTCCAGGTCGCGGGGGCTTTGCGCGGCCGCCTGGATCGCCGACTCGGTGATCTCATGGAACACCATCCGCTTGACCGGCACTTTGGGCTTGAGGGTTTCCAACAGGTGCCAGGCGATAGCCTCCCCCTCGCGGTCACCGTCCGTCGCGAGATACAGCTCGTCAACATCTTTGAGCAGCGACTTCAGCTCGGTCACCGTGGACTTCTTGTCCGCGGAGACCACATAGAGCGGCTCAAAATCATCGTCGACGTTGACGCCCAGGCGGGCCCAGGACTGCCCCTTGTACTTCGCGGGCACATCGGCCGCTCCGCGCGGCAGATCTCGAATATGTCCGCGAGACGATTCGACGACGTAGTTCGCACCCAGGTAGCCCGCGATCTTGCGCGCCTTGGTCGGTGACTCGACAATGACGAGCCGCCGGATTGGCTTCGTCGGTGCGGCGGTGTCAGTCTCGGCCACGGGCGCCTTTCGCGTTGTACTTCGGTATGCGGATTAACCGAAGAATAGGTGTTCTTATACGTCGTTGTACCTTATGTATAGCGTGCGCTGCACATCTGATTACACATTCGGGGGACAAGAGATTCCCTTATGTCACCGAACTAAACCATAGAGTCGCAGGTCAGGACAGTTGAGCCGCAGGCCAATCAGCGGCTGCACCAAGTTGTGTCGGCGCGGGGCCGATGGTCTCGCTCAGCCGGGTGAGTCGCCGCTTACCGGTGACACACAATGCCGGTGAGCCACCCCGGGCTCCGACAATGATCGGCGCGATGCCGACCCGCATCAACGCCGTCGCTAAATGCGGATGTGTGTCGGGTGCGTGGGTGTCGAGACCAAGTAGATATCGCGCGCCCTCGCGATGTCCGCCGGCAATCACCCAGAGACGAATCGCACGTGGAGTCGGCATCCATCCGGGCGGCACTGTTTTCACCGCTCCGGTGGACCAACTGCGATGCAACGCCGTCAGCCTGGGAGTTGGCAGCGTGCGGGCCATCGGTGAGCCCTCGTCGGAGACAACCGCTTCGGCTTCCAATCCGGCAGCGACGAGTTCGGCGACCAACGCGTCAGCCCGCCACTGATCAGCGACGACAACAGAAACCCTGGCCCCGGTCGCGGTGTGAACCGACTGTCCGTTGGCTGCG
Source organism: Gordonia effusa NBRC 100432 (assembly GCF_000241305.1). Classification (GTDB taxonomy): domain Bacteria; phylum Actinomycetota; class Actinomycetes; order Mycobacteriales; family Mycobacteriaceae; genus Gordonia; species Gordonia effusa. Next base: position 154,406 of record NZ_BAEH01000036.1, read on the forward strand.
AGCAACCCTGCGACATCGGCGAGCGCGGGCTCGTCGGTGTCTGCGGAGAACATCGCGATCTGGGACATAGGTCGAGTCTAGTGCGAGTCGTACACCCACCTAGACCACAAATCCCGCCCCCGATCTATGACCGGGGGCGGGATTGCGCAAGCTCGTCGTTTGAGCGAACGAGTCCTAGACGGCGCGGACGCCGGTGGCCTGCGGGCCCTTGGTGCCCTGGCCGACCTCGAACTCCACTCGCTGATTTTCTTCGAGAGTGCGGAAACCGGATCCCTGGATCTCGGAGTAGTGGACAAACACGTCGTCCGAACCCTCATCCGGTGCGATGAAGCCGAAGCCTTTTTCCGCGTTGAACCACTTCACAGTTCCCTGTGCCATTACTGCATTCCTTTACATACAAACCAACAGAGGCAACACGATGGTCTCGTGCCGTTGGCCGGTTCCGACGCCATACATCAAAAAGCCTGGACGGACCAAACTAACCTTCAGTACCACGTTCGCAACATCGATTCCCCTCAGAGCCCTGATACCAACCGGGACTGACCAGAAGCTGCGACCGCTGACAAGTCAACCACGTTCAGCGGGTTCACAACAGTCACCAGATGCAAATTGAGTGAAAACCTGGTGTTGTTCAGCGAGTCGAAACCAAACAGTTATCTTTTGCCGCGGCGTAAGGTTGCGCACTGCCCCATACGCGTGATTGCCAACGGCCACAAGCCCTCTCTGCCCGATCTCGGACACACGGATAACATTGGAACTCACGAGACGACATTCGGTGAACGGCCAGGCGAACATGCGCAAAGTAGATTTCGGTAGCGAGTTACTGTCGCGCACACTGGCCGGTGTAGAAGCCGGTAACTCACCCCTTCGGCACAGCGTGGTGATCCCGTCGCGATCAGCGTCATACCTTCCGTGGCCGACGTGGGTCGACCAAGCTATCGTTAATGCCTTTGCCGCACAAGGAATTACGCAACTTTGGGAGCACCAGGCGCGCGCGGCCCAGCTAGCACACTCGGGCACGCACGTCGCTCTGGCCACCGGAACGGCGTCGGGTAAGTCACTCGCCTATCAAGTTCCGATTCTCTCCGAATTTCTCACCAATCCCAATGCGTGCGCACTGTATTTGGCTCCGACCAAGGCACTTGGCGCCGATCAACTACGTTCACTAGCGACACTGCTTGCCGGCCGTGCGGAATTCTCTCATTTGCAACCTTGCGCCTACGATGGCGATACCGATCCCGATATCCGCCAGTGGGCTCGCGCGCATTCACGATGGATCTTCACCAATCCGGACATGTGCCATATTGGTATATTGTCGGCGCACGGAAAGTGGCAACATTTCTTTCGAAACCTTCGCTTCATCGTGGTCGATGAATCACATCACTATCGGGGCGTATTTGGTTCGCACACCGCACTGGTGCTACGCCGAATACTGCGGATCGCGCGGGCGTTGGGCGCCGCGCCGGTCGTCATCGCCGCGAGTGCGACCAATGCCGACCCGGCCGGTTCGCTAACCCGACTGATTGGCGCACCCGCCGAGGCGGTAACCGATGACACCTCGCCGCATGGTGCACGAACCGTTGCCCTCTGGGAACCCGACTTCGTGCCGGAGGCCAGCGGCGAAAACGATGCGCCGGTTCGGCGGTCGGCGGGGGCGGACGCGGCCCGACTATTGGCCGATTTCGTGATCGAGGGAGCGCGAACGCTGTGTTTCGTGCGATCTCGACGCGGCGTTGAGATAACCGCGCGCAGCGCCCGCGATCTCCTCGCACAGTCCGCGCCCGACTTGACCGAGCGAATCGGCAGCTACCGCGCCGGGTACCTCGCCGATGATCGCCGGCGCCTCGAACGTGCCATTGCCGATGGCGAATTACTTGGCGTAACAACAACGAATGCGCTTGAACTCGGTGTCGATATCAGTGGCCTCGATGCGGTGATCGTTGCGGGTTATCCGGGAACCGTCGCATCCTTCTGGCAACAGGCCGGGCGAGCCGGGCGCCGCGGTGAGGCATCAACGGTCGTGCTAGTGGCCCGCGACGATCCGCTCGACACCTATCTGGTTCACCATCCCGAAGCGCTACTCGACAAACCCGTCGAAGCAACGGTGATCGACCCGTCCAATCCCTACGTTCTCGACGCGCAACTACTTTGCGCCGCTTGCGAATTACCATTGAAGGATCAAGACATCGAACTCTTCGATGCCCAGGCCGCAGTCGAACGACTCAGTGCCGCAGGCCTTCTCAAGAAACGGCCGGCCGGCTGGTACGTTGCCGCCGGTCTGGATCCACACTCCGACATCGATATCCGAGGCGGTATCGGCGGACAGGTTCTCATCGTTGATTCGACCACGTCGAGACTGCTCGGCACGATCGATACCGGCCGCGCGATGTCGTCGATACACGCTGGCGCCGTCCATATTCACCAGGGCGCCAGTTACGTGGTCGACGAACTCGATCTCGACGAGGGTCTGGCGCTACTGCATCCCGAGGAACCCGACTGGACGACGTCGGCGCGCGAGATCACCGAGATCACTATCACCAATACCGTTGAGTCCCAACGCTTCTTCGACCTAACCCTGGCCCTGGTCGAGGTAGATGTCACGCACCAGGTTGTTGGCTATTTGCGCAAACTGCTGACCGGTGAAGTTATCGACTCCGTCCCACTGGATATGCCGGAGCAAACGCTGCGGACCCGGGCGGTGATGTACACGCTGACCCCCGACGCCCTCGAGGCCATCGGGGTAAGCGCGGGCCGTTTTCCCGGAGCACTACACGCAGCCGAACATGCCGCGATCGGCATGCTCGGCCTGGTCGCAACGTGTGACCGCTGGGATATCGGCGGCCTATCGACCAACCTGCATCCCGACACCGGATTGCCGACGGTGTTCGTCTACGACGGATACCCTGGCGGGGCCGGATTCGCCGACCGCGGCTACGAAGCCTTCGCACAATGGATGACGGCCACCCGGGAGGCCATCGCCGCGTGTCGTTGCGAACGAGGCTGCCCCTCCTGCGTGCAATCACCCAAGTGCGGCAACGGAAATGAACCGCTAGACAAGCGGGGTGCGCTGTCGGTGCTGACCTTGCTGAGCCGGTTGGTGGCGTAGCCGCTACTCCACTGGACCTGCCCGCGCCGAGGCTCGCGCCTCACGAATTCCCCAGTGCCCCAACGTGATACCGATGATTACGGTCACCACGACGTCGTCGCCTACAGTTTCGCATCGGCCGAGTCGCGCGTTGGTTGCCTGACGATGCACGATGTCGGCGACTTTCTCGCACGCGTCCTGGCCGGCCAACTGAGAGATCGCACCACCGAGGGCGGCAAGGTCGGCGGCCGACTGCGCACGATGACGGCCAATAACCGCAGCGCCGACATAGAGCATCAACACGATGATCATCGTCAACGCGGCAATTGCCCACGCTCCCAACACCGTTGCCGACCCATCGTCATCGATCAGGCGGCGCATCGGGATCGTCATTACTGCTCTGCCCAGCGTCGGGCTCGCGAGCCGCGACAGCACGAGCCCGGATGTCGAGGCCGGGCAGCAGCGCCACTGTCGTCTCGACGGTTACCTCGACATACTCCGGCGAGGAGTCATTCACCGAGATAGTCGCGCCGGTCGGCGCCACCCGTGCGCCGGTATCACGAGCCGTCGCGTCGCCCGCCGCGATCAACCGAGCCACCTCGCGAGCAGCATCGACACATCGGACCTGGGCCGAAACAGTAGACACCCCAACGATTCCCAATATCAGCACCGCCACGATCGCAGCGATCGCATACGCCGACTCCACTGTCGACATCCCGGCGTCATCGTCGTGCAGACGTCGCGCCCGCATGACCTACCCCACCGATGTCGACAGCGCTTTGGTGATGATGCCGGTCAAGGCACTCACCACATTGTCACCGGTGACCACCGTGTACAAGAGAGCGCCAAACGCCGCGGCAGCGATCGTCCCGATCGCGTATTCGGCGGTCGACATACCGTCGTCCTCGACGATTAGTCTGCGCCACAACGATTTCTGATCCATGACCGTGCTCCTCCCGTGGTTCGCCGATCGAACCCCTCATCTTTAGACGCAGCAGGAGGGCATTTGGATCCATCGAGTTTTCTTGGGAGATAAGCTCGGGTGTCTGGCAAATATCGTCCCCCTCAATGAGTTTCGAGGGCATATTGCCCTTTGAGGGAACTCACGGGGACAAAATTTCATCTCGTTGAAGGTTGGGCGGCTGTGTTACGGGG